>JBMYTN010000115.1:0-501 GCA_049604415.1 Rhodospirillaceae bacterium | reverse complement strand
CAAGACCCGCGACTGCGGGTCCGGCGCCCCATGGCGCCGTAAGCCAAGCCGGAGGTGCCCGGCGTCTGAGATACCGTGTTGGAAGTCAAGTTGCTTCGAATGCCCGTTTTGTTTTCATGACACCATAAGACAGGACGAGCAACTTACGGGCAACAGCGACAAGGACGACCTTAGGGGGCTTTCCTGCATCCTTAAGGCGGTCGGCGAAAGCCTTCAAAGTTGGATTGTGATGACGTGCTGACAACGCACACATGTATAAAACCGCTCGTACTCTGGCGTTGCCGATTTTACTTATACGCGGGCGACCCCGAACTGAACTCCCAGATTGATGGTCTTGTGGATTAAGCCCAACGAAAGCAGTGATTTGCTTATTGTGGCTGAATGCCCGGAAGTCAGGGATTTCAGCAAGCAAGATGGCTGCGGACTGGGGTCCTAGACCTGGGATGGACGTTAGCAGGCCGTAGCTCTCCCGGAGCGCATCATCTTCCTTGATCAAAGCGG
>JBMYTN010000114.1:0-508 GCA_049604415.1 Rhodospirillaceae bacterium | reverse complement strand
ATGCGAGCCCTAACCCCAACCCTCACCCTAACCAGGCGATGGCCGCGCTGAGCACAGAGGCCAAGGGCAAGGTCGCCAGCGGAGACCTGCTCGTGCTGACTGCCGCCGGCAAGGCGGGCGGGCGCAAGTACGTGCTCGCCTCGTTCCACGGCGACACCGACGGCCTGGCCACCCTCCCCGTGCTCGAGGCCGTGCACGCCGTGGTGCTCGCCACCAACCCCAACCCTAACCCCAACCCTAAGCAGGCCCAGATCGATGACAAGCTCGACGCGGCGGCGGCGCGCCGCGGCGGCTCGAGCCTAACCCTAACCCTTACCCTAACCAGGCGCGTCGCGGCGACGATGCCGGGCGCGGACGGCAAGACGCGCCTGCTCGTATTCGAGGAGAGCGGCGAGGACGGCGCCGAGGCCGCCGCCGCCGCCGCCGCCGCCAGCCTGAGCGAGTACGGCGAGGCCGACGGCCTGCCCCCCATGTTCGGAGGGCTCACCCCCGCGCCCGACGGCACGCT
>JBMYTN010000113.1:0-533 GCA_049604415.1 Rhodospirillaceae bacterium | reverse complement strand
AAACATTTCTTGAACTCTGTAACGATCTCGCTTGGCTCTACGTTCCTAGGTCTATGTCTCGCAATTCCGGCTGCGTGGTCGATGGCTTTCGTACCATCTAAACACACAAAGAACATTCTGATGTGGATGTTATCTACCAAGATGTTGCCACCGGTAGGCGTGTTGGTGCCAATATATCTTTTGTTCAGAGATTTCGGCCTGTTGGACACTCGCACTGGGCTTGTGCTGGTCCTCACACTAATCAATCTCCCAATAATCATTTGGATGCTGTTCACCTATTTCAAGGAAATCCCAGGTGAGATTTTGGAAGCTTCAAGAATGGATGGGGCAACTTTAAAAGAAGAAATTCTTTACGTCCTTACACCCATGGCAATTCCTGGGATCGCGTCAACGGTTCTACTCAATATCATCCTAGCGTGGAATGAGGCCTTTTGGACCATAAATTTAACAGCCGCCAACGCAGCACCGCTCACCGCGTTCATCACAAGTTATTCAAGTCCTGAAGGACTATTTTATGCGAAATTGAGTGCGGC
>JBMYTN010000112.1:0-535 GCA_049604415.1 Rhodospirillaceae bacterium | reverse complement strand
CGACCTTCAGGTTATGAGCCTGACGAGCTACCGGGCTGCTCCATCCCGCGTCCTTTGGAGCGTATTGCTTGGTCAGGTTATGAGCCTGACGAGGCGAAGCTGGTTTAAGAAGCCTCCAGTGGAGGGTTCGACCAGTTGAGCGGGCTGCTCCATCCCGCGTCATGAGGGTTTTGTCATCGTAGAGAGATACATTGATGTTATTTATTAGGTTTGGCGGTGACTTACTCTCCCACACCTTAAGATGCAGTACCATCAGCGCGACGGTGCTTAACGGCCGGGTTCGGGAAGGATCCGGGTGTTTCACTCGTGCTATGGCCACCAAACCGAATAAATAACATCAGTCCAAGTCAGGGTTTTATGTATGACTTTGATTGGATTGTAATAGTCTGACTATTACTGGTTCAAATCAAGCCTATCGGGCCATTAGTACCGGTCAACTGAACATGTTACCATGCTTACATCTCCGGCCTATCGACGTGGTGGTCTTCCACGGCCCTCAGGGATACCTTGTTTTGAGGGGGGCTTCCCGCTTAGA
>JBMYTN010000111.1:0-553 GCA_049604415.1 Rhodospirillaceae bacterium | reverse complement strand
TTGTGAGTAGCCACACCGCCATCGACCTCCCATCACTGTCCCCGCCGGACAGCGTCGAAACGCTGGATTTTGAAACGATCCTGGCTGCCATGGTCGCGGATTATCAGATCCTGCAACCCGACTGGGATGCGACGGTCGAGTCCGATCCGGTGCTGAAAGTCTTGGAAGTCTGCGCGCAGCGGGAAGTGGTATTGCGTCAGCAGGCGAATGACCGGGTCAAAGCGGTGTTGCTGGCCTTTGCCAGCGGTACCGATCTGGATCATTACGCGGCTGGTTTTGGTGTTGAGCGACAGATCGTCACGCCTGCCGACGACAGCACCAGCCCACCGACGCCCGCGGTTTACGAGTCCGATGCGCGTCTGCGCCAGCGCACGCAGCTGGCATTGGAGGGCTTCACCACGGCGGGGCCTGTTGGGGCTTATGTGTTCCATGCCATGTCGGCCAGCCCCACCGTCAAGGATGTGGACGTGTCCAGCCCCACGCCGGGGGTGGTGCTGGTCGTGGTGCTCAGCACCGAGGGCGATGGCGTACCGGATGCGCAGTTAATCAACGA
>JBMYTN010000110.1:0-614 GCA_049604415.1 Rhodospirillaceae bacterium | reverse complement strand
TTTCGGTCGGCAGCTACAGCCCCTTGGCCGATGTCTCCAGCCAGTTTTTTAGTGTAGCAGGTTCGATTTCGGTCGGCAGCTACAGCGGAAAACGCGGTGCTGGTGCCCGCGCCACCAGTGTAGCAGGTTCGATTTCGGTCGGCAGCTACAGCGGTCCGCAGTGGCGAGGCAAGGATGGTGTGAGTGTAGCAGGTTCGATTTCGGTCGGCAGCTACAGCAGGATACGGCAGCGAGTGGTGAGCAGGCCGAGTGTAGCAGGTTCGATTTCGGTCGGCAGCTACAGCCCCTTTCCCTTGAAGTCGATATTGGCGCGGAGTGTAGCAGGTTCGATTTCGGTCGGCAGCTACAGCTACTGGACGACTTTGCAATCCATTTTGCCAAGTGTAGCAGGTTCGATTTCGGTCGGCAGCTACAGCCCTGACCCCAGTACGAAACAGATCGGTCACCAGTGTAGCAGGTTCGATTTCGGTCGGCAGCTACAGCGGGCTCATTGGCATCGTCATAGTTCTCGTCAGTGTAGCAGGTTCGATTTCGGTCGGCAGCTACAGCGGGTACCGCTTGCGGACGCCCATGCGCCAAAGTGTAGCAGGTTCGATTTCGGTCGGCAGCTACAG
>JBMYTN010000109.1:0-624 GCA_049604415.1 Rhodospirillaceae bacterium | reverse complement strand
AAGGCCAAATCCAAAAGCTATCCGCAGATATAATCTGCATCACCAAACTGAGATGCAACCCATACTCGGGGCATCAAACAGTGTTGATTGTTACTTCGAAATTGCTTTCAAAGTAACTGTATCTCTCTAAACGATGTCAAACGCTCCAAAGGAGCAAACGTCCAATCGGACGGCTAAAAACCAAATTGGCTCTTAGCGATCTGATCGCACATATCAATAGATGCAAGGCGGTGTTTGGTGGAGCCTAGCGGGATCGAACCGCTGACCTCCTGAATGCAAATCAGGCGCTCTCCCATCTGAGCTAAGGCCCCCTAAACGCCATATCCTAAAATAGACGCGTTAATGGTGGGTCGAGGAGGACTTGAACCTCCGACCTCACGCTTATCAGGCGTGCGCTCTAACCACCTGAGCTACCGACCCAGTACAGACCGGTAGGTCTGATGTATGCTGAAGAGATATGAGGACAGTCCGGTTCGATATATGATCGGCTTTGTTTGCCAATCTGCTAAGTGTTTCACGAACAAAAGCAAGCTTAAGTTGCTAGAAACATCCTTAGAAAGGAGGTGATCCAGCCCCAGGTTCCCCTAGGGCTACCTTGTTACGACTTCACCCCAGTCGCTGATC
>JBMYTN010000108.1:0-625 GCA_049604415.1 Rhodospirillaceae bacterium | reverse complement strand
TGATCAGCGCCTCTATCTCTCCGCTTGATCAGCAATCTTCACGGTCGACACACTAAGATGCATATTTAATAGCTTTACTGCCTAGTTGCGGCTGGACCCCAAATTCTGAGCAGCTACACTGGGCGGGTCGCGCTGCCGGAGTCTGGGATCGTTGCGGCTGGACCCCAAATTCTGAGCAGCTACACTCTTCAAAAAGGTGGGCACGGCCCCGCTGGAGTTGCGGCTGGACCCCAAATTCTGAGCAGCTACACTCCGTTTGCTTATCATTCGGAAACTTTATGGGTTGCGGCTGGACCCCAAATTCTGAGCAGCTACACTCGCGGGAATTTGGGAAGCGCCCAGGCTCCAGTTGCGGCTGGACCCCAAATTCTGAGCAGCTACACTGGATGCGTCCCTGAGTTTGGCGCGCATTGTGTTGCGGCTGGACCCCAAATTCTGAGCAGCTACACTCGAAGTGTTTCTTCACAGGCTGATGGTTCGGTTGCGGCTGGACCCCAAATTCTGAGCAGCTACACTGCGCACCCTGCTGGGTGATGGCGACCACTGGTTGCGGCTGGACCCCAAATTCTGAGCAGCTACACTGCACTACCCGCCCAAATAACCCCGTTTCTAGTTGCGGCTGGAC
>JBMYTN010000107.1:0-674 GCA_049604415.1 Rhodospirillaceae bacterium | reverse complement strand
CTGCTCAGAATTTGGGGTCCAGCCGCAACATTGGTGGGAACCGGACCAATATCCGGAAAAGTGTAGCTGCTCAGAATTTGGGGTCCAGCCGCAACGTCCGCTGATAAAGAGAACCGCTTCGCAGCAGTGTAGCTGCTCAGAATTTGGGGTCCAGCCGCAACTGGCACAAGAACTGGACAAGGCTTTGAAAGAGTGTAGCTGCTCAGAATTTGGGGTCCAGCCGCAACTTGTCCGTCCAGACATCGCATCGCATTTCAAGTGTAGCTGCTCAGAATTTGGGGTCCAGCCGCAACTTCTCCCACGAGTAAGTGATACACAAGTCGAGTGTAGCTGCTCAGAATTTGGGGTCCAGCCGCAACGCCGGGGTGCTGTCCAACTCCCAAAGTTGGAGTGTAGCTGCTCAGAATTTGGGGTCCAGCCGCAACCCAACCGAACGCCAGCCCGTTACCAGAGGCAGTGTAGCTGCTCAGAATTTGGGGTCCAGCCGCAACACAATTTCCGCTCGAACAATGGCTTGGTGCAGTGTAGCTGCTCAGAATTTGGGGTCCAGCCGCAACAGCGGAACCCTGTGGATCAATTACGGGGATAGTGTAGCTGCTCAGAATTTGGGGTCCAGCCGCAACTGATGCGCAAGGCGCAGGAGACGGCGCGTCAGTGTAGCTGCTCAGAATTTG
>JBMYTN010000106.1:0-739 GCA_049604415.1 Rhodospirillaceae bacterium | reverse complement strand
CCCCAAATTCTGAGCAGCTACACTGGAACGCCCAAGCTTTTGGCCAGTTCTTCAGTTGCGGCTGGACCCCAAATTCTGAGCAGCTACACTCCTGATCAGCGGGATCCGGATGCTCGGGAGTTGCGGCTGGACCCCAAATTCTGAGCAGCTACACTTCTCTTCCAAAAGGCTACCCAACCCTACCAGTTGCGGCTGGACCCCAAATTCTGAGCAGCTACACTAGGTGTCCGGTTTTACTTCGGAGCGGACTGGTTGCGGCTGGACCCCAAATTCTGAGCAGCTACACTTGGTAACCAACTCCGAACAGTCTTTTAGATGTTGCGGCTGGACCCCAAATTCTGAGCAGCTACACTTGTCAAAGGCGTCACCTTTGTCGGCGGGCAGTTGCGGCTGGACCCCAAATTCTGAGCAGCTACACTTTGAGGTGACCAGCGAGAGCGTTCCGGTGAGTTGCGGCTGGACCCCAAATTCTGAGCAGCTACACTGCGTTATCAGAGCGTTTCAGTGATGGGGCCGTTGCGGCTGGACCCCAAATTCTGAGCAGCTACACTCGGGCGGATGGTGGATGCAACCCTGATCATGTTGCGGCTGGACCCCAAATTCTGAGCAGCTACACTATTCCTGCAGCATAACCGCATAGTGACTGAGTTGCGGCTGGACCCCAAATTCTGAGCAGCTACACTGCAAATCGGCTGTGAAAACTATTCCTTTGAGTTGCGGCTGGACCCCAAATTCTGAG
>JBMYTN010000105.1:0-758 GCA_049604415.1 Rhodospirillaceae bacterium | reverse complement strand
CTACACTCTGGGGCGGCGTCTTGTTGAGGGTGACCAGGCTGTAGCTGCCGACCGAAATCGAACCTGCTACACTCTAGACATGTCCGGACAGTTTCACCACGGGCTGTAGCTGCCGACCGAAATCGAACCTGCTACACTCGGGCCATCTCGTCCCACCACTGGACCCAGGCTGTAGCTGCCGACCGAAATCGAACCTGCTACACTTAGCAACATAGCGGGTGACCTGACAGATCAGCTGTAGCTGCCGACCGAAATCGAACCTGCTACACTTCGGGCGGAATTTGAGATGATGTCCAGTTGGCTGTAGCTGCCGACCGAAATCGAACCTGCTACACTTTTTACGCTGGCATGGCATACCGCTCCCGCGCTGTAGCTGCCGACCGAAATCGAACCTGCTACACTTCTTCACGCCCAGGATGCGCAGGTAACACAGCTGTAGCTGCCGACCGAAATCGAACCTGCTACACTATCGAGCAATGCGCGGCATTCCCGAAAGGTGCTGTAGCTGCCGACCGAAATCGAACCTGCTACACTCCAGAAGAAGGTTGGCTCGAGCTCTCCGGGCTGTAGCTGCCGACAGAAATCGAACCTGCTACACTCCTGCGCTCGTGAGAGCGCTCGATGACAACGCTGTAGCTGCCGACCGAAATCGAACCTGCTACACTCAACGGGCGGGAGTTGGACAAGGTGGCCAGGCTGTAGCTGCCGACCGAAATCGAACCTGCTACACTCCGCGCTGCCGATCATTGATCAACACC
>JBMYTN010000104.1:0-835 GCA_049604415.1 Rhodospirillaceae bacterium | reverse complement strand
GCCTGCGCGGACCGGATCGCCAAACGGGTGCCCAAGGAGGGCTCGGTCTCGATCCTGTTTATTACCGACAAACAAATGGGCCAGATGCGCAATTATACGGGCAAGATTCCCAGCGCGAATGAGCAAAAACCGAGTCAATTGGCCCTATTTTGAGGGCCTTTTTTCACGAATCGAACACCCAAAACCGCCCTTAAAACCTTGATTTTAAGGGCGGAATCGGGAGTCCCAGTGTAGCAGGTTCGATTTCGGTCGGCAGCTACAGCGTTGCGAAAACGGTGAAGGATTTGGTGTCGAGTGTAGCAGGTTCGATTTCGGTCGGCAGCTACAGCCCGCGACGCGGGCGGGCAAGGCCCTGGTGTAGTGTAGCAGGTTCGATTTCGGTCGGCAGCTACAGCCCACCTTTGAGGCCTGCAAGCAAACCATCAAGTGTAGCAGGTTCGATTTCGGTCGGCAGCTACAGCGCCTGGATCTTGGCTTGCGCCTCGGCGTCCAGTGTAGCAGGTTCGATTTCGGTCGGCAGCTACAGCAGGGACGGGGTGCGCCACCCGCGCGCGGTCAGTGTAGCAGGTTCGATTTCGGTCGGCAGCTACAGCTATGACGGAAACCTGGCCCTTAGATACAGGAGTGTAGCAGGTTCGATTTCGGTCGGCAGCTACAGCGCTGCACCAGTAATCACACGCTGCTTCCCAAGTGTAGCAGGTTCGATTTCGGTCGGCAGCTACAGCCGGATGGGAGGGATGGGTCCGGCTGCTCTGAGTGTAGCAGGTTCGATTTCGGTCGGCAGCTACAGCGTTGGTGTTGATCAATGATCGGCAGCGCGGAGTGTAGCAGGTTC
>JBMYTN010000103.1:0-1115 GCA_049604415.1 Rhodospirillaceae bacterium | reverse complement strand
GGTCTGAGGTCACAAGCCGCCACAGACATCGAGGATGATGAACCTTGCGGGAGCGAGACCGGATTTACGGCTCTTGCCCGGTAAGGAGGATTGGGGTTGACGGAAGGGAAAAGCGGTTCGGCATCCGGACCGCGAGACCGGAAACTCATATCGGACGCGGGTTGTTTCACCGATGAGCACGCGGACCGGGGTGTCTGCGTTTTCTGGCAGCCAATAGATCCCGGCCACCTCAAGGTTGGGTCTGCGCTCCAAATCGTGGGCCTCAAACAGGGTGCCGGTTTTCATTGTGACCGCACCGATGCCGTCGGGCACGAAAGGGTAGCAGCCTTCGCTGCGTGATCCATCGACCCGAAAGCGCATAAACCACAGGCAATTGGACGCGCGCCAATACTCTGGAGCTGGCCGCATTTTCCCAGTTACAGGATCTGGAAACAAATTGGACATCGGAGCCATCCGCGCATCTTGGATGGTATAGCTGCCATCATAATTGGCCTGCGTCAGGGGTCTGATGGGAAACGGTTTGGTTATTCGGAATAGTTCTCGCCCCGTAAAATCAAAGGCTGCGGCCACATTCAGGTCCGGATTCCGGACAAAACGGCCATCTTGGTTTGGTAAGGGGAAGTTCCAACCTATTCCAATGCCGGGAATATCTTTTGGAATTGCCGTGGGTTTTTTTTGATAGCGACAATTGACAAAGACTTCGTCAGGGCCACTTGGCCGGGAAGGCTGGTGTAATGTTGGATTGGCAATGATACTCAACTGCCAAGCTTGACCAACATAGGGTTGGTCCGGGCCGTGATATCCGGTTTGCATCAGGAAGTCGCCAGTGTCCTGGTTGTAACAAAGCTGGGAATAGTGGCTCACCCAATAGGTTTTTCGGCTGCGGATGTCATAGGCATAGAGCTGTAAGCGAACATGGCCGCCACCGGTCAAATCGGTCAGAAAACCCTCCATGCCCCGACCGTCGCCAAACTCCCGGGAATGGGGCCGGAAGGCTTCAAACTGTTGCCGGGTCATCGCGGCAAAGGCGATGACGTCTTCGGTGAAGAAGGCGGGCTGAGGTGCGATATCATTCCAGGGCAGGGGTTCTACGATCTCCAGGATTTGCACCGGTC
>JBMYTN010000102.1:0-2443 GCA_049604415.1 Rhodospirillaceae bacterium | reverse complement strand
TTCACGATGTCAAACAGCAGTAAAAGGACTAAACAAATAAACCACTTAACCCTTTTTTAATCCGCCTTCGAACCCCAAATCGAACAACCCGTTCGACCCAGTCTCCGTCGGCGAGGGCGGCGTTCTACCCCCCTTCTCAGAACCGGTCAACTCCTTTTTTACAAAAAAGCATCCGATCGATTTTGAGACCGCTTGGCGCCGCATCAGGGTCGCTGCGAAGAGACCAAGAGCCCCGTCACGGCGTCGTCTCCGACGTCATGGCAAAGCAGTCTCCGTTTGGCCGCTGATGTCCGTTGCGCTGAACGGACGACGAATATAGGGATGCACCCCTAGGGGCGGCAAGACTTTTTTTTCAGAAAGCTGTCACTTTTTTCCCATCAAGCCGCAATCAACCGCTACCGCCGGTCAAACAGCGAACGCCCTAGTAACGCACTGGCATACAATAGTTTAAGCCCTTGCCCTTCAGGCTGCGACACAAGCTGGCAGCATCATTGGTTTGGGCCACCAGGCGGATAAAGGTGCCTTTGCCCTGGACCTGGACAGCCCGCATGGCCGGTTGGAATTGACCCAGCTCCGGATAGCGCTTGCGCATCTCCTCCCAACCCTTCATCGCCATGGCATCAGACTTGTAGGACGCAAGATGCGCCCCAACCAGCGCGCCGGTCGATCGACCAATCCCACCCCCTTGGCCGCCGCCTTGGGCCATCGCCGCACTGGGGATACCACGCGCCGCATTTTGGATCGCACCAACTTCGCCAGCCAGCTCTTGTTCGGTGATTAAGCCCCGGCTGCGGATTGCTCGAATGCGTTCCTCCATATCGGCTGCGACCCGCAAGTCACTCGGCGGCGGCACCGGCCCGGCTCGAGGAATGGACGCCGCTGGCAACAGGTTTTCCAAAATACGCAACCTTTCAGCCGCATATTGGTCCGCCGTGATTTCCTTATTCTCAAAAGTGGTCCGCAAAGCCCGCAGCCGAGAGGTGACCTGATCCATAGACGGGGTGTCACGCTCCAACCCAGCAGCGGGCGGCGGTTGGGTCATCAACAACAACGCACCCAGATTGGAGGTCCGGCGTGGACGGTATTCATTGGCCGTGATCAGGCCTTCCCGCAGCAGACCCTCCAGAATGGCAAAGCGCATCACCCGATTGCGGTCCCCGGCCATGGTCAAGGTCATCGGTTCAACGGCACCACTCATCATGCTCGGCGCGCCAGACGCTCCATCGGACATCACCGTGGTCGGTAAGCCATCAGGCCCCATCATCTCCTTGGCCATCATCTGACCCTCGCCGCCCGCTCCGGCACTTGGATTGGCCGCATTGGCCACGGCCATGGTTTCCGCCCCCGCATTGGGCAGCAATGACAGGATTTCGAGATTGGAGGCGGCAATATCGGTGATGGTTTGCGGACGCTGCCGGAACCATGTGCCGACGGCAGCCAGTTGCTGCGGCCGCAGGGCCATAATGTCCTGATAGGCCCGCGCGGCCTCGGCGGTCCGTCCGGTGTTTTGATAGAGGATCCCGGCAGCCAGCAAACCATAGGGATTGCGTTGGTCGGCCTGAAGCGAAGCCGTCACATGGCGTTCCGCTGTCGGATAGTCGCCTTTGGCCAGGGCCGCCAGCGCCAAATCAGCCTCTTGTTGGCCTCGCTCTTCCGTGGTCTGGCCAAATTGCAGACCGCCACCGGCTCCAGCCGCCCCTTCGCAGGCGGACAGGGCGAGGCCCGCCAACAGCGCCAAAGCTGCTTTCCGGGGAAAAGCCCACTGTGAGACCATCATATCCTCCATGCGCCCCGCCCAGCTCCAGCTGTCCTGCATCGGGGCGACTCCTGATCATTCGTGATCCCATAAAGCCATCATTTCCTTAACAAGTCACCAAAGCCACACAGGAACAAGGCCAGGGCTCAAATCTTCATAATGTTACAATTCCATGTCACATTCATTGCTCTTATATTGGCGTTTCAGGCCTGTGACAGTGGACACCAGATGCCTGCAATGACACCAATAGGAGCAAAACCGTATGACCGCTTTGGGCGTTCAGGAACAGGAATTGAAGCTTTCAGGGTCCCTAGAGGCTCTGGATGCGGTTCTCGCCCTGCCCCTTATGCGCACCGCATCGGGTCGCAAACCCGCCGCGCGCAAGCTGCGTTCGATCTATTTTGACACGCCAGATCAGGTTTTTCGCCAGGCTGGCTATAGCCTGCGGGTGCGTCAGGAAGGCCGCAAACAGGTCATGACCTTGAAAGGCAGCGAGCCCGAACCCGGCGGCTTGGCGGGTTTGCGCCAAAGGTTGGAATGGGAAACCGTGGTCAGCGGCCCAACCCCGGATTGGAGCCATTTGCAGCGTTGGTTACAAACGACAAGTTTGGCGGCTGTGCTTTTGCCCGATCCTGCTCCCGACCCATCTCCGACCCACGCCCCTGACGGAAGCAATACGGAAACGCC
>JBMYTN010000101.1:0-2714 GCA_049604415.1 Rhodospirillaceae bacterium | reverse complement strand
CTTCCCAATGGCCCTCAGCAGGGTGGCACCACCCTCAAACTGATAACCAGCAGGTCGTCCATCATCTTCCCAGTACCAGTAGAAATTTCTTAATTTTGCAACCTTGGCATAGGCTCGAAGATCTGTGAGGGAAATGCCAAGGGTGTTTGCTGGAGGGGTTTCTTTGCGCTCTGCGACGACAGGGGCCGGGTCTGATGCCACCGGATTGACTTTCAAACTCCACGCTTGGGCGTCTTGCAACTGGGTCAAGCTGAACACCAACCCATTCCGGGTGATGGTTCCCCCTGCTGTGACAGCCGTGTTCCCGATCCAAGCCACGGAATCCTCCCATGTCGGATCAAAAGCCTTCACCAGCGCCATCATCAGCAAAACTTTGGCTTGGATCTGTTCTTGGCTTTGTCCGGCAACGGGAATAACCGCATCGAAACTGGACAGATCCGTTTGGTCCCCTTCTGCGACCATCACGGTGGACCCGTGGGCCGCCATATGGCGGGCCTGGCCGCTGCTGTCGAGGGAGGTGATAAACCGGCCAGCTTCTTTTTTGCTCAAGACCTCCTGAAGCGTTTCAAGCGATACACCAAGTGTTCTTCGACTGGACTGAGTGTCCGCAATCGGCAGCAGAAGGGACTGCGAAGACCCTGCAGCGGAATATGGGCTCCGAAGATGTGACTCAACGCCAACTTTCTCTTTGGCGAGCCGATCCCCCAAACTTAATTGACTTGGTGTTGTTGCAGAAACGCTTTGAGGACCGAGAATTCCGACAGACAAAAAAGCGAACAAGGCAATGCTTAAACCCCTGGAACAGCAACAATTTGGAGTCGCGGAACAGTGCGGTCTAGTTTCTCTTACGGGAGGGCGTCTTTGATCACAAATGACTGCTGCGCCAAGCAAAAAGATCAAAAAAGAAACCGATGCCAATGCGGTAACCATGTTCGCAATGCCCCTCGCTGCGCGTTTGAGCGAAGACTATGCACCCACAGACCCCGGTAATCGAGTCAATTCAATCTGAAGCGTTTGCAGCCGAAGTGGATCCGGTGCGGTGGTTCGAATGGGTAACAAATCAAAAGGTTGGGCCAATTACGAGGGGCATGGGCGTGTAGGCCGTAGACTCATAAACGGGACGTTTTTGGCTGCTAAATTGGCTAATCTTATAGTTTGTCGCATTTTCGAACCGCCGAACCGGACCCACTTCGGCTGAAAACGCTCCGGATCCTATCAGGCAAGGGTCGAAGATCGGGCTGGTGGCCCGGTCAAGATCCCTTAACGCCATAGGATGACGCCAATTTGCAGTCCTTTGGAGAGGGTGAAAACACCGGACGAATGCGTCGGAAAACCTTGAAAATGCACCACATTTCCTGCGTTTTCCCTCCTGTTCTTCCAGTGTTTTAACACCTCCCAAAATCCGTTCCGTTTATGAGTTTACGGCCTAGGTTGCTGGCAGATCCGGGAACAAGGCGGTCATGTCAAAGGCCCGGGCATCCCGTTCCTGGGCGTGGGTCAGGGTGGTGCTGCCTTGGCTGCTGTCGACCACCAAGGTCTCCGTCAATGCGATTGCAATCTCCAGGGTCCAGACCGCTTGGTCGGTCAATTCCGCCGTGAATGACAAGCTGTCGGATGGTGCGCCAGGTTCAATGGTCTGATGCCATTGCACCAGATCCCAGAGCAGCTCCAAAGCATCACCAGCATAGTCGGTCAGGATAATCTTGCCGGAATAGGCAATGGCAAAATCCTGCAGGGCCGGATCATCGCCCTCCACGCGGGTCAAACGCCCTTCCTCCGACAAGACCTGGAGTTTGGTCGGGTCAATGGCATAGGGTGCGGCCAACAACAAATCCCGGACGGCGGTCAGTTTCAACATGGTCTATCCGTTCCGTATGACTTGGTGAGGATGGTCTGGGCCCGGATCCGGCCATAACCGGCAAAGGCCAAAGCCCCGGCCGTAATGCCCGTCAACAAACCATGGGCTTGAGCTTGTCCCAGGCCCGTTTCAATGGCGCTGAGCAGGCCTTCGGTCATAACGGCCTGGGTCTGTTCATCAGGAACAGCAAAGCCAATGGTCGTTTCCAGGATTTGACATATCGCGGCGACGGCGAGGCCCAAGATGGTTTTGGACAGGTACCACGGCTTGCGAGAGCGCATCAAAAACTTCTCCTAAGCCATTGATGTGAAGGGTACGACGCGGTTTCTAAGCCAACCATAGGCGAAGCGTTCATCCTTGGGGCGCCGTTCACACAGCTCGACATAAAACGCCGCCTTGAGCCCCATAATGGCCATGCACAACACCGCCTCGCCTTTGTCAGGAAAGCGGCGATCAGCATAGTTGCGCAGCGCCGAAAGGGTCATGGGACCGATCGCGCCGTCGACATCGATGTCAGAAAAGTCGCGTCCGCCCCGGTTCAGTACATTGAGCGCCCGTTGCAAGAATTGTCCGGCGCGGACGGTTCCCATATTGACGCCGATATCAGCCAAGACCTCCGCCAGCTTGGGCGACAGGGTTTCCACATCATCCAACCGGAGCCCGTACCAGAATTCGGACTGGTAAATGTCCCATTTCACTTGTTCGGGCATATCGCGCATCGGCCCGCTATAGCCATGGCGTCGGGCCGTGGCGACGGTAATGCCATCCATGGTTTCGCCACCGCTGTCATTGGGGTCATTTAGTCGCCTGTGAAGAATTCTCAAGCGTATGAAAACGTTTAGGATTTCAGGCACTT
>JBMYTN010000100.1:0-2807 GCA_049604415.1 Rhodospirillaceae bacterium | reverse complement strand
GCGCGGCTTGGCCTCGCCCGCAATGGGCTTGCCGACCCCTTTGGGGCCGGAAACCCACGCGCGTTTGGCGTTACAGTTGCAGCCATGTGTAACGGCCCCCCCTGCTGGGAAGCATCAAGGCTCCAGGCCCTCGCCTGGGGTTAGAGGGTGCCGCCGGTGGTGAACATCCAGTTGGTCACCAGCCATTCCGGACGGCCAACCGTTGTCGAGCTGCGCAGCCGCAGCGAGCCATAGCGGCCATGGCCGCGCACGGAGCGCCAGCCTTTCCAGACCTGTTCATCGCCCCACAGCCCGACATCCCATTGGGTGTCATCCCACAGGGCCGCGCCGGTGGCCTGTTGGGTGGTGACCGCAGTGAAAGTCGTGACCTCAAAGTCGGTGTTGATCTCCACAGCGGCCTCCGGATCGGCGACGGATTTGAACACCACCTCGACCCGCTTGAAGGCCTTGTCCTGACCTGGGCTGCGAAAGGCACTGAAGGCCTGGACCGCATCGCCGATGACGGCCGCGCCATTGTCGGTATCGCCAACATCGAACTGCCAGACCGTGCCAGCCCCATCGCCAAAGAAGGCGGTGTCGCCCCTCAGCCCCCAGCAGAGCGCGGGCAGGTTGGTGAATTTGCAGGCCGCCCGGGTGATGGTGTTGAAGACATACTGATCGGCCTCGGTGCCGCTTTTGGGCACGTTGAAGATCATCTGGGTGCCCTTGGGATAGACGAAGGGTTCCCAGCCGAAATTGCCGCCATAGAGCCGGACGGCCTGGTTGACCGCATCATTGATCTTGGCGGAGATCGCCACGGCCTCGGTTTGGGAGCGGTCCAGGGCGAGCAGTGTCGTTGCGGCGACAAAGCCGTCCTCGGTGATCATGATCAGGTCGGCCCCCATTTTGACCATGCAGCGCCGACCGATGGGCCGTCCGACCCGGAACACGCCGATCAGCGACCAGTTGGAGGCCGGATCGGTGCCCTGATAGACAATGGCCTCGCCCTCGCTGGTCAGGAACACCGCCACATCGTCCGCTCCATCGCCGCCATCGCGGGTCCAGGTGCCCATGGCCATGATGTAGCCGCCCATCCGGGCGATGCCGCCCAGATAAAACGGGGTGGCGGTGCCCGCGATGGCGTCAAAGCCGAGGTAATAGGCATTGAGGCTGTTTTGCTCGCCGAGCCAGAGCCGCCTTTGGTGGACATTGCACCAGATCGGAGGGCTGCTCGGGCCGGTGATCGATGCGGTTGACCATGTGGAGCCGTCATAGAGCCGAGGTGTGTCCTGGCCATTGCACATAATCAAATTGGCCGTGGCGGCGATATTGGAGCTTTGCACGCATTGCCAGCGATTGTTGGTCATGCCCGAAACGACGGCGGCCCCAACCGAGCCAGGATTGGTGACGTCATAGATCGCCCCACCGGCGGCAGCGAACAGGGAGGCATTGCCATTGGTGTCGACATAGGGCACCAGGGATTCCACCGCCCCGCCCAGGCCGGTGGCGTGGCTGGCATAGCCGCGCCGGAGCTTGACGCTGTCGGTGCCGGGGAACCAGTTTTCGAGGATAACCGCGTCCGAGGCGGGCATTTCCGCCAGGGCATCGCGGGCGTTCCAGCCGCCCACCGGAGGGGGGACGGAGGCGGACCGCACAGCCGCCCGGGCCATCAGGAGGCCTCCCCGGGTTCGACCATTGGGGCGCCTTGGAACCGGCGGCCGCCACCGAACAGGTCCCCGGCCATCAGGATCGGGGTGGTCGGGCGGTCATTGCGGGTCAGGGTGTGGTAGCGCTGCTCATATTGCGCCGCCATGGCCGGGGCGGTGGGTTGCCCTTCGGCAATCAGCCATTCCAGGGCGATGGCGGCGATCATCAGCTCGCTGTCGATCAAGGGCACATCGGTGTCGGCCAGGAACTCTTCCTGCCCAGTCCCGCTATTGCTTTGGCACCATTGGTTGCTGACATAGCCGAAGCTATAGGTCTCGCCGCCGCTGGGGGCGGGCAGGACAAAGACGCTGTTGCCTGCATAATAATATTTGCGGGTGATGAAATTGCTGCTGTCGAGGCTGGCCCGGGATTGATATTCCACCGCCGCCATGGGACCGGCGATCAGGTCGCGATTGGTCTGGTCCCAAAAGGTTTCCGGGATGAAGCGGTCAAAGTTGGCGGGCAGCACGCCGGTTTGTTCTGGCTGGTTGGCGGCGGTGAAGCTGGCGAAGCTGCGCAGGCGCTGCCAGGGATAGGCCTTCATCAGCCGTTCGCCGGATTTGTTGGCATAGCGCAGGATGCGCCGCGCGGTTTCAGAGTTGTTGCCGACCACGGAGCCGGGACGCAGCTCCTGGATTTCGTCGCAAACGGCGTTTGCGATGGAAAGCAAAGTTGCCATCGGTCGATGTCCTGTTTTGACGGGGGGGGGGAGGGGCGAACAAAAAACAACGGCTGACCCATCGGGTCAGCCGATCTCATGCTGGTACCGGTTTGTGTTTGAACGGTTTTTACGGTTTATGCGGGAGCGCGCGTGGCGCGTTCATGGGGGCCGTTCAGGGGGAGCCCTCATGGCGCTGCGGGTGTTGTGCCGCGCTCGCTTGGTCTTGCTTTATTGGCAGGTCCGCCAGAGCGAAGAAGAGCCACAGGATGAAGCCTGCCACCGCACCGGAGAACAGCGCGCTGACAAGAAAGTCCGTGTAGACAGGCCAGAACACATAAATATAAATATTCTTCAGGGTCAGAGCCCTTTCCGATCAAATAGGATCAATTCTGTTTCTCGATTGGGGTGTGCGGTCCAGTGGTCAGTCGGTCGCGGAGCGATGCCAAAGCATCGGTCAAGA
>JBMYTN010000099.1:522-3013 GCA_049604415.1 Rhodospirillaceae bacterium | reverse complement strand
GCTCGTGAGGCAAGGGCGACTGCCCGCCGCGCCCTATGGCGCGAAAAGGCTGCGTGCCGTTTGAACGCTTTATCAAAGGGCGATGGGTCATCCCATCGCCCTTTGTTATTAAGCCGAAGCGCTTAGGCTGCTCGGATTGATTTTGACGCCAGGGCCCATGGTGGAGCTGATGGCGACCTTTTTCACATAGGCGCCCTTGGCACCGGACGGCTTGGCTTTGACGATGGCGTCAAAGAAAGCCTGGATGTTTTCCTGCAGGGCATCCTGGCCAAAGCTGGCCCGGCCAACACCGGCATGCACGATCCCGGCCTTTTCGACCCGGAACTGCACTTGGCCTGCTTTAGCAGACTTGACCGCACTGGCCACATCCATGGTCACAGTGCCGAGCTTCGGGTTCGGCATCAGGCCACGAGGGCCGAGGATTTTACCCAAACGACCGACAACACCCATCATGTCCGGGGTGGCGATGCAGCGGTCAAAATCGATGGTGCCATCCTGGATGGTTTGCATCAGATCTTCCGCACCGACCACATCGGCACCAGCAGCACTGGCTTCTTCGGCTTTCGCGCCCTTGGCGAACACGGCGACCCGCAGGGTCTTACCAGTGCCATGGGGCAGTTCGACCACGCCACGGACCATCTGGTCCGCATGACGCGGGTCAACGCCGAGGTTGATGGACATTTCGACGGTCTCGTCGAACTTGGCCGAGGCCCGGTCTTTGACCATCTTCACCGCTTCGGTCAGGTCATACAGAGCGTTGCGATCAATGCCCTGCCGGGCGGCCGTCAGGCGCTTACCAATCTTCGCCATGTCTTATTCCTCCACCGCGAGACCCATGGACCGAGCAGAGCCGATCACCATTTGCATCGCTGCTTCTTCATCCGCGCAGTTCAGATCCGGCATCTTTTGCTTGGCGATGTCCCGAACCTGGTCCAAGGACACCTTGCCAACCGTGCCCTTGCCCGGGGTTTGGGATCCCTTGGGAAGACCGGCAGCCTTCTTCAGGAAGTAGCTGACCGGCGGGGTCTTGGTGATGAAGGTGAAGGTCCGGTCGCCATAAGCGGTGATCACCACCGGAATGGGCATGCCCGGTTCCATGGACTGCGTGGCGGCGTTAAACGCCTTACAGAATTCCATGATGTTCAGGCCGCGCTGACCCAGCGCGGGACCGACTGGCGGAGACGGGTTCGCCTTCCCAGCCGGGATCTGCAGCTTGATATAGCCGACGATCTTCTTGGCCATAATGTCCTCTTCTCAACAACAAGGGATCGTCCAAAGCCCCCGGATCTCGGGGACCTTATCGGATCAGAAGGGGCGTGGTCCGGCTCCCCTTGGACTTTGGGGGACAACCTCCCACGCGATTGATCCCAGACCTTTCGCACCGAAAGGCCAAGGAATTCCTTATAATTTTTCGACCTGAGAGTATTCCAGCTCCACCGGGGTGGAGCGGCCAAAGATCGAAACCGACACCTTCAGGCGGGCCTTTTCTTCGTCCACTTCCTCCACCAAACCGTTGAAGGAGGCAAAGGGTCCATCGCAGACCCGGACTTGCTCGCCAATGTCGAACACAATGGAGGGCTTGGGACGCTCCACGCCTTCCTGCATTTGCTGGATGATCCTCTGCGCCTCGGACTCAGTGATCGGCGAGGGACGGCCTTTGCCGCCCAAGAAGCCGGTCACCTTCGGGGCGTTCTGGACCAAGTGCCAGCTTTCGTCCGTCAGTTCCATTTTCACCAGCACATAGCCGGGGAAGAATTTGCGTTCCGCGTTGACTTTGGCACCGCGCCGGAGTTCGACCACCTCCTCGGTGGGCACCAGCACTTCCTCGATCAGATGTTCCATTTCCTTCTGCACCGCTTCGGTGCGGATGGATTGGGCCACCTTGTTCTCAAACCCGGAATACACATGAATTACATACCAGCGCGCGGCCACAGATCAGCCTCCCAAGCCGAACACCAATTGGACGCCTTCACTCAGAAGGAAATCGACCAACAGAAAGAAAATCGCTGCCAGGAAGACCATGATGAACACCATGACGGTGGACACGGTGGTTTCCTTGCGCGAAGGCCATGTGACCTTGGCCATCTCCTGACGGACCTGACGGACAAACTGCCCTGGATTGGTCTTGGCCATGCCTGCGGCTCCACCTTGGTTTCACGACACCCTTAACGAGGCCCGGTCCCCAATCACCACCCGTTACACCACCTTTGCCCGTCACACTCCGCCCACGTCGGGCAGAGGATCGAGGCCAATCGGTGAGGGAGCCTTGGGATCCGGTCCGATCTTTTTGTTCGGAGTGGCAGGGGTGGCAGGACTCGAACCCGCAGCCCCCGGTTTTGGAGACCGGTGCTCTACCAGTTGAGCTACACCCCTCCAGCCGGGCCGTTCTCCTGAACTCGATCATTCCGGAGATCGGCAGATGGTCTGGTCAGTCCAATCAGGGCTTCCCGAACGAAAACCCGCCGGACCGATCCGACCCGACGGGAGCGGG
>JBMYTN010000099.1:0-512 GCA_049604415.1 Rhodospirillaceae bacterium | reverse complement strand
TTTTGGAGACCGGTGCTCTACCAGTTGAGCTACACCCCTCCGGACGGCACCGCATCAGCCCAAGAAAGCGCTCTGGGGGGCGGTGAGGTCGTCCTGGATCAGGTCTGCCGGACCTCCGAACAAAAACCCCCGTCGGACCGATCCGACCCGACGGGAGCGGGCTGATATACCGCCCTGCTGCGTTGGTTTCAAGGGGTTTCTTAAGGGATCATGACAGGCAGCTAAAAAACACTCTTTTATGCGCCTTTAGCCACCCATTGCCGCCCTTCTGAAATGAAACAACGCCGGTTTCTCTCGAAACCGGCGTTGTCACAATAGCATTGGTCCGCCCGGCAGCAGCCGGTTGGGATCGGCTTATTCGCTGATGGAGGCCACCACACCGGCACCCACGGTCCGGCCACCTTCGCGGATAGCGAAGCGCAGGCCTTCATCCATGGCGATCGGCGCGATCAGGTTCACGGCCATGGCGATGTTATCGCCGGGCATCACCATCTCGGTGCCTTCCGGCAGTT
>JBMYTN010000098.1:0-3523 GCA_049604415.1 Rhodospirillaceae bacterium | reverse complement strand
CCCCGGCCACGAACTCATTGTATCAAGAGGCGTCCTATGAGCCCGACCTGTTTGGGGGCCCCATATCCCACGCAGGGTACAGCACACCCCCGTCCGGCGCGGGCCTTTCATCAAACCAGGAACCAATGATGGATCCCTTGCACCAGTCAGCCCCTCATACGCCTGATGTTTTTTCGGATCTGGATCTGTTCGGGGACCATGGAACGGATCTCCTTGCCGGTGGAGAAACAAATGACACCCTTGGGGACACGGGCAAGCCACCTCACGGGATGCAATCGAATGCTGCGGGGTCCATGCTCAGGTCCGGGGGCGCTTTGATCCTTCAAGAAGAGTTGGCTCACCAGCTTGGAGCCACCGGTAAAGGACCGCATGTTCAAATCCCAGGTGTGGGCCTCTTCCCGTTGACGGGGGTTGATGCCAGGCGCGCGGTAGGCGGCCAGTCTGCGATTGACTTACCAGGCGTTGATCAAGGGGGTGTCCTTAAACAATCTGCACCGCAACACAGTGAAACCACCGTTGCCTCTCAGTCAAACGAAGACGGAACAGTTCTCGGAGGACCGATCCCCCGCCCAGGGATAGACCAAATCCTGACCGGAGATGCCGTAGAGCAGTTGGGGGGCGATGGAAGCCGCCCCCACATTTTGGTCCCTGGGCATGGCCTTTATCCCCTCAGGGCCAACTATGGCATGGATTACACAGCATGGGGATCCGTTGTACCCGTTGTTGGAAGACCAGAAAAGCCGGATAAGAGGCCCACCTTTGTCCCGTCAAGTGCGCCTATCTTTTCGGGGGAAGCCGCAGCTAAAAGGGGGCTGGACCCCAGTGAATTCTACACGGAAGATGTTGATGGCAATCTTTATCTCATTTTTGGAATGCGCCCCGTATCGCAAGACGGTGAGGATACAAGTAACCCCCACAGTTGGGATGCCATGCGCAATTTCTGGAATGAACATATGAGCGACCGAGACATGATGATCCAAGCCGGATGGAACGCTTTGGACTCGGTTGAAAATGGAGAATTCGCTACCCTACCCGAAGCTTTCAGCTATCACATGCAGATGCTGGAACAAGCACGTGACACTTGGCAGGGCGAAAATCCATATATGGATTTTGGATCTAGACAAGCCTCAAAAGTTGTAGATGCCGCCGTTTCCAAAGCCCGAAACGCTAAAAAGTAAACCTCTTGCAGCGACTCAAAGCGTTTTGGCGCAACCAAAATGCGGACCTCTCAGCCTTCGCGGGGCCTTTCTATCTCAGCTTGGCCCCGCTTCAGACTAGGTTCAAACGAAATAGTTCCAGCTGAGTGGTTCAAATCCGTGAATCACCCGTTGGGAACATTCTCTACAAATCTTTGCACGCGTTCGAACAGTATCGTGTTGGCACCATTGGTCTCAGCAAATGTGCGTGCATCTCTGGCCACAATATACAGCCCAAGTGTATTTCCTGACCACAATACTCGTGAAATTACAAGATCTATGTGCCCGACACAGTTTCCAAAATGCCGACGCGCAACAACACTTATGAAAAACGTATACCCTTCAATATTATCTTCGTCACCAAAGTAAGTATCATACCCTTTGGTTTCCAATAGGTCTTTTGCGTAATCTCGCACGTCGTCAGAATTTGTCCAGCAGTCGTCACTGGCTGAATTCAAAACCTGAATATGAAGCGGCCCCAATTCTGACGGACTTAGTCCATCGCCAACATTTTGGGCAAAGGGAGCAGCGGGCAGCACGACCAGAAAAAAGACAAAGCTGATTGCAGCAACAGCAAACATGCGCATTAGTGTGTTCCCGTTCAAGGAATCGGCCCACAGAGTGGGCACTGCTTTTGGCGGCTCGTGCAACACCATTGACACTTTCTTTTCAAAAAAAACGACTCCAAAACCCTTTCCTTGGAGCAGGATCGCCTCGGGTGCCCTTTCTCCGCAAAACCGAGCGGGGAACCCATCGCATCATTCATTGGGCATTTGTTCTAAAAGCGATTGCACATGTTCCAGCATTATGGCGTTTACACCCTTGGGCTGGCCAAATGTTTGGCCAAGACTGGCGACATGATACGACCCGGTAATATTTCCAGATGTTAAAGTGCGATAAATTGAAAGATCTATAGACCCAACGCAGGTCCCAAAATGTTTGCGGGCACTAACTTTTATAAGAAAAGTATAACCATCAGAATTACTCTTGTAACCAATGTAAGTGTCATATCCTTTGTGGTCTAAAAGGTCTTTTGCGTGGTTTCGGACGTCATCGGAATTGGTCCAACACCCATCGAGTGCTGAATTCAAAACTTGAATTTGGATCGGTCCCAATTCCGACGGACTCAGTCCTTCGCCAACAAAGTCAGCAAGAGCAGCACCAGGCGTGACAGCCAGGAGCAGGACGAAACTGATCGCAGCAACAGCAATTTTGCGCATGAGCGTGCTCCCGCATGATGAACCGGGCGTCACAGTCTCCGCTTCTTTTGGCGGTTGATGCAACCCAAATGACGCCTCCCTCTCCAGATCCAGCTCCCCGCCCCTTCCTCGCAGCCGGACCAACCTAGCGCATTTTCAGCCGAAGCGGGTCCGGTTCGACAGTTCGAAAATCGGACAATACAGAAGGTTAGAGCGAATTCCGCGATTCTAGTGTTGTGGAAACCGATCTCGGTGCCTTTTCACCGTCAAGCGGGGTAAGGGCAGATACCGCGCCGAACGTGCCCGGGTATCCGACCCCAATCGGGTCGGCAAGCCCACCCTAGGGCGAGGCCAAGCCCCATTCTTTGCATGTCTCCGACATGACGGCGCCCGGCGTCTGACGGCCGAACAAAAATCAGGCCTTTTCTCATGCCCACCCCCATCAACACTTCTGTCTTAGGAGAAAGTCATGCCCAAGAAAAAACCCATGCTGATCCATTCCATCGATGAATACGGCATCATCACCGGCGATCCCGATGAAGGGCCGGTCTCACCGCTGCAAAAAAGCCTGCGCAAAGGCCTGACCGGCTTTGAACTCGGACTGGACCTCGCCCGGCAACGCAAAGAACAGGACCAGTACAACGCCCTGCGGGAAAGCCTGCTCCAGCGCAATCCAAATCTGACCGACGCCATTGATCGCTTGATGCCTGCGGAGACCTTGCATCCGTCCCTGCAAAAAATAGAAGACAGCCTCAGTCACTTGCCGAAGAAGAGGCCGCTGATGGACATCCTGAAAGAAAACGCCGAGGTCCTCTATCAGGTCGACAAACGTCAGCGGGCCAGGGCCAACCAAGCCCAAACCCCAGCCACGACCTCCCAGGCCACGCGCCCCCCGGCCACGAACTCATTGTATCAAGAGGCGTCCTATGAGCCCGACCTGTTTGGTGGCTCGGGCACCCTCAATGGCGGCTCGGGCTTTGACAGGATGGCAGGCAGCGAAAGCGGGGATGTCCTGACAAACACTGGCCAGGAGCTGGGCCCAGACCTGGTCCGCATGCATCCGCGCAAACGCGCCCGCTATGAGCAGCAACAGCGCGCCCGTGCGGCCGCGCTACAGAACGCCCAAGG
>JBMYTN010000097.1:0-3656 GCA_049604415.1 Rhodospirillaceae bacterium | reverse complement strand
GGACCATGGCGCGGGGGGCCACCACCCGGAGGGGGCCTTCGAATTCCGCTGCCACCGCCATGCTGCGGCCCTCCGCCAGGGGGCGACCCTCCGCCTTGGCCTTGTTGGAAGGCCGCGATAGGGGTGCCGCGATGGAAGCGGGGGATGACCGGGAAGTCCTCGGTCAGGAAATAGGCATAGGTGCCCTCTGGAAAGTCCGGGGTGACGCAGTACCGCCCATTGCAGATGTCCAGATCGCCTCGGCCCTCCTGATAGGTCCAATCGGCGGTGAAGCGGCCGTCATAGGCCCCACCCGGTCCCTCATTGCCCCCGGGCCGGTTGCCGGTTTTTAGGGTCCAGCTGGAGCGCAGGATGCGCGCGCCGGAATTGGGGTTCCTTGGATCGCTAAAGCCGACCAGCACATAGATCGGGAAGCCATCGGCAGCCCAGCCAAGGATCGGGGAATGGACCGATGGGCTCCATTGCCGGATCAGGCCTTTGGGGATGCCATGGTAATGATAGGCCCCATTGGGTTGGACATGGGCATTGTTGGCATCCAGCCCGAGATTGAGGCCGCCGGTCAGGGCCTCATAAACCCAGCCGGAGCGGGGGGAGCGGTTCCAGAACTCCGCCGTGAAGGGATCGAACAGCACTCCATTGACCGCAACGCCAAAGGAGATCCCGGTGCGCATCGGGGTCGGTTGGGCATTGGCGGTTGGGCTCAAAGGCAGTTGGAAGTCATAGCTTTGGGCGCGGATGCTGTTCGGATTGCCGCGATTGGGAAAACTGCCAGTGGCGTGATCGGGAATGCCATTGGCGCGGATCCGCCGCCAGGGGGGAGCCTCGGTGATGGAGACCTGATTGGACAGGCTCCAGGCCGCCTTTGGACCCGTGGTCAAGACGGCTCCGGCAAGGCCGAGGATCGCCAGTGCGTCCCGGCGCGATGTGCTGAGCGCCAGCGGACCCGGCGGACTCAGCGGGTCGGGGAGGGAGGCGTTAGGGGAAGACGACGGTTTTTGTGCCATTGAGCAAGACCCGGCTTTCCAGATGCCATTTAACGGCGCGGGCCAGCACCCGGGCTTCGATTTCCCGACCCATACGGGTGAGCGCTTGGGGGCTGTCGGAGTGGGTGACCCGCTCCACCGCCTGTTCGATGATCGGCCCTTCATCCAGGTCCGGGGTCACATAATGGGCGGTGGCACCGATCAGCTTAACACCCCGATCAAACGCCTGGTGATAGGGTTTTGCGCCTTTGAAGCTGGGCAGGAAGGAATGATGGATGTTAATCGCTTTGCCGAACAGGGCATTGGCGGTGCGGTCGGACAGGATTTGCATATAGCGCGCCAGCACCACCAGATCGGCGCGTTCTTCCTCAACCAAAGCCAACAAGGCCTTTTCCTGCTCCGCCTTGGTTTCCCTGGTCACCGGCAGATGGTGATAGGGCAGACCTTTGGCTTGGGCGATGTCTTGGGCGTCGAGATGGTTGGAGACGATGGAGGTCACCGTCATTGGCACTGCGCCGGTGCGTTGGCGATAGAGCAGGTCGACCAGGCAATGGTCTTGCTTGGAGACCAAGATCATCACCCGCCCGATCTCGGCTTCTTTGGTGATTTCAGCCCGGATGGAAAAGCGGGTGGCGATGGGTTTGAAATAGAAGGCAAAGGCGTCCGGATCCGGGAAATGGAACCGCACCCGCATGAAGAATTGCCCGGTGGAGGGGTCGCCGAACTGATTGCTCTCCAGGATATTGCCGTCATGGTCGGCGATGGCGGTGGCGACCGCTTGGACAATGCCCGGACGGTCTTCACAGGTCAGTCGCAGGATGACGACGGGCAGGGCGGATTTCAGCGCGGATGCGGGCATGGACTGGGACCAATTTGGCAGGAAGAACAAGGGGTGTTAGGGGCGGTCATAGCGGCCCCATGGGGCCTTCGCAAGACCAAGCGCAACGGAATGACATTAATGGTATTGCCAGGGCTTGACCGGGTGCCCTGGAGTTGATAGATGTCCCGTCTTCTTTTGAGCCCCCATAGGTAAAACAGCCGCTATGGGGGTGGCTCCGGAGCGGTGGGTGAGTGGCTGAAACCAGCGGTTTGCTAAACCGCCGTGCTGGGATAACCGGTACCGAGGGTTCGAATCCCTCCCGCTCCGCCAAGCCATTGATTTATAAAGAAAATTTATGATTTCCAGGAAGATTTACAAGCCCAAAATTTTAGGGTTTGGCCAATTTACTGATAAAGCACAAACCATCGGCTGGGCTTGATACCCCATGACATCCAGAATGGAGCGCTGCGAGTATAGAGAGTGGCTTGCAAAATATGGCGATGAGTTTTATTGACCGGTTAGTAAAATAACCGGAGATTTACAATGACAATGTCGTTCCGAGATGCCTCGTTGGTGTTTCTCGACCATTGCCGTGATACCAAAACTCTTTCTCCCCATACGCTGCGGGCTTATGAGATTGATCTCGCCCATGCTGCGACCCAAATCCGGGCCCAAAAACCAATTACATCCATATCGCGCGACGACTTACGCATTTATATCAGCCATATGCTTCGCGATGAGGGATTGGCCGAGGCCACCATTAAAAGGCGACTAGCCACCTTAAAACAACTGTTTAAGTTGCTGGAACGAGAGGAGCTTATTGAGGTCAATCCGTTTAATCGAATGGACGTGTCCATCCGCTTGCCACGCCGTTTACCGCGTGCGCTGTCAAAGGAGGATATGCGCCGCTTGCTGAGCCGCTCGCGGTGGGAAATGGAGCAGGGCGGCTTTTCGGCCCTCACTATGCATCTCGCTATCGTCATTATGTTTGTCAGCGGAGTCCGGGTCAGTGAGTTGACAAATCTGCGCATCGCAGATTTGACCGTTGGAGAGGATGGTTTGCTGGTCCATGGCAAAGGCAATCGGGAGCGCCAGGTGTTCTTGTCGGGCAAGGAAGCCAAGGCATTGCTGCAGGTCTATCTGAAGCGCCGCAGCCAATATCAACCGGTGACCGAAAACCTGTTGATTGGGTCTGATTGTGAAGTTTGGACACCAGAAATATTGCGTCGTCGCTTAAGCTCTTTGGCTAAGCGGTCAAATGTTTCGCGTCGGGTGACGCCTCATATGATCCGCCATACTGCAGCAACTCAATTAATCGAAGCAGGGGTGGACATCCGTTTTGTGCAAAAGCTTCTTGGCCATGCTAGCATAGCAACAACACAAATTTATACTCAAGTGAGCGATAGTAGCTTGCGGACTGCTTTAGAAACAGCAAATACTCTATTTCGCATAAATTATACTGACAATTAAATTTAAAATACACAATTTTAAAATATCAATAAAAATAATAAAATAAATTACTTTTGTAGTAAATGCTTGATAACTGATAATTATCTATGCCTTTAGAATTCTCCAATATAAATAATGAAGAAGATCTTCTTAACGCAGCTCTTTTTTTACTCAGAATGCATGAATTTAAAATATCCCACGTATTTGAGGGAAGCGGCCCTGACGGTGGGCGAGACATCGAAGCAGTTTCTTTCGAAATCGATGCATCACAGAAAATTGAACCAGTTAAATGGTGGATAGAATTAAAGTTTAGAAAGACTCAAAAAGGCACTTTATCTACAAAAGATTTAAATAATAAGTTACATCGCGCGTCAACTAGGGGCGTGAAAAAATACTTGCTGATC
>JBMYTN010000096.1:0-4020 GCA_049604415.1 Rhodospirillaceae bacterium | reverse complement strand
GTCGGTCAGTTTTTTTTGTATTGATCCCTTGGATCAATACATGTGCCCTCAGTCGCCGGGCGGCCTCCGGCCTTGGCTTTCGCGCCATAAGGCGCGGCGACCGGTCGGTCGCTTGGGAAATGCGGTGTGGTTGCCCACCGCATTTCCAGAACATTCCTTCAGGACGCCGGATCCGGCGGACTGTTTCAATCGAAAATGACGACTCCCTCGGAGGACCCTAACCCATGCCTGCGACCAAGAAGATCCTGTTCCTGCCCGGTGATGGCATTGGCCCCGAAGTGATGGGCCAGGTGCGTCGCATCATTGATCGGCTGAACGCCTCGGGCCGCACGGCCTTCGAAGTCGAAGAGGATCTGGTCGGCGGGGCCGCCTATGATGCCCATGGCGTGCCGCTGACTGATGCCACCATGGACCTGGCCCAACAGGCCGATGCGGTGCTGCTGGGGGCCGTGGGCGGTCCGAAATGGGATGACCTGCCCTTCGCGGTCAAGCCGGAGCGCGGCCTGCTGCGCCTGCGCAAGGAGATGGCCCTGTTTGCCAATCTCCGCCCCGCTTTGGTGTTCGATGCCTTGGCCGAAGCCTCTTCCCTGAAGACTGATCTGGTCGCCGGGCTGGACATCATGATTGTGCGCGAGCTGACCGGCGGGGTCTATTTCGGTGAGCCCCGGGGCATCACCGATCTGGGCAATGGCGAACGGCGCGGGGTCAACACCCAGGTCTATGACACCCATGAAATCGTCCGGGTGGCCCATGTGGCCTATGACCTGGCCATGAAGCGCGGCAAGAAGCTGTGCAGCGTCGAAAAAGCCAATGTGATGGAAAGCGGCATTCTGTGGCGGGAGGAAGTCACCAAGCTGGCTTCGGACTATCCGGAGGTCGCGCTGTCCCACATGTATGCCGACAACTGCGCCATGCAGCTGGTCCGCACCCCGAAACAGTTTGATGTCATCGTCACCGACAATCTGTTCGGCGATCTGCTGTCCGACTGTGCGGCCATGCTGACCGGCTCGCTGGGCATGCTGCCCTCGGCCTCTTTGGGCGCTGCGGATGAGCGCGGCGTTGTCAAAGCGATGTATGAGCCGGTCCATGGCTCCGCCCCGGATATTGCGGGCGAGGGCAAGGCCAACCCGCTGGCCACGGTGCTCAGCTTCTCCATGGCCCTGCGCTACAGCTTTGATATGCCTGCGGAGGCCGATCTGGTCGACAATGCCGCCAAAGCGGTGCTGGAAAGCGGTCTGCGCACCGGTGACATCATGCAAGAGGGCGGCACTCTGACCGGCACCGAGGGCATGGGCGATGCCCTGATTGCCGAAATGGAAAAGGCCGGGGTTTAAGCCTCGATCAGGGATGAGGTCTTTTGGTGAGGCGTCGTCCTTCAGGCCGTTCTAGAGCCCTATTCGATCTAATAGGGCTCTAGGCCTTGTTTGGAACAGGCGATGGGGTGACCTATTGCCTGTTCTCTTTTTCGGGCTGCGACGGATGTTCGACTCCGATCCTTTGGATTGAATTGCTGCGGCGCGGTAAAGCCTTTGAGGCGGCAAGACTCGGTCATGTCGGCTCCGGGAAAGACTGTAAGTCTCCACAACCGCATCTCGCCAAGCGCTTGAAACTGTGTCTTTCCTCTTTCAGGGTTGTGGCGGAACCGCCACAGTGGGGGAAAAGGTTAACGCGGCCTTGCTCACGGGATCTTGAGCAGCGGGCCGAATTTCTTCATGTACAGGGCGGAGTTCGGGGAAATTATAGGCATTTTGCTCATAATTTCGCCATATGTTGCAGTGCAAAATAATTGTTGCGGCGCAGCATAAGCCCTGATACCCAAAACAGGACGGCGCGCATTGCGTGCCTCATCTCAGGTCTCTGGCCCCGCTTTTGGTGGCGGTTGGCAGGCCCTGGGGTGACTTGTCAAGAAACTTAAGAAGGAGACCGTCGTACCGGGACCAACCGGTCTTGCTCCCAAATCGCAGAACCCAAAGCGCACAGCGCGGGATGCAAAAAAGGGGGCTTGAACCACAACAAGGTGGGCCGAGCGACGGGATGGAAGAATGAAGGTTATCGCACTTGCTCTGGTGGCGCTGGTCGCCAGTGTCGTCAACGCTCACGCCATTGACCTGCCCAAGATGCCCCAGGACATTCGTGTCGGCTCGGCATCTCTGGTGGTCTCAAAGCGGCAAATGCTGTGCCTGGCCCTGAATGACTATTGGGAAGCCCGCAGTGAATCCTTGCAGGGCCGCGTCGCCGTGGCCCAAGTGGTGCTGAACCGCGCCCAGGATCCGCGCTTCCCCGGCACCATCTGTGATGTTGTGACCGAAAACCGGTCCAAAAAGCCCGGCCTGTGCCAGTTCTCCTGGTATTGCGATGGCCGTGATGATGTCCCGCATGAAAAAGGCGCGTGGCGGTCCTCAGTGCTGCTGGCGATTTCTTTGCTGCGCCCGGACAACGCCATTGGCGACCCGACGGAGGGTGCGCTGTGGTACCACCATGTCAATGTGAACCCCAGCTGGTCCAAGCGTCTGAACAAGACCACCACCGTTGGCGTGCACCTGTTCTATGGCGATAAGCCGAGCACCAAACCGTCGAAACCGACCACCACCGTGGCGACCCGAACTACCGGGGCGCCGGCCACCTTTGCCGACTGGGTTGACGGCAAGGGCACTTTGCGGCCGGTGGCAGATTAAAGGAGACGGTTGCTTCCCTTGATAATGCGAGCTGGCGGGGGTAGCTTCCGGTCCCCCGCACCGGATGTCCCCTGAAGTAAGTCCAGGGTCCCGGGAGAGGGTGGACGGTACCAACACCCCAGACGGCTCGCGGGAAAAGGGAAGACGACCATGGCATATCGCAACAACGGCTATCGCGTCGCCGTCATTGGCGCGACCGGCAATGTGGGCCGGGAACTGCTCTCCATTCTGTCTGAACGGGAATTTCCCGTTTCTGAAGTGATCGCCCTGGCCTCGCCGCGCTCGGCGGGCCGTGAGGTGTCCTTTGGCGAGGATGAGGTCCTGAAGGTCCAGAATCTGGAGACCTTCGATTTCACTGGGGTGGATATTGCGCTCAGCTCTCCGGGCGCTTCGGTCTCAAAGGTGTTCAGCCCCAAGGCAGCGGCCCAGGGCTGTGTTGTGGTGGACAACACCAGCCAGTTCCGTATGGACCCGGATGTGCCTTTGGTGGTGCCCGAGGTCAATCCGGATGCGGTGGCGGGCTACACCAAGAAGGGCATCATTGCCAATCCGAACTGCTCGACCATCCAGATGGTGGTGGCGCTGAAGCCGCTGCATAAGGCCTTTGGCATCAAGCGGGTGGTGGTCAGCACCTACCAGTCCGTCTCCGGCGGCGGCAAGGATGCCATGGACGAGCTGTTCAATCAGACCAAGGGCATTTTCGTCAATCAGCCCTATACGGACTTCCAGAAGAAGTTCACCAAGCAGATCGCGTTCAATGTCATCCCGCATATTGATGTGTTCATGGATGACGGAGCGACCAAGGAAGAATGGAAAATGATGGCCGAGACCAAGAAGATCTTGGACCCGGCGATCAAGGTCCATGCCAATTGCTGCCGGGTGCCGGCCTTTGTTGGCCATGCGGAATACATCAACATTGAGACTGAAAAGCCGATTGATTTCGAAAGCGCGCGGGAGGTCTTCCATGAGGCCGAAGGCGTGATCGTGGTCGATCACCGGGCTGACGAGGGCTATGTCACGCCGGTGGAATGCTCTGGCGAGGACCCGGTTTATGTCAGCCGGATCCGCGATGATGTGACCGTGGAAAACGGGATCAGCTTCTGGTGTGTGTCGGACAATCTGCGCAAGGGCGCGGCCTTGAACACGGTCCAGATCGCGGAAGTCCTGGCCCACGATTATTTGGACTAAGGATGGAGAAAAGAGCGTTGGCTGGTGCCATCGTTCTTTTTTTTCGCTCGCCTTTGGCTCGCTAAGCCCGAGTTTGTTTCGTTCGGGCTTCGCCCTCACTAGGCCCTTGTATGTCAGAGGGGACATCAGCGTTAAGCTGGGTCAGATGGCGAAGGGT
>JBMYTN010000095.1:0-4131 GCA_049604415.1 Rhodospirillaceae bacterium | reverse complement strand
CAAGCGCCGGGCGCCTCCGGCTTGGCTTACGGACCCATTCGGGTCCGGGCGCTCAACGCGCCAGTCGCAATCCTGCGGATTGCTCCAGGTTCCCTGAGAAGACTTTTGTGCCATTTCTCGGTGCCATGCAAAGAGCGCAACTACATATGTAGTTGCACCCTTTATCTGGCACCGAAAAACAGTGTCCAACTCGCCTCAGGGAGCCTGGAGCGTCCTGAAAGGGCGCGACTAGGCCCCGGACCCTCCGGGTCCAGAACTTTAAAGCTGCCGCCATGCGGCGGCGGGGAGGCCCCGGATCCTTTAGGATCCGTAAGCCAAGGAGTCTTTTGTTAGGGCTTTTTCGAAGCGCCGAACCGGTTCCCACTTCGGCTGAAAAAGCCCTGGCCGCCCGGCGTTTGAGGGCAGCAAAAAGACTCCGCCCGGCGTCTGAGGGCAGCAAAAAAACTAATGACATCAAACCACTCCCTCGCCTCAGGGAACCTGGAGCGATCCGCAGGATCGCGACTGGCGCGCTGAGCGCCCGCGAAGCGCAGCGGAGCGAAAGCCAAGGCCGGAGGCCGCCCGGCGTCTGAGGGCACAGCGAGCCGAAGGCGAGCGTAAAAACCTTAAGGACACACCCCGTAACAGGCCCATTTCGCCTTCTCTTCGTCTTGCTCTGGCTCTTGGTCCTCCTCTGGTCCCGGCGGGGCTGCCCGGGCCAGGGTCAGGCGCAGCCCCTCTGGGGTTTCCACCCTGACCCAGCGGGTCGCCATGCTGTCCGCTGCTGGCCCAACCCACCAATCGGGAGCGTGGTCGCGCCAGGGGTCTCGGCGTGGATAGGCCTCTGGGGAGACGGGCCAGGGCAGGGGCACCGCCCGGGGGCTGCCATAGAGCCGGACCGGCTGCCCAACCCGCTTTTGTCCAACGGGCGGGATGTTGCCGGACTGCGAGGACAGGGCGGTTTTTGGCGCAGGGGTAAAGGGTTTGGTTTCGATCCAGGCGCGCTCCGGGCGGTGATGTTGGGTCAGATGCGGGCGGCGCAGGGCTTCTGTTCCCAAGCGCGCGCCCAGCCGGTCCGCCAGGGCTGCCAGCTCGGCGGCCTGATCGGCAGTGCGGGTACCGGGTGCCGTGGCAGCGGGGCTATTGGAGGGTTGGGCGGCGGCTTTGTCGGTCCAGCTTTTTTGTTGCGCGGTTAGGGGCTCGTCGGCCAGCAGGGAGACGGTCAGGGCCTCAATGCCAAACCCCGGATCCAGGCTGTCCAACCGCCCGTCAAACAGCCGGGCTAAGCGGGCCACGGAGCGATCCGGGCGGGCGGTGCCGACGGCGGCCCGTGCGACCGAGCCATCGACCCGGAAAACGCAAAGCTCCAGGGCGCGGGCCCCGCGATGGTCCTGTTCCAGGCGGTCGCAGAGCACGGTGAGCAGCCGCCGCAGGGCCAAAGCAATGTCTTCGCGCTGGCCGATGGGTTCGGCAAAGGCCAGCCGGGCCAAAGAGGGGGCGGGCGGACGGCGCGGATTGATCGGCTCAGGCAGGCGGCCCAGGGCTTGGTCCAGCCGCTTGGCTGTTTCTGGGCCGAAGCGGTTGACCAGGGGCGCGCGGGGCAAAGCCAACAGCTCCTCAACCCGTCGGATCCCCAGCCGCTCCAGGGTCTCTAAGGTTTTGGCCGGCAGGCGCAGGGCTTCCGGCGGCAGACGGGAGAGCATCTGCCGGGCCGCCCCGGTGGGGATTTGGGCAAAAGGCTGGTCGGCGGAGGTCAGATGCCGGGCGGCGGCCCAGGCCGCACCGGGACTATCGGCCAAGCCAGCCCGGGCGGGAAAGGCCAGGGCGGCCAGTTTTTCGGTGACTTGGGACAGCAAAGCCGTTTCGCCGCCAAACAAATGGGCGCAGCCGCTGACATCCAGCCAGATTCCGGCCCCATTGCCATCCCCCGGAGCCGGGTCTTCCCGGGTCCAAGGGGTGAAGCGGCCACACCAATCGGCCAACCGGGCTAGGGTGGCGGCTTCGGCGACGGGATCTTCCGGCGCGACGCTCAAGGCCGGTTGCAAGGCCCGGGCATCGGTCAACGGCATGCCCGGACCCAACCCGTCCTGCAGGGCGGTGGCATTGACCGCGCTTAAGGCCACGCCGCTGCCACGCCGACCGATCAGGGCGAAGGGGCGATCATGCCACCCGGCGTATGGCATGCCCGGACGACAAAGCCGGTCGGTGCGGAAGGTCGGGAACCACACGGACATGACCCGTTTCATCATTCCACTCCATGGTCGTTTCAAAGGGCAGACCACCCCGGCAGCGCCGCAGGGCCAAGCGCCAGCGCGGGGCACCCAAGCCGCCTTGACGGCCCGGGGCGGCGCTCCAGGGGGCCGGGGCGGCCGGGCTAGAGGCCACGTCCCAGCGGGTAACGCAAACCCCGACGCCGGGCTGGTCGCGCCCCGGTGGTTGATGGCGTTCAAAGGCCGATGCGGCGAAGGGGGAGGCGTTTTTGGCGGCAGGGGCCGGGCGCTGCGGGCGGCGGAGCAGGAATAGGCCGAGCCCACCGCCGGTCTCGGCGGCCAATTGCAGCCGTCGGGCCGGTGTGGCTCCGGGCTTGCGGACCTGACCGACCACGGCGGCAATGGCTGGGCAGCGCAGGGCCTCTTCCATGGCCCAGAGCATGTCGGTTTCACTGCTAACCCGCAGGATCAGCAAATCTTCCGGGGCCAGGCCCAAGCTGGCCAAACCCGGGGGAAACAGGCTGTCATCCTGGCCCCGGCGCAGACACCACAGCACGGTGCCGCCGGGGCGCAGGGCTAACGCCCGGGCGGCGAGCAGGGCGGCAAAGGCCGTTGCCGGGCCTTCAAAATCCGTTCCGGCCCCCTCCACCGCATGCAGCCGTCCCATGGCCAGTCCGCCACCGGGCAAAGCGCGGTCCAACTCCGGCACATCAAAGCGCAGGATCTGGGCGGTTCCAGGTCCTTGGGACCCGATGGCATCGTCTGGGGCTTCCCGACCATCCCGGCCCCGTTCCAGGCGTTTGATCCGGGCCTTCAGGGCTTCGGGCAGGGTTTTGCGCACCGGTCCAGCGGGGAGACCAGAGGGCAAGCCAGCCTCGCCTTGACCATGGGTATCAGAAGAAACCGTCTTAGAAGACATCGCCAAAGATCCTTTCCACCCGAAACAGCGTTGCGCGCTTTGATCCATGCTGAGCGATTGGGGCTCAATGTTCTTCTAATGTTCTAGTTCTTGTTTTGTTCTCAGTCAAGCTGGAAATCGGTTTCCAAAGCCTCGGTTCTGTCCGCGTTGTGCCCGGAAAAGCCGGACATCAAGACAGGCTTTCTTCATCGACGATGGCTATGGAACATTGTCAGCGCCGGTTCAGGGGGCTATTAGAGGCAGGGTGGATGAGGGGGATCATCTGCATGAAGAATGTGAGACCGTAAAGGGGGGATCCATGGATTACGCGCTTGCTCGCGCCAACATGGTCGCGAACCAGATCCAGACCAACCGGGTGACCGACCCGTTGGTGATCGAGGCCATGGGCGCGGTGCCCCGGGAACCCTTTCTCGCTACGGGCTATAAAGGTGTGGCCTATGTGGATGAAGACCTGCCCCTGACCGAGGGTCGCTGGTTGCTCGAACCCGTCAGCATGGGCCGCATGCTCCAAACCGCTGCGATCAAAGAGGGCGATCTGGTGCTCGATGTTGGCTGTGCCACCGGTTATTCCACGGCGGTGCTGTCGCGGATGGCCGGAACGGTCGTGGCGGTGGAAAGCAATGAGGAGCTGGTTGCCAAGGCCACCGAAAGCCTGGTCGAATTGGGCACGGACAATGCGGTGGTCATCCCCGGTTCTCTGCGGGAAGGCTATGCCAAGCAAGCCCCCTATGACGTGATCATCATTGCCTGCGGGTCGATCCCATCGGTGCCGACGGAATTGCGCGATCAGCTGGCCGATGGCGGTCGTCTGGTGGCCCTGGTCAATGAGGGTGGCTCCGGTCGGATTGTCTTGATCTCCCGCCATGGCGAGGCCTTCGGCCAGCGGGTGATGTATGATGCCAGTTCGCCGGTTGTGTCCGATTTTGTTGATGCCGAAGAGTTCGTTTTTTAGCGCGCTCTCCAGATATCCCGGGAGTCGCCAGTCGGACTCTGACGGATCGGCGCGGCAATACCCAACACTTT
>JBMYTN010000094.1:0-4712 GCA_049604415.1 Rhodospirillaceae bacterium | reverse complement strand
TATTGTGGGCACCCGGCTTCAGGCAAAGTACCACACTCCCCCTGCTGGGAAGCATTTGGGCTCCGGGCCCTGCCCGGCCCTGCCCGGCCCTGCTTGGTTAGCCCATCCAGCCGCCTTGGCCGAAGCCGGGGTGGGTGCGTTTGCGGGGGGCTTGCCCGGCTTTTTTGACCGTGGGGAACAGCTCGGTCATGGCGTAAACCAACGCATCACAGCGGTCGGGGCTGCCGGGGCCTTCATAGCCAGCCGCCGTCATTTTGCACATCTGGTCCTCCAGCGCATCGAAGGTGCCGACATGGGAGATCCGCCCGAGGTCATAGAGCGCAGAGATCGGCTCGGCACGGACATGTTTGCCCCGGGTGGCGGTGACCTCCAGGATGCGCAGGCCCGAGGGTCTGGCAGCTTCCAGGGTGTGGCGAACCATATCGCCGCCTTGGTTGCGCTCGATGATCACCGCGTCGGCCTCCCAGCGGTCGCTGGCGGCGACAACACGGTCGGCCCATTGCCGGGGGGCGCCGCGCAGGGAGGCATCGTCGAGCACATAGCCGCGCCCGTCCTCGCCGACGCCGCAGACGATGATGCCATGTTCATCGCTGCCGGGTTCGCTGGAGACGGCGGGGTCGACGGCAACGACAATGCGCTTGAGCAGCGGCGGGGTGTCGCGGCGGTGCTCATTGATCTTATGGCGGGCCCAGATGGCGCCGACGGCGACGGGCTCATAGGCCCCTTCCCAAATATGGGCGTAGCGGTCGCGGTTGTGGGCCAGGTCGTGGCGGCGTTCGGCCTCCAACTCGGCGGGGAAGAACGGGTTATCGGAGTAGTTGGCCCGGACCAGGATGCTGTCCTCGGGGGGTTTGTTGCCGCGCAAGAACTTGTCCACCGGGTCAGAGGCATCGCGGGGGTTCCAGGTGAACCAGATTTCGGAGCCTGGGGCGCGGATGGTCGGGCGCAGCAGTTCCAGACTGCGGCCGGACAGGGATTGGGCTTCTTCGACCCAGGCGATGTTGAAGCCCTCAAGCGATTTGATGCTTTCGGCGGTGTGGTCTTGCATGCCCTGGAAGATGATCACGCCATTGCCTGGGGTTTTGATCTCGGCGGATTTGATGTCGAAGGCCTCGGACAGACCCATGGCGTTGATTTTGGCTTCCAACAGCCGTTTGGCGCTTTCCTTCAGGGTCTTTTGCACTTCGCGAACGCAGACGGCCCGGGTGCCGGGGTTCAGGGCGCAATATTCGATCAGGGCGGCGGCCCGATCATGGGATTTGCCGGAGCCCCGACCGCCATAGACCCCCTTATAGCGCGAGGGCTGTAGCAGCGGCAGGAAGACCCGGGGGGTTGAGAGTTCTATCTCCATGGGCGGGCTGTGCTCCAACAAAAAACCCCGCCGAAGCGGGGCGGGGTCGGGTGGGTGTGGCGTTGATGGGGGCAGAGATGCGGTGTGTTTATGTGCCGAGGACGCCACGGGGCACCCATCGGTTTGTAGGTGCGTTTACTGGTATTGAGGGCGACGTTTGCGCAAATTCAGGGGAATTACGTTTCTTTTATTAGCGTTGCCATTGGTTTAGTTCTTTTCTAATCCAGGGCCTTCGCATTTGCCAACGGATCGGAAAACCATCATATCTAATGTCAAAATATTAAAAAAAGCAGCCGTCTCCATATTTATTTTTAGAAAAGCTTCTTTGTCGTAGTAATAAGTACGGTACTGGGCCTGGTTTTCGATATTTGTCGGCCCTCCTATAAATACACAATCACCGTCAAGGCACTGCGTGAGGCCTTGTCGGTTCACGATCATAGATTCATTCACGTACAGATTGGAACTACAGGTTAATTCTTCACAAGAGTGCCGATAAAACACTTTGCAGGTGATTTGGTCTGCTTCAGTGGCCAACACGGACACACTATAAACCGTAGAACAGAACGCGAGAGCGGCACAAGTCGCTATTCTTCTACACCACTTGTATGAACCTCGCATCAGATTGCCTCCGCCAGTAAAGAAAAAAATAATACCTCAAAACTATTACAAAACGAATTTATCTCGACTCCTCAATAAGACTGCCTTCGCATCGGATGACTTTAAAATCAAACGTTTTTATATCTACAAATTCTCCAGTTGTAGGATCAACTTTGATAAACCCAACAGAGGGGCCATACCCGATAAGATGTTTTTCTATTTGTTTAAATTTGGTGGGAAATTCCACCGGAGAACACTCGCCCTTGTCACAAATTAAACCAATGGAGTCATTAAACACAAACTTAGTATCATGCGGACGGTAGGATATACATGTTAATTCATCGCACCTATGTTCATAAAGAACATAGCAGGTCAGCTGTCCTGACTCTGTTGCAGCGGCCGAGGTTTCCAAGGTTGCTGAGCCTATGACAAGCAGGGTCGCTAGTGACAACCAGACATTAGACCTTTCCAATCCTACCATGGTTTCTCTCTTGTGCTCTTTCTTTGCAGACGATAGGGGGTGCTTTACTGTAAAAAACTGTACCCTAGGCCTAACTTCGGCAATTAGTTCACTGCTTCTCCGTCATTCTGAGCCGAAGTATATTCGGTAGAGAAAATTAAAGATTGATTTCGAAAACGAACACGATATGCAAAGTCCTGCAAAATACCTAATGCTATTGTAGGGAACTAATCTCGCATGTTCCTCCACTCCGGTATATTGTCAATTCAACTGATTTAACAGCTATAAATTTGCCGGTATATGGTCTTGCTATTAAAAAACCACCCTCTTCAAAGGCGAAGGAATGAAAGTCCTGTCCATTAAGATAACTTACTGCTGCATCAATAGATGAGCAATCTTCTTCCACACAATGGGAAACCGATTTATTCCTAATAACAAATGTTTCATTTTCAGGTTTTCGCATTGTGCATAACACTCTTTTACACACTTCCTCATATGTGAATGTACAAATAATTTTACCGTCGTCCACAGCCATAGCGGGCGTTGCAACGGCGCCAACGCAGATAGTGATTAAGGCAGCTAAGGCTATGTCGTCGAATGGCTTCATGTTCTGCGCTAACCTTCTTAAGGTCTCTGAAAATTTGGTACTTTACTGATCAAATCGATCACCTTCGCAGAATCCGACAGAACGGTGGACGAAAATTTCTTGCAATACAATGTCGACAAATGCACCGGTGCTCATGTTAATTTTTAAAATACCTTCGGGCCGGTAATAGTAAGTACGATACTTACCTGTGTCTTCAAGCTGGCCAGAAATTCCAATGACCTCGCATTCAACGCCGTGACAGTGATTCACTTTTCGACTTTCTATTATTATTTGTAGATTTGTATGTGGATCTACCGTGCAGGTTTCATGAATGCAAACCTGTTCAATATTAACTGGGCAAATGAGAGGTGTCTCATCCGTCGCCAACGCTGGTGTGCCAGCTTGAACAAGGACTAATCCAAGTAAGGTGCTGAAAAATCTGAGAGTGTATTTCATTTTTTCTTTACCTTTCTGGTGCCCTTCAAAAATTCGAAAAATATTCTGTTGGAGTGCGGTAAAAATTTCATAATGATTTACTTGAGTCTCGAACCATCACTTCTCAAATAGAGTTCCAGTGCATTTCCCGATGGACCTGTGTATTGTCAAATCAAAAACTTTAACGTTTATAAAGTCACCTGTTGTTAAATCTACCTTCACAAAAATATTATTCCAATATTTGAATGTCCGATATTTATCTGTGTTGATGATTTCAGGTGGATGACCAACTCTTTTGCATGTTCCATCATTACATATTTTTACAATGGACTCGTCAATGACAATGCGGTCATCTTTCGGAGCATGAGACGTGCAAGTGTACCTGTCGCATATGTGGTCATAGTGCACAGTGCATGTAATGCTATTGCCATCAGATGCTGCCAGCTTCGCAATTGGTGTGGCGAAGCCTAAGATAAATGTGCCCCAGAGTAGAAGTTTCCATCGCATTCTTTGTCCTACCTCTACTATGGCTGTCGAGATATTAGTGCTCAAAATTGAGTAACAGTTTTGTATTTATCTGCAAAGTGAAATTTGCGTAATAAATAAAAAGAAAATGAAAGACGAAATTACTAAAATATAAATAATATGGACAGAGTTTATGGTAGTTTTTTATTATGAATGTCGCCGTTGTTCGTCTGTCCGTTCAAAGAAACAAAAAAATCCAAAACAGGGTGCATTGCGGATTGTTTGAGTGCTCGCCAATAACGCCTTGAAACACATCATAGGCACAGAAATTGAGCATCCTGTTTTGGGTTGTTGATGAAATTGTAAAAACGCCCGAAAACCAGAATAGAAAGTGAGCGTTTTAAACAAAATACCACTGCATTGCCTGAAGCCCTGATATTCTACCACCCATAGGCTTTAAGCCAATTGGAAAGTAAAGGATAGTCTATTTCATATTGGCGTTTCCCATCACTGTAAGCTTTTGCGTGTCTTTGGCGCGAATCTTCATATGTATCATATGAGAACACCGTTCCACGCGCCTCTCCGACTTGGTCTGAAAAATTGCCTGGTGTGAAGAACTCGGCAAAAGCTTCCCAATGCCCAAATCTATCTCTTATTATTGCAAGATAATGTTGATACTGTCTAATTCGTTTCTCTACGTCAGAAACGATTTTTTCCCTATTATTGCCTGCTAAGTAGTCCTGCATTTCATAATAGTCCATGTGTGTACAAAGACGGTATTCACCTGACACTGCCTCCCTTTAAGTGCGATCAAGCTG
>JBMYTN010000093.1:0-4822 GCA_049604415.1 Rhodospirillaceae bacterium | reverse complement strand
GACTGCGGGTCCGGCGCCCCATGGCGCCGTAAGCCAAGCCGGAGGCGCCCGGCGCTTGAGGGCTCAGTGAGGGCGAAGCCCGAACGAAACAAAACAGGGCTTAGCGAGCCGAAGGCGAGCGATAAAAAAACCGCTCTCCCTCTTTCCCCCTACAGCTTCACCGCCGCATCGGCCGTGTAGCGCAAGTTTCCGCGCGACAGCTCGGCCACAGAGCTAACCCCCATCAGGCGCATGTCGCGTTCGATTTCCGTGCGCATCAGCTCAAGGGCCCGCTCCACACCCGCTTGACCCGCAGCGGCCAGGGGATAGAGATAGGCGCGGCCGACCCCAACCGCCTTGGCTCCCATGGACAGGGCCTTCAGCACATGGGTGCCGCGCTGGACACCGCCATCGACCATGACATCGATCTTATCGCCGACGGCATCGACGATTTCGCCCAGTTGATCGAAGGCCGTGCGGGAGCCATCCAACTGCCGTCCACCATGGTTGGACAGCACAATGCCGGTGCAGCCGATATCGACCGCACGCTTGGCGTCCTCAATGGACATCAAGCCCTTCAGGCAGAACTGGCCATCCCACTCCTTGACCATCTCGGCCACATCATCCCAATCCATCGACGGATCAAGCATATCGGTGAAATAGCGGCCAATGGACATCGCGCCGTCACTCATATCCACATGCTCGTCCAACTGCGGCAGCTTGAAGGATTCGTGGGTGACATAGTTGATGCCCCACATCGGCTTGATGGCGAATTGGATCATGCCGCCCAGGGTCAGCCGGAAGGGGATGGAAAAGCCGGTGCGCAGGTCCCGCTCCCGGTTGCCACCGGTGATGCTGTCCACGGTCAGCATCATCACCTCGACCCCGGCCTCTTTGGCCCGCTGCAGCATGGCCTTGTTTAGGCCTCGATCTTTATGGAAGTAGAACTGATAGACCTGCGGCGTGTCATGCTTCTTGCGCAGCTCTTCCAGGCTGACGGTGCCCAAGGAGGAAACGCCAAACATGGTGCCGTATTTGGCCGCAGCGGCGGCAACGGCGCGCTCGCCCTGATGGTGGAACAGGCGCTGCAAGGCGGTCGGAGAGCAGTAAACCGGCATTGCCAGCTTCTGGCCCATCACAGTCACCGACAGATCAATGTCTTTCACCCCGCGCAGGACATTGGGCACCAAATCCACCGCATTGTAGCTGTCGGTGTTTTTGCGCAGGGTGACTTCGTCATCAGCCCCGCCATCAATGTAATTAAAGATGGGTCCTGGCAGGCGCCACTTCGCCAGAGCCCGAAAATCGTGAAAATTGTGGCACTGATTGATCCCCATAATCCGGCTCCCGGTTGTTAATTGACACCCGGTTTGGTCGGGCGCGGTGTTGTTGGGGCTATACAGATCAAAGTTTGGTGGGTTTTTCAAGGATAGCAACGTGCATGGGTTCTACCCGTAAAAAGAGCTTGCGGGTTTTGACCTAATATGAAGGCAGATCCGGCAGCCCGCCTTGACCCCAAATACCCTCTTCCCAGCCGCCATCCACGCCGGGGCCAATGGGCTCCAGATCTCGCGGCAGGCCACGCGCATCGGGGATCACCAGACGCGAGCCTGCCGTCGTGCCCGGCGCACCAGGGACGCCGGAGCCTGGCGCCGTGGCATAGGGCGGCGGGGGCGGTTGCGGGATGCCCGGACTGTTCTGCAGGTTGGCCGCTTCCGGTTCGCGGTAGAAATTCCGCACCGGGCCGACGCAGTCATAGGTCGTGATATAGGGGTGAGAAACCGAACAGCCGAGCAAGGCGGTGCGTTTGAACTCGGCGCGCTGGCCTCGGCGGGCACAGAAGTCTCGGCCCATCCGGTCCAGCTCCGCCCGGGGTGTGAAGGGCGAGCGATGGCACACGGCGGCCAAGGCCTCTGTGCCCCGCTGGATCAGGATGGGGTCATCAATGGTTTCCCGCCGATAATCCACATAGGTCCCGTCGCAGGCGCTCAAGCCCAGCACCGTTAGCAGGGCCACCAAAACGGCGGTTCGGGGGCGCAGACCAAGTCCGTCCTCTCGGTGGTGTGACCGGGCAGGGGCGGATGCGGGCGGCATCGGGGCGGCGGGGCAAAATGTGGGCGCGGTCATCGGTTTCACGGCAGTTTCTGACAAATGGACAGCCGAAGACCCTTTTAGCCGCTCTTGCGGCGTATTCCAAGGCGAGGCACCCCCTTGTTCTGACACCGGGACGAAACATCTATATGCCGCAAACACAGCGTTGCCCCCTCCTGTCGGCCCAGGTAAGGTAAGTGCCTATGCCCAAAGGGTCACGCAGGTGGCCCTGGGGTAGGCTCTTCGCCGGGCAGTGCGAAGGGATACACCCCATGGACATGGGGTCCGATGCGGACGGCCCGTCCTGTTGTTTATGAGATTTGGGAAGGAAGAGCGATGGCGGACGATAAGTTCCGTTTGGTGACCCGCAGCGATTTTGATGGTTTGGTTTGTGCCGCCTTGTTGAAAGAGCTCGATCTGATCGACGACATCAAGTTTGTCCACCCAAAGGACATGCAAGATGGCACGGTGGACGTGACGGCCAAGGACATCACCACCAACCTTCCCTATGTGGATGGCGTCCATTTGGCCTTTGACCACCACCTGTCCGAAACCATTCGGGTGGGCAAAAAGGACAACCACATTATTGATCCCCTGGCCCCCTCAGCGGCCCGGGTGGTGTGGGACTATTATGGCGGCAATAGCGTGTTCTCGGGCATCTCCGAAGACATGATGGAAGCCGTCGATAAGGGCGACAGCGCCCAATATAATATGGAAGAGGTGCTGGAGCCCAAAGGCTGGGAGTTGCTGAACTTCCTGATGGATGCCCGCACCGGCTTGGGGCGGTTCCGGGAATTCCGGATCTCCAATTACGCCCTGATGATGGAACTGATCGACTATTGCCGCAATCACAGCATCGAGCAGATCCTGGAGCTGCCCGATGTGGCAGAGCGGGTTGATCTGTATTTTGATCATGAGCCGAAGTTTAAGGAACAGATCAAACGCTGCTCCACGGTCCATGACAATCTGGTGGTGCTAGATCTGCGCGAGGAAGAGACGATCTATGCGGGCAACCGTTTCATGATCTATGCGCTCTATCCGGAAACCAACATCTCGATCCATGTTCTTTGGGGTCGTGATAAGATGAACACGGTGTTTGCCACCGGGAAGTCGATCTTTGATCGGTCCTCCAACACCAATGTCGGCGAGTTGATGCTGAAATATGGCGGCGGTGGTCACCACGCTGCGGGCACCTGTCAGGTCGAAAACGAGAAGGCCGAAACGGTCCTGGGCGAGCTGGTCGGGCGCATCACCATGGACGGATAGGCCTGCCCATGCCCGATGGCCCCTTAAGCCGCTATCGCCGCAAAGCAGAGTCCGGGGGCCTGATCCCCGATCCCGCCCAGGAACGCGCCCTGGAGCGCCTGCAAAAGCTGCATCATGATCTGAAAAGCTATCACCCTCCGGCCCCGGTCAAAACCGGCGGCTGGCGGGGGAAGCTTGGCTTTGGCAAGGGCAAGAAGCACGCCGCGCAAGAGCGGATGATGCGCCCGGCGGTCAAAGGGCTCTATATTTTCGGCGATGTCGGGCGCGGCAAGTCGATGATCATGGACCTGTTTTATGAGGGGCTGAACCACGAGCAAGCCCGCCGGGTCCATTTCCATGCCTTTATGCGCGAGGTCCAGGAGCGCTTGCATCGGCGCCGGGGTGAAGCGGGCCATGGCGACACCGGTCGCGGCAAAGCCCGCAAGGAGCAGTTCGATCCCTTACGGATGATCGCCCTTGATCTGGCCGGTGAAATCCGGGTGCTCTGCCTGGATGAAATGGAAATCATCAACATCGCCGATGCCATGATTGTCGGGCGGCTGTTCACCGAGATCACCGAGCAAGGCGTGGTCGTGGTCACGACGTCGAACCGCCACCCCGATGATTTGTATAAAGACGGCCTGCAGCGGGAAAAATTCCTGCCCTTCATCGCGTTGATAAAGGAGCGGATGAAAGTGATCGAGCTTGTGGCCGATCGGGATTACCGGCTCGGTCGGATGAAGGGCATGCGGGTCTACGAAACGCCGCTGGGTCCGAAGGCTGAAGACTGGCTCAACCGCTGCTTCCTGCGCCTGGCCGAGGGCGACCAGGGTCAGCCCGATACCATTGCCGTGGATGGGCGCTCGGTCTGTGTGCCCCGTGCGGTAGGGGACAAGGTTGCGGCTTTTGGTTTTGAAGACCTCTGCGGCCAAGCTCTGGGCAGTCATGATTATATGGAGGTCGCCAAGCGGTTTGACGCGGTGGTTCTCTCCGATATCCCGGTCTTAACCCCGGAGATCGCGGACAAGGCCCGGCGCTTTGTTGTGCTGATCGATACGCTGTATGAGCATCGGGTGGCGCTGGTCTGTTCCGCAGCGGTGCCCCCGCAAGATCTTTACCCAACGGCGACTTTTGAGTTTCAGCGCACGGTGTCCCGGCTGATGGAAATGCAGTCCGAGGACTATGTCCGCCAAGGCCACATCACCGATTAACCGGGCAGGGGCCCGGCGCCCTGATGCTTCCCAGCAGGGGGGGGGTAGGTAGCGCGGGATTTGACGTGGGGTTCCCTTTAAATCCGGTGTCCAACTTCCCCGCCTCAGGGAACCAGAGCCACGCGCTAACTACATATGTAGTTGAGCGCTTTATCTGGCACCGAAAAACAGTGTCCAACTATCCTCAGGGAACTGGAGCGCCCTGGAAGGGCGCGACTGGGCCCCGGACCCTTTGGGTCCAAAACTTTATCGCTGCCGCCATGCGGCGGCGGGGAGCGCCCGGACCCGAATGGGTC
>JBMYTN010000092.1:0-4891 GCA_049604415.1 Rhodospirillaceae bacterium | reverse complement strand
TCGTACACCCCAATCGAGAAACAGAATTGATCCTATTAGATCGAATAGGGCTCTAGGACAAATCTATCGGGCGTTGGGCGCATGTGGGATGCGAGAGGGGAAAAACGGGATCCAAACGGCAAAACAATCCCTTGCGAGGGGCAAAACCGCTGGCCTGTCTCGCTTGGCTTGCCTATTTTCGAAAGGGAAGACCAAGGGGGATCCAAAACGTCTTAGGGGACGGTCGCTGGAACTGTTGCTCAACAATCCGCTGTTGAAGGGGATTCTGGTCGGGTTTGCCATTGCGGTTCCCGTTGGACCAGTGGGCATCCTATGCATTCGCCGCGCCCTGGCCGATGGAAGAACCGCTGCCTTTGTCGCCGGTTTGGGCGCTGCGGTCGCCGATACCTTCTATGGGGCGGTGGCCGGGTTTGGCCTGACCCTGGTCTCGGATTTTCTGTCCAACAATCGGGTGATCCTGTCCCTGGTCGGCTCCGTCTTCTTGCTGCTGCTGGGCTGGCGGACCTTTCGTGCCCGTCCGGTGATCCTGCCCGCGTCCTCGGTAAAGACCGGCCTGATCAAAGATTTTCTCTCCAGCTTCACCATCACCCTGACCAATCCGGCCACCATTCTGGCCTTCATGGCTGTGTTTGCCTCCCTCAGTGTGGTGTCCTTTGATAAGGACCGGATCGACGGCTCCCTGATCATCATTGGTGTGTTTGTCGGCTCGGCCCTCTGGTGGGCCACCCTCTCCGCCGCCGCCGGAGCGGTGCGGTCCCATTTCACGCCGATTTGGTTGCTATGGTTAAACCGGATTTCCGGCGGCGCTTTGCTGGTGTTTGGCGTCTGCATCGCCATCAGCGTTTTCGTTTATTGACCGAGCTTGGCCCGGAATTCCGGGGCCACGTCCAAAGCCTTAAACGCATCTTCCTGGGTCCACCCGGCAGCCCGCAGATCGGCCAGAGACTGGCTGCCCCGGCTTTTCGCCAAGCGGGTGCCGCCGTCATCCCGGATCAATCCATGATGCCAATAGTCCGGCACCGGCAGCCCGAGCAGGGCTTGCAGCAGCCGATGGATGTCGGTCGCGGCAAACAGATCCTGACCCCGCACCACGGTGGTGACCCCTTGGAACGCGTCATCGACCACCACCGCCAGATGATAGCTGGTCGGCACATCCTTGCGCGCCAGGACCACATCGCCAAACCGCCCCGGATCGGCTTGGCGCATACCAGCCTGCCGATCCGTCCATATCAGGGAGGACGCATCGACCGCCGCCACGGCGCGAGCCATGTCCAAACGCACAGCAAAGGGCTGTCCTGCCGCTTTGCGCTCGGCTTGCTCTGCCGGGCTGAGGCCGCGACAGGTCCCGGGATAAGGCGGCCCCTCGCCCGCCACATCCTCCAGTCCGGCCTTTTGAACGGCGTGGCGGATCTCCTGGCGGGTGCAAAAGCAGGGATAGAGCAAACCGCGCTGGTTCAGATCCGCTAAGGCTTCGCCATAAGCCGCCAACCGCGTCGATTGCCGCAGCACCGGCTGCTCCCAGTGCAGGCCGAGCCAGGCCAGATCCTCGTAGATCCCGTCGACAAAGGGCTCCCGGCAACGGCCCCGGTCAATATCCTCGATCCGCAGCAGGAACCGAGCCGCAGGATTCTCTTGGGCAGCCCCCCAGGCCTGGAGGGCAGAAAAGGCATGGCCCAGATGCAGTCGACCGGTGGGGCTGGGGGCGAAGCGTGAGACCACGGTCATGGCTTAGGCCTTCCGGCTCCGGCACCCCTGCTGTATGGTCCATGGGCGCGCGCGCGCCAGGGAGGCGGATTTAACCGAACTGTTATGTTTACTTTTCGCGGGGTATTGTACAAACTTGTCTCGCTGGCGCTTGTTAACCACAACATGTAGGGGTCGAGCGGTGCGAATAACGGCGGAACACAGTCCCGCTCTGGTACTGAATGCGGATTTTCAGCCGCTCAGCTACTATCCATTGTCGCTTTGGTCATGGCAAGACGCCATCAAGGCGGTGTTCATGGATCGGGTCAACGTGGTCAGTGAATATGACCAATGCGTTCGCTCCCCCAGCTTCGTCATGAAGCTGCCCAGCGTCATTGCCCTAAAAGAATATGTGCCCTGTGCCCGACGCCCGGCCTTCACCCGCTTCAACGTCTTTCTGCGCGACAATTTCACCTGCCAATATTGTGGCGGTGGGTTCCCGGTGCATGACCTGACCTTCGATCACGTCATCCCCCGCAGCAAAGGCGGGCTGACCACTTGGGACAATGTCACGACGTCCTGCGGGACCTGCAATATGCGTAAAGCCAACAGGCTGCCCAAAGAGGCGGGGATGCCCCTGCTCTCCAAGCCTGCGGAGCCCAGTTCGCACAAGCTCAGAGACGCCGGTCGCCAATTCCCGCCAAACTATCTGCACACCAGTTGGCGGGATTTTCTTTATTGGGACAGCGAGCTCGATCCCTGGTAGGCCGCAGGCGGCTTAGGCTGCGGTTTAGACCCGCTCTGACACCCAAATCGCGGCTTTACAGCCGGTCTTAATCACCCGGGACAACAGGGGATAGGCCGGAGCCTCTTCCGCGCCATTGCGATAGCCAATGTCGCGATGCTCGACCTCTTCCTGGCGGAAGGTTTCGATGGTCGCCTTCAACGGCAATTCATCATCCCCCAGGGCGTCATATTGCTTCTGATAATGCTCGTCGATGACCTCTTCGACCGCAGCGGTGCAGGCCATGGCGGCCTTTTCGCCCATCAGCGCCGTGCCCGCGCCCAACGCAAAACCGGCCACATGCCAGATCGGATGCATCAGGGTCGGACGGGCGCGGCGTTGGGCCCCCAGAGTCTTGAAGGTCTCCAGGTGGACCTCTTCCTGCTCGAGCATATGGTTGAGCACACCCAGATTGGCCGAGCGCCGTTTCAGGACCGCGATCTGGCCCTCATAGATCCGCACCGCACCAAACTCACCGGCATGATCGACCCGCAAAAACCGGTCGATCATCGCGGCCTTGTCTAGATCGCCGGGCTTGCGATTGGCCCCGGTCACCCGACCAGAGCGGTGCTCCTCCATCTGCTCCTGGGTCGGGGCGAAGGGCGTCACCTCGGCCTTGCGCTTGGCGCTCTCGGCGGCGGCGGAGGACGAGGAGGATTTGGCTTGGGACCGGCGCTGGGTCAATCGGGGCTGAAACGTCACGGATCCGAACCTCTCAATGTGAATGTCCGTTCGGCGTGCCCTCTAAGCACGCCGCCAAAACGGGGACTTGGCCACCACCATTGTGGTTATTACGCCAAGGCCGAAGCACAGGATCATATTGTAGCCCGCCATGGTGATGCCGAACAGGTCCCATTGCGGCTCGTCGCAGCGCGGCGTGGTGTCCGGTTGCGACAGGGCCGAGCGGATATCGGCCAGGCTTGGCGCGCCCGAGGCCGATGCCGGTGGTGCCCCACCACAGGCCGCAGTGCCCTCCCACCACAGCTGCTCGACGCCGACATGGTAGAAGGCCAGAGCGCTATTGCCGAAAAAGCTGAGCGCACAGGCCCCCAGCAACGCCCGGCGCAGGCCCGGCGGCAGACCCGGCAGAAAGGCCACGCCCCCCAAAACCACCGTCGCCACCCAAGGGCCGCGCTGATAGAGGCAGAGGATACAAGGCGCCAGACCCAGCCCATGTTCCATGGCCACGGCGGTCAACAAAATGGCGATGGACAGGACGCAAATCCCCAGCCCTACCGCGCGCGACGGAGGCAGCCCAAGCTTTTCGCCACAGGTGAAGATCAACGCGTTGATCACGGTGCGCCCTTTGCCCGCTTCTGTTTCTGTATCTGTCTCTGGCTCTGCCTTACAGAACCTTCAGGACCAGGAAGCCACCGAACAGCAAGGCGAAGAACAAGATGGTCAGAGCGCCCAAATGCTTTTCGATGAAGGTCCGGATCGGCTCGCCGAAATACCACAACAGCCAAGCGACAAAAAAGAACCGTGCGCCCCGGGACAGGATCGAGGCCACGGTAAAGACCACCAGATCCAGCCCGAAGGTGCCCGATGCAATGGTGATGAACTTATAGGGGAAGGGCGTGATGCCCGCCCCACCGACAATCCAGGCACCCCACTCCTCATACCAGGCGCTGAACTGATCAAACTTGTCGATATGGCCATAGAAGGACAGCAGGGGATGGCCGATGGTATCAAACAGCAAGGCCCCGATGGCATAGCCCGCCAGGCCACCCAGCACGCTGGAGATGGTGCAGACCGCCGCGATCTTCCACGCCTGGGTCCGGGCGGCCAACACCATGGGAATCAGCAGCACATCAGGCGGGATCGGGAAGATCGAGCTTTCAATGAACGAAATGAAAGCGAGGAACCAGAGCGCATCCTTCCGGGACGCCCGATCCATGGTCCAATCATAAAGCCGCTGCAGCGGGGGCCAGGTGCCCTTCTTGGTCTGGCTGGAGTCGCTGGGTTTCTCATCCATCGGCGGATTGGTCGGGGCGTCACTCATGGAACCTCAGTGGGGTTATTTCTAGAATTCGGACAGTGAGTAGACCATTTTTTCAACTAAGAACACTGGTTTTTGCCGATTTAGGCCAGCTTTGCTGTCACAAAACTGCCGCTCTTCTTTCACGAAACCGTGCCTCTTCCAGTCCCGCCGAAGTGGTAGCGTCCGCTTTGCAGTGCACAAATTGCGACGCAATCCCGGGGGAAAAAGGCCGCGAGGCTGTTATGGGGTGAGCGCGTCGCCCCTGCGCTGCCACTCCGTCATGCCGCTCCGAGTGGGAGCCCAGCGCAGCGAGCCATTGCCATGGTCAAAGACATTCCGTCTCTCACCCTTTCTGCACCCATGGCGTCTCTAGAGCCCTGTTTGAACTAATAGAATCATTCTGACGGAGTGCATTTGTGACCACAGCATTTTCAGCCGAAGTG
>JBMYTN010000091.1:0-5127 GCA_049604415.1 Rhodospirillaceae bacterium | reverse complement strand
GCGGCGGCGGGGAGGCCCCGGGACCTTTAGGTCCCGTAAGCCAAGCCGGAGGCGCCCGGCGCCTGAGGGCTTAGCGAGCCAAAGGCGAGCGATAAAAAAACCGCCCGGCGCCTGAGGGCCCAGTGAGGGCAAAGCCCGAACGACAAACCAAATCCCACCCGGATATTTTTGCCGGGCGGGGATCGGCATCCCCTTCCCCAAGGACCCGTCTTGCCGGGTTTTGCCGGGTCACTCATTTGTCCAATCCGTTGAAATTATTGCGTTCCTATAATTGGCACGACCTGTGCATCACAGGGGCCAGGAACAGCGCCGAGCAGCAAAAACCAGCCGGCGGCAACGCAAAGAACGGATCGGATAATGGAAAACACCACCTTCATCGCCGGATCGCGCCAAATGAGCCTGTGGCGTCAGCTCGATGTGGTGGCCAACAACATGGCCAACATGAGCACCCACGGCTACAAGGCCGAGAAGATGCTGTTCGCCGAACATCTGATGGACAGCAAAAATTCCGAGCGCGCCTTTCCGCAACAGCTGTCCTATGTGCTGGACTTTGGCACTCTGCGTGACCTGAGCACCGGTCCGCTGGAACACACCGGCAACCCGCTGGACATCGCCATTGAAGGCGAAGGCTACTTCACGGTCGAAGGCGCCAATGGTCCGCTCTACACCCGCAATGGCCGGTTCACCCGGGACCTGGATGGCGGCATCGTCACCAGCGATGGCTATCCGGTGCTGTCCGACGCTGGCGAGCCGCTGTTCATCGCCCCGACCGAAACCGACATCCGCGTTGCCGTCGACGGCACCGTCTCCACCGAAAACGGCGTCATTGGCAAAATGGCCATCGTCGATTTCGAAGATCCCCAAGCCATGAAGCGCGTCACCTCCGGCCTCTATTCCGTCGAGGAAGGCGTCCAGCCGATCACCCCAGACACCGCCCGGGTGCAGCAGGGCATGGTGGAGAAATCCAACGTCAATCCGATGCTGGAAATGACCGAGATGATCCGGGTTCAGCGGGCCTTTGAGGCCACCAACAAGCTGATCGAGGACGAGACCGAGCGCCAGCAAAAGGCGCTGCGGGCTCTGTCCGGCGCCCAAAGCAATTAACCCGCGAGCCTGAGGATAAGGAGCTAAGCCATGCGTTCCCTTAATATCGGCGCCACGGGCATGTTGGCCCAACAGACCAATGTGGAAGTGATTTCCAACAACATCGCCAACATGAACACCACCGCCTATACCCGGCGGCGGGCGGAATTCCAGGACCTGCTGTATCAGAACCTGCGCCGGGCCGGGTCAACCTCCTCGGACACCGGCACCATCGTGCCCACCGGGGTGCAGTTGGGCCTGGGGGTGAAAACCGCAGCGGTCTATCGGATCACCGAAACCGGCTCCATGCTCAACACCGACAATGCCTTGGATCTGGCCATTGAAGGCCAGGGCTATTTCCAAATCGAGCTGCCCAATGGGGACACCGCTTATACCCGGGATGGGGCTTTCCAGCTGTCCTCCACCGGCGAGGTGGTGACCCATGACGGCTATCGGGTCACCGGCCTGTCGGCGATCCCGACCAATGCGGTGTCGATCACCGTCAATGCCTCGGGCGAGGTGCTCTACAAGGTCGACGGCCAGACCGCTTTGCAAAATGCAGGGCAGATCCAAAGCGCGATCTTCCCCAACGAAGCCGGTCTGAACGCCATCGGTCAGAACCTGTTCTTAGAAACCCCGGCATCGGGCGCAGCGGTCACCGGCACCCCGGGCTCGGCTGGCTATGGCACCATCCTGCAGGGCTTCCTGGAGACCTCCAACGTCAATGTGGTCTCCGAGATCACCGAGCTGATCTCCGCCCAGCGGGCCTATGAAATGAATTCCAAGGTCATCACGACCTCCGACGAAATGATGTCCACCGTCTCGCGGATGAAGTAACCGCCGGACCGGATGGAGGATAGACCCATGGCACCGTTCACAGTCCTGTTTCCCGCCCCTAGCCTTATGTCGGCCAAGCGTGCCGTCATCGCTGCGGGCCTGGCCATCGCCGCCTTTGTCGTCCAGCCGCAAAGCCTGCGGGCGGCAGAAATGTCCGATGTCTTTCCCAATGCGGCCATTGAACTGCGGACCACGGTCGAGGCCTCTGGCGATATGGTCACCTTGGGCGACCTGTTCCAAGGCCAGGTCAAAAAGCCGTCAACCCCGGTGCTCCATGCGCCGGAGCCCGCTCGGACCGCCGTGCTGGATGCCAATTGGCTCTACCGGGTTGCCCGGGCCTATGATCTGGACTGGCGTCCGGCCAACCGTCTGGTCCGCGTTGTGGTCAGCCGTCCCGGGCGCAGCCTGGATGCGGAAGCCCTGACCACCCTGGTCGAGGACACCTTGGCCAGCCTGGGGGCACCGGAGCATTCCCGCATCGTGCTGTCCGGCGGCATTCCCACCGTGACCATCCCGATGGATGTGGAGCCCGACCTGAAGGTCACCGACCGGCGCTATGATCCGTCGACCAAGCGGTTCGCAGTCAATCTGCTGGTCTCCACCGGTGACGGCAATCCGCGCACCCTGCGCCTGACCGGCCGGGTGGATCCGACCCGCCTGCTCCCAGTTCTGGTGCGGCGTTTGGGCAAAGATGACGTGATCCGAGCCACCGATCTGCGGATGAAATCGGTCCGGGCCCAAGGCCTGCCCCGGGATGCGATCATCGAACCCGAGGACCTGATCGGCAAAGCTGCCCGGCGCGACCTGACCGATGGCGTCGCCCTGCGCCGCCTGGATGTCAAAAAAGCCCTGATGGTCCGCAAGGACAGCCTGGTCACCATCCAGCTGAACATCCCCGGTTTGCAACTGACTGCCCAAGGCAAAGCCATGGAAGGCGGCGCTGAGGGTGAAGCCATCCGGGTGATGAATGCGGACAGCAAACAAATCGTCCTGGCCACCATTGTTGGACAAGGTCAGGTCATCGTCAGCCCATCCCGTATGGCGGCGGTTCGATAACAGCCGAGCCCGAGAGCCAGAGAGCCAGAGAGCCCGACAGCCCAATTGAACCGCTGCCACCAGAGATCAAACCAAAGGCTCCGCCACAAAAACGAGCGGGCCAGACCAAGCCAAAAAACCCGAAAGGATCGAGCCATGAGCACCCTGATTTCCTCCGCAAGACCCCTGCTTCTCAGGATTGGATTGGTCGCGGCCATCGCCGTTGCCCTGCCCGCCTGCAACACCATCAAGCGCCTGTCTGAGGTCGGTGATACCCCTGATCTGAGCACGATCGAGAACCCGACCCTGAAGAAAGACTATCGCCCGGTCAGCATGCCGATGCCCGCCCCGGTGATCGCTTCGCCCAACCCCAACAGCCTCTGGCGCCCGGGGGCTCGGGCCTTCTTCAAGGACCAACGCGCTGGGGAGGTTGGCGATATTCTGACCGTGGTCGTGAACATCGACAATGAGCGCGCCCAGCTCAACAGTTCCATCGAGCGGACCCGGGCCAATGAGGAAACCGCACAGCTTCCGGGTTTCTTAGGCTTTGAAGGCCAGCTTGATAAGATCCTGCCCGATGCGGTCAACCCGGCAGCACTGACCAATTTTGGTTCGAACTCCAACCATGGCGGCACCGGGGCCATCACCCGGGATGAGACCGTCCAGGTCCGCCTCGCCGCCGTCGTGCTGCAGATTTTGCCCAATGGCAATCTGGTCATCGCTGGCAAGCAAGAGGTCCGCATCAACGGCGAGCTTCGGGAGTTGACCGTCTCCGGTGCCATCCGGCCTCAGGACATTTCCTCGTCCAACACCGTGGCCTATGACCAGATCGCTGAGGCCCGGATCTCCTATGGCGGTCGCGGCACGGTCTCCGACATGGTCGAACCCCGCTACGGCCAGCAAATCTACGACATCCTGTTCCCGTTCTGATCGGCAAGGATACCGACATAGACGTCAACAGGTTCAGTCTTCGGACGCGCGTCCCTCGCAGTCAAAACGGAAACAATCCGGCGCGCGTCCCCACCATTCGATCCGACTTCCCTCAGTCCACGCCGAAGGGAGTCTCCTTAGGGGCCGGAAGAAATCCGGCCCCTCTTTTTTTTGTCCAGACCCCTCCCACCTAACGCCTATCCAAAAGGGAGGGACTCGCCATGGCGGAGACACCAATCATTGAAGACGCGGTTTCCATCGTTCCGGTGCGCGATGCGGCAGCCACTGTGGCCTTCTATGTCGACATCCTTGGCTTTGAGGCCCGCTTTGTCTCCGACGACAAATCCTTCGCGATCCTGATCCATGGCGCGGCGGCGATCCAACTGGTGCAGACCGACGATGCGGATGCGTTGAAGGCCACCGCGAACAACATTTCGATCTATCTGTGGGTCAAGCATCTTGATGCGCTTTATGAGCGCTTGCGGCCCCAGCTGGAGAGCCTGCCTGAGGGGCGGTTGCGACCGCCTTTCAACCAGGATTACGGCATGCGCGAATTCCACGTCAAAGATCCGGATGGCTGTTTATTGTTCTTTGGCGAAGACGCGTGAAGACTGGGCTCAATAGCGGAGCAAAACACTAGATTTTGTGTTTAGCCCGACCTTTGTTGTGTGATATTGTCCTGAAGAATGCTCCGGTAGAATAAGGTTGGCCGCGTTGCGACAGGGAGGAATTACCATGACCGAAGCCACGGCGTTGTCCCATCCGTCCGAAGAAGACGCCTATCAGCTGACGGAAGCGGCGGTCGCCCTGTCCCGGGCTCTGGCGACGGACGACAAGATCCTGATTGCCGATGCGTTGGACGCCAATCTGCAGCTTTGGGTCGGGATCCGGACCTTGGTCTCCAAAGACACCCATCCCTTGCCCCAAGATGTGCGGGACAATCTGATCCGCCTGTCTCACTACACGGCGCAAAAGACGTTCGAGATCGGCCAAGCCCATGACGCGGCGGCGATCGAAAGCCTGATCAACACCAATTTGCAAATCGCCGAAGGGCTGCTTGAGGGCAAAGACAAAGCGTAAACCCTCCTCCATCTGGAATTAAAAAAACCCGGATCAGGCCCAGCCGATACGGGTTTTTTTATGGATTAGAGTCTTTGTTGCTTCATTCGCCAGCGCCTCCGGCTTGGCTTTCGGCGGCATAAGCCGCCGGGGCTGCAGTCGCAGCCCTTGGGGGCAGACTTC
>JBMYTN010000090.1:5089-5162 GCA_049604415.1 Rhodospirillaceae bacterium | reverse complement strand
GCGCGGCTTGGCCTCGCCCGCAATGGGCTTGCCGACCCCTTTGGGGCCGGAAACCTGCGCGCGTTCGGCGCTA
>JBMYTN010000090.1:0-4990 GCA_049604415.1 Rhodospirillaceae bacterium | reverse complement strand
ACAGTTGCGGCTTTGCGCCACACCCACCCTGCTGGGAAGCATCGAGGGTCCGGGCCAGTTTTTTCTTGGCAACTTCAGTCGCCAGCGCCTCCGGCTTGGCTTTCGGCGCCACGGGGCGCCGGGCCTGCGGTCGCAGGCCTTGGGGGCCTACTTGTTGGGGCGCTACAGTTGCGGCTTTGCGCCACACCCACCCTGCTGGGAAGCATCGAGGGTCCGGGCCCTGCCCGGCCCTAGCCTGAGCCGTGGACGGCTTTGTTGCGCAGTTTCATCCACTGCTCGATGGGCAGCTTGTCCGAGGCCGGGGAGCCGGGATCCATGGTCCTGGAGGCTCCTCTGCCCTTCAGGGCTTTGACCGGCTTGGCGGATTTAAGGCCGGATTTTGTGGGCTTGCGGGTTTTGGCCTGCATGGCGCGGTATTTCATTGCGTCATGCATCAGCACTGTGACCTCCGGGGACATCGGCCAGGCTCTGGCGCTGTGCTCGGGCACCCCATTGTCCATGACGAACTTGATCAGCGCGGTCTCGTCAAAGTCTTTGATGCGCTGGGTCACATAGCTCACGCCGCGTTGCCAATTGGCCTGTTGCGCAGCGGCGAATTCGGCCTGGCTTGACTGTTGGATCTGTTGGACCTCTGTGGACCGGCGTTGGAGTTGGGCTTGGGTCCCCCGGATCATATCGGACAACAGGCGCGCGTTCTCGGGGTCGAACTGCCAGAGATCCTCGGTCAACCGCGCCTGCATCAGCTCCAAGCTGGTGTTCAGGCTTTGGCTTTCGATCGTGGCCGCCATCTGGGCACCGGTCAGGGTCATGAAGTGGTTGAGCCGGTCCTGTTCGACGCTGGCGACACTGCGCTGTTCGGAGGCCCCTTGGGTTTTCTCGGTATAGTCGGCATGGAGGGATTTGGCGAAGCTCTGCACCTTCTCGACCGCTTCATCAGACATCCCGGCCCGATCAATGCGGTGCTTGGATCCGCCCAGATCAATTTCCAGGGTATCGGATCCATCTTCATCTTCGGCGTCGTTGTCTGGGGCGTCTTCTGCAGGGTCAGGCCCGGCTTCAGTGTCTTTAGGCTGGACGGAGGCGTCCGATAGGCTGTCTGGGTCTTGGGCATCGCCCAGGATCTCGGGGGTTGCGTCCGGGGGTGAGGCCTCGGTGGACCCTCCGCTGGTTTCGCCCTCATCCCAGGCTTCGGTGTCATCGTTGATCATGGTCAAGGTCTCCATCTCAAGGGAAATCGCCGTCCGGGGACGGGGCGCTCTTACGCTCTGATACCCGACGGGTCGTGTGCGCCGGGAGTTTGGGCATGAGAAAAGGCCCGGCTTTGGGGCGCGGGCCTTTGTGTGTTCGGGTGTATGGGGTAGACGCGCGCGTCGGCTGGCCGTTTGCAGCGCACCTGACAGCTGTACTGGGAGGGCCACGGGTGAGATCCCCGTTGGTGTTTTACGCGATCCCCATCAGAGCATTGGCGCTTTATTGATTGCGCGCTTTGGTGCGGTCAGTCTTGTTAGGGTCCTGTCTTCTTTGGTTGCTGGCTATAACATGCAGGTCCCCAGAGGCGCATAGCGTCGCCCTATTTTCCGATTGTATCGCATCTTTAAGAGAACAAGGGCATAGGTGTCCCGCCACCATTGCGGCAGTATTCTCCGCAGGGCTGGATTGAGGCTAGCTTCTTTGTCACGTTGTGATTCAGTCATGTCCCCCCAAGCTGTTCCATCCAAAGAAACCCATTCTTCCGGAACCAAATGATGCCAATCGCGAATAATACGCCCTTTTATCTTTTTCTTTAACCTATATCTGTACCTTGATTTATCTAATTTTATTTGTTGCTTTTTTTTAAGACTGGTGCAATGAACTTGCCCGCAGAGCACTCTTTTGTCTAATTTGAGACCCCATGCATGATGGTCTCGCCACCACCTTGGTAGTATTCTTCTCAGAGCAGGGTTGATTTCAGATTCACGATTCCTCTCGGCGATATCCAGGTCTTTCCAGGGGGCTCCACCCAAGGTGACCCACTCATCGGGGACCAAATGATGCCATGCCCGCGTAAATGGGCTTTCCATGGGGTGCCTCTAAAACTGTTTTTGACGAGATGGAGAGCACGACCTGGTTGTGCTTCGTTTTGTATCGGTTGACCCATATAGGTCTGATGTGGTGAGGCGGTAGAAAGGGACCGGAGCACCGACTGGGCGGCGCCAGTTGGGACCGGGTTGAGTTGTCTCTGATTCCATGCAGGTGCCTTGCGCTACTCTCCAGCGCACTCGATAAAACAGGAAACGAGAGATTTACATATGTGGCGATGGCTTCGGATCCCACCCCGCCATTTGTTTGGCGCGACTCTTGATGTCGATATCAGTATGTGTAACATCGGTGTTCATGGTGAAGACTTTGAAGACTGCGATGGATTATTTGATTTTCTGCACGGGCATTCCACCGTCGAAAATTATTCAATGAGCAAAGCCCTTGCGCAACGGTTCCGAGCTTGGAGTTTTGAAGTCACTGAGCGTGTAAGTCAGAGGCAGACGGATTTGACTGACCTTGACGCTGTTGGTTTGGAACTCGCCCGCTTACTCAAGAATGAATCGCCCTATCGCAAAGTTCAGTATATTGATTCATCAGGAAAGATCACTGTTCTGAAGGTGAATTTCTTTTGAGAAGCGAGCGTTGTCTTAAAAGCTCTTCTTCCTGTTCTGCCCTCTCGAAAGCCTCACACTCTTTTTCAAAGTCTGCATATGCTTTTTGGAGTGCAAGCTGTTTTGGTGTTAACGGCAGGGGGGGCCGTATTCAGGGTTGATGCCATATTTTGGCGCTGGTTCAAGAGAATGATCGTCCGGGCTGGGGCCCAGAGGGTCCGGTATACCAACGCGGGCCAAGGTTTTGCGGTTAGCGCGCAGCACTTTCGCGCGTTGATCCCGCCACCATTTCGGCAGGATGCGCCGAAGCTTTGGATTGATCCAGGTTTCGCGTTCCCGATCCGTGCAAGGCATGCCCTCCCACTTGTGCCCCTCCAAGCAGACAAAGCTGTCGGGGATCAGGTGGTGCCAAAGAGACATTTTCCAATCTTGACCATCTATGGCTGCTTTCGCTGTTGCTGTCTTTAGCGGGTTAATTTTTTTTGGATTATTTTTCATCTTTTCAGTCGATTTTTTTGGCCAGTCTTGGGTCTCCCACGTAGCACAGATCTGGATCATTGCGGAGCGAACGGGAATACCTCAGGCGCCGAGCTCTTTGATCCCGCCAAGATTGAGGCATAATCCATTTCAGTTTTGGGTTTATCCATGGTTCAACATTGCGCGCGTGATTGCTCAATTCACCCCATGTGCGGCCATCTTTGGCCACCCAATCATCTGGGACGAGATGATGCCAAGGATCCATTATCCAATCGTGATTTTCCTTGGGTTCTCTGGCTGTTGCTGTCTTTAGCGGGTTAAGTTTTTCTGGTTTATTTTTCATTTTTTCTGTCGATTTTTTTGGCCAGTCTTGGGTCTCCTACGCAACACACATCTGGATCGTCGACGAGTGATCGGGAATACCTCAGGTGTCGGGCTCTTTGATCCCTCCACCATTGAGGCATTATCCATTTCAGTTTTGGATTTATCCAAGGTTCAACATTGCGCGTGTGATTGCACATTTCACCCCATGTGCGGCCATCTTTGGCGACCCAATCATCTGGGACGAGATGATGCCAACGGGTCGTGACCCAATCATGATCATCCATAGCTGCTTAACTCCTTTAATTGTTCTTATGAGTATACACTCAAGGGTGATTTTTGGCCAGCAGATCTGCGCTGTTAGGCACTAGGTTGCCAGTTCCTAAGGGTTTGATTTAAAACAGAATAGATCGACTCTGTTAAGGTCCCATGGGCGGAAAATCCTCCTCGTCATAGGACATCAGACCGAGGCCGATGGCAGCAGTGCTGTTCAGTTGGATGATGTTTGAAAGTTCCGATCGGTTATTGACGGCGTCCCGGATCCGTTTCGCTGTAGCCGGGAATTTTTCGTTCATTAGATCAGGGGCAATAAGATATTGCCGGATGGCTTCCGCCATGAGTTCCCTCGGTGTCTCTTTCTCATTGTAACCAGCGGCAGAAGGTGTGTAGAGTTTTCGCTCTCTGAACTTGCCCTCCGCACCAAAACTATAAATCTGATTCAGTTCTTTTATTATTCCTTTGGTGCTTATTTGCTGTGACAACTCATCAATTGCATGGCCCAATTCATGGGCGAGGGCTTTCAACTGTTCATCTTTTTTGAGAGATTTATCGATCGCGACGCTTCTTGGCTGATTGGTGTCCGGACTGATGCGGATGCGACCATAATCTCCTTTTAGTTGTTTGGAAGACCGCGCAACATAGTCAACTTTCAGATCAAAGTATTTCTGGAACAACTCCTCATAAACCTCCTTTGGCAGATGATAGTATTTTCCATTCGGATGTTTTCCGATCAGATACGCCACATTGCTGGTGACGCTTTCACCATTTGGCCCAACAAAAAGCAGACCCTCTTTTGCGGGAGCGCTGTCTGATGGAAACTCATTAAGCCCCAGTAACTTTGATCGAGCGACGCTGTCCGGATGGCTGACAGCTGTACCGTCTGCCCTGCCGAAGACTTTGTTTGAGACATGCCCGTAGGCGTCCTTTATCGGTTTTTTGGTGGCCTTGGCGGCAAGGCCCCCCACCAGACCCGTGCCGAAGGTCAGGAAAAAGTTTAGCGCGTCTTCATGGGTGTATTCACCGCCGCGCATAAGGTAGTACGGCCACAAAGCGGCTTCTCCGGCAGCGACCAAGGCATTGGGGACCGCCGCGACCGTTTCCCCATTTTCATCTGTTGCAATTGGCAGGAACTCCCACCGGTCCGTGACGCCTTCATCAAGCCCTAAAGCGTCCTGGGTGTAGTCACTCAAAGAGTAATCCTGGCCTTCAAAGTCGCGCACCGGGGTTGGGACCGGCTCGTTGCCAATGGCATAGGGCAGATATTCATCCTGATTATATTCCTC
>JBMYTN010000089.1:0-5296 GCA_049604415.1 Rhodospirillaceae bacterium | reverse complement strand
GCCTATGCAGGTACCGACATCATGGTGAACCTTGCTGGTGCAGGCTGGCAGGCAGGGTCCGGAATCCAGCTCAAGAGCGGTGATGCGGATTGGACCAACTTCGGTTCGAGCCACTACTACAGCGGTTCAGCCAATGGCTATTTCTACAGCGACAACTCTGGCGCCTACAAACTGGTGGGCTCGATCCTCTTTGCTCCGACCTACTCGGCAGGAGATGTCCTGCAGTTTGGTGCCACCGCGTGGTGCGAAGGAAGTAGTTGGTTTTCCGTCAACGAAACCTACGGCCAGAGCGCCAGTGCCGCTCGCTATGGCTGGTCTGAAATCCATGTCTTCGAACTCCAAGCCCCGACTGCCTGAGGGAGGTAATCATGGCCACAACCGAAGCAAAAAATCTGGCAAAAGCACTGCCGGGCTGGAAAGTCATTGAACGCTTTTTTCCGGGCGTTGCCGTTGTCAGCACCCAGGCAGGTGCGGGAGGTGTGGAGGAGCTCGTATGGCCTGATGGCGCTAACGAACCTACTGCCACCGAGTTCAATGCCCTGCGTCTGCAGCTTGCCCAGGAAATCCTCGCCAACCGATATCGGGAAGAGCGCCTGCTGGCCTTTCAGGAGCGGGCGGTGGGAGACCAATTGGATGCCATCATCAAAGGCCTTAAGTCGGCGTCGAACGGAGGCATTGATCTCGACCAAGATGCGATCGACTTGATCCAGTGGAGTGATGACATTAAGGCAGCGCATCCGAAGCCATCCACTTTGGATGGTGGCGATGCCTGATCCAACCCTCAGCCAGGCCATCAAGGAAGCCTATGCCGCTGCGCCGTCGGACGTGGTGATCTTGCATACGCTGGAACTCCGCCACCCGGCATTTGAAGATGACGACGGCAACCCGACTGCCATCCGCGTGGTAAGGGACCATCGGGATCTGACCGCTCGCTTGGAGCCCTCTGCGCCGATCGACGGCGGGGAGATGGTGACCTTCGTGGCGCTAGCCTTCGATCTGTCACTTCCCCCCATCGACACCGCGCCGGTACCCGAGATCACAGTGACGCTCGACAATGTCTCCCGTGAGATCGTTCGCCATCTGGATGCGGCAGCCGTTTCCCAGGACAAGATCGAGATCACCTATCGGCCCTATCTCTCCACCGATCTGGAAGGGCCACAGATGGATCCGCCGATCACCCTGGTTTTGACAGAGGTCGAGGCCAACGCGCTCCAGGTGACCGGGCGGGCGCGGATGCTCGACATCGGCAATAAGACTTTTCCGAGCGAAACCTACACAGCGAAACGCTTTCCTGGGTTGACCCGATAAGTTGACTTCGTTTGGCTATCGCTTAAATGCACCAGTTGTCGGCGATTTCAATTCTCTCGGCAGGAACCGGAATCTGATCATACGGGATTCCATCCATATTGCAGGCATGATCCATCCAGACGGCAACAATCCGTGACACCAAGTCGTCAACGCCTATCCCGAAATGCTGCGCAGCGTCACGAGTGTGCCAGTACAACCAGTTAGAGAGCATGCAGGGGTACCCAGACATCGGATTTGGCGGCGCACCGTTGGTTTTGTACTCCCACATGCCGCAAAAATAGCTGAGCGACATAAGTAGGGTTTTGTGGAGCCCTTTCTCGCTCACGTCAGGGCAATGGGGACGCAGTTCCTCCAAGGCGGCCTCCCAGGCTGGCCCCGGCCCGATTGCAAGGTGCTCTCGATACGTCTCGAGGAGCTTTTGTCTCAAGGTGTCATTCGGCAGTCTTAGAACCTTGATGGCCTCTGGTCCGTATGAAGACGCGGTTTCCGCCATCGTCATGCCTCCAAGAATACGTGGACGTCGAGGTTGGCCCATCGCCGTTTCCAAGGTGCTCCCACTCGGGCAGTCACTTTCTGACCGGCCATCATCAAACGGGCAACGGGCTCGACACGATCTGGCGGCAAGCACCCCAGTGCCTCACCGTTTTCGGTGAAAACATCGATCGCGAAAATGGGCTCATCATAGCGCTGGAGATCGAGTTGAAGACGCAGCGGCGTGCCGATGGGCAACTGATCGTGCAGGTCGCGGTTTTTCAGTCCCACGGCACCGGCATAGGTTCTGAGGATCATCACTTCCGCCGGCTTTGCTTTGGAAGGACGAGCGAGAAAACCAAGAGAAATGATGCCGGCCAAACCACCGGTAAGCAGGGCGCGGCGCGACTGCAGGAGTTCCATGGTGGTGAACCTCTCAGTAAAACATTTGCATCCATGTCGTATTCTACTTCAGTGGCGGGGGTGCGTCCAATTTGAGTCCCGTTATTCAATTGAATATAAAGAATAATTCGGCGTTTTTCGGGGTGGGTTTTTATCCATTTTGTTGCGGAAATGCCACAAATTCAGTGATTGAATTGTCTATATGTAGCGGAATATTCGGAATTAAGAACACAACATCTTGATGCCTTTCGGGCCATCCCTCAGAGGGTAGGCTCCCTTACAGGAATTCTCTTCATGCACTGGGCAGAGAACTACATCGGCCTGCCGTGGTCCGCCACGGGGGAAGGCCCGGATGCGTTCCATTGCTGGGCATTCGTCTGCCTGGTTCAGAAGCGGCACTTCGGTCGGAACTTGCCGTCTATCGCCAATCCCGAGGACCTGCTCACCATTGCCCGAGACTTCCGCGACCACCCGGAACGGAAACGCTGGGCGCTGGTCGATGTTCCCGCCGAGGGCGACTGCGTGCTCATGCGCCAGGCCCGCTACCCGATCCATGTCGGCGTTTGGCTGGATGTGGACGGTGGTGGAGTCCTGCACTGCGCCCAAGAGGCCGGTGTGGCGTTCCAGAGCGTCGCTGCGCTAGCTGCCAACGGCTGGCGCATCGAAGGCTATTACCGTTTCACCGGGGAAAATTGATGCTCGCCGCCGTGACCATGGTCCGCAACCCGTTCTGTCCGGATCGGGACCGCGAGGTGTGCCCGGTACTTGCCCCGGTCACCGTGCGGGGGTGGCTCGACGATCAAGGCATTGTCGACTTCAACCGTCCGACCATTTGTCTGCACAACGGCAAGGCCGTCCTGCGGGCCGATTGGTCCTCCACGGTCATTTCCGACGGTGATGTCGTCGCCTTCGTGACTTTGCCCCAGGGCGGTGGCGGAGGCGGTGGGGGCGGCAAAAACCCGCTGCGCACTGTGCTTTCCATCGCCGTTATGGTGGCGTCCTTTGCCCTTGGTGGTCCGTTGGGCGCGGCCATGGGCATCTCCGCCAATGCTGGGGCCGCGCTTGGTGTTGGCGCTGGCGTTCTGCAGCAGGCCATCGGCGGGGCGATCATTTCGTTCGCCGGTATGGCGCTGATCAACGCCGTCGTCCCTGCGCCCAAGCCTTCCGTGCCGTCGCTCAGCTTCGGATCGGTCGGCGCGCCTCCGGCCCCCAGCCCCACCTATTCCTTGTCGGCCCAGGGAAACGAGGCCCGTCTCGGCCAGCCGATCCCGGTTCTCTATGGCCGCCACTTGATCTACCCCGATCTTGCCACCCAACCCTATCAGGAGTTCGTCGGCAACGAGCAGTACCTGTTCCAGCTTCATGTCATCGGCCAAGGCGAGTATGACTTGGAGCAGGTCCGCATCGAGGACACGCCGATTGCCTCCTTTGAGGAGGTTGAGACGGAAGTCGTTGGTCCTGGTGGCGTCGTCACCCTGTTCGAGACCGACGTGGTCACTGCGCCCGAGGTCGCCGGTCAGGAACTGCGCAGCACCGGCGACGGCGGTGACTGGATCGGACCCTTCACCGCCAATCCCGCAGAAACCGCAGCGGGTCATATCGGCATCGACGTGGTGTTCGCTCGAGGCCTCTATTTTGCTAATGACGGCGGAGGGCTCGATACCCGGAGCGCCCAGTGGGAAGTGCAAGCCCGAGCCATCGATGATGACGGGCTGGCCGTTGGCGACTGGGTGATGCTTGGCACCGAAAGCTACTCGGCGGCCACCAACAGCGCGCTCCGGCTTAGCTACAAGTATGCCGTTGCACCGGGCCGCTACGAAGTCCGGATGATCCGGTTGGACACGATCGACACCTCGTCCAGGGCGGGACACGAACTGCGCTGGGGTGCGCTCCGCGCTTATTTGGAGGGCACGCCTGAGTTCGGCGACGTGACTCTGCTAGCGGTCAAGATGCGGGCCACCGACAACCTGTCCCAGCGCTCGTCCCGGATGATCAACTGCGTAGTCACTCGCAGGCTGCAGGTTTGGGATCCGGTTTCGGGCTGGTCTGCGCCGCAGCCGACTCGTTCCATCGCCTGGGCCTTTGCAGATGCGGGTCGGGCATCCTACGGCGCAGGACTGTCGGATGGTCGGATCGACCTGTTGGCGCTCCATGCACTGGACCAGATCTGGACCGGGCGGGGCGATAATTTCGACGGTGTTTTTGACAGCGCTATGACGGTGTGGGAAGCGCTGACCCGGATCGCCCGTTGTGGACGAGCCGTGCCGGTTCTCCAAGGCGGCATCGTGCGCCTGTTCCGGGATGCGGCGCAGACTTTGCCGGTAGCCATGTTCGGCCCCCGCAACATCGCCAAGGGCTCGTTCAAGATCCAGTACATCATGCCGGGCGAGGATACCGCCGACGCAGTTACCGTCGAGTTCTTCAACGCCCGCACCTGGAAACCGGATGAAATCACGGCGAGCTTGCCCGACAGCGCTGCCGAAAAGCCGGCCAAGGTCATCCTGTTCGGTTGCACCAACGAATCCCAAGCGGCCCGCGAAGGGCTCTACATGGCCGCCGACAACCGATATCGGCGCAAATTGGTGTCTTGGTCGACGGAATTGGAGGGCATGATCCCCACCTACGGTGACCTTGTTGCCATCACCCACGACATGCCTCACTGGGGGCAAGGGGGTGAGGTCGTGGATTGGGATGAACAGGCAGACGTTCTGACGCTCTCCGAGCCTGTCACCTGGGAACCAAATCTCGGCCATTACATCGCCCTGCGTCGTCGCGACGGATCGCTGGCCGGGCCGTTCTCCGCCGAAGCCGTCGATGGCGATAGCCGCAAGGCCCACCTTTTGGAGGCGTTGGGTTTTACCCCTTACACCGACACGTCGGAAGAGCGTACCCACTTCGCCTTCGGGGCGGGCGAAGCCTGGGGCGCAAAGGTCCGGGTAATCGCCGTCAAACCGCGCGGCGAAATTGTGGAAATTACCGCCGTCGCCGAAGATGCTCGAGTTCATCAAGCTGATCTCGCCGCCTAAACCAACCGTCTAAATCAAGGAACTGAACAAATGAACCGACCATCTATGGAGGACGGGCATATCCGCATGCCCGAAGAGGAGTTCGAAGA
>JBMYTN010000088.1:0-5591 GCA_049604415.1 Rhodospirillaceae bacterium | reverse complement strand
TCAGCGGCGGCGCCACCCTGGGCCTTATGATCAGCGCCCCCTTAAGCGATGCCCTGGCCGCTGCGGCTGGGGGTTCGGCGACCGGCGAGACCATGACCTTCAACCCCTTTGTCATGATCTCCCCCGATGGCACGGTGACGGTGCTTTCGAAGCATTTGGATAAGGGCCAAGGCACCCTGAGCGGACTGGCCTCTCTGGTTGCGGAAGAGCTCGATGCCGATTGGGCGCAAATGAAGGGCGACTTCGCCCCCTCCAACCCGGCCCTTTACAACAACAAAGCCTGGGGGCCCTATCAGGGCACCGGCGGGTCCACCGGCATTGCCAACAGCTTTATGCAATATCGGGAAGCCGGTGCCACGGCGCGGGCCATGTTGGTGGAAGCGGCTGCCCAGGAATGGGCTGTGCCCGCCAGTGAAATCACCATTGAGGCCGGTGTGCTCTCCCACCCGTCAGGCAAAACCGGTGGCTTCGGGGACTTTGCCGCTGCGGCCTCGGCTTTGCCGGTACCAACCGACGTTCCGCTGAAAGACCCGGCTGATTTCAAGCTGATCGGCAAGCTGAACCACAAGCGCTTGGATACGACCAGCAAGAGCGATGGCTCGGCTATGTTCACCCAGGATATTCACCTGCCGAATATGCTGACCGCCGTCATCGCCCATGCGCCGAAATTTGGCGCCACCGTGGCCTCCTATGATGACAGCGCCGCCCGGGCCATTCCGGGCGTGGAAGAGGTGGTGCAGGTCCCGCAAGGCATTGCCGTGCTGGCCCGCAACACCTGGACCGCCATGCAGGGTCGCGAGGCACTGAGCATTGAGTGGGACGAGAGTGCTGCGGAAACCCGGTCCTCGGCGCAAATGCTCGAAGAATATCGGGTGCTGGCCGATCAGCCCGGGATCGTGGCCGAAGACATTGGCGATGCGAATGCCGCTTTGGCCTCGGCAGAAACGGTTTTGGAAGCCACCTTTGAATTCCCGTTCCTGGCCCATGCCCCCATGGAGCCGATGAATGCGGTGGCCGATCTGAAACCGGGCCAATCCTTAGAGGTCTGGACCGGCAGCCAGCTGCAAACCTTGGATCACCATGTAGCGGCAACCATTGCCGGTTTGGAAATGGACAAGGTCCAAATCCACACCGTGTTCGCGGGTGGCTCCTTTGGCCGTCGCGCGACCCCGAGTGCCGACTTTGTCAGCGAAGCCGTTGCCATCGCGGTGGCGATCAATGGCCGGGCTCCGGTGAAATTGGTTTGGAGCCGGGAAGACGACATCCAGGGCGGCTATTACCGTCCGCTCTATGTCCACAAGATCAAGGCCGGTTTGGATGGCGATGGCAATATTGTCGGCATCCACCATCGCATTGTCGGCCAGTCGATCCTGAGCGGCACGCCCTTTGAGGCCATGATCAGCCCCGATGGGGTTGATGCGACCTCGGTGGAAGGGGCGAAGGAATTGCCCTATGCGGTCGGAGCGCACCGTTTGGAAGTCCACAACACCAAGGTTGGCGTGCCGCCGCTCTGGTGGCGGGCTGTGGGCAGCACCCACACTGCCTATGTGGTGGAAACCATGATGGACCGTTTGGCCAAGGCTGCCGGGGTGGATCCGTTGGAATTCCGCCTGCGCAACATGGCCAACCATCCCCGGGAGGCCGGTGCCCTGCGTTTGGCCGCTGAAAAGGCGGGCTATGGCACCAAGCAACTGCCCGAGGGTGTCTATCAAGGCATTGCCGTGCATAAGTCCTTTGGCTCCTATGTCGCCCAAGTCGCCGAAGTGCGGATGGATGACAGCGGCGAAGTGGAAAAGGTCGAGCGCGTGGTCTGTGCCATTGACTGCGGTCTGGCGGTGATGCCGGACCAAGTCGCCGCCCAGCTGGAAGGCGGCGTCGGCTATGGTTTGGGGGCGGTGTTGCGCAACCAAATCACCTTGACCGATGGGGCCGTCGATCAGTCGCAGTTCTATGACTATGAGCCGCTGCGCATCAGCGAAATGCCGATTGTGGAATCCCACATTGTGCCGTCCGCAGAACCGCCGACCGGCACTGGCGAGCCCGGCCTGCCGCCCTTGGCCCCGGCCATCGCCAATGCGGTGTTCCAGGGCTCCGGTCGGGAAATGAACATGCTGCCCTTCACGGAAAACGGCCAAGTCTAACCGATTTTCCGCTTACCAACGATAACGGCCCCGCAGAATTTTGCGGGGCCGTTTTGCTATGCTGGAAAACGGAGTGAAGCAGCTTACCGACCGTCTTGTTTGATGTGGTCGATAAAGGACGCCACCTGTTCAGACAGGGCCTCTGCTTGCCGGGAGAGGTCTTCTGCGGCGCGCAACACATCCGACGCACTGGCCTCGGCTTCGCTGGCGCTGGCGGTGACATCGGTGATAGATGTGGAGACCTGCTGTGTGCCACCGGACGCCTCTTGGGCACTGCGCCCAATTTCTGCAGCAGCCGCATTTTGTTCTTCCAGCGCTGCCGCGACCGAAGCGGAGATTTCCCGGATATTGCGGATCCGTTCATTGATGTCGGTGATGGTTTCCACTGTGCCGCCGGTGCGGTCTTGCACATCGCGGATGGTGTGGGTGATGTCATCGGTGGCTTTGGCGGTCTGGGTGGCCAGATTTTTCACCTCTGAGGCCACCACCGCAAAGCCCTTGCCCGCATCCCCGGCCCGGGCTGCCTCGATGGTGGCGTTCAGGGCCAGCAGATTGGTTTGCTCGGCAATGGCGGTGATCATCTCCACCACTTCGCCAATGGCATCGACTTTTTGTGCCAATTCTTGGATCTGATCATTGCTTGCGGCTGCAGATTGGACGGCATCATCTGCTGATCCGGTTTGCAAGGTCATTTGGCGGCTGATTTCGCCGATGGACTGGACCAGTTCCTCTGTCGCAGAGGCTGCCGTTTGCACATTGACTGAGGTTTCCTCGGCAGCCGAGGCCACCATTTCCGCCTGATCACTGGAGCGTTCCGCACTTTGGGACATGGAGCGTGCGGTGGCTTGCAACTCGGTCGCGGCGGAGGAGACAGATTTGACCACTGCACCGACGCTGGCCTCGAACTGGTTGACCATGTCGAGCAATGCGGCGCGGCGTTGTTCCTCGGCTTGGCGCTTCAATTCTGATTGCTGTTGCTCCAGATTGGTTTTTTCAATGGCGTTAACCCGGAACACATCCACAGTGCGGGCCATCTGGCCAATTTCCGTTTGAAGCTCCTGGTTCGGGACCTCCTGACTGGTATCCCCCCGGGCCAGGTTTTCCATGATTTCGGTCAGACCAAACAGGCCTTTGGTGATCGAGGACGAGATCAGAAAAGCCAACGCGGCGCTGACCGCCGAGAGCAAAAGCACCACCACAGCCAACTGGACAATTTTATCGCCAACCGCGTCATCCACATCATCGACATAGACCCCGGTGCCGATCATCCAACCCCAGGGCGCGAAGGGCTCACCCCAGCCGATTTTTGGCACGGGGGCATCGGAACCGGCTTTGGGCCACTCATATTCCACCACGCCGCCTCCGGCACGGGCTTGCGCGATCAGATCCTTCACCAAGGTCACACCGTTATGATCAGCCACATTGATCATCATGGTGCCTTCCTTGTCCTTTGCAGGGCCAAGGATCGTGTTCTCCCCGGAATAGGCATAGGCGTAGAAATAGTCATTATTGCCGAAGCGGAGATCGCGCAGGGCATCCCGCGCCTGGGTTTGCGCCTCCTCCAGCGACAGCTCGCCCCGCTCATGGGCCGCATGATAATGGGCCAGGGTGCCCGCTGCGGATTGCGAGAGCATGGCAATCATCTGCACCCGATCCTGGATCATGGTTGACCGCAGGGTGGTGGCGGAGAACACACTAAGGACCAGCAAACCAGCCACGCCGATGCAGACCAGCAAAACCAGTTTCGTGGTTAAGGGGAGTTTCTGTAACATCTTCGACCCTTTGGTGCTCAAAGTGCGGCGCCGTCTCCGCACGCTTTTTTCTGTTTATTTACAAGAAGATATCTACCACAGTCGTTTTTTGGGCTCTATGGATCCCCGGTTGGACTTGTGCAGCGCATGCCTCTGAAAACGAGAAAACTTACCAACGAAAGTATTGGTTTTAGGGATTGGTGAGATAAGGCAGCAGAGCCCGAGCCGGACGGCTGGGGTAGCGATCACGACTGATCGGTTGACAAATTAACTGGCCAAAACCCATGGTCGGGTCGATCCGGGCCAGTCGGCGCTGGGACACAGGGGTTTTGACGGCCAGGCTGCTAAGCAGAGCCGCCCCGAATCCTTCCAGGGCCAAATGCAGAGCGACCAGTTGGCTGTTGACCTTAAAGGAGGAGCCCACCGGGATCTGATGGGCGGTGCCTGCCTGATCCAGTGCATCCAAGGTCGGAGACTCCCCCGATCCGATCCGCCCGATGACGCCAATCCGGGCAACACACTCGGCCAGGGTCTCCCCCTGCTTCGCGTCTAACAGATCCGGATGGGCGACCAACTCCAAGGGAATATGGAACTGGCCATCCCGGGGCGGCGGCGGCTTCAGGGCAAACCGGCTGCGGATGGCAATATCAATCGCCGATGTGGCAAGATCGATTTGCGCATCCTCGGCCACCACTCGAACCTCCACATCCGGGCAATCGGCTTGGAACCGTCGCAAAACCGGTGGCAGCCAGCTGACGCACAGCTCGGCTGGGAGTGTTATCCGGACGACACCGGAGGGCGTGGTGCCTGAGTCTTCACCTAGGGCCAAAGCCTGATCCGCCGCCGAAACGGCCGTTGCAGCCAACTCCAGCATCTCCTGTCCCGCAGGGGTGAGGGTCATGCTGCGGGTGGTGCGTTGGATCAGGGTTTGCCCAACCCGGGCTTCCAGGTCGGACAAGGCCTCGCTGAGGACTGGGGCGGACAGGGACAGCCGCCTTGCCGCCCCTCGGATGGACCCGGTCCGGGCGATGGCGACAAAATGACTCAGCAGCCGCAGATCCTGAGGGGAGGCCATTGTTCGGAATTGCCTAACAAACTCTTCGGAGTTTCCTATCTACCGAAGAATTGCCCCAGCCGCTACCTCTGTGTCTGACAGTTTCGCAGATGCATGGGAGATGGACGGATGATGCGTTTGGTCGGTGTGATGATCCTGGCCGGTGCGGCCCAACTTGCCCTTTTGGCCAGCCCAGCCATGGCGTCCGATGAGGATGTGGTGCGGGCGTTTTATACCGAGCTTCTCAGCGCGCCGCTGGCTGATGATCTGGACGCCCGGGTGGAAACGATCCTAGTCGAGGATTGGGTTTCGGTGCCAACTCCTCGGGGCGGCCCAGGGGCGGCTGGCATGGTCGAGACCCTGCGCTTTTTTGGCTCGATCATCCCGGATCTAAATTGGGAAATTCAGGAGATCCTGCAGGATGGCGACCGCTATGTGGTGCGCAGCATCGCCACCGGCACGCCGGTGAAAACATTCTTCGGTGTTGAACCCAAAGCCGGGTTCAAGATCATGACCATTGATATCCACACCGTGAAGGACGGCAAGATCGTCCAGTCCTATCATGTGGAGGAATGGGCCAAGGCGATCCAACAGGTCGCTGGTGGCAAGAATCATTAGAGTGTTTCGGCGTAGCCGAAACACGGA
>JBMYTN010000087.1:0-6830 GCA_049604415.1 Rhodospirillaceae bacterium | reverse complement strand
CGAAACCAGTGAATCAGAAATCAACTCCAAACGATAGGTTTTTGCGGGTGTCCAGATTCTTTCTAGGATCGTAATTCCCTTGCCCTCTGACATATTTTGAAAAGAAATTCCGGCATTTCAGAAAAATCATCAATTTTGTGAGTATGAACACCACCTTCTTCTAAAATCTGTGCCATTTCATCATCGCCATCTAAAGTATCGATGCGGACCCCATGATATCTAATTCTCTCATTAGAAATGACATGTTCACTTGTTAATTCATGCAGTAGGTATTTTAAGTGCATATCTTGTCCTGACAGTCCCAAATATAAAAATGTATGCGTTCTGAGTGCAGACTTTAGTATTGACTGCCAAGCTTTATTTTCCATAATTGAAAGAAACTCACTCGATGAAAGTACTATTTTTTCATCAAAAGCTCCATTTTTTCTGTTGCCAATCGGTATTAAGCCGTGTGGATGGTAAACTACGGCGTCGACGTTTTGCGCCCAATGCTTTTCTGATGCAATTATAGATGTTGTAAATCCGTGGAACTCTAGGTAATTCTCCAATAAATCGTCGAAATTAAGTGTTATAATTTTAGATATTGATCCTCTCTTTGAAGACATTACTAAAGAACCTATTGCCGCCAAGGTTTCATTTTTTCTAATTCTTGAAAAATCAAGTTTTATATCTTTATAGAGAGCTTGATACACAGAATCTCTAAAATCCTTATTATTGTTCTTAAATATCACCTTTTTCAAAAATTCTACTTTATTCTCCCAGTTATCTCCTGAATTAAAATCAACGCCAGCATTATAACACATACGCCTAACCAATTCCTCCCATGAAGGTAAGTCGTAAAATTTTGAGATACCAGCACCTAGAAAAAGGCCAAGCCTACCCGAGATTAGTTGCTTCGCGAGATATTCAGTTAAAATGTCTGGATCATTCCAAGAATCATTAAGGTGCATATCTGTCATTAAAGCCTCCTCACAATTTACCTTAACCTTCAATCCATTCGTTTTGCACTATGTACTTAATCACGCGATTTAATTCCAGCGCATCTTTACGAGACGATATATTGAGGGTTAGAAAACCATCAAAACCGATACGAACTATTTCACCTTCAGGATTCGCACTCAACCTCGGTAAACCATCAAAAAGGCGTCGCCCCAATCCACAAGAGTGAAAATTGAAGTACTTTGCGTTCTCACTATACAAACTTGACTCAGTAACATTGTCCCCATACAAAGACATGCTCCTTAAATTCTTCGAAGAACCTGAAAATCTACCATGTAAAGAAGTTATCAAGAATTCTGATTTATTCGTACTACAGTGAGAAATCAGATCATCTAATCTTATATTAACTTTTTTTATATTTGGATAAATCTTTTTGTCAAGAATATTCGACTTTGTGTATTCGGATATACGCTTACGTGGAGACAGAATTAAAATATTTCTCTGACCTACAATAATGTATACATCATATTCATAGGGTGGTGGTTGATTTCTTTTTTCCTCTTCATTTAGAGGGTGGAAACAAACTAATTTATATTTGCTCCATTTCTTCAATCCATAATCGAAATCAATGAAACTTAATGCAGGCCCTCCGTGGACGATCGGAACCCGTTGTTCAAATCGATCCGACGAAAAATTGCTGAGATCCTTATGCTCAAGTATGTATCCACTGAACGAACTCATGATGCACCCAAAGGAGAAGGAGATAAGTCGAATGCTAAACAGTGTAACACCCACATCGATTCGACTTCAGTTGGGTTTGATTTCAAATGAGTACGGATGAATTGCAATGGATTGCCAATACGGTCTGTATTATACGATAAGGCTTTTTTGTTCTTATAGCCCTCTCCGCCACCAATACGGGGGTCCTGAAAAAGCTCGGCGTCTAGCAATTTAGAATGAAGAAAAATTTTAACAAGTAAAACAAGCCGCATTCGAACTCCATACTTCCTCTTCACTTCGGTGAATAAAGCTTTTTCTTTCTCTATTTTTTCAATATATGTTAGAACTTTCAAAACATAATTGTTTTCAATATCAATTCTATCTTTAATTGTAATCAATATGCGTTTTGTGTCCTTAAGAGCAGCATCAAATCGGTTCAAGGGATCCGTTGAAAGAAGGTTTGCAGACACTGCACAAAGTGTTCTCATTAAATATTCTGGAACTCTATCGCCTATATTTGGGATATAACACCATGAGTACCAAATACTTCTAATGTAGTGCTCTGGTTCACCGGAATGAAAATACAGAAAATCGAATGTATGTACTAGTATTTCTTGCGCCTCTGAGCGCGTATTTTCAATAATATCAACAATTTCGGCACGCAACTCATTAATGGAGTATGGTTCCTTGTTTTTTCTATCTTCGGTTTCGATGCTTACAATAGCTTCGAGAAACAACTGCCTAGCAGATTCTAACATATTTCGAGCTTGAAAATGCGGCTCCAGTAATTCGAGTGCAGACTCAATTTCTGAAGATTGTCCTGGCGTTGGCGATAAAACGCCTAAAGCCGATTGTATAAAAATGTGGGAGACTTCATGTGTCACGGTTAAAAGATTTGATCTGTATGAATTACATTCTGAAATAGTAGATAATGGGGCACTCAAAGTTTGTACATAACTGCTGAACCCATCTCTGCCACTAAAATAGGTTACAAGAGGAAATATTGGTTTGGAATTATCAAAGTTATCTTGAGTTTGTGATATAATGTCAAATTCTCGTATTTCTTTGTCTTTTAGAATGGAGTTCGCACAGGGGACATCGGAGTTGATTTCTTCAAGCGCCAACAATCGTTCTGGGAAGCGTGCTTCAGCAACTTTTTTTTGTATAAAGCTCACAAAATTTGAAAGAGCTAAGTTTGCACTACCCGTTCCGAGAAGTGAATGAATCCAAAAATGACATTCAGTTTCCCGGATTGGCGAGGTACCGGAAAATGCTTGGGAAGAAAACCTTGAAAGCGCTGCATTCATTGTCAAGAATTTCGATTGCATCTCAAGAACTGAAATATTTTTTTCTATAAAAGATTCAATTATCTTCGAATTTGCTTCAATGATTGCAGAAACTTCCAAAAAAAGGGATTTATGTACAGATACTGATCTTTCTATGCAGGTTGCACTAACTACAATATTTTCTTGAAATCCAGGCTTCAAAGTTGGGTGGTTGTGAAGTTCGCTGTGGCTACTCAAGGCCTCTAGAGAATCTCTGCGGCTTTTTGTCCAAAGATTCTGATATTTTTTATCACAGACAATACCTCCATCGAGCGACCAGCATTCAATCGGTATGTTATTTTTGACAGCCCAATCCCACAAGTCCGATGCTAGCTCATGGCCGGCCTCATCTTTTCCACAGAAGATCAATAGGTTGAAGCAACCAAGTGTTGACCAAATACTTTCTGCATTACTTAGATTCTGTACTTCTTCTACCACTCGGGCAGGCTGAACAGGTCCAATAAAGATAACTTTTGATTTATTGTGAAAATCTTGAGGCGGCTCGATAACCTCAGGACTTAGTTTAATTTGCCAAATAGGTGAAATACGTGTTCCAGATCCCCACTCTTTTACTGAATCTTCGATGGAGTTCAGAAAAGATACTTTTAGAAAATGAGATTCTTCCGATTTACTCAGAACAAAATAAGTAACCCGTGAAACCAATTTCATTTATACAAACTTCTTTACTTTCTGATATAAGTTTGCTGCGCTTCATCCCAGCACCAATCCGCTTCCTTCGATTTATCGTCGGAAGGTTGAGCTGTGGTTTTCCGCTTTGAGCGCTTTCCTTGCACCCTTTCTGGTAGATGGTCTAATGCACCGCCAGTACCGCGCTCACCAAACGCAGTCATCTGCTTCGTTGTTCGCAGAATTGATGATAGAGTGAGCATGAGATCGATTCCGAGACTGACTTTAGTTGGTTGTAGATTCTTCCATAATGATGGGAGCACATTCAATCCCATTAGTCAAGATTAAATGAACGTACATCTTTTGGTTTTAACGAAACTGTTTAGAGATTGGCTTGAGCCATTAAGCGAATATAATGGGCGTGCCACGAACCACGCCACAATCAATAAAATTTTGGAGCGGGTGAGGCGATTCGAACGCCCGACCCCAACCTTGGCAAGGTTGTGCTCTACCCCTGAGCTACACCCGCATCCGTTCCTCAACAGCCCGTTTGACCCGTGCTTGCGCCGGTCCTGTCGTCGAGGAAGCGGGATAATACCCATCCCGAACCGGATTGCAAGCCAAGATCCCCGGGCCTCAGCGCATTTTTTTCATCAAACCGCAAAATTATTTCGGCCCGCTCCGCCCCGGTCCAACCCTTGCGACCTGCCCTGCCCCGGGTCATCTAAGGAGCAGGCTTTTGGGCGGCGGATCCTTGCGCCCCCCGCACACGGCACGAATACAGATCACAGGTCAGGAATTTTTTGATGTCCATTTTGATTGACGGCACCGGCGCTCCTTTGAGCAGTGGCTCCCCCGCGCAACCCGCCCCCGGTGGAGCGGCCCCTGCAGGTGCAAGCGCATCGGGGGATTTGGTCAAAGACACCGATATGGACCACTTTATGGAGGATGTGATCGAAGCCTCCAAAACCGTCCCGGTGGTGATCGATTTCTGGGCACCCTGGTGCGGCCCCTGCAAAACCTTGGGCCCGTTGCTGGAAAAGCATGTCAGAGCCAAGGGCGGGGCCGTGAAAATGGTCAAAATCAATGTGGATGAAAACCAGCCTCTGGCGGCGCAGTTCCGGATCCAATCCATCCCGATGATCTATGCCATCAAAGATGGCCAACCCATTGACGGCCTGTCCGGCGCGGTGCCGGAAAGCGAGATCAAAGCCTTCCTGGACCGGATTGCCCAAGGGGCCGGGGATTTGATCGAGGACGCCTATGAGGAGGCTGCCCGGCTTCTGGATGCAGGCGAGCCCCACGAGGCCGCCGAGATTTATCAGGAACTGTTCACAGCTGATCCAAGCGAAGTCAGGGCCTTTGCCGGCTTCGCCAAATGTCTGGCGGCCCTGGGCCAAGTGGAAGACGCCAAGGGCTTTTTGGGCCGTCTGCCCCCGGCCATGGCCAACCACGCAGAAGTCAAAGCGGTGCTGACCACCTTGGATTTGGCCGAGCGCACCGGGGCCGTTGGCGCTGCGGACGGGCTGCGGGCCAAGGTTGAGGCCAATCCGGATGATCATCAGGCCCGTATGGATTATGCCTTGGCCCTTTATGGCGACAGCCGTCCCGGCGAAGCGGTGGACCAATTGTTGGAGATTTGCCGCCGCGATCGGAGCTGGAATGACGACGGTGCCCGCAAGGAGGTGGTCAAGATCTTCGAAGCCTTGGGCCACACCCATCCGGTGACATTGGCCGGGCGGCGCAAGTTGTCCTCGATCCTGTTCTCCTAAGGCACAGGATCAGAAGGCGCCGAAGGCTCCTGCCCTTTTAGATGTGAAGGATCAGCCCGTGGCCGACCTGTTCCATCCGACCTATACCGATCTGCCAAAGGACATCCCCGTTTTTCCTTTGGGTGGCAGCCTGTTGCTGCCTGGCGGTCATCTGCCACTAAACATCTTCGAACCGCGCTATTTGGAAATGATCCAGGATGCGCTGGGGGCGAAGCGGATGATGGCCATGGCCCAGCCTCGCCCCGGGGAGACGTCCGGCCCGGCGGAAGCCACCCCGCCCCGGCTTTATGACATTGCCTGTTTGGGCCGAATCACGTCTTTCAGCGAGGCCGATAATGGCCGCTTCCTGATCACCCTGGTTGGCGTTTGCCGGTTCCGGATCGCTTCCGAGCTGGAGGGTCGCAATGGCTATCGCCGGGTTGCCGCCGATTATGGTGCCTTCGCCGATGATCTGAACCCGCCGCCGCAAGTCCTTGATATGGATCGGGAACGGTTCCTGGGCGCTTTGAAAAAATATGCCGAGGTCAACAATCTGGGCCTGAATTGGGGCGCGTTGCAGGACGTGCCGTTGCCCATGCTGGTGACCTCGCTGGCCATGGCCCTGCCGTTTGATGCCACCGAAAAACAGGCCTTGCTCGAGGCCGACACCATGCAGGACCGGGCCGAGCAGCTGTTGACCTTGGCCACCATGGGCGCTATGGCCCCTGGCACCATGGCTGGCGGCAGCATAAGACCACAATAGGCAAGCGTCCCACCCCGCCGTCGAGCCGCCACGCCGCCTTCAGAAGGACCTCCCGCCCATGACCGAGACCGCTGCGCCCCGCCCCACGGATCCGAAGCTGTTGGAAATGCTGGTGGCACCGGGCTCCCACAATCCGCTGCGCTATGACGCCGAGGCCCAGGAGCTGATCGATGATGCGGGCGGTTTGGCCTTTCCGATCCGCGATGGCATCCCGATCATGTTGATCGAAGAAGCCCGCCGCCTGGATGACAGCGCGTGACCAAACCCGGCCCCGGTTTTGTCCCCGTCCTGGCGATGACCGTCACCGCCAGCGGATCAACCACGCCCACCGATGTGGTGCTGAAGCGGGCGGAAAAGCAGCTCCATGTGGCCTATGACGACGGCCAAAGCTTTGATCTGCCTGCGGAATTCCTCCGGGTCAACAGCCCATCGGCCGAGGTCCAAGGCCATGGCCCCTCGCAACGCAAGCTGGTCTCCGGAGCCCAGCATGTTGGGTTGATGTCCTTGGAAGCCGTCGGCAATTATGCCGTCCGGCTGATCTTTGACGATCTGCATGACAGCGGGATTTATTCCTGGAGCTTTTTGCGCGCCATTGGCGAGCACCAAGAGGTGCTCTGGCAAAGCTATCTCTATGAGCTGGAGCAGCGCGGCCTATCCCGGGACCCAAAAGTCAGAACTTAGTGCTAAGTTTGTTCAGCCCTCGCC
>JBMYTN010000086.1:0-6867 GCA_049604415.1 Rhodospirillaceae bacterium | reverse complement strand
GCGGACTTCTGCTTGACCTTGTCACAAATGCACTGCGTCAGAATGATTCTATTTGGTCGAACAGGGCTCTAGCAGTCGCGCAGGAAGCAATTGTCGTCATCGCCGCGTTCCCGGTCGCGCCGGGGCACCAAGTCATTGATCGCCGCGCGCAGAACATCTTCCAGATTTTCAGCCGACCCGGCGGGGGTGCTGACAAAAGCGGCCCGGACCATTTTGGATCCGCTGCACAGGGTGGCGGACACAGACCCTGTCGATCCACTCGCCGCGACGGCGCCTGCGCAGGGGGCGGCCTCGGCCTGGGTCTGGGAGGCACCAAAGGCTAAAACCACCCGGGTGTTGGGCGTGCCCGCCGCATCCGGGTCCGTGGTGTAGCGGGCAATGGGGCGGCCCCGAGGCGTTGGCATGATTTGCGTGATGCGCTGTATCTCATCCGCAGAGCCAATGCCCTGGATCTCCAACAACACTGGCCCACTGGCAGAGGCGCTGCGCCAGGTGGACATGGCCAGGGAATCCCCCGTGGTGGGGGAACTGCGGGTCACGGTCGGACCACTCGCCGCACAGCCGCCAAGAACGATTGCCGCTAGACCGAGGGCCGGGAGAGAAAGAGGGCGTGCGCGCATAATCACTCCATTGATCAAACCAAGGCGTGGAGCAAGCTGCGCACCAGGATCGCCGCCGCTCCGCCCAACAAAGCCGGTCGCAGCACTTGGGCCACGCGGGGGCCCGCAGAAATGATGATGGCGATCCCAGCCACGTCATAGGGGCTGATCAGCAGACCCGCCATCTTATTGACCTGGTCCATGGTCACCAGGCCCTCTTCGACAAGATCCAGGGTCACTGCCATCATCGCCGTGCCACCCGCAATATATTTGGTGATGATCGGCATGATGAAAGCCTCAGGGATCGCCACCAACCCCAAAACCGGTGCCAGCAGCGTGACAAGGCCGTCCATGGCCCCGGTGCTGCGCATGGTGTTGACCACCACCAAGGCCAGGATCAGAAGCGGCAGGGATCCCGTGGCGACCCGCAAAGCTTCCGCTCCGGCCCGGTTGATCACCGCCAGCACGCCTTTGACATCCTCGGCCGATTTATGCGGCACCTCCAGATCATTGCTGTCCTCCCGTTCGGGCAAGGACCGGGCGAACAGATGATAGGTCAGGGCGGCCCCAATCAGGCCACCCACCAATGAAAAGCTTAGGGTGCGCACCGCATCCAAGCCAAAGGCGGCCATGGGGTAGGTGACATTGGCTTGGGCCATGCCCAACACCAAGGCCAGGGTGGCGGCAATTTGCCGCCGAGGCGTGCCGCCCCGATCCATGATCGCAAGCGTGGCCATCGGGGCAGCGAAGGAAACAAACAGCACCTGGATCATGGCGAAGACGCCAAGCCCCGGCAGCCCCAGCGGCTTCAGCAGTGGCGCTGCGAGCTTGGCCAAGCGGTCCAGGATGCCCCAGCTTTCCAGCAGACGCATGGTGCTGAGCATCACCACCATGATTGGCAGCAGCACAAACAGCGCCAGTTCGACTCCGGCGCGCCCGGAGGTCAGGATGATCTCGGCGATTTCAGACATGGCGGGGGAATCCTAATAAAAGAATTTTCCAGCCTTACCACATCCAAAAAGATTTTGGGGCATTATACCAAGGGGTTTACGTCGCCAGTCGACGTTTGCCCCGCTTATTGAGCACGGCCCCGCCACCAAAGAATGCCACCGCCGCTACCGCGAGGAGGATGCCCCCGACGATCGGTCGGTAGGCGATCCACGCCATGCCGATGGTCAGGAAGGAGAGGCAAAACGCCACCAAGCCGGTGAGCAAGCCAATGCCGCCGCCGACGATCCGGCCCAAAAACGGCAGAATATCGGCCAGGATCTTGATCGGGCCGAGCAGCATGGAAAGGCCAATCCACATCAGGACAAAACCGCCAAGCCGGATTGCCCAGGTGATCAGGGTATTCTCGTCTTGGGCAATGGCGAACATCTCAGTGGCTGAAACATTACCCTGCTCCAGCAAAGCGATTTCGCCATTCTTGGTTCGGTAGAGCGCCAAACCGTCTCCGCTTTGCTGACCCACAGCGCTATAGGGCCCAGAAGGCACAACACCGAATTTGACTCGCACATCGCCAACCTGCGGATTGTCGGCACTGCCTTGTTGAAACCAATCACCAGTCAGAGCAAACCGATTTTGGATTTCGGGTGCGGCGGCACCCCAGACCGCCGGTCCAAGCGGGAGGTCCTGATAGCTGGTCATTTGCCCGGTAAAGGCACCATCCAGGGCAAAGCGCCCCAAAGTGATGGTTTGGGCGGACTGCGTCTCGGCCTCAAAAGGCATGCTGCGCGGATTGAGATGGCCGTCGGGATAGCGGAAACTGGAGCTGTCTTCCAAGGTCGCTGACCATTCGCGGTAATAGTCATAGGTGGTTTCGACCCGCTCCGAGCCGCCGGTTTCCTTGATCCGGCGCTCTGTCTTCTCCTCTACCCACTGATACATTTCCACATGGCGGCGTAGCTTGAGCGCATCAGTCTCAATGCCAAAGAGTGGATCCTGCAAGGGGCCGTCGCCTGTGGCAGTGCCGCTGATGTGGATCAGGGCACCTTGATTGCCCGGATCGCGCTCCATGGCGTCCACCGGGATCACCAGACCCAGCCCCTCATCCAAGGTTTTGATCCGGTCGACGGAGCGGCCTTCGTTCCACCACAGCAAGGGAAAGGCGGCGATGGCCAGGAGCAATCCGATCAGAATGCCGATAAAGGAATTGCCGAGGCGGCTGCCGAATGACGTGCGGGTTACCTCGCGATACCGATCCATTTGGTCGTCCTCCCCCAAACCAAGTCAACCACGGAGCGGGAGGATAGACCCTAAAGCTGGACAGTCTAGTGTTTATTCCGAGGATACTTGGCGACGAAGAGGGCCGCACGGCCGGAGCGCTGAATAGAAACCTCAGAAAAGCCGGTGGACAGCACCTGCTCCAGGCTAGGCGCGTCGTCCGAGAGATTGTCAAAAATGCCCTTGCGGTTATAGAGCGCCATCAAACGTTGGCCCAACCACGTCTGTGGACCATCACCGAGCAGGGTTGATCCGAACAACACCCCATCCGGAGCCAAATACCCGGCCAATCGGGTCAGGGCAGCGCCTTTGGCCGCCATGCCGCCGGGCAGACAATGCAGAAGATAGTTGGCGGAGATAGAGGACAGCTGCAGATCGGCAGGCAAGGGGACCGGGGCCGGGTCGAATATGTCGTGCTGCAGGTTGTGCGGGGCGACGCTGTGCAGACGTTTGGCTGCGGCTGCGAGGCTTTCCGGATTTAAATCCATCAGCCAGAGCTGTTGCAGGCGCTCTCTGAGCGCGGAGGAGCGCTGCAGGGCGCGCCAGGGCAGGGTGCCGGTGCCGACCCCCACATCTAAATGCAGCGGCCCCATATGGGTTTGATACAGGGCCACCAAGGCATCGGTATCGGTCCGCCAGGCAAAGCGGTTGGACAGGCCGAGCACCCAGATATCATAAAGCTTGAGGACCAGGGGTGTGTACACCGCCTGGCCCGCATGGGTTTCGACCGAGGTCACGGTTAGATTTGGCGATTAGATCGTCGGCGGCATGGGCGGGGTCGGGGCCGCGCCCCCTTTGCGGCCAACGGATACGATGATCGCCTTTTCCAGATCCGCCTCGCTGCACAAACCCAGGGTCACTGGGTTGCGTGGCTTGATGTTTGGCGAATTCCAATGGCTGCGATCCCGCACCGCCTGGATGGTCGGTTTAGTGGTGCCCAACAGCTTGCAGATCTGAGCATCGGTGACTTCCGGATGGTTCTTCAAGATCCAAGCGATGCCATCGGGGCGGTCATGGCGCTTGGAGACCGGGGTGTAGCGCGAGCCTTTTTGCCGGGCTTGCGGGATCGGATTTTCCGTAATCCGAATGCGCAAGGAGCTATTGGGGTCGGCTTGGCAGCGGTCCAATTCTTCCTGGGTCAATTGATTGGTGGAAATCGGATCCTGACCAGTGATCCCGACCGCGACTTCGCCATCGGCAATGGCTTGGATTTCCAGCTCATGCATGCCGCAAAATTCGGCGATCTGTTCAAAGGTCAGGGTGGTGTTTTCAACCAACCAGACGGCGGTGGCTTTGGGCATCAGGGGTTGGGACATGGTTTCCCTCCAAATTCCTTATCAACAGCAAATAGCCCCCCTTCGCGCCCCCGGGGCCTGTCGGTCCCGAAAGCACGCCGCGACCCGATGCCGGGTGCTCCACCATGATGGGGAGGTCTGCGACAGAGAGGGGGGCGGTTGGCGTCGACCCAGCCTTTTGGCCGCGCAGGGCGGCAAGCGGGTCAGACGCAGACAATGCGCTAACCTCAGATATAGGCAGTTTTTCCCAATCGGAAAAGCACTTTGCTTGGGCTTTTTGAAAAATTTACCGCCCTCTTTTCCAAGGCGAAATCAGGGCTTGAGCAGAATTTTTCCGATATGGGTGCTGGCCTCCATCAGGCTATGGGCTTGCGTGGCATCTTCCAGGGCAAAGGTCTGATCAATCACTGGGGCCATGGATCCGTTGGACAGCAGCGGCCAGACCTGCGCCTTCAAGGCCCGCGCAATGCGGGCTTTGTTGGCCACCGATTGCGGCCTCAAAGTCGACCCGGTCACCACTAGGCGCTTGAGCATCACCGGCATCAAATTCAGCGACACTTTAGAGCCCTGCAGGAAGGCGATATGAACCAGGCGACCATCGGGGGCCAAGGCTTTGATATTGCGCTCGATATAGTCTCCGCCAACCATATCCAAGATCACATTGACCCCTTTGCCTTCCACTTCTTCCTTGATGACGGCGACAAAGTCTTCGGTCTTGTAATTGATCGCCCGGTCAGCCCCGAGCTCAACGCATTTGGCGCATTTTTCCTCAGAGCCGGCGGTGGTGAACACCTCGGCCCCGAAGGCCTTGGCCAGCTGAATGGCGGTGGTGCCAATGCCGCCAGAGCCGCCATGGACCAAAAACCGCTCACCTGCCTGCAAATTGGCGCGCTCAAACACATTGTGCCAGACGGTGAAAAAGGTTTCGGGCAGGGCGGCTGAGCGCTCCAGATCAAAGCCCGGGGGCAAAGGCAGGCAAAGGGCTGCATCAGCGACCGCATAATCCGCATAGCCCCCGCCGGTCAGCAAGGCGCAGACCACATCACCCACTTGGGGCGGCCTGTCGGGCATTTCATTTTCCGGCGCATCGGCCCGCTCTTCTGGGCCGATGGCAACAATGGTGCCGGAGACCTCCAGGCCGGGAATGTCTGACGCGCCCGGCGGCGGCGGATAAGACCCTTGGCGTTGGATGACATCCGGACGGTTCACCCCGGCCCATTCCACTTTGATCAGCACCTCGCCCCGACCCGGCATGCGCAAGGGCCGTTTGGTCAGGCTCAGCACCTCCGGCCCGCCCGGTTGGGTGATTTCGATGCAGCGCATGGTTTCAGGCAGGGGTGGATGAGAAGCATCATCGGACATGGAGGGGTTCCAATCTCATGAGAACAGGGCAACACGGTAGAGAGGTGGGGGTGCTGCCCTTGTTTGGCTGGCAATGCGGGATACATGTAGGGGGAAATCGTTCGATTGCACGCGCTTAAGCGACAGGGCGACGGAATAGGGGAGGCTGCTCATGGCTTTTGACACCGATGATCTGGAACCGATGCGCCCGGTCGGAGGGCCTAAGGGCGCGATGCCGCGTGCTTTGACCGATATGTCGATCGGGGATTTGGAAGAGTATGTCGGCGAACTGGAGGCCGAGATCGCTCGGGTGCAGGCCGAGATTGCTGCCAAGGGCAAGGCCAAAGCCGCCGCTGACGCCCTGTTCAAAAAGCCCTGACCCCGACCTAGGACTCAATTGCAAAAACTGCTTCAGAGGAAGGACTGCTTATGTCGGCTAAGACGGCTTTGGTGACCGGCTCCACCAGTGGCATTGGGTTGGGGATCGCGCAACGCTTTGCCGCTGCGGGGATGAATGTGGTGCTCAATGGCTTTGGCGATGCCGATGAAATTGAAGCCCTGCGCCAGGATCTGGAAAAAACCCATGGCATCAAGGCGGCTTATTTGTTTGCCGACCTATCCAAGCCAGAAGACTGTACCAAGCTGATTGCCGATGCGGAGGCCGCATTGGGGCCGGTGGATGTGCTGGTCAACAATGCCGGGATCCAACACACCGATCTGGTCGAAGACTTTCCGCCGGAAAAATGGGATCAGGTGATCGCCATCAACATGTCGGCGGTGTTCCATGCCACCCGTGCCGTGCTGCCGGGGATGAAACAGCGCAATTGGGGCCGGGTGATCAATGTGGCCTCAGCCCATGGTCTGGTGGCCAGCGCGAAAAAGTCCGCTTATGTCACCGCCAAACATGGGGTGGTCGGCTTCACCAAGGTCTGCGGCCTGGAGGTCGCCACAACCCATGTCACGGTAAACGCCATCTGTCCGGGCTGGGTGCTGACCCCTTTGGTGCAAAAGCAGATCGATGCCCGGGCCGAAGCCAATGGCTGGACCATCAAACAGGCGGAAGCCGATCTGTTGGGGGAAAAACAACCCTCCCAACGCTTTGCCACCCCGGAGCAGCTTGGCGGCTTGGCGGTGTTCCTGTGTTCCGAGGACGCCGATCTGATCAACGGCACCACCCTGTCTATGGATGGGGCCTGGACCGCACAATAAACACCGGGCAGTCCGGGCGGTGCCCGGGGCCCTTATGCCTCCGGCAGGGGGGCGTTGTGGCCGATTTGAGAGTATGTCTCCGACCTAACAGGGCCGGAAGCCCGGCGAGGGCCGATATCCGAGCCCGTAGGGCTCGGCAAGCCCAAAGGGCGTCGGGCCTCATGGCACGCCCCGTCGGAGACAGGCGCGCAGCGGCTGTC
>JBMYTN010000085.1:0-7173 GCA_049604415.1 Rhodospirillaceae bacterium | reverse complement strand
ATCGCTCCGCGACCGACTGACCGCTGGATCGTACACCCCAATCGAGAAACAGAATTGATCCTATTAGATCGAATAGGGCTCTAATCCCCCGGACCGAGCAGCGGCACTGGCCCTTCATAGCTGGCAACCCGGGCGGCCACCGCAGCGGCCTGCGCCCGTGCCGCAGCCTCAATCTGCGGCCAGACCGCCCGCTCCGGACCGTCCAGATCATCCAAAGCGTCAGGATCGCCCGCAAAGCGGTCCCTCTGCCGGTCAAAGGCATTGCCCGGATGGCGGCTATGGGCCACGGTTTCTGCGCCCACGGTCCGGCCCTGGAACCAGTGGAACAGGGCCCGGCGGTAGAGCACATCCTCGCAGCGCAATGTTTTCAGCTCCGGCGTTTCCAGGAAGCCGCCAACAAAGTCGTGGCAGTCCTTCCACAGGGCAATATTGAACACCACGCTGCGCTCCAGCGCGGTCTTCCAGTCCGGGTCGACCACCTCGGGCAAGGCGATCCCGGATTGGACGAAGCCGACCTCCGGCGCCCCCAACAACGCCAACAGACAGCCGCAAACATGGTCGGGCAAAAACCGGTCATCGGCATCCAGGTAGAACAGGATCTCACCCGGGGCCGCCGCCGCCCCAGCATTGCGCGCCGGGCCGGCCCCGCCATTCTCCCGGCCCAAGACCAACAACACCCGGGGGTCCTGCGCCGCCAAGTCTTGGGCTAGGGCCTCGGTGTTATCGCTAGAGCCATCATCGACGATCACCACCCGCATGTCTTCCGGCGCAAAGGCATCCAGGACGGTGGCGCAATGGTCGATGGAGGCCAAGGCAGACCCCACCGAGGCCGCCAAAAATCGTTCCGCATTAAAGGCGGGTATGACAACACTGCCGATCACATCACGGGTCATGGCGGGCCACAGGATCACTCTGAAGAAGACGACGGATGTGATGATATCGCTTTTCAAGCCGCCCGGCCTATGCTGAACTTTGCGCCCGCAGCATTTCGGGAGAGCCGATGAGACGGTTTTCAGCCTTCAGTCTGATGCGTGATGCCTGGGCGGCCCGGTCGGGCCAGCCGCCCCCGGTCGAGCCTTTGTGGCGCAACCCGTCGCCCAAGCCGCGCTATCGGTTCCTGATCATTGGCGGTGGCGGCCATGGTCTGGCGGCGGCCTACCATCTGGCCCGGGATCACGGCATCACCGATGTGGCGGTGCTGGAAAAGGGCCGGATCGGCGGCGGCAATGCGGGCCGCAACGCCACCATCATCCGCTCCAACTATCTGCATCCGGCCTCGGCCGCGCTGTATGACTCCGCCCTGCAACAATGGGAGGGGCTGTCCAAGGCGCTCAATTTCAATGTGCTGTTCAGTGCCCGGGGCCTGCTGACCCTGCATCACAGCCCCACCGATGATTACCTCGGCATGCGGCTGATCCATGCCGGACGTCCAGTCGGCGTCGATGGCGACTATCTCTCGCCCGCCGAGGCCAAAGCGATCTGCCCGCCGCTGGATATATCCAACAAAGCCCGCCTGCCGGTGACCGGCGCGACCCTGCAGCGCCGGGCCGGGGTGGCCCGCCATGACGCGGTGGTCTGGGGCTATGCCCGCGCCGCCGATGCCCGGGGCGTCGATATCCTGGAAAACTGTCCGGTCACCGCCCTGCGGCGCGGGGCCGATGGCGCGATCACTGGGGTCGAAACCGCCAAAGGCCCGATCGAGGCGCAAACCGTGCTGCTGACCAGCGCCAGTGCCAGCCCCGCCCTGGCCGAAACCGCCGGTCTGAGCCTGCCCCTCTTGGCAAAACCGCTACAGGCCTGGGTCAGCGAATCCCTGCGCCCAGTCCTGCCCTGTGTGGTGATGTCCAACCGCCTGCAGGCCCATATCAGCCAAGCCGACAAAGGCGAGCTGGTGATCAGTACCGGAACCGACCAGGCCCCGATCCACCAAAATGCTGGTGCGCCGCAGGTGGTCGAAACCGCCCTGGCCAGCCTGCTGGCGTTGTTCCCGCGCTTCTCCCGGGTGCGGATGCTGCGGATCTGGGGCGGTGTGGTCGACACCAGCCCCGATGCCTCGCCGATCCTGGGCGAAAGCGGCATCAAAGGCCTGCTCCTGAATTGCGGCTGGGGCACCGGCGGCTTTAAGGCGACCCCGGCGGCGGGACGACTGGCCGCCCATCATCTGGCCACCGGCAGCCCCCATGACCTGGCCCAGCCTTTCGCCCTGGAGCGCTTCAATTCGGGCCATGAGATCGATGAACGGTTCTGTGCCGGGGTGACCCAATGAGCATGGGGGAGGCGGCGTGATGCAAAGACTGCCCTGCCCCCGCTGTGGCCTGCGGGAGATGCGCGAGTTCCATCTGCACAGCACCCCCAACCCCGCCGCCACCGGCTGGGTGACCGAGCTGTGGTGGCATCGCGATGGCTGCGGCGATTGGATCGCCCTGGAGCGCCATTTGACCACGGGCCGGGTCCGATCGGTCGGGTCCGCCGGAGCCCATGAGACAACCGAGACCAGCGGGTCCTCAGAGGCAGCCCAGGCAAACCAGGGAGGGCCACGCTGATGGAACAGCCCTTCCGCCTGCGCCGGGGCGGGCGCGTCAACCGCCACAAGGCCCTGCGCTTTATCCATGATGGCCGGGGCTATTCCGGCTATGAGGGCGATACGGTGGCCTCGGCGCTGCTGGCCAATGGCGTGCATCTGATTGGGCGCTCGCTGAAATTCCGCCGCCCGCGTGGGATTATGGGCGAAGGGGTCGAAGAGCCCAACGCCCTGGCCCGGCTCTGGCTGGAACCCCGCACCGAACCCTTGGCCCGCTTGACCGAGGCCGAGCTGGCCCAGGGCCTGCGCGCTGACAGTGTGCGCGGCTTCCCCTCGCCCAAGCGGGATCTGGGCTCCATGCTGCGCAAACTGCTGGGCCTGGCCCCGGCGGTGATCGGCGCGGGCTTCGTCTATAAGACCTTCTTGACCATGCCCTGGTCCTCCACCTGGCTGTGGAACCGGCTCTGGGAGCCAATGCTGCGCCGGGCGGCAGGCTGGGGCATCAGCCCGGAAGACCCGGACCCGGATGCCTATGTCCACCGCCATGAAACCGCCGATCTGGTGGTGATCGGCGCGGGCCCCGCCGGGCTGGCGGCGGCCCGGGCGGCGGTGCAGGCCGGGGCCGCCTCCGGTCTGCGCGTCATTCTGATCGAGCGTCAGGCCGAAACCGGCGGCACCCTGCTGGGTCGGGAGCGAACCCTGGGCGGCAGCCCGGCCATGACCGTTCTGGAAGGCTGGGCCGAGGACATCGCCGAGGCCCCGGGTTGCCGGATCCTGACCCGCACCACCGCCCAGGTCCTGCAGAGCACCCCAGGCGATGGAGTGCTGCTGCTGGCCGGGGAACGCCTGGGCGATCATCATCCGACCCATAGCTGGCTCGGGCCACGCCGCCGCCTCTGGCATCTCCGGGCCAAGCGGGTGATCCTGGCCACTGGTTCTGTCGAGCGGCCATTGGTGTTCCCGGATAACGACCGCCCCGGCATTATGACCGCCGGATCGGTGCTGACCTATCTGACCCGCTTTGGGGCCGTGCCCGGCAGCCGGGCGGTGATCTTCACCTGTTGCGACAGCGCCTATGAGACCGCCACCGCCCTGCATGGGGTTGGAGTCACGGTGGAAGCGGTGATCGACAGCCGCTCCGAGCCCGCCGGTCCGATGGTCGAAATGGTCCGGGCGCTCAGCATCCCCCTGTTCACGGGGCATGTGGTCACCGGCACCTCGGGCCGCAAACGCCTAGAGCAGGTGGAATGCATGCCGCTGTCCGAGGACGGCACCAGCGTTGAACCGCCCTTCCGCCTGATCGATTGTGACCTGCTGTGCGTCAGTGGCGGCTGGACCCCGCAAACCCAGCTGTTTTCCCAAGCCGGAGGCGCACTGGGCTGGTCCAAAACCATTGCCGCTCCGGTGCCCCTACAGGGCGAAGACGCCCCTCCCGCCGCTGACGGGTCCCCCCGGGCGGAAGGCCTCACCTGTGTTGGAGCCGCCGCCGGAACCTTCGATCTGGCCGAGGATCTGACCGAGGGTCATCGGATGGGCCGGGCCATGGCAGAAGCGCTTCGCGTTTCGTCCACAGAGAAGGAAGGAGAGGGCGAGGGCGAGCGTGACATCGCCCCCCAGCCGCCACGGTCGTCATTGCTGCTGCCGATCCCGCTGCCGGACCAAAATGAAGCCACGGAGATCACGCCGCTCTGGTGCGTGCCGATGCCGCCGGGGGATGCCCTGGCCCCTTTCCGCAGCTTTGTTGATTTCCAAAACGACACCACTCTGGCGGATCTGCAGCGCGCCATCGCCGATGGCCTGCGCGATCCGGAGCATGTCAAACGCTACAGCATGGCCGGTCTGGGCTCCGATCAAGGCCGCTTCGGTGCCGTCAACACTTTGGGCATTTTGTCTACGCTGCTGGACAGCCCGGTCGAGGATCTGGCCCTGACCACCCAGCGTCCGCCTTATACCCCGGTGCCCTTTGGCAGCTTTGCCGGGCGGTTTATCGGTCAGGCCCTGGAACCGACCCGACGCTCAGCGCTGGACAGCTGCACCCACAGCCATGACAGCTTGGGAGCCATTCGGGACCCGGTTGTCACCTGGATGCTGCCGCGCTGCTATCCCCGCGCCATATCAGACAGCACCGGAGCCAAAGCCCAGGTCCAGACGGGGAAAGGCACCGGTCCCAAGACACGGCTGGAAACCCCGCTGGCGGCCATTGCCCGGGAATGCCGGGCGGTGCGGACCGGCTGCGGGATCCATGATGCGTCTGCGCTCGGCAAGCTCCGCCTTGTCGGTCCCGGAGCCCGGCCCTTGCTGGAGGCGGTGCTAGCCAGTCCCCTCGACGACCTTGAGGAAGGCCGTCTGCGCGCCGTGCTGCGCTGCCAGGACAGTGGCGCCTTGGCGGGCATTGGCCTGCTGACGCGGTTGGGGGCGGAGGATTATGTGCTGACCACCGCGCCGGAAGACAGCGCGGCCACCTTGACCGCACTGCAAACCGCCCGGGCGATGTCCTCCCAACCGCCACAGGGCCAGTCGGGCAGCACCCCGCCCCTGGTTCACATCATCGAGGAAACCGAGCTTTGGGCGGTGATCACCTTGGTCGGACCGCGCAGTGCCGCCGTGCTGGGAGCCTTGCCCGAGCCGTTTGAGCCGGCCTTGCTGTCGGGCGCCGCCGGTCAGTGCCGTGTCGGGTCCTGGGCGGGCCGGACGGTACGGATCCTGCGCCAGCGGCTGGTCGGGACCGAGATGATCGAGCTGCACATCCCGACCGATTGTGCCGGAGATCTGTGGGATGCGCTGCTGTCCCAGGAACCCGGTCCAACCCCCATCGGCCAGGGGGCGCTGTCGGTGCTCTGTGTCGAGGCCAACCGTCCGCGCCAGGGCCGCGAAATTGACGGGGCGGCCAATCCGCGCGATCTCGGCTTGCGGACGCTGCTGAAGCCCTCGGGCCCCTGGATCGGTTCCGCCGGACTGGACCGCCCGGCCCAGTCAGATCCGACCCGCCCGGTGCTGGTCCGGATCACACCGGAGGACACCAAAGCGCCGCTGCCCCGGGAAGGTGCAGCTCTGCTCAGTCCTGGCCAGGATGACCGCGCCGTGGGCCATTTGACCGCCGTCCATGATCCGGTGCTGACCGGCAGGCTGGTGCTCCAGGGCCTGCTGATGGGCACGCTGGCCACCCCCGGCACCAAGCTGGTGGCCATCGGCCCCGGCGGGCGACGGCTTTCCGTCACCGTGGCCAAACCGGACAGAGCAGCGGGAGGGCGGCGATGAGCATTCTCTGGGACGCCTTTGGGGATCGCGCCGCCCGGCTGCTGACCCTCAACGCGCCAACTTTAACGCTCCGCCCGCCCCCGGACGGGTTGGCGCTGTGGTCCTTGCACGGAGACATCACCACAGCCGCCATGACGGACGCCCTGGAAGATCAATTCGACCTCACACTTCCGGAAACAGCGGGACGGACGGTGGGCCGTCCCTTTGCTGGGTTGCAGCTGATCCCGCTGGGGGCGCAGGAATGCTGGGTGATGGCCGAGGCGGAAGCCGGAGCCGCCGCTCTGGCTCCTTCGGCCCCGCTGGGGCAGGCCTTGGCGGCCCAGGGCGGGGCTGTGATCGATCAAAGCCCGGGCTGGGCCTGCGCGGATTTGTGGGGCACCCGCTCGCCCGGGCTGTTGGCCCATCATTGGCGGCTGGATCTGGCCCCGGAGGCCTTCCCGGTCGGCAGCTTTGCCAAGAGCCTGTTTGGTCCGATCCCGATGATGCTGATCAATCTGGACCGCCGGGTGGAAACGGATTTGCCCGCCTTTCGCCTGCTGGTGCCCCGCTCCCTGGCGGTTTCATTTGCTGATCTGCTGATGGATGCGGCAGCTCAGATGCGGCATATGGCGGATTAGCGAGACCGATGTTCGACGCTCGTCTGCGCCCCCTGATCGACCCGCCGCTGAACCGGATGGCGGCCTGGATTGCCGCGCGGGGTATCAGCGCCAATGCGCTGACCGTCATCGGCTTTGTCATTGGCCTTGCCGCCGTGCCAGCCCTGGCCGCCGGGCTGTATTGGGTGGCGTTCTTTCTAATCGGCTTTAATCGCTTGGCCGACGGGCTCGACGGCCCGGTGGCGCGGGCGCGACCGGAGGGCTCTTCCGAGGTTGGCGGCTTTCTGGATATCACGCTCGATTTTTTGTTTTACGGCGCGATTGTTGTCGGCTTTGCCCTGGCCGATCCGGCGCGCAATGCCTTGCCCGCTGCGGTGCTGCTGTTTTGCTTTATCGGCACCGGGTCGAGCTTTCTGGCCTTCGCGATCATTGCGGCCAAACATGATCTAACCACCGAGGCCCAGGGCAAGAAGGGCATTTATTACCTTGTCGGCTTGACCGAGGGGGCTGAGACCATCGGCTTTTTCATTCTGTTCTGTCTGTTTCCGGATTGGTTCCCGATCCTGGCTTATATTTTTGCCGGTCTGTGTGCGGTCACTGTTGTGATGCGGATCCTGATCGGGGTCAGGATGTTTAAAGATCTGTAATTAAAGCGGGGGTTTGGGGGCGAGTCTGTGTGTCTCACGACAGTCGCTGCGCGCCTGTCTCCGACGGGGCGGGAAGTTTTCTTTTTGTAGCTTCAATCGCCAGCGCCGTCATGTCGGAGACATGCAAAGCATGGGGCTTGGCTTTCGGGGG
>JBMYTN010000084.1:0-7340 GCA_049604415.1 Rhodospirillaceae bacterium | reverse complement strand
GAGGGGAGGGAGTTGGTTTCGTTCGGGCTACGCCCTCACTGAGCCCTCAATCGCCGGGCGCCTCCGGCTTGGCTTTCGGGGGCATGAGCCCCCGGGGCTGCAGTCGCAGCCCTTGGGTACTGTTCCAACCCTCCCACCGGTTTGTTTGGCGAGTGGTGTCAATCCTACGCCCCAAAACCCTGCCGGAGGCATAAGGGGTCCGGGCCCAGCCCGGGGTTATTCGGCGGGTCGGAGGGCTGCAGCCTCCGGCCCGTTTGCCATGGGCAGGCGGAAGCGGGAGCGCTCGGCGCGGCGGGCCAAGCGGCGCTGCAGAATACCTTGGGCGCGGGCATCCAGGGGATGACCCCACACCAACAAAATGGCAATGCCTTTGAGCACGATGGGCGAGCCCCCATAGAGCCAGGCCAAGGCGGAGAGCGCCTCGGGGCTGGCGGTGCCATTGGCGGCGGCCTCCGCACTAAACCCAAACAACTCCAAGGCCCCCAGGGCCAGACCGGCGGCCAGGGCGTAGGACAGCTTTTGGCCCATGCCCCACATGGCGAAGAACAGGCCTTCGCGGCGCTCGCCGCTGCGCAGCCGGTCCAGATCGATCACATCGGCTTGCATGGCGGGCGGCAGGGCCAGATCCGCGCCCAGGGAAGAGCCGGTGACAACACAGATCAGGGCAAACAACCAAATATCGCCGGGCTCCAAGAACGGCACCCACATGAAGGCGAGCACGGTGATGGTCATGGCCAGGCACCAGCAGCGATGCTTGCCAATGCGCTTGGCCACGGCCAGCCAGACCGGGATGCAAGCCGCTCCGGCGAGGAAATAGGCAAAGATCAGCAAGCCCTTTTGGGTCGTGCTGGCCAGCAGCACGTGATCCAGATAGAGCACCAGCAAGGTGGCCGGGATGCCGCCCGCAAGGCCGTTGATCACCCAGGCCGAGAACAGCCGCAGGAAAGGCTTGTTGCCCGAAACGGTACGCCACCCTTTTTTAGAGAAGAGAGTCTGTTCGGCCCTCGCCGGGCGCCGCTGAGAGACAAGAGATTTTTCCGGCACCCGCATCAGCAACCAAGTGATGGTCAGGCCGCCCAGCACCACGGCGGCGACCGCCAGCAGAGTAATCCCGCCGCGCTCTGTAAGACCAATTTCCGACCCGATCACCGGCAGGCAGCCCGCCAGCAACAGCCCGGCCAAGGTGCAGCCTTCACGGATGCCGGTGACCTTGCTGCGTTCCTGATAATCCGGGCTCAGCTCCGCCCCCCAGGCCGTGTAGGGGATCGAGATCATGGTCCAGCCGAGATAGAGCAAGGCGGTGCAGGTCAGCAGATAGGGCCACCCCAGCGCCCCCGCCTCGTCCGGGGGTGAGAACAACAACAGCATCGCCGGAGCGCCAATGATGGCACCGAGCACAATCACCGGCTTACGGCGGCCGAAGCGGCTGCGCAGGCGATCGCTGATCACCCCAATGATCGGATCGGTGATCACATCGAGGCCCCGGGCCAGGAACAGGCAGAGCCCGACCACGGCAAAGCCAAGACCCAGCTCCACGGCATAGAGCGAGGGCAGATAGAGCACCGCAGGCAGCGTGGGCATCGCCAAGGCCAGACCGGGCAGGCCGTACGCCCACAGAGTGCCGCGCGCAAGCGGCTTGTTGGCGGGCGATGGCGGGGAAGTGTCCTGCGATGCATGTTCCATGATCAGGCGGTCCGGACCAAGCGGTGAACGCCGACATCGATGGTTTTTTCCGCAAACCCGGCTTCGCAATAGGACAGGTAATATTCCCACATCCGCTTAAAGCGCAGGTCGAAGCCGGTGCTCTGTTCGATCTCCGGCCAGGCATGCTGGAAGCTGCGCTGCCAGCGCTTCAGGGTCTCGGCATAGGAGGCGGTGAACATATGGCTGTCGGTGACCTCCAGCCCGGCCTCTCCGGCCCGGTCGCAGAACACCGGCACCGAGGGCAGCATGCCGCCGGGGAAGATGTATTTCTGGATGAAGTCGCAGCGGCTGCGATAATGATCGAAGCGTTTGGCGTCGATGGAAATCACCTGCAAGGCCGCTGCGCCGCCGGGCTTGAGCAGCTCCTGGACCTTGCGAAAATAGATCGGCCAATGCTCCTCGCCCACGGCTTCGAACATTTCGATCGAGGCAATGGCGTCAAAGGAGCCGGTCATGTCGCGATAATCGCACAGCCGCAGATCGACTTTGTCGGCCAGCCCGAGGCGCTCCATGCGGGCCTTGGCGAAGGCCAGCTGTTCCTTGGACAGGGTGACGCCGACGACGTTGCAGCCGTAATCCCGGGCGGCGATTTCAGCAAAGCCGCCCCAGCCGCAGCCGATTTCCAGCACGGTCATGCCCGGCTTCAGGCCAGCCTGTTCGGCAACCAGGCGGTATTTGGCCTCCTGGGCTGCTTCCAGTCCGGCATTGGCGGTCTCGCCTTCAAACAAGGCCGAGGAATAGGTCATGGAGGGGTCGAGCCACGCCTCGTAGAAGTCATTGCCCAGGTCATAATGGTAGGCAATGTTGCGTTTGGAATTGCGCTTGGAGTTGCGCCGGGCCAGATGACCAATGCGGTTGGCCATGCGAATGACGCTGAAGCCCATTTCCCGGGGGGCCAGATCCTGCTGATTGGCAGCGGCCAAGCGGATCAAGCGGGTCAGATCCGGGCTGTCCCATTGGCCGTCCATATAGGCCTCGGCAAAACCGATATCGCCGCGCGTGAACAGAGACCGGATCGCATTGGCATCCCGGATCCGCAACACCGCATGCAATTCGTCGAGTTCCTCAAAGCTGGCGATCTGGCCATTGGCGGTGCCGGTGAAGCCCAGCACCTGACCGTCGGGCAGTTCCACCGTCAGCTTGCCATGGCGCAAATGGGTGGCGAAATGGCGGAAGGCGGTGACCCAGGGATTGCCGCCCAAACCGACCAGGGCCGGGAGCATTTGCCACATCGGGACGGCGGAGGAATTTTTTCTTTTCAGCATCACTGACTCAACTCCGTGGCCAAAGGAGCCTGACCGGAGAGGGACAGGTTGGGCTCCTTGGAAGGGACTGCAGGGATCGGGGAAACGGATCGACGGCCATGCGGGGCGGCATGGGTCGCCGGATGAACGGACACGGCCTGGTCCGGGGGTGGCGGACGGCGCACCAGCCGCACGCCTTTCAGCCACAGCTTTAGGGCTTCCCAATGGATGCCCACCGTGACTTTTAAGGTCATCAAAGGGTGGCCGAGCATGGCGCGCAGCACCCCGGCATCGGTCAGCGGACGGCGGATGCCGACAAAGCTGGCCGACAGGATCGGACCATCGGCCTCATCCTGGCGGATCGCCACGGCGACCCCGTCAGCGGGCGGGCGGATGGTGAAATTGTAGCGGGCCTCCATGCCCAGGAAAGGCGAGACATAGAAGCCCTTCTCGACGCTATGGCGCAGCCGCGGTTCGGCCCGCTGGCCCTGCGCAGATGGGGCGTTGGTATCAGGGGCGTCGGTATCAGGAGCGTCGGTATCAGGAGCGTCTGGGGCCTCAGCCCCCGCCTCCTGGGTGATCGGCACCGCATAGGTATGGCTTTCGCCGAAGGTATTGCGGACCTCGTGCAGCACAGCACGGATCTGACCGTCCGGATCGGAGCAGAAATAGACGCAGAGCGGATTGAACACATAGCCCAGCATGCGGGGATAGCACAGCAGATGCACCCGCAGGCCGGTGGGGTCGATCCCCGCCTGGCGCAGCACGCCGTCAACATGGTCGCGGATCGCCCCGCCCTCGGACGGGTCCTTGTGAAGACCGTGGTCGCGGTCATAGAAAGAGAGCAGGTTGAAGCGGTTGCGGGAGAACCAGCGCAGCTCCTGATCGAGCCGGTCCAGGTCATCCAGGTCCAACAGCGCGGAAAACACCCGGTAGCGCAGCTTATGCTTTTTGGGGCGGAAGCGCTGATGCATCACCTCCCCGACATAAAGGGCGGAACCGTCGGGCGTCATTCGGCGGCCTCCGGCACGCGGGACGGTGAGCCTGGGGATGTCGCGCCAGAGGCTGTCGCAGACGCGATCAAATGCGCCCTGGCCTCGGCGGTCAGGGGCTTGCGGGCGATGCGGCCATCCTGGCCCTGGACCGACCAGGGCCGGAGCAGACCGCCCAGATCCTCGGCCACCGCCAGACCGCTTTGCAGGCCGTCCTCGTGGAAGCCATCGCCGAAATAGGAGCCGCAGAACCAAGTCCGCTGCACCCCTTGCAGATCCCACAGATCCCGTCGGGCGGCCACCGCCGCGCCGTCAAACATCGGGTGGGTGTATTGGAAGCGGCCATAGACCTTGGCCGGGTCCGGCTCCTCGAACGGGTTTAAGGTGACAAAAATGTCCTGGTCGCTGGGCAGGCTTTGCAGCAGGTTCATCCAATAGGACAAGGCCACGGCCCGGCCGCCATCGGCCTCGGCCCGGCCCAGATAATTCCACGACGCCCAGGCCTTCTTGCGCTTGGGCATCTGGTTGGGATCGCTGTGCAGCCAGGCCTCATTGGCTTGGTAGGCAAAGGCGCCGAGCAGGCGCTCTTCCTCCCGGCTGGGCTTTTCGAGCATGGCCAGCGCCTCATCGGCATGGCTGGCGATCACCACATGGTCAAAGCGGCGGATTTTGCCATCGGCATCGGAGATTTCGACGCCATCGGGCAGGCGGCGGATCCGGCGCACCCCTTGGCCGAGCTCGATCCGGTCCGCATAAGCGGCGGTCAGCAGGCGGGCATATTCCCGGCTGCCACCGGTCACCGTGCGCCAGACCGGGCGATCCTTCAGGTTCAGCAGGCCATGATTGGAGAAGAAGCGGACAAAGGCCCCGGTCGGGTAGTCCTCCATCTCCAGGGTCGGGGTTGACCAGATCGCCGCGCCCATGGGCAGCAGATGGTCATCCATGAAGGCCTTGGAGTAACCATTGCGGCGCAGATAGGCCCCCAGCGGCTCGGCTTCGGCCTCCGGGTTGCCGAGCACGGTTTCGGCCTGTTTGAAGAAGCGCAGAATGTCGCGGGTCATGGCCCAGAAGCGCGGGCGCAACAGATTGGCAGGCTGAGCCAGCAGGCCGGAAAAGCCGCTGCCGGAATATTCCAGCCGACCATTGTCCAGGGAGACGGCGAAGGACATGTCCGAGGCCTGGGTCTTGACCCCCAAATGGTCGAACAGGGCGACCAGATTGGGGTAGTTCCAGGTGTTGTAGACAATGAAGCCAGTGTCCACCGGGGTCCGGGTCTGGTCTTCGCGCGGGACCTCCTGGGTGTTGGTATGCCCGCCCAGGCGCGGCTGGGTTTCCAGCACGGTGACGTCATGGCGTTGGGAGAGCAGCCAGGCGCAAGACATACCGGAGATGCCCGAACCGACCACCGCAATGGACAGCCGGGGGCCGGAGCCGGACGCCGACGGCGTTCCGGACGCGCCGCGCGGGTCCACGACTTTCGGGTGATCCGTCTCGGTCATATTCTCCATGCCGCAAATTCCTTCCAAAAGGTCAATTGGTTACAAAATTGGTCCGACGCGATTTTTCTAAGGTACGGTGTGGTCCCGCGCCTCAGATCACTGAAAAGCTGTTTTTGACCGGTCAAACCCGCGTCTCAGGCGAGGCGTTTCCGTCTTTACCCCCCGTTGCATGACAAAAGGGGAATTTCAACAGATGGGGAAGGTATGGAAACTGCAGTAGCGGCACACAAAATATTTTCTACAAAAATGGGGTGGTATTGATCCGAACCCGGCGGCGTGGCGTAGGTGCTGGTATGACACAGACGCTCTCCATCGACGGGGTTCCGGGCGGTCTTCCCCTCCCAGGCATGGCTATGGCCATCAAAAAGCGGGGAACCATGTCCCACACCACCGTCAAGGCCTCCACGGCCCGCTCCTCCGCAGACAGCACGACGACGTCTGTTGCCTCGGAGGTCACCACCATCGGTCCGGAGCAGATGGGTGCTCTGATTGTCCGGATTGCTGAAGTTCGGTGCAAAACCAGCTTCGGCCATCTCTATGGTTATTATCAGCCCCGTCTGAAGGCGTATCTGCGCCGCCAGGGGGCCAATGACGCAGTGGCCGAGGATCTGGCGCAAGAGGCGATGCTGACCCTCTGGCGCAAGGCGGATCGCTATGACCCGGCCAAAGCCTCTGCGGGGACGTGGTTGTTCACCATCGCCCGGAACCTGCGGATTGACTTGATCCGTAAGGAACGGCGGCCGGAAGTGGATCCCGAGGATCCGATGCTGGTCCCAGATCCGCCGGAAACGGCCGATGTGGTGATGGAGGGCAGTCAACGCGACACGATGGTGCGGCAGGCGATCCAAACCCTGCCGAAGGATCAGGCCGAGGTTCTGACCTTCTCGTTCTACGAGGACCTGACCCATACAGAGATTGCAGAACGGCTTAACCTTCCCTTGGGGACCGTGAAAAGCCGTTTGCGCCTTGCCTTCCAGAAGGTGAGGACAGCCCTTGGAGATCAAACATGAGCATCTCGCATCATCCCAGCGCGGGCATGCTGACAGCCTATGCTGCAGGCACCTTGGGGGAAGGCCCCTCTTTGCTGATTGCCGCTCACCTGACCCTGTGCCCGGAATGCCGGGCGGCGGTGCAGGAAGCCGAGCGGGTTGGCGGTGGTTTGCTTGACAGCCTGCCCACAGAGCAAACCCCCATTACCGTGCCCGACAGCCTGCTGGCCAGCCTGGACAGCCTGCCTCTGGATGGGCCGGAAACAGATCGCGCGGACCGCTCGGTGATCGCCGAAGACTTGTCCGCGTTGCCCCCGGTCGCCCGGCGCTTCCCCAAGCCATTGCGCGACCGGATGTCCTACGGGGCCGAGCTGCCATGGCGCATGCTCGGCCCCGGGGTCAGGCAGATCGATCTGGGCAGCACCATGCCCCACAATCGGGTCGGCCACCGCTCCGAGAATGGCGCGGTGCGTCTGTTCCACCTGCAACCGGGCACGCCGATGCCACAACATGACCATGGCGGCAGCGAGCTGACCCTGGTGTTGGAAGGCGGCTTCTCCGACCAGGCCGGGCATTATGTGCGCGGCGATGTGGCCGAGGCCGAGCCGGGCATCGTCCACGCTCCGGTGGTCGATACGGACGGGCCGTGCATCTGCCTGATCGCGACCGAGGGCCGGTTGCGCTATACCGGTCTTGTCGGTCGGGTGATGCAGCGGTTTACGGGGATCTAGGCCCTGTCGATATGAGAGAGAAAGAAAAAGACCTCGGGGTGACCCGAGGTTTTTTTTGTTTGGTTTGGTTTTTTCGTTCGGGCTTCGCCCTCACTGGGCCCTCAGGCGCCGGGCGGTTTTTTTTTTCGTTCGGGCTTCGCCCTCACTGGGCCCTCAGGCGCCGGGCGCCTCCGGCTTGGCT
>JBMYTN010000083.1:0-8414 GCA_049604415.1 Rhodospirillaceae bacterium | reverse complement strand
GACCTTGTCACAAATGCACTCCGTCAGAATGAACCGATTTGATCGGAAAGGGCTCTAATCTGTTTTCGTTATAGACCTGAATGAGCCGCATTTCTTTCTGTCATGTACTACTCTCGTTCTTCGTGTCCTTATGGTCCTTCATGGACAAAAAAACCCACAGAGCAAAACCGGTGAGTCCACCAGAGAAGACGGACGTGACAAAAAAATCTAAGTTATCAATTGACGTAAATGTATAAATAAACACTTTGCCAAGATTGATATTATTGTTCTGATAGGCATTGAAATAATATAAAAATTGAACAATGAAATTGACAGATATTCCAAAGAACAGACAAAAAACCGGGTAGTAATATCTTTTTTTTGTAGTTAAAAGCTTTACAACAAACAAAAATGGTAGCATTAGGGTGGTGAGAATTAAATAAAAAATAAAATTAGCTAAATACATAAATGAAAACTCGTGAATATACGCATTTTGATTAAGTGTTGTTATGCATAAAGTGTAAAAAATAACTATAAGAAAAACGAATAAAATTCTTATTATAAAGAATTTCGATTTCAGGTTTTTAATTTTCATTTTGAAGTCCCGTCTTTGATTGGTCGTAACGCGCTCTTTATGATGCTCCAGGAAACTCTAAATTAAATAGATCTTTTTATGGTAAATTTATGACGAGTAGGCCTCAAGTTTAAGCGTTTCTTTCTTTTTTCTTGCGCATATAGTGTATTGATAGTTAGTAATTTTTCCAGCCTACTTTGCAAACGGCATGACGATCATGAGTTCAGCTGTTCCAGAGCGTTTCTCAGCAGGTTTCTAATTACAGAATTAGTTTAAATAATAAATCACTCTCGCCTCAGCAATTCTCTAAAAGTTAAGGTCCCTTTAATCTGATGCAATAAGGTCAGCATGTCCACACCTTCCTCCATCATGGTGGAGGAAGGTGTAGCGCAATCATTCAGTGAACCACTATCACATCATGCCGTTCGGTATCACTTTTGTCTTTCATGATATTCACCATATGGCGTGTCATATAGGTGCAATCGAGCTTTCCCGCGATAGTTTTTCTGTAGCATTTCGTTTAGGGATTCGAAGTCTCTATTGTTTGGTACAAGGCAGCCTAAGGAGTTTCCGCCTTCTCCGCGAAAATTTGCTCCTGGGTGAATCGTAATATCAGTGCGAACAGTACCATCTGGATAGACGATTGTATTTCCATCGCCCGTATTAGATAAGACTGCGCGACCAAAATTTCTATTGGGATCTCCTCCAATATTTCCGGAAAGTGCCAAGCCAAGCCATCGTTTCAATCCGCTTAATCCAGTTTTTTTTGGAATGTATGGCCTGGGTGTTAGGTCATAACTTCCGCTTCGGATTGGATTGTCGTTTATGGTTGTGTTGTTAAACTTACCTTCTACAGGAACCGTGTTGGGATTTGCGTCAGTCGCAAAATAGTAATAACCCTCTTGTCCATTAGGTAATGGATACACAAAAACGTTTGCACGATGTCGCTCGTTCATCTCCATGTTCCGGTCAGGGTGAAGCAGGTTTGTGGGTCGTTCTGGGGGTTGCGGTGGTTTCTCCTGGTGTAAAACTCGGGGTACCCTGAGTGGCTCCACCTGCCAATAGGTATCGTCCAATGGCCATTTTTCCTTGCTCAAGGAAGGTTGCTCGAAGCTCGAGCCGGTCTCTGCGGTCGGTTGAGGCGGATTTGTCAGGTCCGGGCCGGGCGGCAGACCCAGCATCAGACTTTCAACTGTTGTCGGTACGCCCATTGGGCCTCCGTCCAGGGGGGAAGGAATGGTTCTTTTCCGCAGTTTGGGCAGCGGGGGCGCTCTGAATTCCATACTGGCCATCATCGTTCTCCAAAAAAGGCGGCGTCTCTTCAACGCGGGTGGGGGGCGGTTCAGGTGATTGACGGGTCAGCGGCGCAGGCTTTCATTGCGCAGCCGCATCCACTCCTCCACAGGCAGCTTGTCTGACTCGGGGCTGCCGGGGTCGATGGAGCGGGGTGATTTGGATCGATGCCTGGCTTTGGCCGCCTTGGCGGCTTTGGCTTGGGCGCGGGCTTTTTGGGCACGAAACTGCATCGCTTCATGCACCAACACCGTGACTTCAGCGTTCAGTGCCCAATTGCGGGCACTGTCCTCGCTGATGCCATTGGCGATGGCGAATTTGATCAGTGCGGCCTCGTCAAAGTCTTTGACATGCTTGGCGACATAGGCCCGGCCGCGCTCAGCAAGGGCCGCATTGGTGGTCGCTTGCTGATACTCGGTCTGACGCTGAATGGCATTGGCGTCGGACAAGGCCGCGTCATACTGGGCTTTGGTCTGCTCGATCAGACCGACCAACTGCCGCGCAGAGGTCGGATCGACCTGCCAAAGCGCCTCGGTGAGCTGTCCTCGCAAATGCGTGAGGTTTGTTGCGAGGGTGCGACATTGGGCGATTGTCAGCTGCTCGTGGTCGTCGAGGCTTCTGATCGCGGTCAAATAGTCCTTTATCGTGTTATTGACCCGCTCGGTATCCGCGACCTTCTCGGTCTTGTCGCTGTAATCGCTGTGCAGGGCGGTGGCGAAGTCTTCGACCTTGGCGACGGTTTCGGCAGACATGCCGGTTTGGTCGATCCGATGGGTGGTGCCTCCTAAGTCGAAGATGAGTGCGTTGGCCTCTCCTGCGAGCTCCTCAGAGCTGTTGGATGCTTCCTCTCCGGTATCGCTGCCGTCTGAAGGCGCGGCCCAGTCTGCGATCGGGTTTTGGGCGTCGGTCTCGCTCTCCGTGACCTCCGCACCAGCATCACTGTGGATGTCCGCGTCGCTCGGGCCGGTGAGATCCGGGTCTGTCTCTGACATGTCACGATCCCTTCAGCTCGGCGAGCAGGCGTTCTGCTGATTTGCGTTTGTCGGGGGTCAGCCCGCGCTGTTCATAGAGCGCAAGCACATCGGCTTTGCGCAGCGGCTCCCCGACCCGGAGGGAGAGGGGCTCCCGGGTTTGTTCTGTTCTGCCCTCGCCGGGCGCCGTCATGTCGGCGTCAGGCAAAGCATGGGGCTTGGCCTCGCCCTCAATGAGCTTGCCGTCCCCAGGAGGGGCCGGGAGAATGAGTGGGTCCTTAACACCAGCGCTTTGTCCCCCCTCCCGGAGGGATGAAGGCTCCAGGCCCGGCCTGGGGGGCGTGTCGATCCAGTCATCGGGGCGGTTTGGGGCTTCCAGGAACAGTTCTTTTTCACCGGTGATCCGGTGCCATAAAAATGCGGGATAGGTCATCGCGAGCCTCCGGCAAAAGAAAAAGGGGCGTCTGTGAAGACGCCCCTCCTTGGGTGTTAGGATTGAAAGCCGATGGGCTTAGTTAAAGCCCAGGCGGCAGGCGATTTCCGGACGGATGGCCTTATAGCCATAGAGAACATCCAGTCGGGTGGGGAAGGCGTCTGCATTGATGTCATACTGACGCACGACCCGCATGCTGATGCCTTCGAAGACGTCGCGGGCGGCGAAATCGACGCCTTTGGGCATTTGCAGATCTGCCGAGGCAAAGGCGAAGGCATCCTTGTGGAAGGCCATGCCCAGCTTGTAATCCGCAGAGGCTCCAATGGCGGTGGTGCTGTCGCTTTCCCGCTTGAACACCTGCGCATTGTCCGCCGGGGCGGCGCTGACATTCTGAGAGGCCCCAGAGATGGTTATTGCCGGGCTGATGGACAGCGCGGTCGCGGACGTGCCGCTGGCGGCGGTGACCACGAACTGCTTCAGAACGCCGGTGGCCTGTTTGGTCTCCGGGTGCACCGAGAAGACGCCATCGATTTCGATGATGTCACCGGCGGCAAAGGAGCCGGTGCCGGTGTCCACGGTCAGGGTCGATCCGGTCTGGCTGGCGCCATTGACCAGATAATCCCCGGTACCGTCATCGGTGCCGGTGGTGTGGGTCGGCATCAAGGTGTTTTGATAGACACAATCAAAACCCAGGAAGTCGTTGCCCATCAGGCCTTTTTTGTACTGATCACCGACCTTGGTGCGGTCGTTGAACAGGGTGCTGGTGTTGCTGACCAAGTCGACATTGTTTTCCGTGGTCAGCAGAAGGCAGCGGTTGTCCATCGGTGCCAGGTTGTCGGTCAGTTTCCGACCGGCATTGAGCACATCGGCGAAGGTGATGGCGGCCCCGACATTGGAGACCTCGTTATGGACGTCCTTATACATCGACAGGGCGTCGGCTTCGATATTGGCGGCCAGGACGGCCATGGCCGGTTCCAGGATACGCTTCTTGAAGTCATCAATGGACATGGTCAGATCGACCGAGGTGAAGGACATGTCCACCCCTTTTTGGGTGGCGACTTGCAAGGTGGTGGAAGTTTCCGCCGTGTCCTGGGCTGACAAGGTGGCCCCGGTGCGAACGGTGTATTGGTTCGGCAGGCGGATCTTCAGGCTGTCGCCGATTTTGGCGCCAGACTGGGCAAAACTGTCATCATATTGACGGTTGATATTGCCGACGAAGGACAGTTTTTCATGCAGGATGCGCAAGGCCTCGCGGGTCACTTGCGTCGCGGTCAACAGGCTGTTGGCCATGGGTCTTTCTCCGAGTTTGCGGCGTCTGGTGTCGACGCGGCAGGGGATTGATGAGGGGTTTGGTTGGCGTTTTTTCCGACCACTCTGGGTCTCGGTTTGATCCAGAGTGGTTTAGGAAAAACAATGATGATAGGGGCTTAGGGCATTTTCGATTTGCCGAACCGGTATCCGCTTCGACAGAAAAAGCGCTAGCCGTGCACCATTTTGTTGCGCAGTTTCATCCACTGCTCGATGGGCAGTTTGTCCGAAGCTGCCGTGCCAGGCATGGGGGGCATCGCTGTGCCTTTGCCCTTGATGGCTTTGACCGGCTTGGTGGATTTGACCGTGCGGGTGGGTGCCTTGGTGGTTTGTTTGGTCAGGGCGCGATATCGCATCGCGTCATGGATCAGAATGGTGACTTCAGGGGTCTGCGCCCAGTTTCGGGCGGACTCTTCTGGAATCCCATTTTCGATCGCAAACTCGATGAGCGCTGGCTCATCAAAGTCTTTGATGCTCCGCAGAACCTTGGCTTTTCCTTGTTTGATAGCGTTTTCAACGATGTTGCTTTGAGCCGCCTGAATTTGCTGCTCAAACAGGTTGGCCTCTAGTTGCATTGCCTCGAATTGGGCTTGCGTTCGCGAAATCTCATCTGACAACCGTCGGGCTTGGTTCGGATTGGACTGCCATAGGCCTTCCGTCAGAAGAGACCGCATTTCCATCAGTTTAGAATTGAGGATCCGACCATTGGCCAAAAGGCTAAGTTGGTCGTCATTCAACCCCACGAGAGCGTTGAGTTCCGTCTGGGTCGCTTTGGCATGCCGTCGTTGTTCGGCAACCTCTTGTGTTTTCCGGGTATAGTCGCTGTGGAGCGATTTGGCGAAACCTTGGACTTTCTCAACGGCCTCGTCAGACATATCCGCCCGGTCGATCCGATGTTTGGTTCCACCGAGTTCGAGTTCGATCATAGTGGAACTGTCTTCGTCCCACTCCTCTTCTGAGTCCTCGCGTTCTGGATCCGCGTCTGACTCCAGATCCGTGTCCACTGAATCGAAGGATACATCCAAGGTGTCGTCCGTTGATATCTCTTCGGCGTTGGTCTCGGGTGCAGCGGCTTCGGCGTTGTCTACGATTTCCGTGCCATCGGTCATGGCATCGGTGTCATCGTTCATCATGATAAAGTTCTCCATCTTTAGGGAAACCGGCGTCCAGGGTTTAGGGACGCGGGGCGCAGGTGCGCGGGGTGGCCCACCGGGTGGCGTGCCCGGGGGAGTGGGCATAAGAAAAGGCCCGGCTTTGAGGGCGCGGGCCTTTGTGGGTTCGGTTGTATGGGGTAAACGCGCGCGTCGTCTGGAGGCGACACTTCGAAAATGAGATAAAACAGAAGCTTAGAATAAGCTCCGCGAGACAAGTGTCACGGGTTTGGCCCCATGAGGCGGTTGGAGCCCTTGTCCTGCAACAGTCGAAGCCCATCGACGCCGAAAACTTGGTTTGTTAGTCTCACACATGGTCAGGTCGCGCTCGAAGGAGCTCATTCGAGCTGCGATGGTGACCAAAGCAAAAGTGCTCTGTCCGACGCTCCATGCTCTTCTCACTCAGGCACACCATCGCGAGGTACTGTGAGTCGGCTGGCCGTTTGCAGCGCGCCTGACAGCTGTATTGGGAGGGCCACGGGTGAGATCCCCGTTGGTGTTTTACGCGATCCCCATCAGGGCATTGGAGCTTTATTGATTGTATGCCTTGGCGCGGTCAGTCTTGTCAGGGTCCTGTCTCCTTTGGTTCCTGTCTGTAACATGCAGGTCATCAAAGGCGCAGAGGGGCATAGCGTCCCGCTACCATTTCGGCGTGTTGCGCCGAGCTTTGGATTGATCCAGGTTTCGCGTTCCCGATCCGTGTAAGACATGCCCTCCCACTTGTGTCCCTTCAAGGAGACAAAGCTGTCGGGGATCAGGTGGTGCCACCTGGTATCGTCTTCCATCCTAGGCTGTGGTCTCGTGAACAGCACATTATTGTCTGTTAAGTTTGTCAGAGCAATTTCCAGTACAGTTGGTTCTGAGGCTTTGTTTTACCGCATTTTCGTATCGTCAAGTTTGTTCGGCTTAGTCTGAGATTGTTCTATGCATTCTTCTTGTCTTTTTGTTTCATGCGCTCTTCGTGTTGTTTCCATTTTTCATAATGGTCTCGCACTTTTTGCTTTTCGATCTCAATGATCTGTTTCCATTTGTCCCAAAAGTCAGCAAAGTCTTGCTCCAGCGCCGCAAGGGTTTGTTGGTCTTCCGGAGATAAGGGGCCCTTCTTGCCTTTTAGATCCGCAAGAGTGGTTTCTAGGCCCCGATAGTCTTCATCAGCTCCTGGTGGTAAGTCTGATAAGCGTCGGTTAAGTATTTGCTCATCACTTAAGCCGAGGCGGGATTTACGGATGAGGAGCGGCTTGGCTCCAGACACGCGCATCCGCCGAAAATCCTCTGCTCGGCGATCGCGCCACCATCGAGGTAGTATTTTCCTTAACCCTCGATTGTTCCAAGCTTCAAGTTGCCGTTGGGTCGTGCTCATGTTTTTCCAAAGCTGACCATCTGATGCCACCCAGTCCTCCGGAACCAAAAACTCCCAAGCGCGATCCCGAATGATCGGCGCATCCTGGATCCGAGTGGACACCTTATCAACCATGATTTGGACCCAATTGCTCCTGTGAATTACTCCTAGCGATATGGTAACACACTCCTATTCCTCCTCACTATGCTGTCCACCAGAAGGAGGGCCGTCATACGCTTCATTTCCACTGTCTTGAGTTGTCGTTGTAAGGGCCGTCGCGCCCGGCAGACCAAAGAGTTCTGAGGACCGATGCTAAAGTATTTCAACTTTGCCAAAGGCTCTACCATCCGCTTATTCAGCATTTCGACCCCGCCAGAACGTTTTAGTCTTTTCTGGCTTTCTTTTCCGCTGCTATGATCTCCTTCCACCGACGATGTCTTTCCGCTCGTTCCTTGCGGTTCTTCACGAATTCTTCCTTATTTTTGGCTTCGAGGAATGCTGCTGGCGGGAACTGTCGAACACTCCGACTAAGCTCCCGACGTTGGGCTCTTTCCTGCCTTAACGAATGCGCCCTTTGATCTCGCCACCATTTTGGAAGCATGCGCTGTAGGGCGCGGTTGTGGGATGCTTCATTGCATCTCGCTTCTGCATCCAGGTCTTTCCACCGTGACCCACTTGACGAAACCCAGTCGTCAGGAATGAGATGTTGCCATTCCTTCGTTTTCGTGTCCTTCATTTCGTGTCCTCTTGTTTTGTTGTGTTTGAGGTCGGTAGTATTTGATACTGTTCGTTGAAATAATCTTCAGTAGCTCCCAGCCCAGTCAGTGAAAGTGCGCTTAGGCTATTGAAGTGGATAAATTTATTTAGTTTATCGTTATTTCTAACCGCTTCTCGGATACGTCTTGCTGTTTTGGGGTAGTATTTATTCATGACATCTGGTGCCTCTAGGTAGAGTCTAATCGCTTCAGTAGCGTACTCACGTGGCGTGTTTTCTGCATCATAGCCAATGGCATCTGGAGTTAGTGGTATGTCCTCGCGACCTCTAAGTTTTACTTGATGGCGGTAGATATCTGACAACTCATCCTTGATATCATCAGTTCTTAACATTCCCACCAACTCATCAACAATATGTGAAGCTTCGTGGTGTAGGACGGGCCTCTTTTGACCGTATTTTGCATCTTTATTGATATATACCTTGTCAGGCGCGTTTGTGCCTTTCTTCAAATATGTTATGCCGTTGGAGTTCCTTAAAAGTGGGTGGCCGTCACGAAGATACTCTACGGGTTCTCCAGTTATTTTCTCGATTAACTCGTCGCCTGTGAAGAATTCTCAAGCGTATGAAAACGTTTAGGATTTCAGGCACTTC
>JBMYTN010000082.1:0-8554 GCA_049604415.1 Rhodospirillaceae bacterium | reverse complement strand
ACGCTGCAGCCTTCAGATAAATCTACTCTCAAGACGACGTTTTTGCGGGTGTCCATATGCCAAGGGCCGAACAGATTGGTGGCGAAGGTGCGATGCACCCGGTCCATATCCACGGCGGTGACCATCTGGTCGGTGTCATAATCGACCCCAGCATTGTTGATCAAACAGTCCAGTCTTCCGAACTGGGCCGTGACCTCCGCCACCGCTGCGGTGATCGAAGCCGCGTCGGAGACGTCGAGCCTGACACAAACCGCCTCCTTGCCAATGGCCTGGGCGGCCGCTTGGCCTTTGGCGGCATCCCGGGATCCGAGCACCACTTGGTAACCATGCTCCTGGGCCAGTTGCTTGGCAGTTTCGCGGCCAATGCCCCGATTGGCACCGGTCACCAAAGCGATGGGGCGAGAGGGCATGGCGGTGTTCCTTCGGTGTCGCAGAGGGCCCTAACCGTCCAAGGCGTCACAAACCGCTTGGACCTTGTTCTGCGCGGTTTGGAAGTCCAGGCCATTGACCGCATCGGAGATCTCGGACCCCGCCGCGCCAAACAGGTCCGGACTGGCGGCATAAAGGTCATTGAACACCGACATGGCGCTCATATCGTTTTGCGCCAACAGATCGATCAACGCGACCAGTTGCTGTTTCTGTGCCGCGCTGACGTCCGGTTTGGTCGCTGCCGCAGGTTCGGAGGCTTGGGCTGGGGCAGGGGCTGGGGCGGCGCTTGGTGGGGACTGGTCGGCCAGAGCGGCGGTCAGGTCCTGTAGGCTGGTTTGCAGCAACCCTACGGCCCGGTCAAAGGTGGGCAGGGTGTTCTGAGCCTCCTGCCATTTGCCGGTTTTCAGATGCTTTTCAATCGATTGACACCTGTCGAACAGCTCCTGAGCGCCAATATTGCCGCAGACCCCTTTTAAGGCATGGGCGGTCTTGCGGGCGTCCTCCCAGGATTGCCCTTTCAGAGCTTGGCGCAGGGCCTCCGCGTCCTCAGGCAGACTGGTCTCAAAATCTTTCAGCAGCTTTTTGTACAGCTTCTCATTGCCCATCACCCGGCCCAGACCGGCTTTGATGGCCAGGCCCGGCATCTGGTCCGGCAGGGCCAGGGCGGTCCCGCTGGTTGTGCTGGATGTCTGACCCGGGCCGTTGCTCGGGATCGCGCCACCCCGGGCATGGGGGCGATCCTTCCATTGCTCGATCAGGACACTGAACAGCACACCGGTTTCGATGGGCTTGGCCACATGGGCGTTCATGCCTGCGGCCAGACAGCTTTTGCGCTCCTCCTCCATGGCATGGGCGGTCATGGCGATGATCGGCAGGCTGTCCATCTGCAGCTCTTGACGAATCTTTTGCGTGGCGGTCTTGCCATCCATCACCGGCATTTGGATGTCCATCAGCACCGCGTCGTAAAAATCTTCCCCGGCTTCGGACAGGGTGATCAGGGCCTCCTGCCCATTATTGGCCAGATCCGCAGCGACCTTCCAATGGCTGAGAATTTCGCTGGCCACATGCTGGTTGATCTCATTGTCCTCGACCAGCAATACCTTGCGCCCGGCAATGGTGCTGGTGTTGTCTGGGCTCATCATATCGGCCAGCCGGACCATTTGCGCCGGTTCAATATTGACCGTCCCGCCGGTGGCCAGGGTCTGCATGGTGTCAAACAGCAAAGACGGATTGATCGGTTTGACCAGCAAAGCGTCGATATCGCTTTGGCCGCCCTGGGCCTCCAACACCTCTTCCCGGCCATGGCCGGTGACCATGATGATGATCGGCACCTCGATATCATCATCGGCGGTCTTGATGTGGTGGGAGGCCTCCAGGCCATCCATCTCCGGCATCTGCCAATCCATCAAGACCACCTTATAGGGGTCCTCTTTGGCCTGGGCGGCGCGCTTGATTTCCGCCAGGGCCGCCGCGCCATCGATCACTTTGGTCACATCACAATTCAGCTCCAACAGCATTTCGCCCAGCAGCAGGCGGGTGGTGGAGTTGTCATCGGCGATCAGGATCCGGGCACCGCGCAATTCCTCCCAGCGCTTGGCATTGCTGTCTTGTTCCGGCAGACCAAAGACGGCGGTGAAAAAGAAGGTCGCGCCATCGCCATGGGTGCTTTTAACCCAGATATCGCCGCCCATCATGTTCACCAGGCGCTCGCAGATGCTTAAGCCCAGCCCGGTGCCGCCATATTCCCGGGTCGTGGAGGCATCGGCCTGGGAGAAGGCCCGGAACAGCTTTTGTTGCTGCTCTTCGGTCAGGCCGATCCCGGTATCGCGGACCGAAAACTGGACTTTGACCTCGCCGTCTAAACTCTCCAGCCGCTCGCAGCGGACCACGATCTCGCCGACATCGGTAAACTTCACCGCATTGGTGCACAGATTGGTCAGGATCTGGCCAAGCCGGAGCGGGTCGCCTTCAATCTTGGCCGGCAGGTCGCTGGAGGAGGCGAAAACCAGCTCCACACCTTTGCTCTCGGCTTTTTGCGCCACCAGATTGGCGACATCGTCCAAGACATCGCTCAGGTCAAAGACAATCCGCTCCATATCGAGCTTGCCCGCCTCGATTTTGGAGAAGTCGAGAATGTCGTTGATGATGCCCAACAGCGCTTGGGAGGAGGATTGGATCTTCAGCAGATATTCCTTCTGCCGCCCGGACATCTCGGTTTGCAGCACCAGGCTGGACAGGCCGATGATGGCGTTCATCGGGGTGCGGATTTCGTGGCTCATATTGGCCAGGAAGTCGCCTTTGGCTTTGTTGGCCTTGTCGGCCTCATCCCGGGCATCGGACAGGGCCAGCTCCCGACTGTCGATCTCCTGGACGAAATAGCCAAAGCTTTTCGCCATATCGGAAATCTCGTCATTGCCGTCTTGGGGGATGTCGCGCTTGTGGCCTTGGGCATGGCCGAGCATGCATTGCTGCAGACCGGTCAAACGGTTGATGACCTGCTTCTTCACATAGACAAGCAGGAGCAGCACAGCGAGCAACGTGACGCCAATAACGGCGGTGAGAACCACCGAGCCGGTTTGGAACAAATCGCCAAATTCTTTGCGGCTCTCGGCGATCTCATGTTCGATATCGACAAAAATATTGGAGCCGCTGGAGACCATGCGCACCATGGTGTTGTCATTGACATTCAGGATCCCGGTGATGCGCTGCTGCAAATTGGCTTGATTGTAGCGCAGCTCAAAAATCCCGCGCGCGCCAAAGGCATTCTCGCCCATATCGGCAAAATGGATCATCAGCGCCGTGCGATAGGGGTTACTCTCCTCTAAGGCCTCGATCAGTGCGGCGGTTTCGACCATCAGGGCTTCGGTGCGCCGCCGCAGGGTCCGCAAGCGGCTGGGGTGGTCCAGGGAGAGGGCCCGCAGCACCGCATTGTTGATGACGCGCAGATTGCTCTCGATCTCTCCGCTGTCCCCCAGGGCGCGGAGATAGGACCCCAAATCCCCAAGCTCCCCCAGAGCCGCGCTCAAGGAGCGGACCGTTTGGCGTTCCAGTTCCCGCAATTCCAGACGACGGCGGACCAGAATGGTGATCTGGTCGAGATTGGCAGTGATGGCGTCCAATTGCTCTTTGAGGGCGGCGTAGTCTTCGGTAGCAACCACCCCGTCGCTGACCGCCCGGAAGGCTTCGTTCAGCACGCTGAGCTGGTCGTTCATCTCCTGTTCGCGGCGGCGCAAGTCGGAGGTGGTTTGGGAGGCTGCGATTTGTGGCGCAATCACCGCAATGGCCTCGGAGCGCTGCACCAGCCGGGCCACCGCATCGAGCTGGGTAACCTTTTCATCAACAATGGTGTTAAAGCCCTGGCGAAACTCGCCAATGCCCCAAAAGGCGCTGGCGGCGACAAAGACGGTGATCAGGGCCAGCCCCAGCAAGCTGGTGATCAGGCGTCCGGCGACCCCGAACCGGCGGGTTGCCCCAGAGACATCGGCATCAAGCGACACGCGGCGTTACCTCATCGGGGGTGACCAGATCAGGCCACCATCGGTCCAAAGCGCGTTTAAGCCGCGCTCGAGACCAAGTTCCGCCCCGATCGACCGGTCGTAGATTTCGCCATAATTGCCCACGGCACGGACAATCCGCTCGGCCCAACGCTCATCCAGTCCCAAAGCCGCGCCATTATTGCCCTCCAAGCCCAGGAAATAGCGCACATCCGGATTGCTGCTGGTTTTCATCTCGGTCAGATTTTCCGAGGTGATGCCCAGCTCTTCGGCATTGATCAACGCGAACATCACCCAGCGCACCACATCCTCCCACAGCGGGTCGCCACTATGGACGACGGCGGAGAGCGGTTCCTTGCTGATCCGCTCTGGCACGAAGTCATATTCGTCTGGGTTCGGGGCCAGGGCCTGACGCATGGAGGCCATCAACAGCACATCAGTGCTGATGGCGTCACATTGGCGTTCAAAGAAGGCGCTGAAATTTCCCGCCATGGTGTCGAAGGGCAGGATCTCCAGATCCATGCCATAGGACTCATTATAGTCGGTCAGATTGGCAATGGAGGTGGTGTGGTCCTGGACGCAGATCCGTTTGCCCTTCAGGTCCTGCAGGGTCTTGATGCCCGATGGTTTGTAAAACAGGAAGCTTTGGCCATCGAACAGATACATTGGCATGAAGGTCAGGTCATTGCGGTCCCGGCTTAGGGTCCAGGTCGCCGGTTCAACCAGCACATCATAGCGGTCCTCGATCAGGCCATCGAAGCGGTCCGCCGTGCCGGTGATGACAAACTCGACCGCTTCTTCATCGCTCAGTACAGCCGCAGCAATGGCGCGGCAAATGTCGGGGAAAAAGCCGGACCAGCGGCCATCGGCCCCATTATGGGACAGACCCGGCCCCAGCAGATGGACCCCGCAGCGGACAACGCCATCCTCCAAGATGATCTGCAGCCGCTCTGAGCTGGCATGGGCGCTTGGGGCGGTCAACAGACCCGCCAGCAGGACAGTGACCAGACCCAGGGCTTTCATGATCGACCTCTTCTGAGCAGAGTGGGGTTCGGTTCGAGCCCTTCGGCCCGGTTGTTGGAACAGCTTAGCGCACCACGACCATATTGCGGCCTTCCTTCTTGGCCTGATACAGCGCCTTGTCGGCGTTTTTCATGATCTTGGCCAAATCGGTCGCGGTCTCGGTTGCGGCGGCAACACCAATGCTGACCGTCGCCCGGATGGAGTTGGGCGGGCAGGACACCACCGCCTGCTCGGTTTTGGTACAGAGCCTGTGGGCGATGTCTCCAGCGGCATCTATGGACGTGTCCGGCAGGAAACAGGCAAATTCCTCGCCGCCAATCCGGCCAATAAAATCCCCGGGCCGCAGGGCATCGGTCCACAGCTTGGCGAAGGCCACCAAGGTGGCGTCGCCCGCGTCATGGCCAAAACTGTCATTGATCTGCTTGAAGTGATCAATATCAAGCAGCAGCAGGGAGGCTTGGCCAGTCTGGCCGGTAACCTCTTTCAACTTTTGCTCGGCCAGGATGGTGAATTGGCGGCGGTTGAACACCCCGGTCAGGTCGTCGGTGGCGGCCAGCAGCATGAGTTTTTCATAGGCCACTTTGACGTCGCGGGTTTTGCGATAGAGCGCGATCTGATTGAGGATCCGGGTCCGCACCACGGCAGGCGAAAACGGCTTGGTGATGTAATCCGAAGCACCAATGGTCAGGCCCTGTTGCTCGGACTGGTCATCATCAAGCGAGGTGAGGATGATGATCGGAACATCGGGATGCTGGCCGTTTTCCCGCATCTCCTGACACAGCGCAAAGCCGCTGGCGTCGGGCAGCAGGATGTCCAGGATCACCACGTCGAAATCGCCCATTTCGAAACAGGCCCGGGCTTCCTGGGCCGAATTGGCAAAGGTGATGGTCCCGATTTCGGCAATCACATCGGCCAGCAGGGTCCGGTCCAGCTCGGAATCCTCCACCACCAACAAACGGGCCTGGCGTCGGTCGTCGTGCAGACCGGGGGTGCGGCGCTCTGGGGCTGGGGTCAGGAGGTTTTGCAAGATCATATGCTTAATTCGTTTGTACTTGGATCGGGCAAGTCGTCACTATAGAGAAGCCCCAACATACCAGCCAGACATTTGATTGACCGCGCATGGACCAGATCAATTTACTCCTTGTCGATGATGAACCGGCGAATTTGCAGGTTCTGTTCTCTGCTCTCTCGGAGGTCGGCGCGGTCCGCTTTGCCACCACCGGGGAAAAGGCCCTGGAGCTGGCCCGGCAAAACCCGCCCGATGTGGTGTTGTTGGACTATTTTATGCCCGGTATGAGCGGTCTGGAGGTCTGCCTGGCCATGAAGGCCGATCCGGTCCTGGCCCGGGCGCATATTATCTTTGTGTCTGGATCTTCGGAGGCGACCGAGGTGGATGCGGCGCTGGATGCCGGGGCGTTTGATTTCACCACCAAGCCGGTGAACCCGCGCCTGATCCGCCATAAGGTCGCTTTGGCCCATAGGATGCTCGGCCCCGAGATCGCCTCCGCTCCCACAACGCCAACCCGCCCGGCTCTGCAGACCATCCTTTTGGTCGAGGATGGGGCGATCAACCGGGCGGTGATCGCGGAGATCCTGGAGACCGAAAGCCACCGGGTCACCATGGCAGAGACTGGCGCAGAGGCCATCGCCCTGTTTGAGCAGCAGGCCTTTGACTGCGTGCTGCTCGACATCCATTTGCCCGATATGACGGGCCTAAAGGTCATCCGCCATTTGCGCTCTGGCCAACAGGCTGACCCGCCTGTCCGGATCATTGCGGTGACCGGTGATGTGACCACCGAAAGTCTGGAGGACTATACCGAAGCCGGGTTTGACGGCGTCGCGCCCAAGCCGGTGGATCCGGCCACCTTGCTGTCTTTGGTCGCCGGACAGTCGGTGACGTTGACGGATGCGCTGATGTCCGCCCCTGATCTGGCGGAGCCCGATCTGTTGATCGACCCGCAACGGATCAAAGTCCTGAAGGAAACCTATTCAGAGACCCGTCTGCAGGGCTTGTTTGCGTTGTTTGAGAAGGAGATCAACGCCTATATCGCCCTGTTACAGCAGGCCTGGGATAGTGGGGATCTGGACAGCGTGACCCGCACCGCCCATCGCCTGAAAAGCGCGCTGGGCCATTTCGCCTGCGCGCGGATGCAGAAAATCGCCAGCATCCTCAACCAGGAGCAAGGTCTGCCTGCCCCGGAAAAAGGCAGGTTGATCACCTTGCTGGCGGACCAACGCGCCGCGACCCTGCAGGCCCTGGCCGGGGCGCTGGATATTCAAACGCAATAGGGTGACGAGGACCGGTGACTAGAAAGAGTAAAAGATTTTATCTGGCTCAGAGCATTTTTCAACCGATGTGGGTTTGGTTTGGTGGCTCGAAAATGCGACAAACCAAAAGGGCAGAGCTCTAGGACTAATTCCAGGACTCACTTGCCTCAGAACCCGCGCTCGCCGATCCATATCCCGAACATGGGCAGTCGTGATGAAAACGCATTCTGATGATATTCGTTCGGTTAATAGAAGACTATCCATTCTCTTTCCCGCATTGTTTGCAGTCACGATTATTCTTGTTTCTGTCCTGGTTTGGCAGCAAAGGACAAATGAAGCGCGCTTTGAGTCGAGTAAAGAACTGGCAACCTCCAGCACCAGATTGGCGTGGCAGGCCGTCTATCTGGACGAGGCTTTAACCATGTCGACCTGGAATGCCGTCATTACCGGGGAATATCGCTGGCAGGTCCGGTATGGAGACATGGCGACGCAGTTGGATCTCGTCTTAGAAAAAGTGAAAAACGATATCCCTTCCGAAGCGACGTCGGCGTTTTTTGAAATGACAGGGGAAGCAACCGAAAAACTCTATGATTTGGAAGATAAGGTGTTTTCGCTGTTAAATGAGAATCGATACCTTGAAGCGAGAGACTTGATGGAAGGGGATGAGTATCGGACCTATAAAGATATTTACTCAGCCGGTACTCTTAGGCTCGTGGCAGATGTAGAGCTTCTTATTCAAAGAATACATGAAGAAGACCAGGCAGCACAAAATAAATTTCTCCTTGCTACTATTTTTGGAACAGTCTTTCTCATTTTATGCTGGGCATTTGTTTACAGAATAACCAAAAATTTGGTTGGCGAAGTGATTTCTCTGAACCAAGACCTCGAGGGGCGTGTTGAGGAAAGAACAAAAGAGCTTAAGGAAAGCCAATCTCTGTTCAAGACCGTGCTCGATAATATTCCCGCCATCATTTTCCTCAAAGACATGGAGGGCCGTTATCGTTTCGTAAATAGTGAATATGAAAAAGTATATGAAGTTAATGGGGAGTCGATGATCGGTAAAACAGTTACGGATATATATGAAAAAGAATTAGCCGAAAAACTAAGTGACCTAGATCAGAGAACGATCGAATCTGGCCGTCGGATAACGTCTGAGAATGATTTTATTTCAGATAAAGGGCACTTTGTCTTTGCCTCAGAAATGTTTCCGGTTTTGAACTCGAAAGGAGACGTCGACGGGTTTGGGGGAGTCGAAACAGATATCACCGACAGGAAAGAAGCGGAGATGGACACCCGCAAAAACCTATCGTTTGGAGTTGATTTCTGATTCACTGGTTTCG
>JBMYTN010000081.1:0-8769 GCA_049604415.1 Rhodospirillaceae bacterium | reverse complement strand
ACACCAAGTTCAAGTGCGAGTGCTACATCCTGACCAAGGAAGAGGGCGGTCGTCATACCCCGTTCTTCTCCAACTATCGTCCGCAGTTCTACTTCCGGACCACCGATGTGACCGGGACCATTGAACTGCCGGAAGGCACCGAGATGGTGATGCCCGGCGATAACATCGCCATGGCCGTAAACCTGATCGCGCCGATCGCCATGGATGAAGGCCTGCGCTTCGCCATTCGCGAAGGTGGCCGGACTGTGGGTGCCGGTGTGGTGGCCTCCATCAGCGAATAAGCCGATCCCAACCGGCGTCTGCCGGGCGGACCAATGCTATTGTGACAACGCCGGTTTCGACAGGGACCGGCGTTGTTTCGTTTTCTGTGGGCAGGGCGATCATGCGCAGCTTTATGACATGGTTTTTGGGGTTCTGGCTGCTCAGTCTCGTGGTGATGGGCGGTCTGGGCTTTTTGTCGGAATGGTCCACTGGCTTTGGTGGTGTGATCCAATTCATCGGTCAGCCCCTGATCATGGGGGTGTTGATGATCAGTGCCGCCCTTTGGTTTGGTGCTGGGGTCTATTGGGTTTGGTCCCTCGGCGTTGTGCTCTATTGGGCCTTGGCCATTGTGGGCATTCCTGTGCTGCTGTCCTTGTTCTTGGTCGGGGGATCAACGGTTTTTGGCATTGGCAAGACCCACGGCCTCACCGCCGCTTTTGAACAGAATGTTGGGCGTTACCAAGCGGTCTTGGAAGATCTGAGCATTGGTACGCCCGAGGCTGGGGATTTCACCCATACCAATGGGGTGCACTATCGGGTGGATCTGGGGCCGCCTGTGCGGGTCGCCTTTGCGCCAAAGGGCATGCTCGACAATTGGACCGGCATAATCCATGACCCGTCCGGCGATGTGATGATGGCCATGGGTCTGGATTTTGAGACCGGCGGGGTGGTCGGACCGGAAGAGATCATTGCCCTGTTTGGCGGGGATCTGGTGATCTGTCAGCCGCTCCGGGACGCCTTTTATCTGTGTAGTTTTACCTGATCCCACCTGGGCCTTACGGGAACTTCTAGAGCCTTGGTGAATTTAACAGAACCTTGTCTTTTTTCGCTTGACCGGACTAGGGCAGGCCCCTATTGTCCGCGTCTCCGAACGGTGGTCGTAAGGGCCTCTGGCCTTTAAACGCGCCGCAAGGAAAGAAACATATGGCTCGCTTCAGCCCCATCAGATCCATTTAGATCAAGGCTGGAACGCTCCTGACAATCTCCCAAAGGTGGATCCGATATCCGGATGGTGGATAGGCGGATTGGGGAGTGCGTCACCATCACATCGAATTCCGAGCTTAGGCTCTTTGGGGTGATGTCCGCAAGCGGAGGACCCTGCGAGCCCTTGGGTAGGTTTTGGTTCTGTGGTGCCCGACGGGGTTCCGGAACCAGTGGCTGTTTGAACATCGACCGGTACGGGTCGAGCAGAGGACGACATGGACAACCAGAATATTCGCATCCGCCTGAAGGCGTTTGATCACCGGGTCCTGGATCAATCCACGCGGGAAATCGTCAATACCGCGAAACGGACCGGTGCCCAGGTGCGGGGTCCGATTCCCCTGCCGACACGGATCGAAAAGTTCACTTTTAACCGCTCCCCGCATATCGACAAGAAAAGCCGGGAGCAATTCGAAATCCGCACCCATAAGCGGTTGCTGGATATTGTCGACCCGACCCCGCAGACCGTGGACGCGCTGATGAAGCTCGACCTTGCTGCGGGTGTTGATGTCGAAATCAAGCTCTGAAACCTCTGACGTCCGCCCCGCGTGGGGCAGGGTCGTGAATGTTTCAGGTAGGACACGGTACGGTAAGGAGTAGGGACCATGCGTTCCGGACTGATTGCCCAAAAGATGGGGATGACCCGGCTGTTTGCCGAGGACGGTACCCATGTTCCGGTGACGGTGCTTCAGGTAGAGACCTGCGAGGTCGTTGCCCAGCGCACCAAGGACACCGACGGTTACGTCGCGGTCCAACTTGGCGCCGGTAAGGCCAAGGTCAAGCGGACCTCTAAGGCGATGCGTGGGCATTTCGCCAAAGCCAAGGTCGAACCCAAAATGCAAATGGTGGAGTTCCGGGTGACCGAGGACTGCCTTCTGGAGCCAGGCACCGAACTGGCTCCGAGTCATTTTGTGGCGGGCCAAAAGGTTGATGTCTGCGGCACCTCCATTGGTAAGGGCTTTGCCGGGGCGATGAAGCGCCACGGCTTTGGCGGTTTGGAAGCCACCCACGGGGTGTCGATTTCTCACCGTTCCCACGGTTCCACTGGTCAGTGTCAGGACCCCGGCAAGGTGTTCAAGGGCAAGAAAATGGCTGGCCATATGGGTGCCGTTCGGGTCACCACCCAAAACTTGGAAATTGTCTCCGTCGATGACGACCGTGGCTTGATCCTGGTGCGCGGTGCGGTTCCGGGCTCCAAAGGTGGTTGGGTTGAAATCACCGACGCGGTCAAAGCGGCCCTGCCCGACGGCGTTCCGATGCCTGCTGGCATTAAGGAAAAGCCCGAGCCTGCGCCTGAACCCGAGCCGGTCGAAGAAGCCCCGGTGGAGCCCGCTGAAGAGGCTCCGGTTGCAGAAGAGACTGCGGCTGTTGAAGCCTCCGATGCTCCGGCCGCCGACGGCGCCGCCGAAGACAAGTAAGGACGGACCGGCAATGCAAATCGACATGAAAACCATTGATGGGGCTGAAGCTGGCTCCATCGAATTGTCCGATGCGGTGTTCGGCCTCGAGCCCCGTACCGACATTCTCTACCGCGTGGTGCGCTGGCAGATGGCCCGCCGCCAAGCTGGCACCCACAAGACCAAGGGCATCTCGGAAATCTCCGGGACCACCCGCAAGCCCTTCAAGCAGAAGGGCACAGGTGGTGCCCGTCAGGGTTCCCGTCGGTCGCCGCAGTTTCGCGGTGGTGCGACCATCTTTGGCCCGGTTGTGCGCTCCCATGCCCATGATCTGCCCAAGAAGGTCCGCAAGATGGGCCTGCGCAACGCCCTGTCCGCCAAGGCCAAGGCTGGCGCGCTGATTGTGGTCAAGGATCTGGCTGGGACCTCGGGCAAGACCAAGGACGTGGCGGCCAGGCTGACCGGCCTGGGTCTGGAAAAAGTCCTGTTCATTGATGGTCCGGAAGTGGATGCGGCCTTCCTGCAAGGCACCCGCAACCTGATCGGTGTGGATGTGCTGCCGCAGCAGGGCGCCAATGTGTATGACATTTTGCGTCGCGACACCTTGGTCCTGACCGAGGCGGCGGTGAAGAGCCTTGAGGAGCGTCTGCAATGAGCGGGAACAAGACCGAAGCACCGGTGGTGTCCGAAGAGCGGATGTATGACTTGGTTCGCTCCCCGGTAATCACCGAAAAGGCGACCCTGGTCGGTGAATATGGCCAGGTGACCTTTAAGGTGCCTCTGGATGCCAGCAAGCCGGAAATCAAGGCCGCTGTGGAAGGCCTGTTCAAGGTCAAGGTCACCGCAGTGAACACCTTGGTCTCCAAGGGCAAGACCAAGCGGTTCCGGGGCACCATGGGCCGTCGCAGTGATTTCAAGAAAGCGATCGTTACCCTGGCCGAAGGGGATTCGATCGACGTGACCACGGGGATCTGATCCGATGGCTTTGAAGCAGTATAACCCAATCACCCCGGGCACCCGTGGGCTGGTCCTGATTGACCGCTCCGAGTTGTATAAGGGCAAGCCGGTCAAGAAATTGACAGAAGGCCTGAGCAAGTCCGGTGGTCGGAACAACCATGGCCGGGTCACCGCCTGGCAGCGCGGTGGGGGCCACAAGCGCACCTATCGCATGGTGGATTTCAAGCGCCGCAAGGTGGACATGACCGCGACCGTGGATCGTCTGGAATATGATCCCAACCGCACCGCCTTTATTGCGCTGATCACCTATGAAGATGGCGAGCAAGCCTACATCCTGGCCCCGCAGCGTTTGGCGGCTGGCGATGTGGTGATCTCTGCAGATCGGGCTGACATCAAGCCCGGCAACTGCATGCCGCTGAAGAACATGCCGGTGGGCACCATTGTCCACAATATTGAAATGAAACCGGAAAAGGGCGGCCAGATCGCTCGCTCCGCTGGTTGCTATGCGCAGCTGGTGGGTAAAGATGCCGGTTACGCCCAGATCAAACTGTCTTCCGGTGAGCTGCGCCTGGTGCGTGGGGAATGCCGGGCGACCATTGGGGCGGTGTCCAACCCGGACAACCAGAACCAAAAGCTGGGCAAGGCGGGGCGGAACCGCTGGAAGGGCAAGCGCCCGAATGTGCGTGGTGTCGTGATGAACCCGGTCGATCACCCCCATGGTGGTGGTGAAGGGCGGACCTCTGGTGGTCGGAACCCGGTCACGCCATGGGGTAAGCCGACCAAGGGCAAGCGGACCCGCAGCAACAAGAAGACGGATGCGCTGATTATGCGTTCTCGTCACCTGGCCAAGAAAAAGAAGGGTTAAGGAGGCGGAAGCATGGCTCGTTCCCTATGGAAAGGTCCCTTTGTGGACGGTTATCTCCTCAAAAAAGCCGAGAAGGCCCGTGCCTCCGGTCGCAATGAGGTCATTAAAATGTGGTCGCGGCGTTCTACCATTCTGCCGCAGTTCGTTGGTCTGACCTTCGGGGTCTATAACGGCCAGAAATTCGTTCCGGTGCTGGTGACTGAAAATATGATCGGTCACAAGTTCGGCGAGTTTTCGCCGAGCCGGACCTACTACGGCCATGCCGCCGATAAGAAGGCGAAGAGGAAGTAGTCATGGGTAAGAAGGCAACGCCCCGTCGCCTGGACGACAATTCCGCCATGGCTGTGGGCCGGATGATCCGGACCAGCCCCTATAAGCTCAATCTGGTGGCCGAGAGCATTCGCGGCCTGCCGGTGGAAACCGCTCTGGCGGAGCTGACCTTTTCCAAGCGTCGGATGTCCGACACGGTGAAAAAGGTTCTGCAATCGGCCATCGCCAATGCCGAAAACAACCATCAGCTTGATGTTGATGCGCTGGTGGTTTCGGAAGCATTTGTTGGCAAGGCCATGGTTATGAAGCGTTGGCGGCCGCGCGCGCGTGGACGGGTCGGTAAGATCCTGAAGCCGTTCAGCAACCTGACCATCGTTGTGAGTCAAGTTGAGGAGACCGCGTAATGGGACAGAAGGTCAATCCGATCGGCCTGCGTCTGGGCATCAACCGCACCTGGGATTCCCGCTGGTTCGCCGATGCCGACTATGCGGATCTGCTGCATGAAGATCTGCGGCTGCGCAGCTTCCTGAAGAACAAGCTGTCCCAAGCCGGGGTGTCGAAGATCATTGTCGAGCGTCCGGCCAAAAAGGCCCGGATCACCATTCACACCGCCCGCCCGGGCGTGGTGATCGGCAAAAAGGGTCAGGATATCGAGGTCCTGCGCCGCACCTTGCAAAAGATGACCGGCAATGAGGTTCATCTGAACATTCTGGAAATCCGCAAGCCGGAACTGGATGCCCAGTTGGTTGCCGAAAACATCGCGCAGCAGCTGGAACGCCGGGTTGCCTTCCGTAGGGCCATGAAGCGGGCGGTGCAATCCGCCATGCGTCTGGGCGCGTTGGGCATCCGGATCAATTGCGCGGGTCGTTTGGGCGGGGCGGAAATCGCCCGGACCGAATGGTACCGCGAAGGTCGCGTGCCCCTGCACACCCTGCGTGCTGATGTCGATTATGGTGTGGCCTCTGCCCACACCACCTATGGCGTCTGCGGCATCAAGGTTTGGGTGTTCAAGGGCGAGATCATGGAACATGACCCGATGGCGCAGGATAAGCGGCTCTCTGAGACGTCCACCACCGCCAATACCGGTCGTCAGTAACCGCCTTCGAAGGGAAAACCGATGCTGCAACCGAAGCGCACGAAGTTCCGCAAGGCGCATAAGGGACGGATCAAGGGCTTTGCCAAGGGCGGCTCTGACCTGAACTTTGGCTCTTACGGATTAAAGGCCCTGGAACCCGAGCGGATCACCGCTCGCCAGATCGAGGCCGCCCGCCGCTCCATCACCCGCTACATGCGGCGTCAAGGACGGCTTTGGATCCGGGTATTCCCGGATCTGCCCGTGTCCCGCAAACCTGCGGAAGTCCGGATGGGCTCCGGTAAGGGTTCGCCGGAATATTGGGTGGCCAAGGTCAAGCCGGGCCGGGTGATGTTCGAACTGGAAGGGGTCAGTGAAGAAGTGGCACGGGGCGCGTTCCGCCTGGCCGCTGCCAAGCTTCCGATCAAGACCAAGTTCGTGATGCGAATTGGAGATCTGTGAGCATGGCTAAAGCTGAAGACATGCGCGCCAAGAGCGACGACGACCTGAAGAGCTTGCTGATCGAGCTGAAGAAAGAGCAGTTCAATCTGCGCTTTCAGGCTGCCAGCGGTCAGCTGGAAAACACTGCCCGGGTGCGGGCAGTGCGGCGCGAAATCGCGCTGATCAAGACCATTCGCAACCAGCGACGGTCCGCCGCCGCTGCTTCTGCGGCATAAAGACGGCCCGGAAACGGGTCTGCCGCCGGATCAGGCGACGGACGAAAGGAATAAGTGATGCCCAAGCGTATCCTGCAGGGTGTGGTGGTCTCCGATAAAGCCGATAAGACCATCGTGGTCAAGGTCGAGCGTCGGACCAAGCACCCGATCTATAAGAAGTTCATTAAGCGGTCGAAGCGTTTCGCCGCCCATGACGAAAGCAACCAGGCCAAGACCGGGGACATCGTGCGTATTCGTGAATGCGCGCCGAAGTCCGCCCGGAAGACCTGGGAGCTGATTACCGACAACGCGGAATAGGATCGTCCAGTCCTTCCCGGATCGGGACGGACGGTAACCCTTCGCGGGATAGTAAAGGAAACAAAGCATGATCCAGATGCAGTCACGCCTCGACGTCGCCGACAATTCCGGTGCCCGTCAGGTTCAGTGCATCAAGGTTCTTGGCGGGTCCAAGCGTAAGATTGCTTCCGTGGGCGACGTTATCGTCGTTTCCGTGAAGGATGCAATTCCGCGTGGACGCGTTAAGAAAGGCGATGTGATGCGGGCCGTGATCGTTCGGACCGCCAAGGAAATTCGGCGTCCCGACGGGTCTGCCATTCGGTTCGACCGCAATGCGGCCGTTCTGATCAACAAGTCCAACGAGCCGATCGGCACCCGGATCTTTGGCCCGGTGGTGCGGGAACTGCGCGCCAAGCGGTTCATGAAGATCATCTCTTTGGCTCCGGAGGTGCTCTAAATGTCCGCTGCCAAGATCAAAAAGGGCGATAAGGTCATCGTGCTGGCCGGGCGTGACAAGGGCAAGCGCGGTGAAGTGCTGAAATCCATGCCGACCGAAAACCGGGTCATTGTCCAGGGCGTCAATGTGGTCAAGCGCCACCGTCGTCCGAGCCAGGTGGATCCCGGCGGCATTGTTGAGCAAGAAGCTCCGATCGCCGTGTCCAATGTGGCCCATGAAGACCCGAAGGATGGCAAGCCGACCCGCGTTGGCTTCCGCATTCTGGATGATGGCTCGAAGGTGCGCTTTGCCAAGCGCTCCGGCGAAGTCATCGACGCCTAAGGGGGAGAGAGAACAATGGCTGCTCGCCTGAAGGACCATTACGAAACCGTGGTCAAGCCTCGGATGATGGAGCACTTTAAGTACGCCAATCCGATGATGACCCCGAAGATCGATAAGATCGTCATCAATATGGGTGTCGGGGAAGCGTCCCAAGATCGCAAGCTGATCGAAGGCCCGCTGTCTGACATGACCGCCATTTCCGGCCAAAAGCCGATTATCACCCGCGCCAAGAAGTCCATCGCTGGCTTCAAACTGCGCGAAGGCATGATCGTGGGCTGCAAGGTCACCTTGCGCCGGGAACGGATGTATGAATTCCTCGACCGCCTGATCACCATTGCTTTGCCTCGCGTCCGCGACTTCCGTGGCGTGTCCGCAAAGGCCTTCGATGGTCGTGGCAATTACAATATGGGCATTAAAGAACAGATCGTGTTCCCGGAAATTGACTATGACCGGGTCGATAAAGTTCGCGGGATGGACATCACCATCTGCACCAATGCTCCGACGGATGACGAAGCGCGCGAACTGCTCGCCGCATTCGACATGCCGTTCATGAAATAGGCCGGAGAGATCAGGTATGGCAAAGGTTAGCGCTGTTCAACGCAACAAGAAGCGCGAGCGTCTGGTCAAGAAAACGGCCGCCAAGCGCGCCGAATTGAAGGCGATCGTGAAAAATCAGGACTTGCCGCCGGAAGACCGCTTCAATGCGGTGCTGAAGCTGCAGGAACTGCCCCGGAATGGATCCAAAGTGCGGGTGCACAATCGGTGTGAACTCACCGGACGGCCCCATTCCGTCTATCGCAAGTTTAAGCTTGGTCGTGTGATGCTGCGCGATCTGGCGCTGTCCGGGCAGATCCCGGGCATGGTCAAGTCCAGCTGGTAACGGGAGGGTCGAACAGATGGCATTGAGCGATCCCCTGGGCGATATGTTGACCCGCATCCGCAATGGTCAGCGTGCGCGCAAGAACTCGGTCCTGGCTCCGGCCTCGAAGCTGCGTGAAAACGTGCTCGAAGTGCTGCAGCGTGAGGGCTACATCCGGGGCTTTGAACGTCAGCCGGTCCGCAAGGGCATTGAAGAGCTGCGTGTGGAGCTGAAGTACCACGAAGGAGAGCCGGTGATCCGGGAGATCGCCCGGGTTTCCACTCCGGGACGCCGGGTCTATTCCAAGATCAAAGATCTGCCGAAGGTCTATAACGGTCTTGGGATTTCGATCCTGTCGACCCCGCAGGGCGTGATG
>JBMYTN010000080.1:0-9003 GCA_049604415.1 Rhodospirillaceae bacterium | reverse complement strand
GGCAAAGTACCACACTCAGTTTTGTTCGGCCCTCAGGCGCCAGGCGCCGCTGGCGCGGCTTGGCTCTCGGCGGCATAGGCCGCCGGGCACGCAGTCGCGCGCCTTGGGGACCCATGGCACCGTCGTGAGTGTTACTGGCACCCGGCTTCAGATCTCGCGCCACACTCAGTTTTTTCGACCCTCAGTCGCCGGGCCTACGGTCGCAGGCCTTGGGGACCCATGGCACCGTCGCGGGTATTGTGGGCACCCGGCTTCAGGCAAAGTACCACACTCCCCCTGCTGGGAAGCATGATGGCTCCAGGCCCTGCCTGGGGGTGTTTTTTGGTCGTCAGAATGCTTGTCACCTTTCTGAACGGCACAACGGATCCAACAGGATGATTGATCGTCCTCTTGGATCTTTTCTCGACTATTTGATCTGGTTTTCTGGAATACACCCAAAAAGGACTCAGATTTGATAGTCAAGACAGTATTCAATAAAAATAAATATCCTTCAGGGAAATATTATTCATGCCGCCGCTAACTTCTTCATGATTTACTCAAGCACACAATATTTACTTATATCGTTTCAATCACATGAGGAAATACAAGAGTGTAGTAGAAATGGAAAGTCCGTAAATAAAAATAACCATATGCGTCGTCAATTGCCGCCAGCTGCGCCAGCGGATCAGAAACCAAAATGACATATAGGGCAATATACAGAGAAGAAGCGGTGGACCCACCATCAACGTAATGATCGGATATATTGGTAAATGCAATAAAGCTCCCACTATAGAATTTGAATCACTATTTATAATCAGAAACCCACCATGAATAATTAACACCATGGCCAATCCAATGATATGGACGAAACTCCAAGCCATACACTTAAAAAAATTCAGAACGTTCAGCTCATTTTTGTACTTAAGCAAGATATAAGAAAAAACGATAGATAAAGCATGGCTGATCGGAAAACCATTGTAGGTTTCAGAAACAAGATACTGTTCAAAAATATAATCAAGAAATTGAGAAGTCGTCATGATATCTTTCTTTATCATCCACCAACTGGCAAAATTCATGCTATCGGTGGTTAGAAATCGTCACGGCAAACCACGTGACCAAATAAACCGGCCCGGTCAGCAAAAGCGGTGCACCGAGGATACTTCCGCTGCCCTCATATCCTTTTCGATCGCAGCCACGCAAATCGGTCAGGCTGGTAGATGCGTCCCACAAATACAGACATAAGAGTAGAGTAAGAATAAGGATGACGATTTGCGTTTGTTGTTTCCAGGCCGTAATTGCATTCCAAATCAATGGAACAAATTTAATCAAATAAATCAGCAATAAGATCGCCCTGGTGGCATCCAGGTTTACCCAGACCAGCGCCGCTTGTTCGAAATAGGATAAAGGAGCAACCCGATCATAATCTGATGGAGCAATCGTTCCCACAGCATCCCAGCACCGGTTAAACTCGATATTGGCCAAGTGGTCAGTTGCAACCATATGGACCGCGAACACAAAAATAAAAATAAGAGTGACCAAAAGATAAATAGGATTTGAAGTTTGGCTTTTGGTGTTCGACATCCCGCCTATGGCCTTCTTCCATGCGGCCTGCGACTGAGCGGCTGATTTCTGGAGAGGCTGAAGGTCATAAAACACCAATCCGGCGATTTAAAGGCGATAACCGCCCTGGTTACACAATCCACCAATAGCACCCGTTCTTTACCGGTGATTGGAGATCGTCACGGCAAACCACGTGACCAAATAAACCGGCCCGGTCAGCAAAAGCGGAGGAATAAAGATCATTGCGTCGCCATCATATCCTTTATAGTAGCAAGGATACCATTCATGTTCGCCAAAAGAGATATCCCATAACACGAGCGACAAGAGCAGAGTGAGAATAAAGATGACGATTTGTGTTTGGAGCTTCCAGGCTGCTATTGCGTTCCAAATCAATGGGGCAAATGTGATCAAATAAATAAGCAAAAAGATCGCCCTGGTACCATCGAGATTCTCCCAGACCAGTGCCGCCTTTTGGAAATAGGATAAAGAGGCGATGCGATCATAATCGTAAGACTCATTTGTTTCCCTGAGTTCCTTACAACGATCATATTCAATGGAGTCCAAGTGCTCGATCGCAACCATTTGAAATGCGAACACAAAAATAAAAATAAGGGTGACCCAAAGATAAATAGGATTTGATGTTTGGCTTTTGGTGTTCGACATCCCGCCTATGGCCTTCTTCACAGCAGCCTGTGACCGACCAGCTGATTTCGGGAATGGCTGAAGGTCATAAAACGCCAATTCGGCGATTTAAAGGCGATAACCGCCTTGGTTACACAATCCACCAATAGCACCCAACCTATGGAGTGTCTTGTTCGGCCCTCAAGGACCGGGCGGCCTCCGGCCTTGGCTTTCGGCGGCATGGGCCGCCGGGCCTGCGGTCGCAGGCCTTGGGGACCTACTTCTCCCGCCCCGCTGTTTAAGCCTCGCGCCACACTCACCCCTGTTGGGAAGCATGAAGGCTCCAGGCCCTGCCTGGGGGGGAGATGTCGGCGAAGTCTTGGCGGGCGGTGTCCACACAGCGCTCGGACAGGGCCGAGCTGCGATCGGCCAACAGAGCCTCGATCTGCTCGCGGCAAATGCTGGCAATATGCGGATCCAAATCCGAGAACGGCACCCATTCGGCCTCGGCATAGCCAATGCGATGGGTCAGCAACTGCTCCGTGCCCGCCTCCAAGGTCAGGAAATACCCGTCCTCATCGGTCTCGATGGTCACATCAAACCGGGCGTCATGCTCCAGATACAGCACCACCGAGCCACTCTGCGGATCCGTGACGGTACAACTCTCTGAAATAGTGGTGTGCATCGGGGTCTCTCCACAGGGCAATCACGCTGAGGGAGAGAGAATGGTACATTACGAACCTGCTATCAAATACGTTTCGTATTCCTATGCATCATATTTGCCCACAATCAGCAACGCTTTGGGCCAATCGGTCCGGGACAGGGAGAATTCGGCGCTCTGGCCCGGGGCCGGATTATATTGCCGGACCAGCCAGTCCTCGGCGGTCCAGCTGGTCAGGACCTTGACCAAGGCGCGTTGATGGCCGGCCTGGTCGGTGCCGACAAACAAATGCGCCCGGCCGCGCTGGAACGGCTTCGAGGGGTGAACCAGCGCCCGGTCGCCGCGAAAATAGGCTGGCTCCATGGACTCCCCGGTGATGTAGACCGCAAAGCCGCCGCGCACGGTTAGCAGCGGCTCCGGGCGTTTGACGAACTCAATCGGGCTGGTCTCGACGATCATTTCCCCATCCGCACCGCCCTCTGCGCTGGCATAGACCGGTAAATCGGCGACGGTACCGACCAGCTCCTGGGCCGGGATGATCTCCGGTCCGATATCCGACGGTCCGCCGAGGCTGGTGGCCTCAGGCACGCCGGGGTCCGAGCCGAACAGCAGCCATTCCCGGGAGACCTGAAACGCCCGGGCATATTTCTCCGCCACATCGGCGCGGATGCCCCGCATGCCGTTTTCGTGGCTCTTATAGGTGTTTTCTGACCAGCCAAACCGGGTCGACGCGGCGGCGGCGGACTCAAACCCGGCGGCCTGGCGTGCCTGACGCAGGCGTTCATTGGGCGGGCCGAGAGGCGGTGGTGCATGTGATGTGCGCATGGTACGGAGTGTATCCAATTATTCGGTACTATTGGTGCCGTTCTGCTTGACAGTAAGGGTACTTTACGTACCATATTCCGCATTATGGAGCAAGCATCCGAGTATCTCACCCTGTGGTCGCGCCGTACCACCGCCAAAACCGTCCACATGGGGGTTGTGCCGCCGTGACCGAGACCCCGTGGATTAAGTTTTACCCCAGCGACTGGCTGGCCGGAACCCGCAGCCTCAGCCCCACCGAGACCGGCCTGTATATCACCTTGATCGCCATGATGTATGAGGCTGGCGGCGCGCTTCCTCGGGATGACGCCCGGCTGTCGCGGCTGTGCGGCTGCGCCAAAGGCACCTTCAAGAAGGCGCTGGAAACCCTGATCGCCATGGGCAAGGTCAGCCACCAGGACGGTGTGCTGCGCAATGACCGGGTCGAGGCGGAGATCAAAAAACGCCAGGATATTTCCGCCCACCGCACCCAGGCCGCCAAAGCCCGCTGGACCGCAGAACGCAAAAAAAGCCAACGGAATCAGGGTGTCCTGCCTGCATTAGGACTGCAAGAGGACGAGCAAGTTTCCAGCAAATCCCCTGCGAGTCCAAAAGCCAGAGTCCAGAGTTCGAATAAGACAGCTGTCTTATTCAGCGCAGGCTCCCCCGATGGGGGCGCCGCGCCCGCCCCAGCCCCAAACCATCCACCCACCCATACCCCGCCACAAACCGCAAAAGCGGGGGACGATCCGGAGGACCTGAAGGCGCAGATCTTCGGGCCCTGCCTGCGCTGGCTATCGGCCAAAACCGGATCCTCCGACCGCGCCACCCGGGCCCTGGTCGGCAAATGGCTGGCCCAGCATGGCGACGGCCCAGTGCTGGAGGCGCTGCAAGCCGCCGCCCGGGAACGACCGCTCGATCCCGTCCCCTGGATCACCAAGGCCCTGAAGGCCCGCTCCTCGCCCTCATCCCCTCGCACAGGAGGCTCCCATGACACAGCCCGCTCCCAGAACAAGCAACACCGCAGCGCTGCCGACAAAGAAGCCGACCGACGGGACCGCGCCCTGGCAACCGTCGAAGGCCTGCTTGATGCTAAAGGACTGGGCCTACGTCGATGACCTGCCCGCCGGGCTGGATGTGGCCGCCGTGACCGAGGAACTTGCCGAGGCCAACCGCCCCGCCCCGCCCCAGGAGGTCAAACGCCATATCAAAATCCTGATCGGCTATTTCGGCACGCCCACGGGCAGCGACGAGCAGATCTACGCCATGGTCCTGGCCAAGGTGCTCTCGGACCTGCCCGGCGACCTGTTGCCGCTGGCGGTGGACCGGGCGATCCGTCGCCTACGCTTTCCGCCCAAGGCCGCCGAGCTGACCGCCTTGATCGCGCCGGAGCAAGCCCAACGCAGCGCCCTGGCCGCCCGGATCAAGGCCGCCGCCCTGAAAGCCCGCCTGACCCCAAGCGCGCTTCAGGCTGCCGGTAGGGGTGCTGGCGAAGACCCTCAGAGCCAACGGCTTGGTGCAATGCCGGTCCCGGATCCGGCCAAGGCCCAAGCCGTGCGCGCCCTGATCAAACCCCGGAGGCCCGCCGATGCCTAGACATCGCAAGCGCGCCAGCCGCCGGGGCGGACGTCCGCGCTCGGCCAGACCCCGCCATCCCAGCGGCAAGGTCAAGCAGGTCAGCCATGAGGCCTCGCCAACGCCGGAGCTGTTGGCCCGCCGCGCCGCCGAGCTTGGCCTGCCCGCGCCCCCAACCGGCACCAAAGCGGCCCTGAACCTGATGGCAGACCCGGCAGCGGGCACGGCGTTGGGCCAGCTGATGTGGTGTTGGACCGGCAAAAAGAACAAGCGGACCCGGCGCATGCTGGAGCTCGCGGGTATCGAGACCGAGGCGATCACCGACGACATGGCCTATGCCGCCGAGCGGTATCGCGAGATCTGGCTGCGCTATTACCATCTGCGCGGCCTGCCCCGGCGCAATCCACGCGGCATGATGCTGGAGATGACCGACGGCAGCGCCGCAGCCCTGAGCCCAACACCGGAGGAAGATCCCGAACGCGCCGCTTTGACCCGCAAGATGGGCCGCCTGTTCGCCACCATGCGCCAGGCCGTCACCCTGAATTGCAGCCAACCGGCCCTGGCCCTAGAGGTGCTGGATTGCGTGGTGATCGACAATCTGCTGCCGCTGAGCCTGGACTCCCTGGAGGCCGACCCCGCCCTGCTCGCATTACGAGAAGCTCTAGAGGCAATCCACATATCAATGATCGCAAGACGTTTTTAGTCGGCTCATGCGTGAAAAAAGCCTTGACAAGTGGTATGGCCCTAGGTAAAAATCCTTCCGAAATGCAGGCTCGAGAACTGCGCCTAAAACCCGCCCGACTTTGTCGCTGGCGGGTTTTTTTATTGGGGGATCCCTTATGACCCTAAGCCCAAAACAACAGCGCTTTGTCGATGAGTACTTGATCGATCTGAACGCCACCAAAGCCGCCGTCCGCGCCGGATATTCTGAAGCCTCTGCAAGCAGTTACGGCACCCGCCTGCGGCAAACCCCCGAAATCGCCGAAGCCATCGCAACCGCCCTGGCGGCCCGAGCCCAGCGCACCGAAATCACCCAGGACCAAGTGGTTCAGGAGCTCGCCCGGCTCGCCTTCGCCAATATGGCCGACTACATGCGCATCAACGAAGACGGCGATCCCTATCTGGACCTCAGCCAACTGAACCGCGACCACGCCGCCGCCATCACCGAGGCAACGGTGGAAGATTTCCTATCCGGACGCGGCAAAGACGCCCGCGAAGTCCGCCGGGTCAAAATCAAACTGGCCGACAAACGCGGCCCCCTGGTCGACCTGGGCAAGCATCTGGGCATGTTCAGGGATAAGGTCGAACTTTCCGGCCCCGATGGCAGCCCCGTCATCCTGATCCGCAAAATCGTCGACCCCCAAGACCCCTAACCAGGCAGGGGCCCAGGCAGGGGCCTGGAGCCCTGATGCTTCCCAGCAGGGGGGAGTGTTTGCGCAGGGCCTGAAGTCGAGTGCCCACAACACTCGGGAGGGAGAAGTAAGTCCCCAAGGCCTGCGACCGCAGGCCCGGCGGCCTGTGCTGCCGAAAACCAAGCCGCGCCAGCGGCGCCCGGCGAGGGCCGAAAAAACTCCGCCCGGCGACTGAGGGCTGCAAAAAACAGAACAAACCACTCAACACCATCCCGCATCGCGTGATGCAGATTTCCCAAAGAAGGAGAACCCAGACATGTCCCGTGATCAAAACACCCCCAAGACCCAAGCTCCTCTCACGAGAGGCTCCGACAGCGCCCCAAAACGCCGCCGGTCTTTCCTACGCCACGGCTGGGATCCAGAGCTGTTTTTGAAAGCATTGGAGGAAGATGAGCTGAAGGCGGAGATGAACACACCGCCAGGCATGCCCAAAAAGCAAAGCGTGATGGCCTTGCTGCAGGAGAACTTTGCATTGATGGATGAGGTCGACGCAGCAAACCGCGCCCGCGCCGCTAGGCAGGGCCTGGGGTCGCCCCCCCTCCGGGAGGAAGGGCGTTTCTCAGAGCCCTATGTCGACGCGCCAAACCCGCAGGACTTGGCGAGCCCAATGGGGCCGAGGCGAAGCCGCGCAACCGGTCCTCGGCGGGACCCGAACACCTATGCGATGGCACCTGAAGCCCGTCTCTTTTCCGATCCCTCGGCGCATGCCATGGGGGAGGAAGCGCGCTTCATGGACCCCTATGCAGACCCCCCCCACCCACAGGCGCAGCCAAGCCCACTGAGATCTGCCCTCGGCAGACTGGGCCAAGGGCTGCGTTCCGAGAGGCCGGATCACGCCACCCAACAGGATCCGTTCGCCCTGGATCCCAGAGAAGTGGGAGCACAGGGAGATGCCACGTTCTTGTCAAATGCATCCCAGCCCATCCCCCGTGAGGGCCAAGGGTCAGCGACCGCAGCCCCTCCGTCCACCCTCTATGCGTCCGGTCCCATCGGACAACCGGTTCCGCAGCGAGAAACGGGGTTCATGAATATCGCTGATAACAGCGGACCCCTGCCGCCAGAGCAAAGCCAAGATTACGCCGTGCCGCCAATGGACGGACCAGGGCAGATCCAAACGCGTGAACTCCACTCACCATTCTATAACCAAGAAGACCCGATCCCCTTGCATTGGCGCCATTACGAAGGTGACGTTCCAGAAACCTTGAACGAACACGCCATGAATTACTTTGGCCTTGATAAGGACCTGATTGGCCGCAATGACTATCTACCTCGGGCCTACACGCCGGAGGGTGAGAGAACCTGGGCGGTTCCCAACTCCGTCATTGGCTTTGCCGAGGCCGCCCTATGGCCGGATTACTTGTTACTAGGCGGCAGCTATGCCAATTGGGATGCCTTCAACTTTGCCCTGAACTTTGGCACCGGTGGCTTAGTCGGTAAATACGGAAAACAGGTCGCCGATGAGGTTGGCGACATCCTCAACAAACTCAGAAACCGCTATTTTGGTCACTCCGATACCGTCATCGACGACGCCATGACGACCAACAAGACGGATCGGTTCCCAGCATCCCACTTCAACACCACCAGTGAACCACTCCCAGGATCCAGGACCGGCCATCGTGACAAAGATGGAAAATTTGTGCGCGACCCAGAAAACAGAAAAGTGCACGCTCGTTTCGTGGCTGGTGGTTCCGGTAAAGACAACAAAGTGGAATTCCATCTGACAATGGACCAGCTCCATGTCTTGGCCGAGGATTTGACTGGCACCAAAGTCGAATATGTCGCGCGTGGATCAAAACATCTAGGAACCTCATTGGGTAAAGTGCAAATAAGCCCGACAACGGGAAAACCCATGAGGATCTCGATCGATGAAACCCTGCCGCCAGAACAGGCCCGTCTTGTGCTGGCCCATGAAGTCGGCCATGCCATTGATCGCACAGTGATGGCAGTGCGGAAAAAAAACGGCATGTACTTGGACGACATTAGAGAGTCTTTGCAAGACATCTATCACCTGAGCCGAGGTGGACATCCAGGTGCAAAACATAAATTCAACCCTGGCAGTTACGGCTATCCTTTGGAAAGCTGGGATGCTGAATATGTTGCTGAGGCGATCCGGATGTACTTGACCGCCCCCGACCGAATTAAAGAAAATTTTCCGGAGGTTGCGGCGCGCATTCGCTCCTATGTCAACAAGACCCCACGCCTAAACTATAAGATCCATTTCAACAGTGTGGCCCCGGTCGGCGCAGTGGCAATCGGACAAGAGGTCGCAATCGGAGAGGAAGATGAGTAGAGTCAAACGATCGGTATGACTGGAAATTGCGTACCAAGAAGGAGACGTCCATGCAAGAAAACACCACATGGCATCATCTCATCCCTGAGGATTGGGTCTCAAAA
>JBMYTN010000079.1:0-10420 GCA_049604415.1 Rhodospirillaceae bacterium | reverse complement strand
TCGCGGAACTGGCCCCCGCCTTTCGTGTGTCGCATTTTCGAACCGCCGAACCGGTACCCACTTCGGCTGAAAATGCTGTGGTCACAAATGCACCCCGTCAGAATGATTCTATTAGATCGAATAGGGCTCTAACCGGAGCAAAGGGCCTTGAGCAGGCCCTTTGTTTCGTCTGAAACTGGGGATGAGATAAGGATTGATTTACGGCGCTCCGTCTCGCCCCGGACAATCGACAGCGCGGATTTGGGATGGCGCAAGGCTTTGCTGAGCATAGCCAGCACGGATGCATTGGCTTTGCCATTCTCAGGGGCCGCTTTGACACGGAGCTTGAGCAAAACGGCTCCGTCCGCCGCACCCGGGTCGGGAGCGAGCCCGTCTATCGCGTCGCGCCCACCTTTTGGCGTGACCCTCACCTCTAGGCGCAGACCAAGGTCCGTTTGGCGGTAGGGCCGGGGAGCGTTCTGTTGCTCCGAAGACCCCATTATCTGTCTTGCTATCGTGGACCTCAGCCAAAAACGATCAGAGGAACCAGCCCCTAATCAGCATCTGAGCCAAAATCAGGGCGAAGATCAAAATGACCGGGGAAATGTCGATGCTGCCCAGGTCGGGCATGATCCGGCGGATCGGGCGCAGGGCCGGTTCGGTAATCCGATACAAGAAATCCCCGATCATATAGACAACCCGGTTGCTGGTGTTGACCACATTGAAGTTGACCAGCCAACTCAGGATCGCCTGCCCAATAAGCAAATAAATATAAAACTGAATGGCAATGAGCACAATTTGAGCGATAGAGCTGATCAGGACGTCCATGGGGTCTTCCGTATCCGGGAAAAGGAGGTGTTGAGGTAGGTAGTATCTCCAGCCCGGATCGTCCATGGGCAATCGGGGACGCAACCGGGAAAACCGGACGTTTAGTCTACCCAGCGTGACCTTTTGGACGCTGCCAACCACTCATCAGCGCATATTTGTTGTTTTTTTTGAAGGTGTTGGCAGAAAAAGAACCCCACCAAGCTTTGCCCTTGACAGTCACAGGGGTTCTTAGCACACTCCGCGCCTCATTGGACGGGGCCGTAGCTCAGATGGGAGAGCGCAGCAATCGCACTGCTGAGGTCAGGGGTTCGATTCCCCTCGGCTCCACCAAGTTTTCAGATCTCACGGACATCGCTAAAGCGCTGTCCTCCGATGGGGCGGGCCACAGGGCCCCAGATCCTTGTCCTGGGATGACACACCGCCCCTACTTAAGCCCTCACTCCATATTCCAGCGCTGCGCCACTTTCTTGCGGATGGCCGTGCTTTCCTCTTCGGTGACCTGCAGCAGCCAGGACACATTGTCCATCAACATCACTTCGCTGTCGCGCACGATCCCGTCGGAATGGATCACATCCCACATCATATCCATCAGGGTCTCACGCTCGGCCATGGAGAATTGCTGGTCCAACCGTCGGACCTGCTCCAGCCAATCAGCCTCGTCCACATAAAGCGATTCCGCCTCAATCAGCAGACGCTTGGCCTCCAGATCCGTCAGCCGAAAACAATGCCGCAGCAAATCCTGGATCCGAGCCCGCTCGGAGCGGTGATAGTCCTTGTCGATCCGCGCCCCAAGCTCCAGCAAATAGGCCGCCGCCACCGGGATCGTCTCCCCAGTCAAATCCTTGCGCCCGACCCGGTTGCGATCATTCAACGCATCCCGGATCGCGCCCTTCAGACGCCCTTCCGACAATCCGCTCATGCCCGGTTCCACCGTGCGCCAACCCGCGCCCGCGACGCAGCCGCTTCTTCAGCACTCAAAGACAACAACTGCGCCATGGAGGCCATCATCCGTTCCTCGGAGGCGTCCACAACCCCGTCGGAGAACACCACATCCCAGAGCATGTCATAAATGCCCAGACGCTCTTCAATGGAAAAGGCTGCGGTCAAAGCCTCAATATGGCTGGTGTCTCCGGCGGCATCGATATGGGCGTCTTCGGCCTCAACCACCAAACGGTTGCTTTCAATGGAAGACAAGCGAAAGCGGCGCTCCAGCAAGGTTTTGACCCGCTTGCGTTCACCACTGTCATAAGACCCGTCCAGCTTGGCCGCCTGGACCAGAAAATACGACACTGCGACCGGAACCTTATCCCGGGCAATCCCACCGGCACCGGTGGTGCGCGAAACGCCAAACCGATCCCTAAGCTTATCGACATACATGGCACCCTCCACTTCTCAAGACGCAGGCGCGCCCCTCAATTTTGGTCTGTCCCTTTAAATGGACCCTTTGGTGACCGTTTCGAGGGTATCCTTGTTCATGCGGTCTGCAGACCTGCGGTAGCGGAATCATACTCGTTTTTTCCCCGGAGACCATCGAAAACACTGGCAAAAATCCGGTTCACGGCCCCAAAAGGATAAAAAGCGAGTGATGCACAGCGTGCGCCTCTCGCGCTGGCTGCCTCTCAGTACTTTTTGCCGCCAGATCCGACGATGCAACGCGCCTGCCTCTTGCCTCCATCAAAACAACACGGCAGGGTGGCCCTCCCTGTCGTTCCACTCTTTGTTTGCTGTTAAGGGTCCGCGTCCATGGCGTCCACCGCTGCTCCGGCCGATCTCAACACCGCCGATATCGACGAGGACCTGCGCGCCTTCGACCCAACCGAGGCCACCCGGTTCCGACGGTTGAAAAAGCGGGTGAGCGGGGCGATCCTACGAATCGGGGGACCGTTTACCAAAGCCCCGATCGCCTTTGCCGCCCTGGGCCTCTATTTTCTTGGCATGCTAGGCCTGCAACTTCTACTGCAAAGCGGCGGCCGCAATGAAGATGCTGCGCTGTTTTTGCATGCCCAAAGCCTGCGCACAGTCTACGACCCCTTGAACCCACCGCTTGCGGCCTGGCTGGCCTGGGGTCTGGAGCAGATTTTCGGTCCTTCTCTGCTGGCGGTGCGGCTTACGGTGCTGCTGCCCTTAGCCCTGTTCTATGGGGCGCTTTATGGCCTGGCCCGCCAGATCACCGAAGATCGTCAAATGGCGGTCGCCGGAGCCCTGGCCCCGGCCTTCATGTTCCAGATCGCCTGGTATTCCTTTATCAGCCTGTCTCACAGCACGATGTTTTTGCTGATGGCCGCCTGTTTGGGCTGGGTGCTGACCGCCCTGGTACGCAAAGCCAGCGCAACCCGTTTCCTGCTGCTGGGGGTGGTGCTCGGCTTGGGCCTACTGGCCAAATATAATTTTGCCCTGCTCGCCCTGGCCGCTGTCCTGGTGCTGATAACCACAGAGGCCGGACGGGCGCGTCTGTCCGATCCCCGGCTGCTGTTGAGCGGGCTGGTCACTTTGATCCTGATCCTGCCCCATGCCATGACCGTGCTGATCTACAACACCGCCCTGATCGGCGAGATCACATCGGTGTTCGCCGCCAAGCTCGGCACCGGCGAGGATACCGCCCATATCGTCCGGGCCGGGAGCGGCCTAGCGGAACTTGGCGAGCATGGCCTGATGGTGCTGCTGCCCGCCGCCCTGGGGCTGCTGTGGTTTTTGCCCGCCTTCAGCGCGGCGCGCCAGCCCTTAAGCGAAGCCCAGACCATGGAGATCCGGGACCTGCTGCCCGATCAGGCCCGCCTTACCGCCCTGTTGCTGCCCCTGGTGACCCTGGGGTTGATGGCGATGGCCACCCTGGTCTTTGGGATCAGCCGCTTTGGTGCCCATCATCTGCTGTTCCTGGCCCTGCTGTTCCCGGCGCTATTTGCCATCCTTGCTGAGCGGGGACCTTGGCCGGTCGCCTCAGCCGGGTTCATGCTGCTGCCCCTGCTGGGCTGCGTGATCATCCCCATCGCTTTGAGCCATTTTGTTCTGAAAACAGCAGCAGACTGTGACACCAAATGCGGTCCGGTTTTTGACTATGCTGGATTGGCCCAAGACCTGACGACCTCGGGCGCGACCGGCCAAGGGGAAGTTGTGGTCCTATCCCACCCGTCAGATCTGCCGCTGGTTCAATTGCGGCCCTGGATGCCAGAGGCCCGCTTTACCCGACTGGCCGATCCGATGGCCCGTCATATGCTGCCGACCGACCGGGCACCCGCTGCGGAGGACGAGCACAGCGATGAATGTTTGGTGTTGTGGTCAGAGCGCCGCGATCCGAACACAAGGGACCGGCTTTTCCAAAGTGGCATCCCGGAAGCCGGACTTCCGCCCTTCCCTGCCACGGCTGAAACCGGAACCATCGCCCGGCCCCTGCTCTGGGGTGACCGCTTGGGGCCACCGGTGGGATGGATGCGCACTGACACCGCCCACGGCCCGTGCGGGTATGGGGTGTTTGAGCCGAACTGACCCTTCGGGTTTACGAAAGCCGGCTTAACCCTCAGCGGGAGCGGTAAGCGGGTCCGCAGTGTCCACCGGCTCGCCGACCGGTTCCCCAGACGCCACGGGCAAGGCTTCTTCCGTGATCTCGCTGCTTGCCGCGTCGCCCATGGTTTCGGGTGTTGCAGCCGCCTCTTCCGCCGATGCATCGGTGAACCAAGGGAACAAAGACGGCGTGCCCGGCGGCGGGGTGAAACCACAGGCCTCCATGCCCGCATCAACGCCTTCGCGATAATTGGCCTCTGTGGTGTAGAGGTCCATATCCAGGTCATAGGCATTGATCGGCGCAACACCGGCAAAGCCACCGGCCCATTTGCAGCCCTTGGCAAATCCTACTTTATAGGTGTCCGGCGCATCTTCAGGCGGCGAGGCCGACAGTTGGGCACAGGCCCCAACAAAAAGAGCGGTGGACAACAACAGAGCGGGGCGCAGCATCCTCATATCGATCCTCATGGCCAAAGGCGGCAATCCGGTGTGGCCAAACCATACGACGAATTCCCGCGTTTGGCATCCTCCGTCTTGGATCGATCCGGAAAACAGCGCGTAAATGGGCTCTAATTGCTGACCAATTGATATTGCATCCGGCCATCAAGCGGGCCGTGATTGACCAAGAACGCCAGAATGTAGCGCCCATCCGGGAGCTTGATCGGCACCGATCCCTGCTGAAAATACCGGTCCGACGGTCCGGATAGAACCAGGGAGTAGCCGCCTTTGCGATAGGTGCTGACCGGATCGTCAATGCGGTCCAGGGTCAGGGGCAAGGGATCGGTATCCGCAAAGGGCACCTCAAAGTCCTTCTGCAGCCAAGCCTCAAAATCGCTCCGGGTCAGGCTTCCAGGCGGAATGATTTGATCCTTGGGGGCCAGTTTCAAAACCGGGAAAGCCTCAATCAAAGCATCAATATCAGCAGATGGGTCAGACATGGCGCATGGGGTCCTTATGCGAGGATCTTGAACAGGGCTCTAGAGCTCAAGAAACAATGAATTTTTTCGGCATCTCTTGGGCCGTGGGCAGCCAACGCAACAGCATGTGCATCGCCAAGGGATTGGAGGCCGGATCCAGCGCGAAACCGAGCTTTTGGTAGGTCTTGATCGCGGCGTGATTGTCGCGACGCACTGTTAAGCCAACGGGCACAGCCATTTTTGCCGCGACGTTCTGCATCGCCTGGACAACGGTGGAACCGACCCCCTGACCCTGCCAGGCTGGCAAGACCGTCAGGTCAACCACATGCACTTCGTTATGGCCGAAATCCAGCGTAAGCCGACCGATCCGATCACCATTCTTTTCAATGATGTAATAGAAGGCATTGGGATGGGTTGATCCGTGGCCTTCGCTTTTGGCCCTAAACTGCATGTCGACGATGGACTGGATGAAATCCTGCTCGCCATCAATAAGCTTCAGATCTTGGCGGGTGGCATCATGCAACCTGCGCTCAAACGCCGCATCATGGGCGGTGGTTGCGCGCAATCGAATGCCATTTGGAAGATCAGCGACGCCAAACATGCCTGTTCCCCCTCAGACTCTGAGTTTTGGATCTTTCTGAAGCGGTCGCTTACGCTCCGCCCCCTGGCAATGTGGCATGGAATCGAACCATTTAAAGATCAGAGATATATATTTTTACAACCTGTAAAATACATTAGGGCTTTTTGGTTGCTTTACAAACTATGTAGCTCATATAGCGAGTAACAGATGCGAAAAAGTTGTGTGCGATGCGCATGCAACGCCTGAGATGCTGCGCAAAATTGCACTTAAATAGAGAATATCTTTTGTGACTCGATTTTAGCTATTTTTTTCTGAGAAATTCAGTAAGGTATCGATATGGATTGATTCTCAACCAATTGGTTTTCGTCACATGTTTTGACGATTATTAATGTACTGAACAACCTTAGAATGTTGGGAAAAATGGAAGGCTTCGCCAAGCCCGGAGCCCCCTCTTGCGGAGGACAGGTATGACAGCGGGTTGTCCGAAACCCGCCCGAACCAAAAGCAACAAGCACAAAGCTAAGGCTGCCTATCCCCACAAGCTTCACCCCATCCCCCGGGTAGGGCGTTGCGCAGCAAGTCAAACAGGAGAGGATCCATGACAACGCCTTTTGTTGGCGAAATCAGACTGTTCTCAGGCAATTTCGCCCCGCACTTTTGGTCGTTTTGCGATGGGACCACGCTGGCCATCAGCCATTTTCAGCAGCTCTACTCGATCATCGGCACAACCTATGGCGGAAATGGTCAAGACACGTTTTCATTGCCTGACATGCGTGGTCGTATCCCGTTGCACCACGGAACAGGGCACAGCCTAACTCCCCAAGCCCTAGGACATTTTGGCGGTGAAGAAGCGGTTTCCCTAACCACAAACCAGATGCCGCCCCATAGCCATCTTTTGGCCGTTTCCACCGTTCCCCCAGCAGACACAGCCTGCGATGGATACACCCTGGGCAAAGGCCGATTTTATGAGGATCCGGCGGACGCCCCGCAGCAGGGTCCAATGCTCGGCGAAACCATTGGGGCAACAGGCACCAATAAGGCGCACCAGAACATGATGCCAGTCCTGGCCCTGAACTTCATCATCGCCCTGAAAGGGATTTATCCAAGCCGCAACTAGCGTTTTCCAAGAGGCGTTGTCCAAGGTCATACGCCAGTATTGGAAACAGACACCACCTGATCACCAATCAAATCCTGCCCATAACGGGCAGTGGCAGTCTAGGGAGACCAAAGATGAGTACCATGCCCTTCCTCGGTGAAATCGACATCTACCCTTATGTCTTTGCTCCGCGGTATTTCACGTGGTGCGACGGACAAACCCTACCCATCAATCAAAATCCTGCCCTGTATTCCATCATTAGTGACTACTACGGCGGCGATGGCCGGAACACGATGGGTGTGCCCAACCTGAAAGGTCGCACGCCGATGAACTTCGGGACGAGCCCGGGATTGAGCCCGCGCTCTCTGGGAGAAGTCACCGGAACGGCAAATGTCACGCTGGCTCCCGATGACCTGCCGACCCATAGCCACAGCTTGACGGCCCTACGCGAAGGCGGACCCTCGGACGACCAAGGGCCGCAATTCACCTTGGGCCTAGCGCAGTACTCCCATACGGACGGCAACATCTACCCGGTCCGCACGTACAAGACTGACCCGTCGTCCTTCAGTGAAAAACTCGCCGACCAAACCATCACCACATCCGGGGGCAGTGGCTCCCATGAAAATCGCCAGCCTTATCTGGCACTCCGGTTTTGTCTGTGCATCGACGGGGTCTATCCAACCCGCAACTAGGACCAATTGCGCGAGGATTGACTCGCGGTATTGATCCTAACCGTCTGAATGATCGCATTTTCGAACCGCTGAACCGGACCCATTTCGGCTGAAAATGCTCAAACAGGCCTCCTGGGTCCCCGTCGCCTGCGACCGGGCAGGCCTCCGCCCTGTAACGATTTGATCCTTGCGGACCCATGCTGATCCGGGACCACAGGGCGGCGCGTCCTTCCCAAGGGCACTAGGCCGTTAAAGTGTCCCAACACGTCGCTGTCCAGCGGGGATTACCATTCAACACGAGAGGAAACACAGCCATGACAACGCCATTTGTGGGGGAAATTCAGCTCCTCGCCTTCAACTGGGCCCCTGTTCACACATCTCTATGTGACGGCCAAGCCTTGCCCATTTCAGACAATACAACGCTGTTCTCTCTGATTGGAACGACCTTTGGGGGCGATGGCAGGACAAATTTTTACCTACCCGATTTGCGGGGTCGTACCCCGGTCCATCTCGGTGGTGATATTACCTTCCAAGGACAAAAAGGCGGATTGGAGGATGTTACTTTAACCGAGAGCACCATGGCAGCCCACCATCACCCGGTTTACGGCACCGCCGAAGATGGCGATTCGTTCTTTGCCGATGGGGCAACGTTTGCTACCTCCCAGAACAACAGCACCCTTGGTTTTGCGCCTCCGGTCTACAACGCGGCAAACAACCTAAGGAGCATTGCGAGCGGAAGCATCTCATCTGCCGGTGGCGGACAAAGCCACCCCAACATGCAGCCCTTTTTGGTCATCAGCTTCATCATTGCCTTGGAAGGAGACTACCCCGCCCGGAATTAGTGCTAATTCCCCGACAACTGGCTCGCGGACCTGGCTCTAACCATTTGGTTTGTCGCATTTTCGAACCGCCGAACCGGTGCCCGCTTCGGCTGAAAATGCTCTCGTTCCGCTTCTTGGCATTCCCCCTTTGGCAAGATCTTCCGTTAGGAGAAAGTTCATGACCACACCTTATATGGGCGAAATCAGAATGTTTGGGGGCAACTTCGCCCCCCATAACTGGGGTTTTTGTAGTGGCGCGATCGTTGCGGTGAGCGATTACCACGCTTTGTTTTCGCTGATTGGAGCCCAATATGGCGGCAATGGAATATCCAATTTCGGCCTCCCTGACCTGAGAGGACGCATCCCCCTCCACCACGGTGACGGGCCTGGTTTAACCCCTCGCATTGTCGGCCAAATGCTTGGATATGAAACAATCAGCCTCACATCGAACCAGATGCCCGCGCACACCCACTATCTGGCCGTTTCAGCAAACCCACCATCCGACACAACCTGTGCAGGCAATACCCTCGGCAAAGGGCGTTTTTATGAGGATCCTCCCGGCGCTGCAGCAGCGGGACCCATGCTGACGGGCACCATTGGCGATGAAGGCGATGGGGATGCGCACCAAAACATGATGCCGTCTTTGGCAATCAATTTCATCTTGGCCTTGAACGGGGCTTATCCAAGCCGAAACTAACTTAAACTGGCGTGATTGGACCGGGGCCTGGTTGGCCCCGGTTTTTTTATGTCCACGCCATGGTCATTAAAGAACAAATAGTGTACAAACTATTTGGCTTTCCCAACCGACCTCTCGGACCCATGGCAGCTGAGCGCGCCCCCTCCCCCGCAACCACGCCCGCACAAATGCGGGAACCTGACCGCATGGCCATGGATGTCGCCCATGTGGATTGCGATGCCTTCTATGCCTCCATCGAAAAGCGCGATGATCCGTCCTTAAAGGACAAGCCGGTGATTGTCGGCGGCCGGGGCGGACGCGGGGTGGCCACCACCGCCTGCTACATCGCCCGCCAATATGGCGCACGCTCCGCCATGCCAATGTTCCAATGCTTAAAGCTCTGCCCCGACGCCGTGGTCATCCCGCCGAACATTGCCAAATATAAAAAGGTCGCGGCGTCCCTAAGGGCGCTGTTTTTGCAGCTGACCGACCGCATTGAGCCGGTCTCCCTGGACGAAGCCTATTTGGATCTGTCTCCGGAGCATGGCCCGGGAGAACATCAGGCCGAACAGGCCCTGAAAGACCTGCAGCAGCGGGTGGTCCGCGAGCTCGGCATCACCGTGTCCTTCGGTCTGTCAGCGAATAAGTTTCTGGCCAAAATCGCCAGCGATATGAACAAGCCCAATGGCTTCACCGTGCTCCCCGGAGATCGGGCCGCCGAAATACTGGCCCCGATGCCGGTCAAACGCATCCATGGGGTCGGCCCGGCCACCGAACGCCGCCTGACCGCCCTGGGCATTCACACCATTGCCGATCTCCAAGCCCGGCCCGAGGCGGAAATGATCGCCGTCTTCGGCCGCATGGGCCGCGCCCTGCACCGCCATGCCTGGGGCCAGGGCAGCCGCAAAGTCAGCACCGACCGGGAAGCCAAAAGCATTTCCAGCGAAACCACCTTCCGGGTCGACCTGCATCGCTTCGGTGAATTGGCCGCCGCCTTGGATCCGCTTTGTGATCGGGTCGCCGAGTCCTTGCAGCGAAAATCCCTCGGTGGCACGACCGTGGTGTTGAAACTGAAAACCGGGGATTTCCAAACCCGATCCCGCCAGCTGCGCCTGCCGGATCCAACCAACCGGACCGAGGTGATCCGTGCTGCCGCCCGATCCCTGCTGGAGCGGGAATGCACCGGACAACGCTATCGGTTGATCGGGGTTGGGGTCAGTGATTTCTGTCCCGCCGCCCAAGCCGACCCACCAACCCTATTCTCCCAATTCTAAATCCCGGAGCCCGGGAGCCTCTATGCCTCCGGCAGGGGGGGCGTTGTGACAACCCTGAAGTCGTGTGCCAGTAACAAGCA
>JBMYTN010000078.1:0-12105 GCA_049604415.1 Rhodospirillaceae bacterium | reverse complement strand
GCCCAAGGCCGAGGTATCGCCGCTGGCCAGCCCGTTCAGGGCCGCCTGGCTCGGATCATTGTTCAGTTGCTGCTGCGCCTGGGCCTTGGCCAAGCCATTGGTCAAAGTGCCTTGCGAGGCGCCAAAGGCCTCGGTCGGGCTCGAACCGCTGCCCAGCTTGCTGAGAAAGCTGTCCTGATATTGGCTGACCAGGTCCTCGGTGGCCTTGCTGTCCAGCCCCAGATCACCGGCCATTTGCCGGGCCTGATCCGCCAGACCTTGCAGCATGCCGTCCACGTCGCCCCGGGCCATGGCCCCGGACAGGGCAGCGCTGGGTGCGCCTGCCCCAGCGCTGCCTTCCTGGCCCGCAAGGCTGTCCAACCCACCGCTGGCGGCATCGCTGTCTATGCTGGAGGCGTCAACCATCCCCGACTGTCCGGTCCTTTGATCGAAATGCTGGACTCACCGCAAAGCCACCCCCCGAAGATATCCTCAGGACGGGCCGCTCGGAGTGTCTGATTTGTACACGCAGTAATCTATATGAAGTCTGGATATCATTAAATGCGGTAACTCCCGTTGATCTTTGGTCAACACAGATCAACCGCCCCCATCTTATGACATAGATTTGAGGGGTTTTTTTTAGGCAAAACCCGGCTTTTGGTTCACCAAAGAGGGCAGAATGGGCTCCACCCAAGCATGGGAACACAACACAAAAAACGCGAGTCGGGCCTTGGATTAATTGAGGTTTTCTCGGTCCGGAACCGTCCCGCCCGCACTGTAAATGGCGGGTTTACCGCCCAGCGGCCAATCAGGCGGGGCTTTCGACACCGCCGCGCAAAGACCGCATGTCAAACGCAGCCGCCAGCAGCGCCTGGGTGTAGGGCTGTTCCGGGGCTTCAAACAGCGTCTCCGCCGATCCGGCTTCGACCACAACCCCATCTTTCATCACCAGAATCTGATCCGCCAAGGCCCGCACAACCCGCAAATCATGGGAGATGAACAAATAGGCCATGCGGTGGCGTTGCTGGATCTCCCGCAACAGATCGACGATCTGGGATTGCACAGAGACGTCCAAAGCGCTGGTGGGCTCATCCAGCACCAGGAAGCGGGGTTTGAGCACCAAGGCCCGGGCGATGGAAATCCGCTGGCGCTGGCCGCCGGAAAACTCATGCGGATAGCGGAAGCGGGAAGCCGGATCCAAGCCGACCTCTTCCAGCACCTCGGCCACCATCCGATCCCGCTCGGCGGCATCAGCGGCCAGCCCATGGATGTCGAGCCCCTCGCCAATGATATCCGCCACCGCCATCCGCGGGCTGAGCGAGCCAAAGGGATCCTGAAACACCACCTGCATATCACGACGCAGGGGTCGGACCGCCTTGCTCGAGAGCCCATCAATGGCCTTGCCGTTAAACCGGATCGGCCCCCGGCTGGCCAACAGGCGCAGCAAGGCAAAGCCCAAGGTGGTTTTGCCCGAGCCACTTTCACCGACCACGCCGATGGTCTGGCCCTCGCGCACGGTCAAGGATACGCCATCCACCGCTTTCACATGGCCCACCGTGCGCCGGATGACGCCCTTGCGGATTGGGAACCAGACCTTCAGATCTTCGGCCTCGACCACAATCGGTGCCTGCTCGGGCACCGGATTGGCCCGGCCCCGGGGCGCGCTGTTTAGCAGCATTTGGGTGTAGGGGTGCTGCGGATCGGCAAACAAGGGCTCCACCGCATTGGTTTCGACGATCTCGCCCTGGTTCATCACCGCGACCCGATCGGCAAAGCGCCGGACGATGGTCAGATCATGGGTGATGAACAGCATCGCCATGCCCAAACGGGTCTGCAGCTTCTCCATCAGCTCCAGGATTTGCGCCTGAATGGTCACGTCCAGGGCCGTGGTCGGCTCATCGGCGATCAACAGATCGGGCTCATTGGCCAGCGCCATGGCGATCATCACCCGCTGACGCTGCCCGCCGGACAGCTCATGGGGCAAGGCGGTCAGCCGCTCCCGCGCCTTGGCCAGCCCGACCATATCCAGCAGTTCCAGCACCCGATCCCGCACCGCTTTGCCCGACAGGCCCTTGTGCAGCAGCAAGGTTTCAGAGACCTGCTTTTCAATGGAATGCAACGGGTTCAGCGAGGTCATCGGCTCCTGAAAAATCATCGCCGCACCCTCGCCGCGCAGCTGCCGGAGCCGCTGGTCCGAGGCACTGAGCACATCCTCGCCATTGAGCAGGATCCGCCCCGTCGGATGGCTGGCAAAGGGATAAGGCAACAACCGCAAGACCGACAGCGCCGTCACCGATTTGCCCGAGCCGCTTTCGCCGACCAAAGCCAGGGTCTCGCCGCGCTCTAAGGTGAAGGAGACCTTGCGCACCGCCTCCACGGCCCGCTCCCCGGCCCCGAAGGTCACGGACAGGTCATCGACCTGCAGCAGGGGCGCTTTGGGCTGTTCCGGGCTCTCGGTCATCATTTGACCCCCTTGCGTGGATCAAAGGCATCGCGCACCGCCTCGCCAATAAAGACCAACAAAATCAGCATGGAGGCCAGCATGACGAAGCCGGAGATCCCCAGCCACGGCGCTTGCAGGTTCTCCTTGCCCATATTCAGCAGCTCGCCCAAAGACGGCGCGCCGGGTGGCATGCCCAGACCCAAAAAGTCCAGCGCGGTCAAAGAGGTTACCGAGCCCGACAGAATGAAGGGCAGGAAGGTCAGGGTGGCGACCATGGCATTGGGCAGCACATGTTTGACCATGATCTGGGCATCACTCATGCCCAGCGCCTTGGCGGCCCGGACATAGTCAAAATTCCGGGCGCGCAGGAACTCGGCCCGGACCACCCCGACCAGCCCGGTCCAACTGAACAACAGCAAGATCAGCAACAAGGTCCAAAAGCCCGGCGTAATGATGCTAGACACAATGATCAGGATGAACAGCTGCGGCAATCCGCCCCAGATCTCCAAAAAGCGCTGGGCAAATAGATCGATCAACCCACCGAAATAGCCCTGGATCGCCCCTGCGGCGACCCCGATCACCGTGGAGGCCAGGGTCAGCATCAGGCCGAACAGCACCGAAAGCCGGAAGCCATACATCAGCCGGGCCAGCACATCGCGCCCGGAATCATCGGTCCCGAGCAGGTTTTCCGCCGTGGGGGGCGATGGCGCGGGCTGGCTGAGATCCTGATTGACCGTGTCATAGGAAAACCGGATCAACGGCCAGATCATCCAGCCATCTTCCTCGATCAACTCGACCACAAAGGGGTCGCGATAATCCGTCGCCGTCGGGAACAGCCCGCCAAAGGTGGTTTCCGGATAGTCCTTCAGCACCGGGACATAATAGCCGCCGTCATACTGCACCAGCAGCGGCCGGTCATTGGCGATCAGCTCGGAAAACAGGCTGAGCACAAACAGAGCGGAGAAAATCCACAGCGACCACCAGCCGCGCCGATTGGCCTTAAAGGCCGCCAGGCGGCGCTGGTTTAGCGGGCTGAGGCGGGACCCGGATCCCGAATCACTGGCGGAGGGGCCCGTGGGCGTGGGGGTGGCTGTGGTCATCTCTGCGCTCACCCCCGGGACTCAAAGTCGATCCGGGGATCGACGATGTGATAGGTGATGTCTGAAACCAGCGAGAGCAACAAGCCAATCAATCCAAACACATAGAGCGTGCCAAACATCACCGGATAATCCCGGTTGATGGTCGCCTCAAAGCCCAGCAGGCCCAGCCCGTCCAGGGAGAAAATCACCTCGATCAGCACCGAACCGGTAAACAGCATCGAGACCAGGGCGGCGGGGAACCCGGCAACGATCAGCAACATGGCATTGCGGAACACGTGGCCATAGAGAATGCCGCCCTCCGAGAGACCCTTGGAGCGGGCGGTGATGACATATTGCTTGTTGATCTCCTCCAGGAAGGAGTTCTTGGTCAACATGGTCAGGCTGGCAAAGCCGCCAATGGTCAGAGCCAGCACCGGCAGCGCCATATGCCACATATAGTCCAGGATCTGTTGGTACCAGGGCATTAGCTCATGGCCCTCGGACACCAGACCCCGCAGCGGGAACCAGTCCAAGAAGCGGCCCCCGGCAAACAGAATGATCAGCAGGATGGCGAACAAAAACCCGGGAATGGCATAGCCGATGATCACCGCCCAGCTGGTGGCGACATCAAATTTGCTGCCATCCCGGACCGCCTTGCGGATGCCCAAGGGGATGGAGATCAGATAGATGATCAGGGTGCTCCACACCCCGAGCGAGATCGAAACCGGCAGCTTGTCGATCACCAGATCGACCACAGTTTCGGAGCGGTAATAGGACTCGCCCAGATCGAAGGTCAGATAATCACCGACCATCATCAAGAACCGCTCATGGGCCGGTTTGTCGAAACCGAATTGCGCTTCGATCTCGGCAATGAAATCCGGATCAAGCCCCCGCGCCCCCCGATAGCGGCTCTCATCACCGCCACCGCTGCCCGCCCCGACCGCATCCGTCGGGCCAGCATTGACGGTCTCGCCACCGCCCGCGCCGGAGAACCGGGCCGTGGCATCCACCGCCGTGCCTTGCAGCTGGGCCAACACCCGCTCCACCGGCCCGCCAGGCGCGAACTGCACAATGGCAAAATTGATCGCAATGATGCCGAGCAGGGTCAGCGGGATCAAAGCCAGGCGGCGGAGGATATAAGCAAACAAGGGCGAAGCGCTCCGAGGGGATAACCGTTGGCGATGCCGGTCAGGCCATGATCACCTTAGCGATCGCCTTGCTTGCCGGGCAGGCGGGCCGCCTTATCGGGATCTTCCCACCAGGTCATGATCGAGACGCCCTTATAGGGGGTGACCTCGGGCTTGCCAAAGCGGTCCCAATGGATCAGCCGGTCGGAATCCACATAGCTTTGCGGGATCACCAGGAAGGACCACAGCAAGATGCGGTCCATCGCCCGGACCCGAAGATTGAGGTCCTCCCGGGTCGGCGCGGTGACGATTTCTTCGATCAAGGCATCCACCGCCGGGTTTTTCAGCCCGGCCAGATTGCGGCTGCCCGCCTGATCGGCGGCGGCGGAACCCCACATTTCCCGCTGCTCATTGCCCGGGCTTTCGGTCTGCGCCCAGCTGAACACGATCATGTCAAAGTCTTGCTCGTTCAGCCGGTTGACATATTGCGAGGTGTCCACCGGGCGGATCGACATTTTGATCCCCAGCCGCTCCAGATTTTTGCTCATCGGCAGCAAGATCCGGTCAAATTCCGGCTGGATCAGCAGAAATTCAAATTCAAACGGCTCCCCGGCCTCGTTTTTGAGCACACCATCCTGGACCGTCCAGCCCGCCTCCTGCAGCAACATCAAAGCGGTGCGCAAACCACCGCGCAGATCCCGAGGCTCGGTATAGAGCGGGGCTTTGTATTCTTCCGTAAACACCCGCTCCGGGATCTGGTCGCGCCAGGGCTCCAACAGGGCCAGCTCTTCGCCTTCGGGCAGGCCCGTCGAGGCCATCACTGAATTGTTGAAATAGCTGTAGGGCTGCTTGTAGCTGTCATAGAAAATATTCTTGTTGGTCCAAGTGAAGTCGAAGGCATAGGCCAGCGCTTCGCGGACCTTGGGGTCCTGGAACAGAGGCTTGCGCATGTTGAAGACAAAGCCCTGCATGCCCACCGGACGTTGGTGCGGGATCTCCGCTTTGACGATCCGGCCATCGTCCACTTCCGGGATCTGATAGTCGGTCGCCCAGACCTTGGAAATATGCTCCGAGCGGTAGTCATATTCCCCGGCCTTAAAGGCCTCCACGGCCACCAGATGGTCCCGGTAATAGTCGTAGCGCAGTTCATCAAAGTTGAACCGGCCGAGATTGACCGGAAGGTCGGCGGCCCACCAATCTGGGTCCCTTTCGTAGGAGATATAGCGCCCGGGCTCAAAATCCTTGATCCGATAAGGCCCACTGCTGACCGGCGTCTCCAGGGTGGTGTCGCCGAATTCCCGGCCTTCCCAATAATGCTTTGCCAGCACCGGCAAACCGCCAATGATCAAAGGCAGTTCGCGGTTGTCGCCATTTTCAAACAGGAATTGGATCGTGCTGTCATCGATCACCTTGGCTTCGGTGATCGCCTGATAATACAGCCGATAGATCGGCGCGCCCTCGGTGATCAGGGTTTCGAAGGTGAATTTGACATCCTGGGCGGTGATTGGCTGGCCATCGCTCCAGCGCGCCTTGGGATTGATGTTAAAGGCGATCCAGGTCCGGTCCTCCGGCAGCACCATGCTCTCAGCGATAGAGCCATATTCGGTGAAGGGCTCATCCAGGCTTTGGACGGTCAAAGTCTGATATAGCTGCCCGGCCCCGGCGGCGGTCACCCCTTTGACCGTAAACGGGTTGAGCGTGTCGAAGGAGCCAAAGCCGAAATAGCGCAAATCGCCACCCTTCGGGGCCTCCGGATTGACATAGTCGAAATGGGTAAAGCCCGGCGGATATTTGACATCACCGTAAAGTGATATGGCATGGACCGGTTCCGGCCACCCGGCCCGAGGGTCGTCCTGGGCCATTGCCAAGCCCGGCAGCACCAGCGCGACCAGGGCTGCGCCCAATCCGAACCCTCTCCCAACCCTTGAGCGATGCGCCTTTGGCCCCTCAGAACCTTGCAAAAAGCGCGGCAACAGCCCCCGAAGCGGGGTCAGGGCGAGGAGCGACATGCGGGGATCTCCAAGAGCAGGGAAACAGACGTTCCTTGAACTTGGCGCTCAATAACGGCGGATCAAGGGCTTATTCGGGGCTGGCCTCGGGCCGCAGCAGGGCCAAAGCGGCCCCATGCAGGGCCGGATCGCCGGACGCCAGGACTGTGCCATCGCCGTCCAGCCCCAAGGGTTTGCCCTGCCAATCGCTGATCCGACCGCCCGCCGCCTCGATCAAGGGCACCAAGGCAGCATAGTCATAGACCTTCATTCCAGCCTCGCACCACAGATCCGCATGGCCCGAGGCGACCATTGCCCCGCCATAACCGTCGGTGCCCAGACGGCGGCGGCGGATCGCCGCACACAGCGCCTCAAAACCAGGACTGTCTGCGGCGCTCAGCAAGGCCGGATCGGTGCTGAACAGGACCGCATCGCTCAAGCGGGGGCAGAGCCGGGCCAGAACCAGCTGGTCATTCAAGGTTGCCGGAACCCCAACACCGCCGATCCAGAACTCGCCGGTCACCGGCTGATGCACTGCGCCCAACACCAGCCGCCCGCGCCAGGCCAATCCGATCAGGGTGGTAAACACCGGCAGTCCGGCGATGAACGCCCCGGTGCCATCAATCGGGTCAATGACCCAGACAAACTCGGCCTCGCGCCCCTCCACGCCATGTTCTTCCCCGATAATGCCATCCTCAGGGAACCGGCGGGTGATCAAATGGCGGATGATCGCTTCGGAGTCCTGATCAGCCCGGGTCACCGGGCTGTCATCGGACTTGTCCATCACCGTCGCCCCTTGGCGAAACCAGCGCCGGATCACCGCCCCGCTGGCCACCGCCAGATCCCGGACCAAGGCCGCGCGGGAACCAAGATCGGGGACAGAAGAAGAAGGCGCGGGAGCAGGCGCAGCGGACATGGGGGCCTCATAGCATTGCGGCAGCAAGAAGGGGGCCTGTGTAACACGGCCCCCTTCCGGTTCCCTACTGCAATTGGACCGCCGAACTTCGACCCCCGAACTTCGACCTCCGAAATACGACAGCCGCCTCACCCGATCAGGAAGAACACCGCATAGCCGACGATCAAAGCCGGGATCGCACTGTAAACACTGGCCAGCAGAGCCGCCCGGGGGGTCAAGGCCAAGGCCGGGAACAGGGCATCGCCATCATTGGCCAAGGCATTGGCCATCAACACCGAGGGTGGCACCAATCCACTCAGATACAAGCTGGTGATCACCAAAGGCGGGCCACAGCCGGGCACCATGCCGATCAACACCGCCATCAAGGGCATGACGGGGGCATAGACTTGGAAGAACCCGGCCAGATCAAAGCTGCCCAAAGCCATGGTGACCTCATAGGCCAGGAAGCCGAACACCACCCAGGCGGAAACAAAATTGGTGTCATCCATAATCCGGGTCGCCAGCGGCCGGGTTCCCTGGCCTTCAGGCATTCCACAGGCCCCACCGACACAGCGCGACACCGGACGGGTGGCCCACAGCGCCAAGCCGAGCATCGCCCCGGCAATGCCCAAAACCTCGGTCATGGGGAAGGCGACCCCGGTCAGCGCCGCAATCCAAGCATCGGGATCGGCTTGGAAGGCCAACAACACCCCAAGCACGGTGCCGGGCACCATCAAAACCATCCAGGGCCGCACGCCAAAGCTGCCCCCGACCAAAGCGGAGGGCTTTGCGGGCACGGATTGCCCCATGCCGCCCGCAGAGTGGCGCAAGGCATTGCCCAACCTCTCGCCATGGGCCGCATCCACCGCCCAACCCAACAGGATCCCAGCGACAAAGCTGATGCCAATGACACTCAGAGCGGTCATCGGGGCTTGCGCCAACAACAAAATCGCCGCATCGCCCATGGTCGCGGTCAAAGTCGCAACCAGGCTGCCAAAACTGGCTTTGCCCCGGGCAAATTGGGTCGCAACCACCACGGCCCCGCCACAGCCCGGAAATGCCCCGAGCAAGGCGGCGATGGGCACCCGGGCCCACCCCGCACCCTCCAGCGTCTTTGCCAGATCAACATTGGCAGAGCGCTCCGCCCAGGCCAATAACGCCAAGGTCCCGGCGACAAACACCGCAACGGCCAAATAGGCGTCGGCCAGAGCACCGCGCGCGGCCTCCCCCACCACGCCTGGCGAGGCGATCAGGACCGCGACCACCGCAACGGCCAGCAGGCGACCAAAGGGAAGGTCTGGGATCACCTGTCCTTGAGGCGAGGCATGGCCCTGGCCCAAACCCATGCGGGCTAATTCTGCGCGGCCCTTTAAAATCAACTCGGTCATTGGCCTGCTCCCTGGCAGTGATGCGTATTTCGGGTTGAATACCTCTCAATTAAGACTGTGTCGCATTTGCAAAATATCAACAAGAAGATTACTCAGAGAATATTGATCGATTTTTTTTCTGAATTTTCCAACTCAGCTGGGCTATCAAAGCGCCTTCGCGTTTCGCCCCGCTGCAATTCCCTGGATGGATCCTTCAGAATGCCCGCCAGCACCCCAATCATCATCCTGCCCGCCCGCATGGCCTCGACCCGGCTGCCGGGGAAGCCCCTGGCTGACATTGCCGGGTTGCCAATGATTGTGCAGGTGATGCATCGGGCGCAGGAGGCCGGCCTTGACGCGCCGGTTCTGGTCGCCGCCGCCGAGCCGGAGATTGCCGAGGCGGTCAAGGCCTGCGGCGGCGAGGCGATCCTCACCGATCCGGACCTGCCCTCAGGCTCTGACCGGATCCATCAGGCCCTGGAGCACTATGATCCTGATGGCCGCTATGACACCGTGATCAATGTCCAAGGCGATCTGCCGACCCTAGACCCGCATTTGCTGGTCGAGGCCGCCCGAGTCCTGGAGGTCTCCCCAGAGGCTGATATCGCAACCCTAGTGGCCGAGATCGTCCGCCCGGAAGAGCGCGACAATCCCAATGTGGTCAAAGCCATCACCGGCTTTGCCCCAGGGCAGAGCATTGCCCGCTGCCTGTATTTCACCCGCGCCACCGCCCCGACCGGGCCGGGACCGCTGTTCCATCATATTGGCCTCTATGCCTATCGCCGCGCCGCCCTAAGCCGGTTTGTCGCCTTGCCGCCGGGCCTGCTGGAGCAACGGGAGAAACTGGAGCAACTCCGCGCACTAGAGAACCATATGCGCATCGATGCCGCCCGCGTTGACACCATTCCGCTCGGTGTCGATACTCCCGAGGATCTGGCGCGCGCCCGTGCGCTGCTGGGGGGCTGACCCACCAGCCCCTGTTTTTTAGGCCGTATTTGTCCATGACCCAGTCCCGCTCTTCTGCCGCCCCCGTCTCCGCCTCCGCAGCCGCGTCTGCCACCGCAGACCCCTCCAGCGAAGATCCGCGCCAGGTTGTCGCCTTCCAAGGCATGCCCGGAGCCTATTCCCATCTGGCCTGCCTGCAGCGCTTTCCGGGCATGACCCCGCTGCCCTGCTCGGCCTTTGATGATGCCTTTGGCGCGGTGCGGGACGGAAAAGCCGCCTATGCCATGATCCCGATTGAGAATTCGGTGGCCGGGCGGGTGGCTGATATTCACCACCTGATGCCCGATAGCGGGCTGCAGATCGTCGCTGAGCATTTCCAGCGGGTGAACCACCATCTGCTCGCTCCGCCGGGCACCAAGCTCGACGACATCCGCATTGTCCGCAGCCATGTCCACGCTCTGTCCCAATGTCGGCGTTTCATCCGCCAGCATGGTATTGAGCAAATCGTCCATGCCGACACCGCTGGCTCCGCCAAAGAACTGGCCGAACATAAGCGCCCGGGGGAAGCCGCCATTGCCAGCTCCCTGGCCTCCGAAATCTATGGTCTGGACAGCCTGCAAGCCAACATTGAGGACGAAGACCACAACACCACCCGCTTTGTCATCATGGCCCGGGATCCGGTCCAACCCCGGGCCGATATCGCCGCCATCACCACATTTGTCTTCCGGGTGCGCAACGTCCCCGCCGCGCTCTATAAGGCGCTGGGCGGCTTCGCCACCAATGGCGTCAATATGACCAAGCTGGAGAGCTACCAGATCGGCGGAGCCTTTGTTGCCGCCCAGTTCTATGCCGATGTGGAAGGCCGCCCCGATGATCGCGGCCTCGCCAATGCCCTGGAAGAGTTGAGCTTTTTCACCGAGGAGCTGACCATGCTCGGCACCTATCCAGCCGATCCCTTCCGGTTTAATGCCCGGCGCGCCCAAAGCTCGGTGCAGAGCAATGGTCCCAGCACCGGCTCTTCGTTGTCTCCGTGACCAAAGGCCCCGGATCACGCTCCACCCGCCGCTGCCTCTGGCGTTTTGGGATGATCGCGCTCGCCAGCGTGATCCTCAGCGCTCCCGCCTGGGCGGTTGAACCGGCTGCGACCCAGCAAAACACCCTCGAGGATATGGGCAGGGACCCAGAGCGCGAACCGGCCCAACCCAGACTGATCGGCGGAAAGCCCGGCCCAGAGGCCAAACCTGACCCGAAACCGGCGGACAGCGCGAAGAGGACGGGCGCAAAAGACCCCTTCGCTTTGTCCAATCCGGACCAGGACGACCCGGCTGCTGAGCAGCCCGCAAAGGCGGCGTTTTCCTTGCGTGTTATCGGCGAGCCCATCCCATTTCATGATCCAGAACCGCTGCAGGCTCACCGGGATGCTGTGCTGGAGGCCGGGAATAAGGCGGTGCATTGCGGCCCAGTCGCCGGTTTGGAAGGGGTCACCCTTTGCTTGTTTGAGTCTAGCGGCCTGTTAAACCATTTGCTCGGTCGGGTCATGTGGTATGCGGATCAAGGCTTGCGGACTCGGTTGCTTAACGCCGCCCTGTTCGCCGACCCCTACTCTCCGGACCCCTCCAAAGCCGTCACCGGGGTTAATCTCCACGCCCGCGAAATTGTCGCTTTCCGCGATGCCGTTAAAGAAACCTGTGCCGCCGAGGTGATCCAAGTCTGTTTGACCGATGCGGAGCAGGCCTTCCTGGATGATTTCCTGTTGCCCTGGGTTGAGACCGCCCCTCAAGGCTATTTGATCGCCTCCGCCGCCGGTGCCGGGCGCACCGGCACCCTGTCCCACGAATTGCTGCATGGCTATTTCAACAGCTTGCCGGACTATCGGGATGCGGTGTTCAGCTTCTGGCTGGAAACCTATGACACCCAAGCCCGAAAGGCCGTACAGACGGAGCTGGGCCGGATCTTTGCCACGGCAGCCCAGACCCGGATCATTGATGAGTTCCAAGCCTTCCTGCTGCAATGTCACGACAGCCCGATCCTGGCCTTTCAGCGCCGCCGCGACCGAGACAAATTGGCTGAGGCGATGGCCCCCCACACTGGCGGCCTGCCCATCCCACCCCTCTCCTGCCCCTAACCGACCCGGGCAGGGGCCCGGAGCCCTTATGCCTCCGGCAGGAGGGGGTCGCGCTGGATTTGAAGTCTTCGCCCCAAAAAACGCAGAACGCTGAGAAGAGTTCCCAAGGGCTGCGACTGCAGCCCCGGGCCACATGGCCCGCCCCGTCGGAGACAGG
>JBMYTN010000077.1:0-13690 GCA_049604415.1 Rhodospirillaceae bacterium | reverse complement strand
ACCCTTCGCCATCTGACCCAGCTTAACGCTGATGTCCCCTCTGACATACAAGGGCAACAAAGTTCGGGCGAAGCCCGAACTAAAAACCTACGGCTCCAAGCTAATATTATCGATCAGCCGGGCCCGCCCCAAATGGGCCGCCACCAGGATCCGGGCCGGGGCCTCCAGCTCGGCGATCGGCTCCAGGCTGTCCGCATCCCGGACCTCCAGATAATCCACCGCGTCAAAACCGAGCGCGAGCAATTCCTCGCGGCCCCAAACCGCGCAGTCCTCCACATCGGCCCCGCCGAGAATATCCGCAGCAACCCGGCGCAGGGTGCGGACCAGCTCCGGGGCCAGCTTGCGCTGCTCCGAGCTCAGATAGGCATTGCGCGAAGACAGCGCCAAGCCATCAGGCTCGCGCACCGTCTCGACCCCAACAATCTCGATCGATAGGTTCAAATCCGTCACCAACCGCCGGATGACCTGAAGCTGCTGGTAATCCTTCTGGCCAAAAAATGCCATGTCGGGGCCGCATTGGATCAACAGCTTGGCCACCACCGTGGCGACCCCTTGGAAATGGATCGGCCGCGCCGCGCCGCACAAGCCCTGGGACGGACCCGCAACGGTGATCGTGGTGCAAAAACCGGGCGGATACATCACCTCAGCCGGGGGCAAATACACCACATGGCCGCCAGCCTCGGCGATCTTTTCCAGGTCGCCGGTCTCATCCCGGGGATAAGAGGCCAGATCCTCATTGGGGCCGAACTGGGTCGGATTGACGAAAACCGACACCACCACCAGATCGGCCTGTTCGGCGGCCTGCCGGATCAGGGCCTGGTGCCCCACATGCAAGGCCCCCATGGTCGGCACCAAGGCGACCTTTTGGCCCGTGGCCCGGGCAGCAGCCACGGTGGCGCGCAGATCGTCGACGCTGCGCACCTCACTCAAAGCAGGCTCAAAGCTCATGCAGCCGACCCGGTCTTGGCTTGTTTGCGCATGCCAAAGCAATGCTCCGCCGCCGGGAACTGGCGGGAGCGGACATCGGCGGCATAGTCTGCGGCCGCTTGGGAAATCTGATTGCCCAGCTCGGCATAGCGGCGGACAAATTTCGGAGTGAACTCACCGAACAGCCCCATGACATCCTCGGTGACCAGGATCTGGCCATCGCATTGCGGCGAGCCACCAATGCCAATGGTCGGGATCGGGATCTCCTGGGTGATCTGGCGCGCCACATCTTCAAAGACACCCTCAATGACCAAAGAAAACGCCCCGGCCTCGGCAATCGCCCGGGCATCGGCGCGGATCTTTTCAGCATCGGAGCTGGAGCGGCCCTGGGCGCGGAACCCGCCATAGGTGTGCACCGATTGCGGCTTCAGCCCCACATGGCCTTGGACCGGGATGCCCCGTTGGGTCAGATATTCCACGGTCTCGGCCATTTCGGCCCCGCCTTCCAGCTTGACGCCAGCGCAGCCGGTTTCGGCCATCACCCGGGCGGCATTGCGGAAGGCTTGTTTCTTGCTCTCTTGATAGGAGCCAAAGGGCATGTCGACCAGCACCAGGGCATGCTTGGCCGCCTTGGACACCGCCTTGCCATGGTTGATCATCATGTCCAGGGTCACCCCGACCGTGGTGTCCATGCCATAGACCACCATGCCCAGGGAATCGCCGACCAGCAAAATATCCATATGCTGATCCAGGAACCGCGCCATTGGAGCGGTATAGGCCGTGAGACAGGCCACGGGCTCTTTGCCCTTGCGGGCCAGAATGTCCCGGATGGTGACAGGCTTGATGGACTCAATCGAGGTGGTGCTCATGGCGCTCTCCCCCAAGGTGGCCAGTGGACGTCCTATCGATGCGCGCAGACAGCACCCGAGCCATGCTGGCCTTGGAGCCCCTGCGGTTCCCCCCGAACCAAGGATCGAGGACGCTTAACGCGGACTGATACCGCAAACAGCGGTCGCCGTCCGTATAAAAACCGTCACAAACTGAGCTCACTCAAAATTTTGAGCAATTCGTCGCAGTCAAGATGGGTGGGAACGACCCCCATATGGCGTGTTTTCGCCCTTATGGGAAGCCCTGATTACCCGCCATCGGCAATCTCTCGCAACCGGAGAGGATCTTGCAGCGCTACACTCGCGGCGTTGGGCAGAACAATCAGGCCGCTGGATTTGAACTTGGTCAGGGTCCGGCTGACGGTTTCAATGGTCAGCCCCAGATAATCCGCGATATCCGCCCGGCTCATGGGCACTTGCACTGGGGTCTCCGCCTCGCCGCGCTCCGCTGCGCGCTGGGACAAGGCGAGCAAAAAGCTGGCGATCTTCTCCGATGCCGATTTGCGGCCCAGCAGCAGCATCTGGTCGTGGAACTCATCGATTCTTTTCAGCGCCCGCTGCAGCACCATGCGCTCCAAGACCGGAGAGATCGGATAGAGCTGCTCCAGTTTCGCCGTCGGGAACCGGCAGAGGGTGACCGAATTGATCGCCTCGGCGGTGTAGGGATAGCGGCCATCGGAGGACAAACCGAACAGATCGCCCTTAAACAAAAAGCCTGTGACCTGACGGCGGCCATCGGCCATCAGCTTGTAAATCTTCACCGTCCCATTGATCGGCGTGTAGACATAGGGCGCGGCATCGCCCTCATCAAACAGAGTTTCATGGGCGTCAAACCGGGCGCAAGACTGGATCGCGCGCAGGCCTTCCAGCTCCGCATCCGGCAAGCCGGAGCAGAAAGCGAGATCCCCCAGGCTGCAATTTTTGCAGGGGTCGAGAAAATCGGAGCGGTAGTGGCTGCGATGCGCCATCGTCATGCTCTGGTTCGACCCGCCTGCGGTATCCCCGCCGGAACTATGGCCAAACCCCTGCGTGCGACGCAGTCCCAGTCCACCGAGGTCATTCGGTGGCATATGTCCCCCCTCTGGGTTTTGATCCCCCCGGATCCCCTTTTGGACATCCCTTTATAACGCAGATTTTTGATCCAGATCAAATTCCGCGTTCAGGCTGTTTCATTTCTTCTCGGTTTGAGAGGCAACTTCGACCGCATTTGCCGGGTCTGGCAGGTCGTTCGTTTCGGGCTGAAGCGAGGCAGGACCCGACGCCGCAGAGGGCTGGACCGGAGGGGGTCCGGGCTCATCATCCTCAAACAAAATCCGGTTCGCCGCCCCGTCCAAATCCTCAAACTGGCCGCTTTTCAAGGCCCAGAGGAAGGCCACCAGTCCAACCGCACCCATGCCCAGGGCTGCCGGGATCAGATAGAGCAGGACTTCCACGGCATTACGCTCCTGGCACAGGGGGGCGGGAGGACGGCTTCGGCACCCGGGACAGGCGCAGCGCATTGACGATCACCGCCACGGAAGACCCGCTCATGGCCACTGCGGCAATCAACGGGGTCACATAGCCCGCCACCGCCAAGGGGACGGTGATCACATTATAGGCGAAGGACAGGAAGAAATTCTGCCGGACGAGTCGGTCCGCCCGCCGGGAAACCTCCAACACATCCAACACCGCTGACAGCGAGTCGCCCTGGAACACCAGATCGGCGGCATTGCGGGTAATGTCGGCGGCGTCGGACGGCGACAAGGACACATGGGCCGCCGCCAAAGCCGGGGCGTCATTCAGGCCGTCGCCGACCATCAACACCGTGCGGCCCTCCTGCGCCAGGGTCTCCAGCCGGGCGGTTTTGGTTGCCGGAGAACATCCGGCACGCCAAGTCGGGCAGGCCAAGTCCTCGGCCACAGCCCCCACCACCTCGGCCCGATCCCCGGACAGGATTTCAACGCCAAGCCCCAAGTGCTGCAGGCGGGCCAGGGTCTGGGCCGCATCGGGCCGGATTTGGTCGGCAAAGCGGAAGCGCGCGGCGTGCTGGCCGCCCGTCGCATCCGTCACCGCGAGCCATAAATCGGGCAAGGCTCCCCCGGCCGTCTCCGGATCGGCGTCGCCGCCGCGCGGGCCACAAAACGCCCGGGAGCCCAGGCGCACCGTCCGGCCATCGGACAACGCGGCTTGTAGGCCCCGCCCCGGCAGTTCCTCGATCTCGCAGAGGACCGACTCCGGGCCGGTATCGATGCCATCGGCGGCCTGTTGTTCATAGCCATGCCAGCCGCGCACCACCGCCCGAGCCAAAGGATGGCGACTGGTCCGGGCCAGGCGCGCCGCCAGGGTCAAATCCGGCGCGGTCCAGTTCTCCTGCGGACCAGTCTGCAGGGTCAAACGTCCCAGGGTTAAGGTTCCGGTCTTGTCGAACACCAAATGATCGACCGTGGTCAGGCGCTCCAGGGCCGTCGGGCTTTTGACCAGAATACCCCGGCGCATCAGCCGCCCGGTGGCCACAACCTGGACCACCGGCACCGCCAGGGCCAAGGCACAGGGACAGGTGACGATCAGCACCGCTGCGGCGATCAGAATCGCCTGTTGCCAGACCATGCCGCCGATCAGAACCCAGGCCAAAAAAGACACCGCCGCCAAGGCATGGACCACCGGGACATAGCCCCGGGCGACCCGATCCGCGAGGGCGACATAACGCGCCCGGCCCTGTTCCGCCCCTTCCATCAGGCGGACAATCTCGGCCAAGACGGTGCTCTCCCCGACCGCTTCGGCGGTCAGGCGCAAGGGACCGGACAGGTTCAGGGTTCCGGCAAAGACCTGTCCGCCCTTGTCGACGGCAACGGGCAGGCTCTCCCCGGTCAACAGGCTCATATCCAGATCGGAGCGCCCATCCTGGACCGTGCCATCAACCCCAACCCGCTCCCCGGCGGCGACCAAGACGGTCATGCCGGGCTGCACGGCGGCGGGGGGCACCCGGGCCTGGCTGCCATCGGGGCGTTCCAGGGTCACGGATCCGGCCCCGAGGGTGACAAGATGCTCGGCCGCAGAGCGGGCCTTGCTGCGCGCCCGGACATCCAAGAACCGACCGACCAGCAAAAAGAACAGCAGCATGACGGCGGCGTCGAAATAGGCATGGGGGCCGCTGCGCGCCGTCTCCCACAGGCTGACCGCCGTGGCCAAGATCACCGCAACGGTGATCGGCACATCCATATTGGAGCGCCGCGCCCGCAAAGCCTGGATGGCGGATTTGGCGAAGGGCCGGATGGCATACAGCACCGCCGGGATCGCCACCAAAGCCGAGAGCCAATGCATCAGGGTCCGGGTGGCCTCGTCCATATCGAAGCCAAACCAGACCGAGACCGAAAACAACATCACATTGCCCGAGGCAAACCCGGCCACGGCCATGGCCCGCATCAGATGGGCTTCTTCTTTTTTCGCCTCTTGATCGAGCATGCCCGGGTCATAGGGCATCAGCCGATAGCCAATGGCCTGGATCGGGGCCAGGATCTGGTTGATGCCCAGATCCTCCCCAGCCCCTTCGGGCACCGACCACTGTAAAGACAGCCGCCGGGTGGTCATGTTGACGCGGCCCTTGAGTACGTGGGGATTGCGGCCCAACAAGGTTTCGATCAACCAGACACAGGCCGCACAATGCAGGCCCTCGACCATCAGGCTGAGACTGGCGGTTCGAGGCACCGCCAAGGCATCCTCTGGGGCACCCTCTGTGGCACCCTCTGGCGCACCCTTCCCAGCGGCTGGAGTACTGGCAGCGGCTTTGCCGGACAGCGGGTCGAGCCGCACATGGGCGGCAAAATCCACTGGCCCGGTCTCGTCGGGTCGCAGGGATTTCGCTTCGGGATCAACGGAACGGCGGTCGTAATAGGTCGACAGCCCGGCCCCTTGGATCAGGGCATGGGCGGCGCGGCAACCGCCACAACAGAACTGGTCATCCGCCGAGCTGGAAAGATCTATGGCTTCGGGATCGGTTTCGATATCGGCTGCGGCTGGAGCGTCCACCCCAGCCGCGCGCTTGCCTTGGCTCTGCAACCTGTCCAGCAGACCGGGACCGCGCCCGACCGGCTCGCCACAATGGGTGCATAAGGTCTTCTCAGGACCAGGCTCGGCCTCGGCCTCGGCGAACGGGGTCACGGCTTGAGCACGATCCGCTCGCGCTGACGGAACACCACTTCATCGCCTTGGCTGGCGACCAGGACCACTTGCCAGACACCCAGGGAGGGCAGATTGACCCGCGACACATAGGTCCGGCTCGCGTCTTCCACCATTACTGCGCTCAGATCCATTTTGGCCTGGGTCGGGCGTTGGATCTTGGCTTCAATGGTCAGCCCAGGCACCGGCTGCCCAGCCTTATCGGTCACCGCAATCGACAAGGCCGCCGGGAACATTTCCACCGGCTCTTTTTGCTCGGACCCCGCTGCGGGCGGCACCATCACCGGCGCACCATCCTGGGCCAAGGTGACGTTCATCGTCCATCCCAAGGCGACCTGGGCATCTTCAGCGGCGATCTTGTCATTGTATTTCAGGCCTTCGACATAGGCCTTGTCGGTCTCAAGGCCGGAGAAGGTCGACACCGCAAAATAGAGCAGGGTCAGATTGACCGCCAACACCACCAAAAAACCGCCGACGAAGGTATAGGGAATCCACCACCCCCGTTGGCGGGTCCGACCTTGTGCGCCAGGAAGAGCAGCGGTTGACGACGCATTGGACTGGGCCATGGCTTTGGGAACCTTTGTTGGAAACCATCGGGCAGGCGCGCAAGCCGGTCAAAGCACCGGGGCGGGGCTGCCAGATGATTGGAGGACGGAGCCCCCCTGGCATCCGTCCTCCTCAGTTTTACAGATATTGGTTAATGGTTTCAAGGGCTTACCATATTCTACCGCCGATACGCACCGGACGGCAAAACCGGCTTACTCAGACGGCCCGGCAAACAACACATGATGCTCAATCACCTCGCCCGTATTGGGATTGGTGACAATGAAGGCCAGATCCGTGGACCGGCCATCCAGGGCACTTTTCGGGGCCGAGACATAGATCCGGAACGTCCCGACCGTGTCACCAACCACCGGCAGCACCGCTTCGGTGGCCGCCTCGTCACCCAGGCTGAGCACATTCATGGTCGCGCCCTCAACACCCGTCGTGGTCAGGGTAAAGTCGGTGTCGACCCGCTCCATATTCAGGATCTTGAAAGTGTAGCCATTGCGGATGTCGCCATTGCCCAGCTGAACATAAAGCGGGCTACGTTCCTGGATCACATTGATCTCGGTCCGGTCCCGGGTGAACAGGCTCACGGCCATGATCAGGCAGACCACCGTCAAAATCCCGGTATAGACCCAGGTCCGGGGCCGCAGCCAGCGCACCCGCTTGTCGCTGCCTTCGGCCCGCGCATTCTGGTTGGTCACCGAGTCATAGGTGATCAGCTCGCCCGGACGGTCAAAGCGGTCCATGATCTGGTTGCAGGCATCGATGCACAGGCCGCAGCCAATGCAGGCCAGCTGATTGCCTTTGCGAATGTCGACCCCGGTCGGGCAGACCTGCACGCACAAACCACAATCAATGCAATCGCCTTCCCCTTCGCCCGCAGGATTCTTGCCCTTGGGCCGGGTCCGGGGCTCACCGCGCCATTGCTCATAGGTCACGATCATGGATTCTTCATCCATCATCGCCGCCTGGAAGCGGGCATAGGGGCACATGTAGATGCAAACCTGCTCGCGGGCATAACCGGCCATGACAAAGCAGCCACCGCCAACCACGGCGATGGTGCCCCACGGGGCCAGATCGGTCTGGAAGGCTAAGATCGCCGGGATCGCCACCCAAGGCGCATCAAAGAAATAGAGCACAAAGCCCATGCCGACACAGAAGGACACCCCAAGCCAGGCGGAATTCTTCGCCAGCTTTTTGGTGAATTTTTCATGGGTGAATTTGGACTTATCCAAGCGCAGCCGTGCATTGCGGTCGCCCTCAATGGCGCGCTCAATGGCGACAAACACATCGGTGAAGACGGTTTGGAAGCAGGCAAAGCCACACCAAACCCGCCCCAGCAACGCGGTGGCGAAAAACAGCACAATGGCCGCGATCACCAAAAGGCCGGTCAGGTAGTAGACCTCCTGCGGCCAGATCTCGATGAAGAAGAAATAGGCCTTGCGGCCATTCATATCGATAAAGATGGCTTGGTCCGGCGCATTGGGACCCCGGTCCCAGCGGATCCAGGGACCGATGAAAAAGATCGCCAGCAGCAGGCTGTTCAGCCAGGTTTTGATCGACCGAAAGCGCCCGGTGATCTTTTTCGGGTAGATCTTTTCATAGTAATAAAGCTCGGTGCTGCCGGGCGCGGGTGCGCCGCCGGCCTGGTTCTCAGCCGTCGCCATTGGTTGTCGATCCCCTCAACCATGATCCTGCTGCGTTCTGCCGCTTCGCCGATTGTCGCGAAGTCCCCCGGCAGGAACACATCCAATTGGCACCCCCCCGATCTCCCTTGGCAGAGTGCCGTCCTTTTGTTCGACGGTCCATTGTCCAAAGGTCCGGTATGGCGGCACCTGCTTGACCCTGATGCCATTTTCAGAGGGTGCAAACACACCCTTCCTTAAGCCTTTGGCCAAGCGATCACCATGACATTTGTCATCGCAGATATAGACCCCGCACGCCCCTTGAGGCAAGGACAGAAGCCATGGCTTGCAGTTGCAAAAACCCATTGCGATGAAACAGAAAAGGGCACCCAGCCATGGCTTTGGCGGGTGCCCTTTCCTTTACGATGTGACGAGGTTCGCTCCCCTCTCCGTCGATCCCGTCAGCATTCCCCGTTGGGGGTGATACCGACGGGCTCGGCGGTGGGATGGATCCCTCTTATTGGCCCCCACCACGGGTGTGGACGTAGACGGACACCTGCTTGATGTCGGTTTCGCTCAGACGCAGACCGAAACCGGGCATGACACCATTCCGCGGATATCTGATCTGGTTGATGATGCCAGCCTTGGAGCCGTCATACAGCCAGATCGCGTTGTTCAGGGCCGGACCACCCATGTCCACATTGCCGTTCGGCTCCGCGCCATCATAGTCAGCATTGTGGCAGGCCGCGCAGTTATCGACGAAGACCTCTTGACCCAAACCTTCAGGCAGGGAGGCACCGGTCGACGCTGCAACCACATAATCCGCAACCGCATCGATCTCTTCGTCGCTCAGCTGATCGTCGAAGGACGGCATGTCATTGACCCGGGCGTCTTCATAATTGGCGTTCCGGATACCATGGGTCACGGTGTATTCGATGGCTTCTGCGGTACCACCCCAGATCCATTCGTCATCCACCAGGGTCGGGTAAATCCCGGCCACACCGGCACCGCCGGTTTGGTGGCAAGGGGCGCAGTTCTCTTTAAAGATCACTTCGCCACCCCGTTGGGCGTAGCTGGACAGCGCGTCATCGGCCAAAACCTCTTCAACGCTCATCGCAGCAATCTTGTCGACGTTCGGCGCATGCATCGCCTTGGCCGCCGCCAGTTCTTCTTCCAACACCGTCCGGGAGTTCCAGCCCAAAACGCCGTTGGTCCATGTGCCACCCAGCGGAATCGAAGGGTACACAATCATGTAGATCACGGCCCAGATGATGGTGCCGTAGAAAATCCAAACCCACCAGGAAGGCAAAGGCGTATTCAGCTCTTTGATGCCGTCCCATTCATGTCCGGTCGTGTAGATACCGGATACCGGGTCCAATTCAGGGTTACCCGCCATGTTTAACGCTCCTCGTCTTGATCGTCCCTTAGGGGGATCTCGCCGTATTTCTCAATGCGATCCTTGTTCTTCGGCCGAAAGGCCCACCAAACAATGCCGCCAAAGATGAACATCAACCACAGACCCCAGAATTGCCGCAGGATTTGCGCAATTGTCTCCCAGAACTCCATGTTGTCGATGCTCCTCTCAAACGTCCTGAAATCGCTTAGAAATTCGCCGTGACCCCGCACGGTCCAGAGATGTCAGGCCCGGCGCACCGGGCCCTTCCATCAGCGGATCGCGCCAGCCTCCCTCGGATCGAACTCGGTGAAATCCACCATGGTCCCCAAGACCTGCAGATACGCAATCAACGCATCCATCTCGGTCAGCTTTTCCGGTTGCCCGTCAAAGTCACCGATATTGGCTTTGGGGTAGCGGGCCAGCAGACCGTCATGGTCCGCATTCGGGTCAGCCTGCGCGGCGAAATCTTCGACCGCAAACTCAATGGCTTCATCCGAATACATGCCAGCGCCGGTTTCCTTGTCCTTGAACCCAACAAGATTGAGGGTCTTCAGGTGGGCTTGCGCATCATTGAACGTCAGCTCTTTGTTCATCAGATGCGGGTAGCCCGGCATAATGGATTCCGGAACAACGCTACGCGGGTTGACCATGTGGCGCCAATGCCACTCGTCAGAGTACTTGCCGCCCACCCGCGCCAGGTCAGGACCGGTCCGCTTGGACCCCCACTGGAACGGATGGTCGTACATGCTCTCTGCCGCAAGGCTGTAGTGACCATAGCGCTCGGTTTCATCCCGGAACGGGCGAACCATTTGGCTGTGGCAGTTGTAGCAGCCCTCGCGGATGTAGACGAGGCGACCTTGAAGCTCCAGCGGTGAGTAGGCGCGAACCCCTTTCACCTTTTCGATGGTCTGTTCGATGGAGAACAAGGGCACGATTTCCACGAGGCCACCCATGATGATGGTCACGAAGATACCCAAGGTCAGGAACAGAACGTTCGTTTCGAGCTTCTTGTGATGCTTGAGCAAACTCATTGTGTTCGCCCCCCCTTACTGCTGTGCACCAGCGGCGGAACCCAGATAGGCCGCCTCGGGTTGTTCTTCACGAACGTCCCCTTTGATGGTGCGATAGACGTTGTAGGCCATCACCAGAGACCCAGCCACGAACAGCAGGCCGCCGAACGCGCGGATCACGTAGTAGGGATGCATCGCTTCAACGGATTCGATGAAGGAATATTGCAAGAAGCCCTGGGAGTCATAAGCACGCCACATCAGGCCTTGCATGATCCCGGACACCCACATCGCGGTGATGTAGAGCACGATCCCGACGGTGGCGACCCAGAAGTGCACGCTCACCAGCTTCAGGCTGTAGAGCGAACGACGCTTCCACAGGGCGGGCACCAGATAGTACAGCGCGCCGAAGGAAACGAAGGCCACCCAGCCCAGCGCACCGGAGTGCACGTGACCAATGGTCCAGTCGGTGTAGTGCGACAGGCTGTTGACCGCCTTCACGGACATCATCGGACCTTCGAAGGTCGACATGCCGTAGAAGCCGACGGACACCACCAGGAAGCGCAGAACCGGATCGGTCCGCAGCTTGTCCCAGGCCCCCGACAGGGTCATCAGACCGTTGATCATCCCACCCCAGGACGGCATCCACAGCATGATGGAGAACACCATGCCCAGGGTCTGCGCCCAATCCGGCAGCGCGGTGTAGTGCAGGTGGTGCGGACCGGCCCAGATATAGAGGAAGATCAGCGCCCAGAAGTGCACGATCGACAGACGGTAGGAATAAACCGGACGATGGGCTTGCTTGGGCACGAAGTAGTACATGATGCCCAGGAAGCCCGCAGTCAGGAAGAAGCCCACCGCGTTGTGGCCGTACCACCACTGGGTCATGGCGTCTTGGACCCCGGAGAAGAACGGATAGCTCTTCAACAGGCTTTCGCCCCCGAACAAGAAGACCGGAACGGCCATGTTGTTGCCCAGGTGCAGAAGCGCAATGGTCACAATCATCGCCAGGAAGAACCAGTTGGCCACGTAGATATGCGGCTCCTTACGTTTCAGCAAGGTGCCCACAAAGGCCAGCAGGTACATCACCCAGACAACGGTGATCAGCAGGTCGATGATCCACTCGGGCTCGGCATATTCACGGCCCTGGGTGACACCAAGCACATAGCTCAGTGCGGCCAGAACGATGAACAGCTGGTAACCCCAGAAGATCATGTTGCCGAACAGCTCGCCACCCCACAGGGTTGCCCGGCAGGTCCGCTGCACACAGTACAGCGAGGTTGCCAGCAGGACGTTGCCGCCGAATGCGAAAATAACTGCGGAAGTATGGACCGGACGCAAGCGCCCGAAGGTGGTCCACTCCAGATCAAGGTTCAAAGCTGGGAACGCCAACTGCCAGGCGATAAAATCACCTGCAAGAAAGCCGACAATCCCCCAGAACACAGCCGCCAGAGTGAACTTTTGAATCGCACCCATTGCATAGGGTGTGGTGTCCACTTGAGAGCCGTGCGCCATGGTCGCCTGCGTCAATGCCGCCTCCTGTATCGACCAATGGGACCGTGAAGCACGAAGCTCCCCGACCACGGTTGCCACAAATATCTCAATGTCTCGTGAGCTTTCCTGGACAGGAGCCGGTTGAATTCCCCCCCAACCGGGTTCCGGAGCCGCAGGTTGCCCCCCCTTTTGAACTGCGCCTGATCCAGATCAATCTGGATTTGTCCCGTCCCCGTCTCTGAAGCCGACACAACACCGCAATCCACCGCCGACATCAGTCGACAGCAGCGGGACTATGCCCATGCCTTCCCGGCCCCGCCATTGACATAAATCAAAAATCCCCGGATTAACCCGCAACCAAACCCCGATTTGACCCAGCTAAGCCCTCGGATTCCTTGCTTTTTTCCACCCAGAGGCCCCATAGCCAGGGGCTTTAATGCCCTATTGGTTGCACCGAATTGATCCATGCCCGGCCCCCATCACCGGGCGCGCGCGCCCTGGGCCGCGTACGGACGACTCCGGCCCAAAAAAAGGTCGTCTAGCAAAGACTCGGGATCACAGATCCAAGGCGAAACTCCGACCTCTGGTGGACTTGTCGCGGCGCGCGCGCCATGAGACGCTTTGGCCAGATAAACCCAAGGCGGGAGCAAAGCCGTTGACGCACCCAGGCCAAACCGGATCGATTGCACCGACGACCCCAGCCCAGACTGGCCATGCGCATGGGAAGGGTTCGGGCTGGCCGCGCAGGCTTCTGGGCTTGGGGGGTGCCGTGCTGCTGGGCTGGCTGATCAGCTTGCCCCCCGCATGGGCCAAAGACGTGCCGATCGATCCCATTGGCAATTTGCCGGAGGTGCCGTCCGACACCATCGAGCGGTTCGACGGACCGGTGCAAATCCTGGAGATCGTAGAACCCCTGCCCTGGAATGATATCGCACCGAGGCCCAACTTTTTTACCGAAGACATCATCACCTTTGCCGCGATGACCCGGCAACAATTTGAAGCCTTCCGGCCCCATTCCCGGGAGTTTGGCGATGGTCGGGGCATGGACGGATTTGTGACCGATTTGACCGGTGGCGGCCATGTTCGCCTGCAACGCTATGCCTATGATATCCCCAGCCGAAAAACCTATTGGATGAGTGATTTATCCCTTTTCTGTTACAACCAGGAAACGGGTGACTTCTTAGTTCAATCCGGGCACTACGAACCCGAACGGTCATATGCGGGGGTCGGCTGGCAATTGAGTGCGATTGCCGATCCAAAACTGCACAAACCATTGCGCCTGCCTGAATCCGACGAAGTCTTTGCCAAATGTCGCTATCAAAAAAAACCTGCGGAAATCCCTAAACACATTCCCGGTGTTGGCTCTGCATTTAATGTCTACTTACCCAATCGAGACGGCCATTTTGTTCGAAATGTGGATCGGAATAGGGCCGCAGCGTTTGACCATACCGGGCGGGAACTGTTTCGCTTGTCGAAGGACTTTCCCATCAGTTCTCTCACGCAGGCCAATTTTGATGGCAGCTATACCATCCATGATGGCCGCATGGCGCCAAGCAGTTTTCTTTTTACGGATCCCGCAACAGGAAAGCTTCGACCAGCCCCAGAGATTTGGCAGGAATCCAATTGCCTGTGGTTTATGCGCTTTCGGGT
>JBMYTN010000076.1:0-14345 GCA_049604415.1 Rhodospirillaceae bacterium | reverse complement strand
CGCGAAGGCTTATCCCTTCATGGCCCTTGAGTTTGATGGCCCCCTTTGCCATAAGGGGGCCGTTAAAGATGGAAAGCCGCTATTTACTTAGGGGTTTTCCAGCCTGTCCGAGACCGCAGGTGGTCCGGGTCGACCTGTTCGACGCGGACCTTAATCAGGGTCACCGGAAGTCTTCCATGACTTCTATTGACCGCCGCGCCTGCGCAGACGGGAGAGCAAGGCTTGTGATGCCCTTGGCCTCCGGATCCCCTTGTGGGGTTTGGACGGCATAAAGGGCTTCTCTAGGGTTTGTCCTTCCCGGGCAGGTCCCGCTTCCGATCCGAAGCCGGGACCCGAAACGGTCCTTCTCTTCAGATCGGGTTTGTGAGTGCACCCCTCCGCTTCAACGCCAGGGCGGGCTGGGCGTTTTGGACCTTGTCCAGGACAACCGCCTCTTTGGCCGCAGAGTGGAACCGGAAACGGAGAAGCACGTGAACCGGGAAGAAAAGAAGGAACTGGTTGAAGACCTCACCGGTCTCTTCAGCGATATCCAGGTCTGCGTCTTGACCCACTATAAGGGCATGACGGTGAAAGAACTGGAAGAGCTGCGGGGCCAAATGCGTGAGGCCGATGCACAGTTCCGCGTTGTAAAGAACCGGATTACGCGCCTCGCCCTCAAGGATTCCGCGTTCGAGGGATTGTCTGACATGTTCACCGGCCCCGTGGCCATTGCTGTTTCCGCCGATCCGGTGGCCGCAGCGAAGGTCGTCGTGGACTACGCCAAGAAGAACGAAAAGCTCGTTATCTTGGGTGGCGCCATGCAGGGCCAAATCTTGGACGTCAATGGCGTCGAAGCGTTGGCAAAGATGCCGTCGCTGGACGAATTGCGCGCCAAGCTCGTGGGCATGATCAACACCCCGGCCACCCGCATTGCCGGTGTGGTCCAGGCACCGGCCGGCCAGCTGGCCCGGGTCCTGAACGCCTATGCCACCAAGGACGAGGCCGCCTAATCCCGCGCAGGCTCCCAATCACACCTGACCACAAGCCGGTCGCCCTGATTGGGAACATGCGCAAGGCGTACCCAACACACAGACACAAGCCTAACCCAAGGAGTTTTGTAAAATGGCCGATCTTGAAAAGCTCGTTGACGAGCTGTCCAGCCTGACCGTTCTGGAAGCCGCTGAGCTGAGCAAGCTGCTGGAAGAAAAATGGGGCGTTTCCGCCGCTGCTCCGGTGGCGGTTGCCGGTGTTGCCGCCGCTGGTGGCGGTGCCGATGCCCCGGCTGCTGAAGAAAAGACCGAATTTGACGTGATCCTGGCCGCCGTTGGCGACAAGAAGATCAACGTCATTAAGGAAGTCCGTGGCATCACTGGCCTGGGCCTGAAGGAAGCCAAGGAACTGGTCGAAGGCGCTCCGAAGCCCGTCAAGGAAGGCGTGCCGAAGGACGAAGCCGAAGAGCTGAAGAAGAAGCTCGAAGACGTCGGCGCCAAGGTCGAAATCAAGTAAGTTTGCTTGGTTTTACGGGACCGGAGGCGACCATGCGTTGCCTCTGGTGTTCCGGTTTCGGAGACCCCCGCCCAGGGGTTGTTTAACGCGCCGGTGCAGAAAATTTTTTGGTTTGGTAGGATTTGGGGTTGCTCTTTGGCGCCCAGGGTGCCTAGTTGGTAAGTCACTGCCTTGATTGTGCCTCAATTGCCCCTTAGATCAAGTGGTTCGGGGTGGGCTCGGTCACGGCATCCGCTTTGTCCCCAAAAAGCGGCCTTGCTGGCGATCTTCGCTTTGGATATTGATTTGACGCGGTTTTCAGGAACAGAAGCTTCGGCAATTCTGTGGAAATAACACAATATGCACGGTTGGGTGGTCCCCACACGGGGATACGCCTCCCGTGCCTTTGCGCGTTTTGCCATGTGGAAACGCATGCGTTTACCGGGGTTTCCGGCCGGAATTGAGACGGTCGTTTGCCTCAAAAGCCCACGGAATCCTTGGGTCTCGGCCATCGAGACTTAAGGGATGGTTTCTGTGGCGGCGGGTGTCAAGACCCGAGTCGGTTTTCTGGTCTGGAAACCGGGTCGGTCTTTGCTCGTTTTGCCCATTAGTCAGTCCCTCGGCCGGGAAGGGGTGTCACTCCCGGCTCCGAAGACTGATCCAACCGCGCAACGGCGGTGGATCCTCCCCAAGGTCTTCGGTCAATGCGCAGGTGAGGAGCGGTAATGACCAAGTCGTTGACCAGTCGGAAGCGCGTTCGTAAGGATTTCGGTCGGATCCCGACCGTGGCGCCGATGCCCAATTTGATCGAGGTGCAGAAGAGTTCATACGATCAGTTTTTGCAAATTGGCATCCGGCCCGAAATGCGGACCACCTCCGGTCTTCAAGAGGTGTTTAAGTCCGTCTTTCCGATTAAGGATTTTTCTGGCAAAGGCGAATTGGAGTTCGTCTCCTATGAGCTGGAAGAGCCGAAATATGATGTTGAGGAATGTCAGCAGCGAGGCATGACCTTTGCCGCGCCGTTGAAGGTGACCTTGCGTCTGTTGGTGTGGGATGTGGATGAAGAAACCGGTGCCCGGTCCATCCGCGACATCAAGGAGCAGGACGTCTATATGGGCGACATGCCCCTGATGACCTCCAACGGCACCTTTGTCATCAATGGCACCGAGCGGGTGATCGTCTCCCAGATGCACCGCTCCCCGGGTGTGTTCTTCGACCATGACAAGGGCAAGACCCATTCCAGCGGCAAATATCTGTTTGCGGCCCGGGTGATCCCCTATCGCGGCTCCTGGCTCGATTTCGAATTCGATGCCAAAGACTTGGTCTATGTGCGCATTGATCGGCGTCGGAAGCTGCCGGTGACCACCTTGCTCTATGCGCTGGAATCCGACGCTGCCGAAGCCCTGAAGGCTGAGCGTGCTGCGGAAGGCCGGTCCGTCGATCCGGCGGAAATGTCCGGCATGAGCTCCGAACAGATCCTCGACTTCTTCTATGACCGGGTGACCTATCGCCGGGATGCTGGCGGTTGGAAGACCGAATTCGAGCCCATGAAACTGCGCGGCGTGAAGCTGATGCATGATCTGGTCGATGCCGCCACCGGGGAAGTGAAGATCGAAGCCGGGACCAAGGTGACCCCGCGGGCTGCGCGCAAGCTGGCCGAGGCCGGTGTGTCCGAAATCCGGGTCTTTACCGAAGAGCTGGTCGGGCGCTACGCCGCTGAAGACATGATTGATCCGGACACCGGCGAAATCTTTGTTGAGGCTGGCGAAGAGCTGCAGGAAAACACCCTGGAAGCCATGGAAAAGGCCGGGGTGAGCGAGCTGCAGGTGCTGCATATCGACCATGTCAATGTCGGCCCCTATATCCGCAACACCATGATGGTGGATAAGAACACCAGCCGCGACGAAGCCCTGATCGACATTTATCGGGTGATGCGTCCGGGTGAGCCGCCGACCTTGGAAACGGCAGAAGCCCTGTTCAACGGCTTGTTCTTTGACTCCGAGCGTTATGACCTGTCTGCGGTCGGTCGGGTGAAGATGAACGCTCGGCTGGAATTCACTCTGGACGAGGTGCCCGACACCACCCGGGTGCTGCGCAAGCAGGACATCATGGCCATCGTCAAGCACCTGGTGGAGCTGAAAGACGGTCGCGGTGAAGTCGACGATATTGACCATTTGGGCAACCGTCGGGTCCGCTCCGTCGGCGAGCTGATGGAAAACCAATATCGCGTTGGCTTGCTTCGTATGGAGCGGGCGATCCGCGAGCGCATGAGCACTGTGGACATCGACACGGTCATGCCCCATGACCTGATCAACGCCAAGCCTGCCGCAGCGGCGGTGCGGGAATTCTTCGGATCCTCCCAGCTTAGCCAGTTCATGGACCAAACCAACCCGCTCTCGGAAATCACCCATAAGCGGCGCTTGTCTGCCTTGGGGCCGGGCGGTTTGACCAGGGAGCGTGCGGGCTTTGAAGTCCGCGATGTGCACACCACCCACTATGGTCGGATCTGCCCGATTGAGACGCCGGAAGGCCCGAATATTGGTCTGATCAACTCCCTGGCCACCTTTGCCCGGGTCAACCAATATGGCTTCATTGAAAGCCCCTACCGCAAAGTGGCGGACGGCAAGGTCACCGATGAGGTGATCTATATGTCAGCCATGGAAGAGGGCAAATATTCCATCGCCCAGGCCAATGAGCCCCTGAACAGCGAAGGCGGTTTCGCCGAAGACCTGGTCGGGGCGCGGAAAGCCGGGGATGTGGAAATGGTCAGCCCGGACGAGATCGACTATGTCGACGTCTCGCCCAAGCAGCTGGTCTCTGTGGCTGCCGCGCTGATCCCGTTCCTGGAAAACGATGACGCCAACCGGGCCCTGATGGGTTCAAACATGCAGCGTCAGGCCGTGCCGCTGGTGAAGGCGGAAGCGCCCTTCGTTGGCACCGGCATGGAAGCCGCCGTGGCCCGGGATTCCGGGGCAACCATTGTGGCCCGCCGGACCGGTGTGGTGCAGCAGGTTGATGCGACCCGGATTGTGATCCGCGCCACCGAAGAGTTGGTGGCCGCCGAGTCCGGTGTGGACATTTATCGCTTGCTGAAATTCCAGCGCTCGAACCAGAACACCTGCATCAACCAGCGTCCACTGGTGAAGGTGGGCGACAAGGTGGCCAAGGGCGACATCCTGGCCGACGGTCCGTCCACCGATATGGGCGAGTTGGCCCTGGGGCGGAATGTGCTGGTCGCCTTCATGCCTTGGAATGGTTATAACTTTGAGGACTCCATCCTGATCTCCGAGCGCATCGTCCGTGATGATGTGTTCACCTCGATCCATATCGAGGAATTCGAGGTCATGGCCCGGGATACCAAGCTGGGTCAGGAAGAAATCACCCGCGACATTCCCAATGTGGGTGAAGAGGCCCTGAAGAACCTCGACGAGGCCGGGATCGTCTATATCGGTGCCGAGGTTTCCGCCCAGGATATCCTGGTCGGCAAGGTGACGCCGAAGGGCGAAAGCCCGATGACCCCGGAAGAAAAGCTTCTGCGGGCGATCTTCGGTGAAAAGGCCTCCGATGTCCGCGACACCTCCTTGCGGGTGCCGCCGGGCGTGATCGGGACCGTGGTTGAGGTGCGGGTGTTCAACCGGCGCGGCGTCGAAAAAGACGAGCGCGCCATGGCCATCGAACGCGCCGAGATCGAAGCCCTGGCCAAGGACCGGGATGACGAACGCGCCATCCTGGAAACCAGCTTCAGCCGCCGTCTGAAGGATCTGCTGATGGGCCATGTGGTCGTGGGCGGGCCGAAAGGCTTGTCCTCCGGCCAGACGGTGACCGAAGAGCTGCTCGCCGATTACACCCCGGGTCAGTGGCGTCAAATCGCCATCGATGACGACGCGGTGATGTCGGATATCGAAAAGCTGCAACGGGCCTATGAAGAGTCCATTGGCAAGATCCAGGGCCGCTTCGACAACAAAGTCGAAAAGCTGCAGCGCGGTGATGAATTGCCGCCGGGCGTGCTGAAAATGGTCAAGGTCTTTGTCGCGGTGAAGCGCAAGCTGCAGCCGGGCGACAAAATGGCCGGACGCCATGGCAATAAGGGGGTCATCTCCAAGATCAATCCGATCGAGGATATGCCTTACCTGGAAGACGGCACCCATGTGGACATCGTGCTGAACCCGCTGGGTGTTCCGTCACGGATGAATGTGGGGCAGATCCTGGAAACCCATTTGGGCTGGGCCTGTCGCGGTCTCGGACGCCAGTTGACGGCGTTGCTGGAGCAATATCAGACCGAGATGCGTCGGGGCGGCGCGCCGGATATGGGCGAAATCCGGGTCAAGCTCGATGACATTTACGGTGAAAAGCATCGCGCAGACGACATCGAACCGCTGACCGATTCCGAAGTGGTGGAGCTGGTTGGCAATCTGCGCAATGGCGTTCCCATTGCCACCCCGGTGTTTGACGGGGCGCGGGAAAGCGACATTGTCGAAATGTTGGAAAAGGCCGGGCTGCATGGCTCTGGTCAGGTGACCTTGTATGATGGTCGGACCGGTGAGTCCTTCGACCGTCAGGTGACGGTGGGCTACATCTATATGCTCAAGCTGCACCACTTGGTCGATGACAAGATCCACGCCCGGTCCATCGGTCCGTACTCCCTGGTTACCCAGCAGCCGCTGGGTGGTAAGGCGCAGTTCGGTGGCCAGCGTTTCGGGGAAATGGAGGTCTGGGCTTTGGAAGCTTACGGGGCCGCCTACACCCTGCAGGAGATGCTGACGGTGAAGTCCGACGATGTGTCGGGCCGGACCAAGGTCTACGAGGCCATCGTCAAGGGCGACGACACTTTCGAAGCCGGGATCCCAGAATCCTTCAACGTGTTGGTGAAGGAAATGCGGTCTCTGGGCCTCGATGTGGAACTCGACCAGAGCAGCTACTGAGTTTCGGACCCATTACGATCAGGCAGCCGGAAGATGCAGCGCGGGACCTCCCCATGTCCCGGGTTTTCAGATCTTTCGGCCCCCGCAGCTTAAGCGGAGAGGGCAGGCATGAATGAATTGACCAAAATTCTCGGTCCGGTCACCGGGGCCCAGACCTTCGATCAGATCCAGATCTCGATCGCTAGCCCGGAGAAAATCCGGTCCTGGTCCTTCGGCGAGATCAAAAAGCCAGAAACCATCAACTACCGGACCTTTAAGCCGGAACGCGATGGCTTGTTCTGTGCTCGGATCTTCGGTCCGATCAAGGACTATGAGTGCCTTTGCGGCAAATATAAGCGGATGAAATATCGCGGCATCATCTGCGAAAAATGCGGCGTTGAGGTCACCTTGACCAAAGTGCGGCGCGAGCGGATGGGCCATATCGAGCTGGCCGCCCCGGTGGCGCATATCTGGTTCCTGAAGTCCTTGCCCAGCCGCATTGGGTTGCTGCTGGACATGACCTTGAAGGATCTGGAGCGGGTCCTGTATTTCGAAAACTATGTGGTCACCGAGCCCGGGCTGACGCCGCTGAAGCAGCATGAATTGCTGTCTGAAGAAGGCTATATGCGCGCGGTCGATGAGTATGGCGAAGATGCCTTCAGTGCCGGGATTGGGGCTGAAGTGCTGCGCGACATGCTGATCGAAATCGATCTGACCGAGCTCAATGAAGATCTGCGCGCCGATCTGCGGGAAACCACCTCGGAAGCCAAGCGGAAGAAGCTGGTTAAGCGGCTGAAAATCGTTGAAGCCTTCCTGGAATCCGGCTGCCGTCCGGAATGGATGATCCTGGAAGTCGTGCCGGTGATCCCGCCCGAACTGCGCCCGCTGGTGCCGTTGGATGGTGGTCGCTTTGCGACCTCTGACTTGAACGACCTGTATCGTCGGGTGATCAACCGGAACAACCGTCTGAAGCGTCTGATCGATCTGCGGGCACCGGACATCATCATCCGCAACGAAAAGCGGATGTTGCAGGAATCCGTTGACGCGCTGTTCGACAATGGCCGTCGCGGTCGGGCGATCACCGGGGCCAATAAGCGCCCGCTGAAATCCCTGTCCGATATGCTGAAGGGCAAGCAGGGTCGTTTCCGGCAAAACCTGCTGGGTAAGCGGGTCGACTATTCCGGTCGTTCCGTGATCGTGGTCGGGCCGGAGCTGAAACTGCACCAATGCGGCCTGCCAAAGAAGATGGCCTTGGAGCTGTTCAAGCCCTTTGTCTATTCCAAGCTGGAGCAATATCACTTCGCCACCACCATCAAGGCGGCGAAGCGGATGGTTGAAAAAGAGCGGCCCGAGGTCTGGGACATTCTGGAAGAGGTGATCCGGGAACACCCGGTGATGCTGAACCGCGCCCCGACCTTGCACCGCTTGGGCATTCAGGCCTTTGAGCCGGTGTTGATTGAAGGCAAGGCGATCCAGCTGCACCCGCTGGTTTGCACCGCCTTTAACGCTGACTTCGATGGTGACCAGATGGCGGTCCATGTGCCGCTGTCCCTGGAAGCCCAGTTGGAAGCCCGCGTGCTGATGATGTCGACCAACAACATCCTCTCGCCCGCGAATGGCAAGCCGATCATCGTGCCGACCCAGGATATTGTTCTGGGGCTGTACTACATCACCTTGGGTCTGGAAGGTCAGCCCGGCGAAGGCATGGCCCTGTCCGGCATGGCCGAGCTGGAACATGCTCTGCAAGCCAAGGCGATCACCTTGCATTCCAAGGTGCGCGCCCGGGTCAAGGAAATGAACGAGGCCGGTGAGGTCATCACCCGCTCCGTGGAAACCACCCCGGGTCGTCTGATGCTCGGCCAGCTGCTGCCGCTGAACCCGAAGCTGTCCTACGACATGATCAACAAGCTCCTGCGCAAGAAGGAGGTGACCGATGTCATCGATACGGTCTACCGCCATTGCGGTCAGAAGGAGACGGTGATCTTCTGCGACCGGATCATGGCCTTGGGGTATTCCCAAGCTGCGAAGGCCGGGATTTCCTTCGGCAAGGATGATCTGGTCATTCCGGACACCAAGAAGGGTTTGGTGGACAGCACCGAAGCCCAGGTCAAGGAATTCGAGCAGCAATATCAGGACGGCCTGATCACCCAAGGTGAGAAATATAACAAGGTCGTTGATGCCTGGTCGCACTGCACCGAAAAGGTGGCAGAAGAGATGATGAAGGGCATTTCCGGGATCAAAGAGGGCAATCGTGTGAACTCGGTTTACATGATGGCCCATTCCGGGGCCCGTGGGTCGCCCGCGCAGATGAAGCAGCTGGCGGGCATGCGTGGCCTGATGGCCAAGCCGTCCGGCGAAATCATCGAAACGCCCATCGTCTCGAACTTCAAAGAAGGTCTGACGGTGCAGGAATACTTTAACTCCACCCACGGCGCCCGGAAGGGGCTGGCGGATACGGCGTTGAAGACTGCGAACTCTGGTTACTTGACCCGCCGTCTGGTGGACGTCGCCCAGGACGCGATCATCTGTGAAGAGGATTGCGGCACCGAACGTGGCATCACCATCCAGCCGGTGGTCGATGGTGGCGAGGTGATCGTCAGCCTGGGCGAGCGCGTCCTGGGCCGGACGGTGGCCGAGACCGTTCTCGATACTGCGGGCAATGTGGTTCTGCCGAACCAGACCCTGATCGAAGAACGCCATGTGGAATTGCTGGAAGCCGCTGGCATTGAACAGGTCAAGATCCGCTCGGTTCTGACCTGCGAGGCTGAGCAGGGCATTTGCGCGGCCTGCTATGGTCGTGATCTTGCCCGAGGCACCCCGGTGAACATTGGTGAAGCGGTCGGCGTCATTGCCGCCCAATCCATCGGTGAGCCGGGCACCCAGCTGACCATGCGGACCTTCCACATCGGTGGGGCGGCCCAGCGGGGCGCGGAACAGTCCAGTGTCGAGGCGGCGTTTGATGCCTTGGTGAAGGTCGAAAACCGCTCAGTGGTGACCAAAGCCGATGGCGTGTTGATCGTCATGTCCCGGAACTGCGATGTGGTCCTGGTCGACGAAGCCGGTCGGGAAAAAGCCCGCTATCGTATTCCCTATGGCTCCAAACTGCTGGTCGATGAAGGCCAGACGGTGGAAAAAGGCACCAAGCTGGCGGAATGGGATCCGTATACGGTTCCCATCATCACCGAGCGCGAAGGGATCGCCAATTATGTCGATCTGATCGAAGGCATCTCCGTGCGCGAAGTGACCGACGAAGCGACCGGGATTTCGTCCAAGGTTGTGGTGGAGTGGAAGCAGATGGCGAAATCCGCCGATCTGAAGCCGCGCATCACTCTGCGGGACGAAGCTGGCGAAGTCATCACCCTGTCCAATGGCATGGAAGCCCGTTATTTCATGTCGGTGGACGCCATTCTGTCCGTGGAAAACGGTCAGAAGGTCGAGGCAGGGGATGTGTTGGCCAGGATTCCTCGGGAAGGGTCCAAGACCCGGGACATCACCGGTGGTTTGCCCCGCGTGGCGGAATTGTTCGAAGCCCGCAAGCCGAAGGATCACGCGATCATCGCGGAAATCGACGGTCGGGTGGAATTCGGCAAGGACTACAAGTCCAAGCGCCGCCTGTTGGTGGTGCCCGAAGACGGCGATCCGGTGGAATATCTGCTGCCCAAGGGCAAGCACATCACCGTCCAGGAAGGCGATCACGTCATCAAGGGCGATCCGTTGATGGATGGCAATCCGGTGCCCCACGATATCCTGCAGGTGCTGGGGATCGAGGCCTTGGCGGATTACCTGATCAAGGAAATCCAGGACGTCTACCGTTTGCAGGGCGTGAAGATCAACGACAAGCATATTGAAGTGATCGTCCGCCAAATGCTGCAGAAGGTCGAAATCATCGATCCGGGCGACACCACCTTCCTGGCCGGGGAGCTGGTGGACAAGGTCGACTTCGAAGACGAGAACATCAAAACCGAAAAGGGCGGGGGGCTTCCGGCCTCGGCGCGGCCGGTGCTGCAGGGCATCACCAAGGCTTCGCTGCAAACCCACTCCTTTATCTCCGCAGCGTCGTTCCAGGAAACCACCCGGGTGCTGACCGAAGCCTCTGTCAGCGGCAAAGTGGATACCCTGAACGGCTTGAAGGAGAATGTGATCGTCGGACGTCTGATTCCGGCTGGGACCGGAGCCATGCTCTCGCAGCTGCGCCATGTGGCCCAGCAGCGCGACAAGGTTATCCAGGCCTCCATGCCGCCGGAAGAGTTGGACCCGGTGGCTCTGCCGGTGGAAGACGGACAGACTCCGGCTGCGATGCCGGATGCCGCCGAGTCTGGTGTTCCCGCCGGGGAATAAGGGCTCAACCGGTTTTTCACGCTTTTGTGGAAGAGACGGAGCGCTTTAGGGCTCCGTCTCTTTTGCTTTTTACCCCGAAAACCCCGCAGAACAGGCCAAAGCTGCGCCAATGGATGCTTTGGTCGCGGGGGGGAAGGCAAGCTCCGGCGGTAAGGACTGTTTTTCGCTTGACCCACTGGGGGCGGGGACCTATTGTCCGCGTCTCCGAACGGCGGCTGTGGGGCTTTCCGAAGCTCTAAACGCGTCGGTAGGGCGAGACAAAGGACCTGGATTTTCTGGGCCGACTGAACCGGATCCCTGGGATCCTTCGGGCAGGCGAAAATCCGTTCCGGACATCTCAGCGACGCACCGGCCCCTGCAGAACAGGGGATACGGGCTCGGATTGGGATGTCGCTTTCACATCGCATGCGGGACGCAGGTCCGCGATCGCTTTTCCCACCGGGGAACATCGCGACGGCCACGGCTCTGTTATTCTGAGGAAGCTGGCTCTCGCATCGTAGTCTGAATTTGGCGCTGTTGCGTCGTGTCGAACGTGAAGGGGCGGTGGATGCCGACCATTAACCAACTGATCCGCAAGCCGCGGCTCAAGCAATTGAAGCGCAATAAGGTGCCGGCCATGCAGGCCTGCCCGCAAAAGCGCGGTGTCTGTACGCGCGTCTACACCACGACGCCGAAAAAGCCGAACTCTGCGTTGCGGAAGGTCGCCCGTGTGCGCCTGACCAACGGGTTCGAAGTGACCAGCTACATTCCGGGTGAAGGCCATAACCTTCAAGAGCACTCCGTGGTTATGATCCGCGGTGGTCGCGTGAAGGATTTGCCCGGTGTTCGTTATCACATCATTCGCGGGACCTTGGACACCCAAGGCGTCAAGGACCGCCGCCAGCGTCGTTCCAAATACGGCGCCAAGCGTCCGAAGTAAGAGGTCTAGAGATGTCCCGACGTCGCGCTGCGATCAAACGCGAAGTGCTCCCCGACGCCAAATTTGGCGATGTGGTGCTGGCCAAATTCATCAATGCGGTCATGCTGCAGGGTAAAAAGGCGGTTGCTGAAAAGATCGTCTATGGTGCCATGGACCAGCTGTCCGCCAAGACCGGCCAGGATCCGGTCCGGGTGTTCCATGAAGCCCTGGACAATGTGAAGCCAGCCGTTGAGGTCCGCTCCCGCCGGGTTGGTGGGGCCACCTATCAGGTGCCCGTCGAAGTGCGTCCGGATCGGCGTCAGGCTCTGGCCCTGCGCTGGTTGATCGACAATGCGCGCAAGCGCTCCGAGGCGACCATGGTTGGCCGTCTGACCGGTGAGTTTCTCGATGCTGCGAACAATCGTGGCGGCGCCGTGAAGAAGCGCGAGGACACCCACCGCATGGCCGAGGCCAACAAGGCGTTCAGTCACTATCGCTGGTAGGCTGTTCGTTCTCTCCCCCAGTACTCTTCCGATGTCCCAACGATTGAGAGCTCCACGCTATGGATCGGCAAACTCCGCTTGAGCGCTACCGGAACATCGGCATCATGGCCCACATTGATGCCGGTAAAACCACGACCACCGAGCGCGTTCTGTATTACACCGGAAAGTCCCACAAGATTGGGGAAGTCCATGATGGGGCCGCCACCATGGATTGGATGGAGCAGGAGCAGGAGCGGGGGATCACCATCACCTCTGCGGCGACCACCTGTTTCTGGAACGATCACCGTATCAACATCATTGATACCCCGGGACACGTGGACTTCACCATTGAAGTGGAACGCTCCCTGCGGGTGCTCGACGGTGCCGTGGCGGTGTTTGACTCCGTGGCCGGTGTGGAGCCGCAATCCGAAACCGTGTGGCGTCAGGCCGACAAATACGCCGTGCCGCGGATGTGCTTTGTCAACAAGATGGACCGCATGGGCGCGGACTTCTATCGCTGTGTGGACATGATCATTGACCGGCTGGGCGCGACCCCGTTGGTGATGACCCTGCCCATCGGTGCGGAAGCCGAATTCGCTGGCATTGTCGATCTGATCAAGATGAAGGGCATTGTCTGGCATTCCGAAGATCTGGGCGCGACCTTTGAATATGTCGACATCCCGGAAGATCTGGCGGATCGGGCCGCCGAATTCCGTGAAAAGCTGATCGAAACCGCCGTCGAAGTCGACGACGATGCGATGGAAGCCTATCTGGAAGGCAATGAGCCGGACGAAGAAACCCTGATGGCCTGCATCCGTAAGGGCACCATCGAGCAGGTTTTTGTGCCGGTTCTGTGTGGCTCCGCCTTTAAGAACAAGGGTGTGCAGTGGCTGCTGGATGCGATTGTTGCCTTCATGCCGTCGCCGCTGGATGTCCCGGCCATTAAGGGTGTGCTGCCGGACTCTGATGAAGAAGTGCAGCGCACCTCTTCTGACGAAGAGCCGTTTGCCGCCCTGGCCTTTAAGATCATGAACGACCCGTTCGTCGGCTCCCTGACCTTCGCCCGAATCTATTCCGGTGTGGTGGAAAGCGGCACCTATGTGATGAACACCGTGAAGGGCAAGCGCGAGCGCATCGGTCGGATGCTGCTGATGCATGCCAACAACCGGGAAGAAATCAAAGAGGCCGGTGCCGGTGACATTGTCGCCATTGTGGGCCTGAAGGAAACCACCACTGGGGATACGCTCTGCGTGCCTTCCAGCCCGGTGATCCTGGAGCGGATGGAATTCCCCGATCCGGTGATCGAAGTGGCGGTGGAACCGAAGACCAAGAGCGACCAGGAAAAGATGGGCGTCGCCCTGAACCGCTTGGCGGCTGAGGATCCGTCTTTCCGCGTGGCCTCCGATGCTGAATCCGGTCAGACCGTGATTAAGGGCATGGGCGAGCTCCATTTGGAAATTCTGGTCGACCGCATGCGCCGTGAGTTCAAGGTGGATTGCAATGTGGGTGCGCCGCAGGTGGCCTACCGCGAAACCATCTCCAAGCAATATGAATGCGACTACACCCACAAGAAGCAGTCTGGTGGGTCCGGTCAGTTCGCCCGCATCAAGCTGGTGTTCTATCCCGAGGAGCCGGGCTACGGCTATTCCTTCGACAGCAAGATCGTCGGTGGTGTGGTACCCAAGGAATATATCCCGGGTGTGGAAAAGGGCCTGAATTCGGCGCAAGAAACCGGCACCATTGCAGGCTTCCCCTGCACCGATTTCCGGGTCGAACTGATCGATGGTGCCTACCACGATGTTGACTCCAGCGTGTTGGCCTTTGAAATTGCCGCCCGGGCTGCGTTCCGGGAAGCGATGCCCAAGGCCGGACCCAGGCTGCTGGAACCAGTGATGAAGGTCGAGGTGGTGACCCCGGAAGAGTATATGGGGGATATCATTGGCGACCTGAACAGCCGTCGGGGCAATGTCGGCGGGATGGACCAGCGCGGCAACGCGCGGGTGCTGACCGCAGATGTCCCGCTGGCCAATATGTTTGGCTACGTGAACAACCTGCGCTCCATGAGCCAAGGGCGTGCCCAATACACCATGCACTTCGACCACTATGCCGAAGTTCCGAGCAATGTTTCTGATGAGATCAAGGCCAAGATGGCCGGTTGATCCCCTCAACCGACCCATTGAAGACAGCCCCAGGATCCGGAGAGAGATGAGAGATGGCCAAGGAGAAGTTTGAACGTAATAAGCCGCATGTGAACATCGGGAC
>JBMYTN010000075.1:0-14716 GCA_049604415.1 Rhodospirillaceae bacterium | reverse complement strand
TTATGGCGCGAAAGCCCCAAAGGAACCGGGGGGCCGGAGGCCGCCCGGCGACTGAGGGCCATATAAATCAGGCCGCCAACCAGGGGGTTTCCCGGGCGCGCTTGGCTTCAAAATCATCGATCTTGCTGGACTTCTGCAGGGTCTGACCGACCTCGTCCAAGCCGTTGAGCAGATTATGCTTGCGGCCCGGGTCGACATCAAAGGAGATCGAGCCGCCATCGGGGCCGGTGATCACCTGGGCCTCCAGATCGACGCTCAGCACCGCATTGGAGCCGCGCCCGGCATCGTCGAGCAGTTTGTCGACCTCTTCCTGGGGCAGCACGATCGGCAAAATGCCGTTCTTGAAGCAGTTGTTGAAAAAGATGTCGGCAAAGCTGGGGGCGATGACACAGCGAATACCGAAATCCAGCAGGGCCCAGGGCGCATGTTCCCGGGAGGAGCCACAGCCAAAATTATCGCCCGCCACCAAAACCTTGGCGTCGCGATAAGCGGCTTTGTTCAGGACGAAATCCGGGATTTCAGCGCCAGACTCGTCATAGCGCATTTCGTCGAACAGGTTTTTGCCCAGCCCGGTGCGCTTGATGGTTTTCAGGAACTGCTTGGGGATGATCATATCGGTATCGATGTTGATCATCGGCATCGGCGCAGCAACGCCGGTCAGGGTGGTGAATTTATCCATGGCTCAAAGTCTCCCGTCCCAAACGTCCCACTCAGTCCAAACCACGCACATCGGTCAGCTTGCCGGTCACCGCCGCCGCAGCGGCCATGGCCGGGCTGACCAGATGGGTGCGCCCACCGCGTCCCTGGCGGCCCTCAAAATTCCGGTTCGAGGTCGAGGCACAGCGCTCACCCGGGGACAGCTTGTCCGCGTTCATCGCCAGGCACATGGAGCAACCCGGCTCGCGCCATTCAAAGCCCGCCTCCAGGAAAATCTGGTCGAGACCTTCTTCCTCGGCTTGCTCTTTCACCAGACCGGAGCCCGGCACCACCATGGCCCCAACGCCAGCGGCAACCTTGCGGCCCTTGGCGATCTCGGCAGCGGCGCGGAGGTCCTCAATGCGGCCATTGGTGCAAGACCCGATGAAGACCTTGTCGATCGGGACCTCGGTCAGCGGGGTGCCCGGGGTCAGGTCCATATAGGCCAGGGAGCGCTCAATTGCGTCGCGCTTGGCCGGATCGCTTTCTGCAGCCGGATCGGGGATCACGCCGGTGACCGGCAACACATTTTCCGGGCTGGTGCCCCAGGTGACCTGCGGCACGATATCGGCGGCGTTCAGCACCACGGTGCGGTCGAATTCCGCGCCCTCATCGGTGTGCAGGGTTTTCCAGAACGACACTGCGGCTTCAAAGGCGGCTCCCTTCGGCGCTTTGGGGCGGCCCTTGATGTAGTCGAAGGTGACCTCGTCCGGGGCAATCAGACCGGCCCGCGCCCCGCCTTCGATGGTCATATTGCAGACCGTCATCCGGCCTTCCATGGAGAGGGACCGGATCGCTTCACCAGCAAACTCGATGACATGGCCAGTGCCGCCTGCGGTGCCAATTTCGCCGATGATCGCCAGCACGATGTCCTTGGCCGTCACCCCCGGCGGCAGTGCGCCATCGACCCGGACCAGCATGTTCTTGGCCGGTTTTTGCACCAGGGTCTGGGTGGCGAGCACATGTTCGACCTCGGAGGTGCCGATGCCAAAAGCCAGCGCCCCGAAAGCACCATGGGTCGAGGTGTGGGAATCGCCGCAGACAATGGTCGTGCCGGGCAGGGTAAAGCCTTGCTCCGGGCCGACAATGTGGACAATGCCCTGGCGGATATCGTCCATGGACAGATATTCGACGCCAAAATCCTTGGCATTGTTTTCCAGGGTTTCGACCTGGATCCGGCTTTCCTCGTCGGCAATGCCTTGGGAGCGGTCGGTGGTCGGCACATTATGGTCGGCCACGGCCAGGGTCTGTTCCGGACGCCGCACGCCCCGGCCCGCCATGCGCAGCCCTTCGAAAGCCTGCGGGCTGGTCACCTCATGCACCAGATGCCGATCAATATAAATCAGGCAGGTCCCGTCTTCTTGAGCGTCCACCAGATGGTTGGACCAGATCTTATCAAACAGGGTTTTTGGCGCGGACATCAGGTTCCTCCGGCAAGCGTCAGGCGGGCAGCCTTTCCCGCCCAATACGCGGGAAAGGGGAAGTCCCCAAGGGCCTGGGGACTAAGGTAGAAAGAGAGACAGAGAAGAGGCTCTCCACATTAGCCTTTTTTGGCTTCGGCCTCGGCGGTGGCAGCGGCCTTGCGCTCGCGGGAGACCTCGCGCTCATGGGCCAGCGCCTTTTGGGTCGCCTGACCGTCTTCCACGATCCGAGCGGAACGGCCACGACGCTCGCGCAGGTAATACAGCTTGGCGCGACGGACTTTACCGCGACGGATGACCTCGATGCGGTCGATGGTCGGGCCATAGAGCGGGAACACCCGTTCCACACCTTCGCCAAAGGAGATCTTGCGCACGGTGAAGGAGCTGTTCAGCCCCGCATTGCGCCGGGCAATCACCACGCCTTCATAGACCTGGATCCGCTCGCGGTTGCCTTCCTTCACCTTCACATGGACCTTCAGGGTATCGCCGGAGGAAAACTCGGGCACACCACGGTTCTGCAGCAGCTTTTCGACCTGCTCCTGCTCCAATTGCTGGATGATGTTCATCGGTTCAATTCCTTTTCCATTCCGTCCCGCTGTGCCACATGCCGGTCCCACAGGTCCGGACGCCGCAACCGCGTGATTTCTTCCGACCGGGCGGAGCGCCAGGCCGCAACCTTTCCATGGTGCCCGGACAACAACACATCCGGCACCGGGTGATCCCGCCATTGGGCGGGGCGTGTGTAATGGGGATGCTCCAGCAACCCCGTTTCAAAACTCTCTTCGGTCAGGGACACCGTCTTGCCCACCACCCCAGGCAGCAAGCGGATCACACTGTCCAACACAACCATCGCCGCCAGCTCTCCGCCGGAGAGCACATAGTCGCCGATGCTGACCTCCTCGGCCTGCCAGTGGTCGAGCACCCGCTGATCGACCCCTTCATAGCGCCCGCACAACAAGGTGATCTGGGGCTCCCGGGACAAATCCCAGGCCAGATCCCGGTCCAGCACCCGACCCCGAGGGGTCAGATAGATCAACCGGCCCTTAGGCACCGCCTTCACAGAGTCTGGCGCCGCCTCAACGGAATCTGGTGCCGCCCCGACAGCGTCTTGTCCGGTCCCGTCCTTGGGACCCAAAACGCCTTCCAGCGCCGCATCGACCACATCGGGCCGCATCACCATCCCGGCCCCGCCCCCGAAGGGACTGTCATCCACCGTGCCATGGCGGTCCGTGGCATAGTCCCGGATGTCCGTGACACCCAAAGACCAGAGCCCGTCGGCCAAAGCCTTGCCGCTCAGCGACTGACCCAGCGGCCCCGGAAACATCTCCGGGAACAGGGTCAACACCTCTACCCTCAGTCCGGCCCCCAGCTTAGCGCCAAGCCCGGCGCCAAGCCCGCTTTTGGCGGCCTCCATCACCGAAATGCCTCTTCCGGCCCAGGCTCAGCATCCATCTCAGCATCCGTGCCAGACGCTTGTTCAGACTCTGGCTCAGACCCTTGTTCAGACCCAGACAGCTGATCCCCATCCGCGTCGCCTTTGTCCTCGCCCGGCAACAGGCCGAAGGGAGGATCGACTTGGACCAGACCGGCGGCCAAATCCACCACCGGCGCAGCAGCCAGGGTGAAAGGCAGATAAACCGTCTTGCCCACGCCATCGAGGCGCACTTCCAGGACATCGCCCGCGCCAAAGTCATGCACGGCGCGGATCTCGCCCAAGGACCGGCCATCCACATGATCGACCCGCAGGCCGATCAGGTCCGCGTGGAAAAACTCGTCCTCTTCCAGCAGATCGTCGGGCAAGGCATCGCGCGGACAATAGAGCGAGATGCCTTTTAAGGCCTCCGCCCCGCTGCGATCGGCGACGCCATCGACGGCACAGAGCAAGGTGCCTTTGGCTTCACCGCGCACCGTGAGGGCATAGGGACCGACGCCAGCCTCGTCGCGCAGCGGGCCATAGGCGGCAAAGGCGTCCGGCTCCCGGGTGAAGCTCTTCACCCGGACCAAGCCTTTGACCCCATGCACACCGACAATCCTGGCCACGCACAGACGCTCCATCGCCGTTGTCCTACGGTTTTGCCTGAGCAGAGCACTCTTCTTCGACCCCTGCCGCGCAGGGTTCGAAGCAGAGACTTAGCCCTCAGCACCCTCAGCGGCTTCGGCGGCGGCTTCCGCAGCGGCAGCAGCAGCGGCTTCCGCAGCTTCTTGCTGTTCGCGCAGGCGCTCTTGGGCCTTGGCCTTGGGCTTGCTCTTCTTGGTCTGCTCGGGGATCGCCGGAGCGTCTACCAGACCCTTGCCGGACAGGAAGCGGGCCACCCGGTCGCTCGGCAGGGCGCCAACGCTGAGCCAGTATTTCAGACGCTCTTCCTTCACGACGATGCGGCCATCATGGTCATGGGGCAGCAGCGGGTTGTAGGTGCCCAACTTCTCGATGAAGCGGCCATCACGCGGAGAGCGGCTGTCGGCAACCACGATACGATAGAAGGGGCGCTTTTTGGCACCACCCCGGGACAGACGAATACGAAGGGACATTGCTTTTCCTACTCCTTAGTTCATTCCAGCTGCAGCGCTCCACCAGGAGGCCCGACAAAGGCGGGACCGACCGGCGAGAGCCTGCGAAAACCCTATTTGCGTTTCATTTTGCGTTTGCCGCCGGGTGGTCCGCCCAATCCGGGCAGGCCTCCACCGGGCAATCCACCACCCAATCCCGGCAATCCACCGGGCAGGCCGCCCCCCAGGCCTGGCATTCCGCCAGCCATGCCAGGAGGCAATCCTTTGGCCAAGGCAGCCGGGTCGAGCCCGCCTGCGGCCTCGGCGGCAGCGGCGTCGGGCATGCCATCGCCCATCCCACCGAGCAACCCGGCGAGGCCTTTCTTGCCACCCATTTTTTTCATCTTCTTCATCATCTGGGCCATCTGTTGATGCTGCTTCATCAACTTATTGACCTCGGGCACCGTGGTGCCGGACCCCGCCGCAATGCGTTTCTTGCGCGAGGCCTTGATCAGATCCGGATTGCGCCGCTCCTTGGGCGTCATGGACAGGATGATCGCCTCGGAGCGCTTGATCATGCTGTCATCCATCTTCGCTTCGGCCATCTGCTTTTGCATTTTGCCGATGCCCGGGATCAGCCCCATCAAGCCTTTCAGGTCGCCCATCTTTTTGATCTGGCCGAGCTGGATCAGCATGTCTTCCAGGTCAAAGCGCCCGGAGGACATTTTCTTGGCCAGCTTCTCGGCCTGTTCGATCTCGATGGTTTCAGCGGCTTTTTCCACCAGCGAGACCACATCGCCCATGCCCAGAATACGCCCGGCGATCCGGGTGGCATGGAAGGTCTCGAGCTGGTCCATCTTTTCGCCCATGCCCATCAGCTTGACCGGGCGACCGGTCACTGCGCGCATGGACAGGGCGGCCCCGCCCCGGCTGTCGCCATCAACCCGGGTCAGAACAATCCCGGTGATGCCGATCTTTTCATCAAATTCTTTGGCGATGGTCACCGCGTCTTGCCCAGTTAGGGCATCGGTGACCAGCAGGACTTCCTTGGGCTCGACCACCGCGCGGACATTGGCGACCTCGGTCATCAGGGCCTGATCAATATGCAAGCGCCCGGCCGTATCCAGGATGACCACGTCATAGCCGCCCTTGCGGCCCTCAACCATGGCGCGCTTGGCAATGTCGACCGGCTTCTGCCCCATCACGATGGGCAGGCTGTCGATCTCGGTCTGTTTGCCGAGCACCTCCAACTGCTGCTGGGCCGCAGGGCGGTAGACGTCCAGGGAGGCCAGAAGCACTTTCTTCCGGGTGCGGTTTTTGATCCGCAGGGCCAGCTTGGCCGAGGTGGTGGTTTTCCCGGAGCCCTGCAGGCCGACCATCATGATCGGCACCGGCGGGGTGTGCTCCAGATCCACACCGACGGACAACGGATCGGTCTGGGCCTTGTCGGTTTCCGCATCCTGGCCCGACAGCATCTCGACCAGGGCGTCATGGACGATCTTGACGACCATCTGACCGGGCGAGACCGAGCGGATCACCTGCTGCCCGATGGCCTGTTCCTTGACCTGGGCGATGAACTGCTTGACCACCGGCAGGGCAACGTCGGCCTCCAACAGCGCGACGCGCACCTCCCGCATCGCCGCATCCACATCCTTTTCGGACAGGGAGCCGCGTCGGGTCAGCTTGTCGAGGGTCGCGCCTAGGCGACCGGAGAGACCTTCAAACATTCCACCTCATCACATCAAAGCGCCTGACCTCGGCCATGAGAGCGCCGTGAGATGCCGTTTTCCGCGCCAGATCCGCTTTTCCACCCGACCAAAAGCCCAAACGAGAATGGCGCCGGTGCGCGTATGACGCGGACCGGCGGGCCTCCGTAAAGGCAATCGGATCGACAAACGAACCGGAAATGGGATCGGGGCCGCCATCCAAAGAGGACGTCTCCCGAGCCGCGCACCATAGCCTGGGGCTCGGTGAAGTCAAGAAAAGATGACAGGATCAGTGGTTAGAGGCCACTTAAACTAAATCGGGCGGAACAATCCCACCACCCTCTCGCTGGGGTCCGGATCCTCAGCACCCTCCAGGGAGGGGACTGGCTGATCTTTCAGCGCCGAGGCTTCAACCTGGGCTTGGCCCCGGAGCGCGGCATGAAGGGCCTCATCTTGGTGGGCCGACGCCCCAGTTGCGGGGCCATTCTCGCGTAACGAGCGTCGCAGCGCATCAATCGCGCCCCCTTTGAAGCTCGTTCCGGCTGGTTTTTTGTCTTTATGGCCGTTCACGCAGATCTCCGTTTTGCAACCGAATTGACAAAGTCGCCTCGGCCCGCGTTCATCTGTTTGTAAAAAGATAAGCCAGACAAGCGATAAACACAATCGCCTTTGAGTTGCTACATTATTTTTAAGTTTGATTTTGCCCCGGATGGTGGCCTGCGAAACCGTTGCAGATCTGGACTTCCAGGGCTGTGCTCCTTATAAACCGGCCATGGAACAGAGCAGCATTCCCTTTCGCAAAATGCATGGCCTGGGCAATGACTTTGTCGTGGTAGATCTGCGCACCGAGTCTTTTCGCCCCGAGGCCGCTTGGGTGCGCGCGGTTGCGGCCCGGCGCACCGGCGTGGGCTGCGACCAATTCATCACCATCGAGTCGCCACCCGACACAGATCAAAACGGTGCCGTAGCGGCCATGGGGATCATGAATGCCGATGGCTCCACCGTTGAGGCCTGCGGCAATGCGGCGCGCTGTGTCGGCGCGTTGCTGCTGAGCGAGACCGGTCAAGACAGCGTGCTGGTGGACACCCCCGCCGGACCGATCTCCATGCGTCGGGCCGAAGATGGCGATCAGGTCAGTGTCGATATGGGCCCGGCCATCCTGGGCTGGGAGCAGATCCCCTTGGCCGAAGATCTCGACAGCCTGCATCTGCCGATCAGCAGCGGGCCGTTGAGCGACCCGGTCGGCGTGTCCATGGGCAATCCGCACATGATCTTCTTTGTGCCCGATGCGGAGGCCATTGATCTGGAGGACCTGGGGCCGGGGCTGGAGCATCATCCGCTGTTTCCGAACCGCACCAATGTGGAGGTGGTCAGCCTGCGCCCCGATGGCAGCCTGCGCATGCGGGTTTGGGAGCGCGGCGTCGGCATCACCCGGGCCTGCGGCACCGGCGCCTGCGCCGTTCTGGTGGCGGCGGCCCGCCGGGGCCTGACCGGTCCCTCGGCCCTGGTGCATCTGGATGGCGGCCCGCTGCATATCCTCTGGCGGCAGGAGGACGATGGCCATGTGATCATGACCGGCCCGGCCAGCGAGAGCTATGTCGGGTCGATTTCCAGGACCTTTGGAGCCACAGCCTGATGCCCCCCACCGAACCGGGCGGCATCCAGGTGGTCACCTTTGGCTGCCGCCTCAACACCTATGAATCCGAAGTGATGCGCAACCGGGCCAGCGAGGCCGGGCTGCAGGACGCCATCCTGGTCAACACCTGCGCGGTGACCAAGGAAGCCGAGCGCCAAGCCCGCCAGGCGGTGCGCCGCTTGCGCCGGGACAATCCCCACAGCCGTCTGATCGTCACCGGCTGTGGCGCACAGCTGGATCCGGAGCGCTGGGCCGCCATGCCCGAGGTCGACCGGGTGCTGGGCAATGAGGAAAAGCTGCAGGCCGAGAGCTATCGGACCCCGGAGCTGGCCGGAGCCGCACCCAACACGGTCCCTGCGGAACCGGGTACGGGCACAGAAACCGTGGTCGCGGTCAGCGACATTATGGCGGTCACCGAAACCGCAGGCCATTTGATCACCGGCTTTGAGGAGCGAACCCGGGCGTTCCTGCAAGTCCAACAGGGTTGCGACCATCGCTGCACCTTCTGCATCATCCCCTTTGCTCGGGGCAACAACCGCTCCGTGCCCATGGGCGCGGTGGCGGACCATGCCAAGGCCCTGGTCGCCAGCGGCTATCGCGAGCTGGTGCTGACCGGGGTCGATATCACCGCCTATGGTGAAGATCTGCCGGGCCGCCCGAGCCTGGGCCAGATGGTGCGGCGGTTGCTGCGCGCCGTGCCGGGCCTGGAGCGGCTGCGGCTGTCCTCGTTGGACCCGGTCGAGGTGGATGACGACCTGCTGCGTCTGCTGAAAGATGATCCGCGCCTGTTGCCCCATGTGCATTTGTCGGTCCAGGCCGGGGATGACCTGATCCTGAAGCGCATGAAGCGCCGCCACAGCCGCGCCGATGTGATCGCGCTGTGCGACACCCTGCGGGACGCGCGGCCCGACATCGCCCTAGGCGCTGATATCATCGTCGGCTTCCCGACCGAGACCGAGGAGATGTTCCAACGCTCCCTGGATTTGGTCGAGCGCTGCGGCCTGACCCATCTGCATGTGTTCCCCTATTCCCCGCGCCCGGGCACCCCGGCGGCGAAAATGCCGCAGCTGGATAAGGCGACGATCAAGATGCGCGCCGCCCGATTGCGGGCCAAAGGAGCCGAAGTCCGGGCCGCTTTCACCACCGCCCGGATCGGCCAAACCGACCGCTTGCTGGTCGAGCGGCTCAAGCCCCTGCCCGACGGTCGCCAGGCCGCGCTGGGCCATGGGGATTGCTTCCTGCCTTTGACCCTGCCCCTAGACCCGACCCAGCCCGAACCGGAGATCGGATCGATCCTGCCCGTGCGGGCGATGGCCGCCCAGGCCAGTGATGCGACCAACCAACCCAACGCCTTGTTTGTTGAGACAGCCCGATGAGCGATACCCCCGCTGCCCCGCCGGAAAAGAAAAAGAAGAAGGGCGGGTTCTTTTCCAGCCTGATCGGCCCCCGGGATGCCAGCGATTTTGAGGACTATAAAGAAAAGCCGTCGGCCCCTGCAGCACCGGTGGAACCGGAACCCGCTCCGGACGCGTCACCTGAGGCCTCTGCTACGGCACCGGACCCGGAATCAGCACCGGCTGAAACCACCAACCTCGCACCCGAAACCGGTCCGGACGGCCCGGCCGCGCCCGACCAGGCGGCAGCCCCGGCACCTGCACCTACAAATGTAGTTGCAGAGAGCCCGCCTGAGGCCCCGGAACAGCCCGCCCCCCCGGCAGCAGAGGACATCACCGCGCCCGAAGCGGCTCCAGACCCTTCGACGGAGACGCCTGCAACTACCATTGTAGTTGCAGAGTCCGATTCTCAGCCCGTTGGGGAGCCGGATCCGACAGTTGAGCAGACCGAAACTGAAGCCCCAGCCGAAACCGACACCGACACCGCTGTAGACAGCGAGATCGACACCGACGAAGAACCGGCCAAGCTGGGCTTTTTCGCCCGGCTGCGGGCGGGTCTGGCGCGCTCCGCCGACAAGCTGGTCGGTGGCATCATGGCGCTGTTCACCACCCGGACCTTGGATGACGAGGCCCTTGAGGAACTGGAAGATCTGCTGATCACCGCCGATCTGGGGGTGGAAACCGCCACCAAGCTGACGGAGTCCCTGGCCAAGGAACGCTTTGGCAAAAGCGTCACCGGCGATGAGATCCGGGCCCATTTCGCCCAGGACATCGCCGCCATCCTGGAACCGGTGGCCCAGCCGATGCAGATCGACCGCGACAAAAAGCCCTTTGTCGTGCTGGTGGTCGGCGTCAATGGTTCGGGCAAAACCACCACCATTGGCAAAATGGCCAAACAGTTCCGCAAGGGCCAGAAGCTCTCGGTCATGCTGGCCGCTGGCGATACCTTCCGGGCCGCCGCCGTGGAACAGCTGAAGATCTGGGGCCAGCGGACCAAATGCCCGGTGATCGCCCGGGACACCGGGGCCGATTCCGCCGGGCTGGCTTTCGATGCCCTGAAGCAGGCCCAGGAAGACGGCCATGATGTGCTGCTGATCGACACCGCCGGGCGGCTGCAAAACAAAGCCGAGCTGATGGCCGAGTTGGAAAAGGTCATCCGCGTGCTGCGCAAGCTCGACCCCGAGGCCCCCCATGCGGTGCTCCAGGTGCTCGACGCCACGGTGGGCCAAAACGCCCATAACCAGGTCGAGGTGTTCCAGAAGGTCACCGGCGTCACCGGCCTGGCGATGACCAAGCTGGACGGCACCGCCAAGGGCGGCGTGGTGGTCGCCCTGGCCGATAAGTTCGGCCTGCCGGTGCATTTTGTCGGGGTCGGGGAAGGGGTCGACGATTTGCGGCCCTTCGAGGCCGAGCATTTCGCCAAATCCCTGATGGGGCTGGAAGAGGGTTAAACCGGGAGAAAACGCTCTAGACGCTCTCGGCATTTGCTGCGCAATCCGCGTTTTGACGGCGTCAAAACGGGTTTCACTCCCCTAGAAACCCGTTCAAGGTCTGGACCACATGGGTGCCGGTGTCCTCCACCGCATAACCGCCTTCCAGCACAAAAACCGTTGGCAGTTTCGGGCGGGCCAGGGCCGTGCCCAGCTTAAGGAAATCGGCACTGCGCAGGCGGAACTGGCTTAAGGGATCGCCCCCCCAGACATCGACACCCAAGGAGATCACCAGGGCGTCGGCCCCAAAACCACCAATGGCGGCCAAAGCATGATCCAGGGCAAAGGCGTATTCACCCCAGCCGGTGCCCGGCCCCAAAGGCAGGTTCATGGTGGCCCCCTCTCCGGCCATCACCCCGACCTCATCGCGATGACCGGCGAAATAGGGGAAGGCCCAATCCGGATCGGCATGCAAGGAGGCATAAAACACCTCGCCACGCTCCCAAAAGATCGATTGGGTGCCATTGCCGTGGTGGTAATCCACATCCAGGATCGCCACGCGCTTTGCCCCCTCCTCCAGCAGCGCCTGGGCCGCCAGCGCCGCATTGTTCAAATAGCAATAGCCGCCCATCAAGGAGGCCCCGGCATGGTGGCCCGGCGGGCGACACAGGGCGAAGGTCGGGAAAGAAGGCGCTTGGGACAAAGCCGTCGCTGCGGCCAGAGCGACCCGGGCCGAGGCAAAGGCCGCATCCCAAGTCCCGGGACCGATCGGGGTCGCGGCGTCAAAGCAATAGAGGCCGAGCTGGGCTTCGATGGCCGTCGGCCAGCCCGACCCCAATTCCGGCAACGCCCAGGCGGTTGGCACCGCATAGACCGGACCCTCTGCTGCCTCTGATATCCCAGCTGTCCCGGACCCCGCTGCGTCCACACTGCCCGGCTCCGCACACCAGCGGGTCCAGGCGGTCATCAGGAAACCGAGATAATTGATGTCATGGACCAGGGCCAGGGGCTCCAGGCGGGGATCGGTCACCGACAGCCCGCCATGGGAGGGCATCGGCTGCGGCAAACCGCCTTGGCCCGTCAACGGCTCCCCAATGCCTCCGCCCAGAATGACCTCCGGGGCTTCCGGCGGATGAAACCCGGCATCGATCAGGGCCTGACGCACGATTTCCGCCCGCCGGGGCGTCTCTCGATAGGGGATCAGCCGCCCCCGGGAATATTCCGATGGCGGGTTATGGGCCAGACAGGCCGGGTCATAAAAGCAGCGCATGGCATGCGGTTCCGGGCAGGAAAAAACTTCAGGGGCGAGGCCGTGGACTAATGTTTAAATCAAACGGGTTAGCGCGACAAATCCGCCATGGCCCGATCGAGGCCGTCCAAGGTGAGCGGGTACATCCGCCCGGCCATCAACTCGTCAATCATGGCGATGGAATGGGTCCAATGCCATTGGTCCTCGGGCACTGGGTTGAGCCAGACCGCATTGGACCAAGTCTGCAGCATCCGGGTCAGCCAGACCTGACCGGCTTCCTCGTTCCAATGCTCCACCGCGCCACCGGGATAGACGATCTCATAGGGGCTCATGGAGGCATCGCCGACAAAGACCAGCTTATAGTCCTTGGGGTAGGTGTGCAGCACATCCCAGGTCGGGATCTTTTCCGAATGGCGGCGCTTGTTGTCCCGCCACACGCCCTCATACAGGCAGTTGTGGAAATAGTAATATTCCAAATGTTTGAACTCGCCTCGGGCGGCGCTGAACAGCTCCTCGCAGATCCGGATATGATCGTCCATCGACCCGCCAACGTCTAAGAACAGCAACAGCTTCACCGCATTATGCCGCTCCGGCACCATTTTCAGATCCAGCAAGCCCCCCTGTTCCGCCGTCGAGCGGATGGTGCCATCCAGGTCAAGCTCGGTGGCCGCGCCGGTGCGGGCGAAGCGGCGCAGACGGCGCAGGGCGACCTTAATGTTCCGGGTGCCGAGCTCGATGGAATCATCCAGGTTCTTGAATTCGCGCTTGTCCCAGACCTTGACCGCCCGGCGGTTCCGGCTTTCATGCTGGCCGATGCGAATGCCTTCCGGATTGTAGCCATAGGCCCCAAAGGGCGAGGTCCCACCGGTACCGATCCATTTGCTGCCCCCTTGATGGCGGCCCTTTTGCTCTTCCAAGCGTTTGCGCAGGGTCTCCATCAGCTGATCAAAGCCGCCCAGCGACTCGATTTTCTGCTTTTCTTCCTCGGACAGCACTTTTTCCGCCAAGGCCCGCAACCACTCCTCCGGGATCTGGGCGGTCACGGTCTCTGCATCGGCTCCGGCGTCCGGCGGTTCCAGGCCCTTGAACACCTGACCAAACACTCGGTCGAATTTGTCGAGATGGCGCTCGTCCTTCACCAAAGTGGCGCGGGACAGATAATAGAAGTCATCCACATCATAGGCCGCCAGCTCGGCATCCATCGCATCGAGCAAGGTGAGATATTCGGTCAGGGAGACCGGCACAGCGGCCTTTTTCAACGCCAGGAACAAGGACAGAAACATCGCCTTGAGACCTTCCCTTTCATCCGACCCCGAAAAGGTCAGCGCCCGTCGCGCCGGGCCATGAAGGCCAGCCGCTCGAGCAGATGCACATCCTGCTCCGATTTCAACAGGGCACCATGCAGCGGCGGCAGCAGGCTTTTCACATCTCCGGCCCGCAAGGCCTCCGGCGGCACATCATCGACCATCAGCAGCTTGATCCAGTCGAGCAGTTCCGAGGTGCTGGGCTTTTTCTTCAAGCCCGGGACCTCGCGCAGGCGGAAGAACATGGTCAGGGCGTCCTTAACCAGCCGGTCTTTGATGCCCGGATGGTGGACCTCGACAATGGCCTTCATGGTCGCTTCATCGGGGAAGCGGATATAGTGGAAGAAGCAGCGACGCAAAAAGGCGTCCGGCAGCTCTTTTTCATTGTTGGAGGTGATGACCACCAGCGGGCGCTTGGCCGCTTTGATGGTCTGGCCGGTTTCGTGGACATGGAACTCCATGCGGTCGAGTTCCAACAAAAGGTCATTGGGGAATTCGATATCGGCCTTGTCGATCTCATCGATCAGCAGCACGGTGCCGACATCCTCGGAGCCGGAGCCTTCAAAGGCCTCCCACAGTTTGCCCGGTTTGATGTAATTGCCGATATCGGCCACCTTGGGATCGCCGAGCTGGCTGTCCCGCAGCCGGGAGACCGCGTCATATTCATAGAGGCCATGTTGGGCCTTGGTGGTGGATTTGATATGCCAGCCAATCAGGGGCCAGCTTAAGGCCTTGGCGACTTCCTCGGCCAACACGGTCTTGCCGGTGCCGGGCTCACCTTTGATCAGCAGGGGACGTTGCAGGGTCAGGGCGGCGTTGACCGCCACCAGCAGATCTTCGGTGGCGATATAGTTCTCAGTGCCCGTGAAACGCATGCGTTTTCCCATTTCATTCGCGATGCGCCCTGCGCCTCGCTCATTCAAACCGTTCAAACGCCACGGAGGCTTTCGGGCCACAAGGCCCGGCGGCCAGTCGGCCGCTTCTCAGCCAGCCCGCCCGTCGGGCGTGATGGCTTGGTTTGGGAATGTCCCGTCAAGGCTCCGCACGTCTGCAACGAACATCGGACGCGCCAGGGAAGATGACAAGAGGAAAGCGAAGGGGAAGTCTTCTTCTGACACCGCAGGTGTCGGCAAGCCCATTGAGGGCGAGGCCAAGCCCCTTGCGAATGCATGTCTGCGACATGACGGCGCCCGGCGAGGGCCAAAAAAACGAAAAGAGGAAAACCATGGGGGCGCAAGCGCGCCCCCAAACCCCCGCTTCAAATCAAAAGCAAAGCACCAGGAGTGGTGAACCCATTATAGCACATTGTCCTGATGAGCACTCCCAAGGGCTGCGACTGCAGCCCCGGCGGCTCATGCCGCCGAAAGCCAAGCCCCATGCGAATGCATGTCTC
>JBMYTN010000074.1:0-15000 GCA_049604415.1 Rhodospirillaceae bacterium | reverse complement strand
CAGCTTGATCGCACTTAAAGGGAGGCAGTGTCAGGTGAATACCGTCTTTGTACAGGTGCCCCTATTTTTTTGTATAGTTCGTTTGATGCTGTCGTAGCAAAATTTTCCACAAGCCAACCTTTTTCCAAGAGTTTAATTCTAATTGATTGTTTAGATGCTTGAAAATAATTGGACAATTTTGATAGTAGTTCATTGTATGGAATTAAGTTACAATTTTGATCGTCTACATATATGTAACCGTGACCTCTATCTTTAATATCTAATTCATCACGAAATGTATTTGTTTTATTAAAAAACACAGTGCTTGGAAGTAATAGATGTCCAGCAAAAACATTAGCTTGAAATTCTAATCTTTGAATAGCTTGAAAGATTTTTGGTTCACGACGTACAAAGAAATCATCTTCAACAGCGCACTCACTCTTTAAATAACGCTGATGTTGTAGAAAAAAATGCCCAATTTCATGAGCTAGCGTAAATCGTTCTTGATGATCACTGTAGTTTTTATAGATAGTGATTTCTGATTGGTCAAAATTAGCTGATCCAAGTAAATTCTTTCCATCACTAGTATATGAGAAAGAATCAATTTTACGTTTTTTGACATTTAGCCATGAGCAAGCGCTATCTAAATCAACAGGTCCGTCTTTGTATTTTATGGAGTTTAATAGATCAACAGAATATGCCTCCAGATCAAGTTTACTTATATAGGGGATCAAAAAACTGGCATCTGGATTTATTTTCTTATCTATTGAAATGCCATCATCTAACGAAATGAGGAAAGAATATAAATCACTGGAAAAATTATTGCCGAAAAATGCTGAGAATTTAAGTGTTTTACTGTATTTTTGATTATGAAAAAATTGTGAGCTAATTTCATTTCTATTGACGAAAGGTATCCCTGCTCTTTCTGCAACAATTTCAAGGCCATCACTTTGAAACTTCACGATTCCTAGCTTTCGAGAACGAGCCAAGTTCTCCGCTCCAGACTGAAGTTTCTTTGATACTACAAGAACTCCTTTGGCGTTATGTCTGAATATTCTATCCAGTTTGTCGGAAAAATCTACAACTTGATTTTCCTGTATCGGACAGTCGTGATTTTTGCATTCGAATACCACATGTGTATGAGCGTCATCGCTATCGGGTCGATAGATTTCGAGAACAACATCGAATGTAATAAAGTTCTTTCTTTCATTGCAGAAATATTTTTTTTGCCTATGTATCTTACAAAGGTGAGGGGGATATATACCGTATACAAAAGAATCATTATTTATTTCATCTATGAGATATTTGTACAAACTTTTTTCTAGTTGATTCCCTTTTTCTGTTGTATTCAATTTACAACCTATCCTATTGAAATAATAATTGATCTGGGCTCGATATCAGCTGAATAACATATAGTTTGCTTTTTTTGCTCGCTCATTGCAAGTAGTTAAACATTGGTCAATATAAACGAGTGCACGGAATGAGTTTGCATTCTATGGACCCAGGGCAAAGCAAGTCACCGCATATTAAGTTCTGTGAATTCAAACCTGAACGCAGTTGCTCAGCATCATTTCAGACCGACAATGAAGCCGAAGAAATTCCAGGTTCTTACATATCTCTCTATTCGGCGGCTTCTTGATACGACCAAGCGACGACGGGCACGGGGCTGTGGCAGGTGAACCGGGCCTGTTCTGCGGTCAGGGTGGCAACAAGGCTGCGTCCGGCATGGATTAGCCGGGGCAGATGGGTTGGGCTGACCAGCAGATCGCCATAGATTTGTGCGGCCTCCAGGTCTTGGCGGGCCAATGCGCTGACAAAGCGCAAAATCACCCGTTCATCATCCTCCAGCTTGGCGCATTGCGGACGGCGCAAGCGAATTTGCGGTCCCTCCGCATCGTCTAAGGCCCGGACCAGATGCACCACGCCTTCTGCGGCCAGATCAGAGGCTCCCGCGCTCATCATAGGTCGGGCCAAGCGCTCCAGGACCGCCAGAGTGGTGCCATGAACCACCATCCGCACCCCTTGGACAATGAACCGCTCCGCCGCACTGACCTGGGCCAAGGTCGCCGGGCCGATGGCAGCGGTGGTATCAGGTCCGCCATCCGCATCGGTGCCAGAGGCTTGAGATGTGCGGGTGTTTTTGGAAAACGGGGTCATGGCGAAGGATCCTTCATGGTGGAGCGGGAAGACGCGGCAAAGCCCGCAAAATTTCTGTGTGTTTTGTAATGAAAATGAGAATGAGTTGCAACAAGAAATAAGGATCTCTACCCGCCTTTTTTGACCTGCCACCAGCCCCTTCTCTGAAGGGAGGGGTACGGCTCGCTCAAGACCAGGGTGCGTAGACCTTAAAAATCGCTGCAGCGACCGTTTTTTTCCCAATCATTAAAACGGGTTGGTTCAGCCCCTTTGGGCCCGCCAACCTCTTCCGGCCAGTCTTCCGGTTTGCCTAAAGGCCGCTCGGGGGCGGGTTTGGGCTCTGGGGTCTCCGTTTTTTGCTCGACGGCTTCAGAGGGGCTTTGGTCGCTGGGTTGGTCAGTCATGGCTGTGCCTCTTTCCAATCACTCGGTTTTGGGCATCGGGGCAGATCAGGGCATCAAATGGTCCCGAAACGGCCCTGTCTTTACCGCAATTCCGTGGCATATAAGGAGCATGGAGCGCATGCGCCCTCCAACGCTGTTACGACTTCACTTGGCAAGAGGATCCCATGACGTCAATGCGCCTTGGCTTGTTGCTGGCCGGAATGACTGGTCTGTTCTTGGCCATCGGTTTCATGCTCGGGGGCACCGGCGGGATGCTGATCGCCTTTGTGGTCGCACTGGGCATGAACGTGTTTTCCTATTGGAACTCCGACAAAATGGTGCTGCGCATGCATGGCGCGCGGCAGGTCGATGCCCGCAGCGCGCCGGAGCTGTATGGCACCGTGCAGCAACTGGCGCGCCGCGCCCAAATGCCGATGCCCAAGGTCTATGTCATTGACAGCCAGCAGCCGAACGCCTTTGCCACCGGGCGCAATCCGGACAATGCGGCCGTGGCCGCCACCACCGGGCTGATGCGGATTCTGACCCCGGAAGAAATCGCCGGGGTCATGGCCCATGAGCTGGCCCATGTCCGCCACCGTGATACCTTGACCATGACCATCACCGCCACTTTGGCCGGTGCGATTTCCATGCTGGCCAATTTCGCTCTGTTCTTCGGCGGCAATCGCGACAATCCACTGGGTCTGATCGGCTCGATCCTGATGATGATCCTGGCCCCGATGGCGGCCATGGTGGTGCAAATGGCGATCTCCCGGACGGCAGAATATAAGGCCGACCGAGGCGGGGCCGAGATTTGCGGCAATCCGCTCTGGCTGGCCTCGGCCCTGGAAAAGCTGGAGCGCGGGGCGAAGAGCATCGATAATGTCCGGGCGGAAAACAATCCGGCCACCGCACATCTGTTCATCGTCAACCCGCTGCATGCCCGCAAGGTGGACAATCTGTTCTCCACCCATCCGAACACCGCCAACCGGGTTGCGGCCTTGCGCAAAATGGCCGCAGAGCAGGGCATGGGCGGTGGTGCATCGCGGGGACCTTGGGGGTAAGCGTACCGATTATGCGTCGCGGGGGGGACTTACAAAAAACACGCAAAGCGCCGGCACCACGCCAGCAGGCCAAGCTGGCCGAAGGCGTGCCCGCCCGGCGTGCGGCCATGGCCTTGCTGAAGGGGGTGCTGGAGGATGGCCGCCCGCTGGATCAGGGCTTTGAGGCCGCAACCCGATCCTTGGACGCCCGCGACCGGGGCTTCGCCCGCAATCTTTGCGCCACCACCTTGCGCTGGCTGATCCGCATTGATTTGGTGTTGGGCCGGTTTTTGGACCGCAAACCCAGCGGCCGGGCGATGGCGGCGTTGCATTTGCTGCGGCTGGGCACCGCCCAACTGCTCTATTTGGACGGCCCGCCCCATGCGGTGGTCTCGGCCTCGGTCAACACTGCCCGGGCCATTGGCCTGGATCGGCAAACCGGCATGATCAATGCGATATTGCGCCGGGTCGATCGGGAGGGCCGCGCGGTGCTCGACGGCTTCGATCCCGATCCCTTGCGCGATGTGCCGCGGTTTTTCCGCGAAAGCTGGAAACAGGCCTATGGGGCGGAGACCGCCTCGGCCATTGCAGGGGCCTCTCTGGCCCAGGCACCGCTGGATGTGCATCTGAAGCAGCCTACCCAGGGCACGACAGACTGGGCCACCACCCTGTCAGCGACCCCTTTGCCCCAAGCCGCCATGCTGCGGGTGGATCCCGGGGCGGAGGTGCCGCCGGTGCCGCAAATGGCGGGCTTTGACGATGGGGCGTGGTGGATCCAGGACATGGCCGCCAGCCTGCCGGTGCAGTTGCTCGGCGATCTGGCGGACCAGGAGATGCTCGATCTGTGCGCCGCGCCCGGTGGCAAGACCCTGCAAGCGGCTGCGCGGGGGGCGAAGGTTACCGCCTTGGACCGCTCGGAAAACCGGCTCAAGGCAGTGCGGGAGAATTTGGCCCGCTGCGGGCTGGAGGCCGAAGTCATTGCTGCCGAGGCCCAGGATTGGGAACCGGAAGATCCTGAGAAACGTTTCGCCAGGATCCTGCTGGATGCGCCCTGTTCGGCGACGGGCACCTTGCGTCGCCATCCGGACGCCTTGTGGCTGAAGGACAAAATGACCGTCGCCGCCCTGAGCGATGTCCAAGCAGCCCTGCTCGACCGGGCGGCGGATTTGCTCGGTCCCGATGGTGTGCTGGTCTATTGCGTCTGCTCCCTGCAGCCGGAGGAGGGCGCGGCCCAGGTCGAGGCCTTCTTGGCCCGTGCGGACGGGCAAATCGTTCGCGAGCCTCTGAAACCGGAGGATCTGGGCTTGAGCGATCCGGATCTGGCGGCGGCTCTGATCACTGCAGACGGCGATCTGCGCAGCTTCCCCTTTCATTTGGCCGAGCGGGGCGGTATGGACGGGTTCTACGCCGCTAAGCTCCGCCGGATCCCATGAGTGCTGCCGACCCTTCTGCGCAAACGCCCCCAGCCAATCCCAAGCCGCCGAAACTGCTGTTCCTGGTCACCGAGGACTGGGCCTTTTGGCGTCACCGGCGGCCAATGGCTTTGGCAGCCCTGGCCGATGGTTTCGAGGTCGCGGTGGCCTGCCGGGTCAATGCCCATCGGGACCAGATCGAGGCCTTGGGCATTCGGGTGATCCCGCTGCCCTTCAACCGCCGGGGCGTCAATCCCTTCGGCGAGCTGCGCCTCCTAAGCCGGGTTATCGGCTTGCTGCGCCGGGAACGCCCGGATCTGATCCATAATGTGGCGATCAAACCGGCGGTCCATGGCGGCATTGCGGCCTGGTGCGCCGGAGCCCCGCCCGTGGCCACCACCATGGCCGGAATGGGCTATGTCTATATCTCCGATGATTTGAAAGCCCGGCTGTTGCGCCCGCTGATCACCGGACTGTTCCGTTGGATCCTCGACAAGCCCCGGCGGGTGTTGATGGTACAAAATGCCGATGACAAGGCGTTTTTCGCCGGAACCGCCGCGCGCAAAGGCATTCTGGCGGCCGAGCGGGTCAGCTTGGTGCGCGGCTCCGGCGTTGATACCCAGAGCTTGCAGCCCTTGGCCGAGCCGCCCCAGCCCGAGGGCAGCCCGGTGCGCTTTGCCTATGTCGGGCGCATGCTGACCGATAAGGGCTTGGTCGAGCTGGCAGACGCGGCCCGGATCCTGAAGGCCGAGGGCGCACCGGTGGAGATTGTGCTGATCGGCGAGCCCGATCCCGGCAATCCGAAATCGATCCCTGAAGAACGGCTGAAGTCCTGGGAGGCCGAGGGCCTGCTGTCCTGGTGGGGCCATCGCGACGATATGGCCGAGGTCTGGGGCCAATGCCATGGCGCGGTGCTGCCCTCCTATCGCGAAGGGTTGCCCAAGGCGCTGCTGGAAGCCGGAGCCTGTGGCCGGGCCAGCATCACCACCGACGCCCCGGGCTGCCGGGAGTTGGTGGTGGATGGCGAAACCGGGCTGTTGGTGCCGGTGCGCTCGGTGGAGCCGCTGGCCGAGGCCCTGCGCCGCTTGGCCCAAGATCCGGCCCGGCGTCAAGCTATGGGCTTGGCCGCGCGGGAGCGGGTGGTGGCAGGGTTTTCCGCCGAGGCCATTGGGCGGGAGACCGTCGCGGTCTATCGGCGCTTGCTGGCAGATAGATAGGTTGGGTTGGGGCGCGCCTGATCGATTGATCACCCCAAGGCCAGGGGCTATACCCTGGCCATGTCCGACACCGCCCAAATTCTGCTGCTGATTTTGCTGCCTGTGACCTTTGCCGCCTCAGCCTGGCTGACCGGTTGGGTCCGACCCTGGCTGATCAAACGGCAATTCGTTGATCAGGTGACCGCGCGCTCCAGCCATTCGGTGCCAACCCCCCGTGGCGGCGGGCTGGCGATCATGCTCTGCGTCCTGCCCGCCTTGGCCCTGTTCTGGAGCCTGCTAGGGGTTGGAGCCGGGGCTTGGGTTTTGTTGATCCTGGCCGCTGGTCTCTGTCTGCTGTCCTTCTTGGATGATCGCAATTCCCTGCCTGCCCGATTGCGCTTCGGGGTCCAGGCCCTGGCGGTGGCGCTCGGCCTTTGGGCCTTGCCTGCGGGCAGCGTGACCTTGGGCGGGGTGCTGCCGGTCTGGCTCGGCGCGCCGCTGGTTTTTGTCAGCTGGCTGTGGTTCGTCAACCTGTTCAATTTTATGGATGGGATTGACGGGATTTCCGGCACTCAATGTCTGGTGGTCGGCGGCGGGGCGACCCTGTTGATCGGGGCGTTGGAACTTTCGGATGCGGCGGCGGGCTGGCTGGTGGGCGGCGCGGTGATCGCCGCAGCGGCCCTGGGCTTTCTGGTCCACAATTGGCACCCGGCCAAGCTGTTCATGGGCGATGTCGGGTCCATCGGTTTGGGGTATCTGCTTGGGGCCCTGTTGGTGGTGTTTTGTGCGGCGGGCTATTGGCCGGTGGCCCTGATCCTGCCGGCTTATTATTGGGCTGATGCGACCTTCACCCTGTTGCGCCGGATCGGGCGGCGGGAAAAGATCTGGCAAGCCCATCGCACCCATGCCTATCAATTCGCGGTCCATCGCGGCGGCCTGAAACCCGATGAGGTCTCGCTGTGGATCGGTCTGGTCGGTCTGTTGCTGATCGGAATTGCTGCCTTGCTGCCATTTATCGGCGCTTGGGCCGCCCTTGGGCTGGCCGCGCTGCCGGTTTTGGCGGTGTTGCAGGCCTTGGGCGGTCCTGGCGTTCCGGAAACGCCTCGCCCGCTCCCGGACGATGGTCTATGCTCCGCCCCTGCGCTGCCGGAACAGCCGGATCAGGATAAGAAGGAAAAGAAGGGGTGAAGCTGAACCTCCCCAGCATGCCGCGCCGGGCCCGCTATGTGTTCGCCCATGACCTATTGATGGCCGCGGCGGCCTTTCTGTTTGCGCTCTATTTGCGGCTGGGCGAGGAGCTGGACGGCTTTGCCTCCTTCGAGGATATGGCCTGGGGCACGGTGCTGTTCATGGGCTGTGCTGCCGTCGCCTTCTACACCCAACGCATGTATACCGGCATTTGGCGCTATGCCTCGGTGGAAGATGTCATCGCCATCCTGCGCGGGGCCACCTTGACCATGGCCCTTTATCTGCCGGTGCTGTTTTTGATCAGCCGGGCCGATGTGCTGCCGCGCTCGGTCTATCTGATCACTTGGTTGGTCCTGATCTGTTTTCTCTCCGCGCCACGCTTTCTCTATCGGGCCATGAAGGATCGGCAGTTCGGCACCACCCGGGCCGAGCGCGCCAAGGCCAGCGGCGCCGTGCCCGTGGTGCTGGCCGGGGCCGGCGACGAGGCCGAGCTGTTCCTGCGCAGCCTGGCGGTGGAGGAAACTCCCCCCTATGCGGTGATGGCGATCATGGCCGAGCACAGCCATCGGGTTGGACGCCAGATCCGGGGTGTGCCGGTGATGGGCACCTTGGAGCAGTTTGAAGCGGTGATGGCCCGCCTGGACCGCCAGGACCAGACCCCCAGCAAGGTGATCCTGACCAAAGACAGCATGGATGGCGGCAAGGTGCGCCGCCTGCTCGATCAATGCGACGCCCATGGCATGACCTTGGCCCGGGTGCCAAAATCTCTGGAACTGCGTAGCGGTGTCGCCGATAGCCTGGAAATCCGTCCGGTCGCCATGGAAGACCTGCTCGGACGGCCGCAAAACCGCTTGGACCAGAGCCCGGTGATCGATTTGATCCGGGGCAAACGGGTGCTGGTCACCGGCGCTGGGGGCTCCATCGGTTCGGAGCTGGTGCGTCAAATCGCTGATCTCGAACCCGCAAGACTGATCCTGGTCGAGCAGTCGGAATATGCGCTGTACAGCATCGATATGGAGGCCAGCCACAGCTATCCCAGCCTGTCCCGGGTGGCCCATATCGCCGATGTGCGCGATGTGGACCGGATGGACGCGCTGTTCCGGAGCGAAGCGCCGGAGGTGGTGTTCCATGCCGCTGCCCTCAAGCATGTGCCATTGGTGGAGGGCAATCCCATTGAGGGTTTGCGGACCAACGCCATCGGGACCCGCAATATGGCCGATTGCTGCCGGGCCCATGGGGTGCGGACCATGGTGCTAATTTCGACCGATAAGGCGGTTAACCCGACCAATGTCATGGGGGCGTCAAAGCGGATGGCGGAAAGCTACTGCCAGGCCTTTGACCTGATGGAGAAGCGGCGCAAGGGCGGCACCCATTTTGTCACTGTGCGTTTTGGCAATGTGCTTGGCTCCACCGGCTCCGTGGTGCCGTTGTTCCAGAAGCAACTGGCCCGGGGCGGACCGCTAACGGTGACCCATCCGGACATCACCCGCTATTTCATGACCATCCGCGAGGCGGTGGAGTTGGTGCTGCAAGCCGCCGCCCTAGGCACCGGCACCGACAGCTATCGCGGCGGGATCTTTGTGCTGGATATGGGCGAGCCGGTGAAGATCATTGACCTGGCTCGGCAAATGATCCGCTTGGCCGGGCTGAAGCCCGATGAAGACGTTGCCATCGAGATCACCGGCTTGCGTCCGGGCGAAAAGCTGTTCGAGGAAGTCTTCCACGGCAAGGAAGCCACCCAACCCACCCCAACTGATGGGGTGTTAAGCGCCGTGCCCCGCAGTTTGAATGCGGGCACCATGACCTCGGAAATGAACCTGTTGGCCCGGGCCTGCAGCCAAGACGATCTGGAAACGGCTCGCGCGGTCATGGAACGGGTGGTGCCGGAGTTTGAGGGCGATGCGGAGGGCCTGAAGCCTGCTGACCGGTCGCCCCGCGTCGTGCTGGGGCCTTAACTCTTCGCTCTGAGAGAGGCGGACTTGGAGACCGGCCAAGGCCGTGTTATAGCCCCGGCCTTCTTAATGGTTTTCTTGGAGTCTCTACCCGTGACCGACGCTTCGCCCGCACCCATCCGCCGCGCCCTGTTCAGTGTTTCCGATAAAACCGGCTTGGTGGATTTCGCCCAGTTTTTGGTTGGCCATGGTGTTGAGTTGCTCTCCACCGGGGGGACGGCCAAGGCCCTGGCCGATGCGGGGCTGCCGGTGGTGGAAGTGGCGGACTTTACCGGTTTCCCGGAAATGCTGGATGGTCGGGTGAAGACCCTGCATCCGAAGGTCCATGGCGGCATCCTGGCCTTGCGCGACAAGCCGGACCACCAACAAGCCATGGAAACCCATGACATTCCGCCGATCGATATGGTGGTGGTTAATCTCTATCCCTTCGAAAGCACCGTGGCCCGGGGCGCCGACTTCGAGACCTGCATTGAGAATATCGACATTGGAGGCCCGTCCCTGATCCGGGGGGCGGCCAAGAACCATGGCTTTGTCACCGTGATTACGGATCCGGAAGACTATGCGGCGGTGCAAGAGGAAATGGCGGCCCAGGGCGGCAGCACCTCTGCTGATTTGCGTCGCAAGCTGGCGGCGGTGGCCTATGCCCGCACCGGGGCCTATGACGCGGCGATTTCACAATGGTTCCAGGGCCAGGTTGGCGATACCGCCCCACGCCATATCGTTTTTGCTGGGCGCAAAAAGCAGGATCTGCGCTATGGCGAGAACCCGCATCAATCGGCCACCTTCTATGTCCATGGCGCAGAGCGTCCGGGTCTGGCCTCGGCCCGCCAGCTCCAGGGCAAGGAGCTGAGCTACAACAACATCAATGACACCGATGCGGCCTTTGAGCTGGTCTCCGAGTTCCAGGACCCGGCGGTGGCGATCATCAAGCATGCCAATCCCTGCGGCGTGGCGACGGCGGACAGCATGGCCGAGGCCTATCTGAAGGCGCTGGATTGCGATCCGGTCAGTGCCTTTGGTGGCATCATCGCCCTGAACCGGCCGATCGATCTGGCCGCTGCGCAACAGATCACCAAGATTTTCACTGAGGTGGTGATCGCGCCCGAGGCCGATGAGGACGCCATCAAGCTGTTTGCGAAGAAGAAAAACCTGCGCCTGCTGCTGACCGGGGCCATGCCCGACAGCACAGAAGCAGCCTTGACGGTGCGCAGTGTCAGCGCGGGCCTGTTGGTCCAGGGCCGAGACAACCGCTTGCTGGGCGATGAGGGCTTAAAGGTGGTGACCAAGCGGGCTCCGTCTGAGGCCGAGCTGGCGGATCTCCGCCTAGCCTTCACGGTGTGCAAGCATGTGAAATCCAACGCCATTGTCTATACCAAGGATGGGGCCACTGTTGGCATCGGGGCCGGGCAAATGAGCCGGGTCGACAGTGCCCGGATCGCCGCCCGCAAGGCCGAGGACGCCGTGGCCGCCGCCGCTGAGGCCGGGCGGGCCTTCCCGGGCACCAAGGGCTCGGTCGTGGCCTCTGACGCCTTCTTCCCCTTCGCCGACGGTTTGCTTGCTGCTGCCGAGGCTGGGGTGACCGCCGTGATCCAGCCCGGCGGGTCCGTGCGCGACCAAGAGGTGATCGATGCCGCTGACGACGCCGGTTTGGCCATGGTTCTGACCGGCATGCGCCATTTTCGGCACTAAGCATGACGCACTGTAGAAGACCTCGTTCCCTTGTTATCGGGAGGAGGTCTTCACCGCAGGTTGACTCTTTTTACAAACCGGTTACGTTAACCAACCGCAAAATAAATCGCTCATAGCGTTACCTGTCTCTCTAATCGGTCCGGTAACTATGAAACCCAAAACAGAGCCGGGCAAACCCGTCGCCGTGGCGTATAGCGAGAGCCTCCTGCGTCAGGTTATCGATCAGATCCCCGACGTGTTCGTTCTGAAAGATGAAAAAGGCGACTTCCTGCTGTGCAATCAGGTTGTCGCTCGTCTCTATGGCACCACGCCCGACGAGATGGTGGGCAAGCATGACGATGATTACGGCGTGCCCAAGCCGCTTTCGGATCATTTCCGCGAAAGCGCCCTGGCTGTCATGGCCAAGGGTGAGACCGAAATCGTCTATGAAGACTCCCGGAATTCAGAAACCGGAGAGATCCGGCATTTTAAATCGATCAAAAAGCCGCTGATTGGGCCGGATGGCAAAAAGCAATGCATGATCATTGCCCAAGACATCACCGATTTGATGCGGACCCAAAGAGAGCTTGAAGAACAGCAACTGCGCTTGCAGCAAACCCTTGAAATTATTCATGAAGGCTTCTGGGATTGGCATCTGCCCACGGGCCGGGTGACCCATAATGATGAGTGGTACCGCATTATGGGGGCGAAACGCGGCGATATCGCCGAAACCAAGGACGCCTTTGCCGCCCGGTTGCATCCGGAAGATGCGCCTCAGGTCTTTCAGACCCTGGAAGACCTGCTGAGCGGCAAGACCAAAATGTATAATTCCGAGCATCGCATGGTCCGCCTGGATGGGGGTGTCATTCGGGTGCGGGATCGGGGCCGGATCATTGAACGCGACGGCCATGGGGCGGTCCTGCGGATCATCGGCAGTGTCACGGACGTCACCGATATCAGAAACGCCGAAGATGAGATGATCAAGGCCAAGGAGGAGGCGATCCAGGCCAGCAAGGCGAAGTCTTCCTTCCTGGCCAATATGAGCCATGAGCTTCGCACGCCGCTCAATGCGATTCTTGGTTTTTCCGAAACTATGAAAAACAACATTTTCGGCCCGCTGGGGAATGCCAAGAACCAGGAATATGCCGAGCTGATTCATCGCTCCGGCGGTCATCTGCTGAACATTATTTCTGACATGCTGGACTTGTCAAAAATCGAAGCCGGTGGGGTGGCGCTGGAAAAATCCGTGGTGGATATGAATGCGCTCGTCTCCGATTGCATCGAAGTCATCATGACCAAGGCGGAAGAGAAGAACATCAGCATCACGGTATCGCGGAAACGCACAGTCAATCAGTTGGTTGCGGACCGGTTGCGGACCAAGCAAATGCTCCTCAATCTGCTGAGCAATGCGGTGAAATTCACCCAAGAGCATGGCAAGGTCGAGGTCAGCTATGGCGAAGCCGAGGACGGATTGTTTTTGCTGAGTGTCAAAGACAATGGCATTGGCATTCCGGAGGCAGGCCTCGAAAAGGCGTTGAGCCCCTTTGAACAACTCCATGATGCGGAACAGGGCGCGAAGGAAGGCACCGGTCTCGGATTATCGATCACCAAGCAGTTGATCGATTTGCATGGCGGCCAGTTGGTTTTGGAAAGTGATGTCGGCAAGGGCACCACTGTCAGCCTCATCTTCCCGAAACACTAGACCGTGCACCCAAATCTCTGGAGTCTCGGCCTCCTTTAAAAATTGAACGTTATGGTTTATTTTGCGAAGCAATAAAAAACCAAAAATAATTAAACCAATGTTTTAAATGTACCTAAAACATTCTCTTTTTGCGTTAGGCGCTCTATTTTCCACGATATTTCTGGACTTTAAGATCGTTCCTTGGTTTAAGAGACCGCAATCAAAATAGACAAACTAAAAATTCAGCGACAGCGGAGAAAAACCCGTGCGGGTCCAGCATAGGATTTGCGCGCGTCAGGTTGTTTTTGCCACCGGTCTTTGATGGAGACGGTTATGAGTCGCAATCTCTCTTTGGGGGCCAAAATTTGGTCGCTCTCTGTCCTGTTCGGTGTCGCTCTGATTTTATTTTCTATTTATGCCGCCTTTGGGCAGTACAACAGCATGGTGAAGAGTCGGCTGGACAAAATCCAGGACATCACTCTGTCTGCCAAAGACATCATTGCTGACTTCCATTCCAGAGCCGAGGCCGGTGAGCTGACCGCGCCAGCGGCGCAAAAGGCTGCTTTGGATGTGGTCCGCTCAATGACCTTTGAAGGCAGCAATTATGTTTTTGTTTTGGATCGGGATGGCACCGCCTTGGCCATGCGGGCCGCGCGACAGTTAGAAGGTCAAAATCTGCTCGGGACCAAAGATCAGGGTGGCAAATTGCTGTTCCAGGAAATGAGCCGCGGGACCGGCGGGGGCCAATCGGTTTTTGTCGATTACCAATGGAAAAATCCGGCCAGCGAGCAAGTGGAAGGCAAGTCATCCTATGTGGTCGGCTTCGCCCCGTGGGATTGGATGCTTGGCGCTGGCGTCTATATGACGGATGTTGAGCAGGCTTTCACAAATATCCTAATGACCCTTCTGGGTGGCGCTTTGGTGGCTTTGTTGATTTGTGCGGCTGTGTCTTATTTCATCATTCGATCCATCACCAAGCCTTTGGGCGACATGACCGAGGTGATGACCGCTCTGACGGCGGGCGATTTGACCAAACGCTTTGATGGTGGCGATCGCAGCGATGAGATCGGCACCATGGGCAAGGCCTTGACGGTGTTCCACGACACCATGGTGAGCAATCAACGCCTAGAGCGGGAACAGGCGGAAAAAGAGGCCCAGGCCCAGGAAAATCACCGGCGCAGCATGGAGGCCATGGCCAATGACTTTGAAGCCTCGGTCGGCAATCTGGTCGGCGGCCTCAGCGCTGCGGCACAAAGCCTGACGGAGTCCTCCGCCTCCATGGCCGCTGGGGCCCGTCAATCGGCGGATCGGGCCACAGAGGTGGCCGGGGCCACGGAAGCGGCGTCGACCAATGTCCAGACCGTGTCTAGCGCGGCTGAAGAGTTGTCCTCGTCGATCAGCACCATTGGCCAGCAAGTTCACCGGGCTGCCGATGTCACCGGGCGGGCCGTGGACGAGGCGCGCAAGACCAATGAGGAAATGGGGGCCTTGGTCGATGCCTCGAACCGCATTGGCGAGGTGGTTGCTTTGATCACCGATATTGCTGAGCAGACCAATCTGTTGGCTTTGAATGCGACCATTGAGGCTGCTCGGGCAGGAGAAGCGGGCAAGGGCTTTGCCGTGGTGGCCCATGAGGTCAAAAACCTGGCCAATCAGACCTCCAAGGCGACCGAGGATATTTCCAAGCAGATTGTTGCGATCCAGGAGCAGACTCGGAGCAATGGGGCGGCCATTGATCACATCGCCAAGGTGATTGAGGAGATCAGTGCCATTGCCTCGGATGTTGCGGCAGCGGTCGAGGAGCAGTCGGCGGCGACCCAGGAAATCTCGCGCAGCATCCAGGAGGCCTCGATGGGCACCTCTATGGTCGCCAGCACGATCTCTGAGGTTCAGATTGCCGCCGAGGAAACCGGGCGGACCTCAGAAAGCGTCCAGGGCGCGGCTGAGGGCCTGAACGGCACGGCGCAGGACCTGTCTGCTCAGGTTTCGGTGTTCCTGGACAAAGTCCGGGCGGCCTGATTTTTTTAGCTTCAGTCGCCAGGATTTTTTTGTGTCTCACGATTTTTTTGTGGCTTCAATCGCCAGCGCCTCCGGCTTGGCTCTCGACGCCATGAGGCGTCGGGCTCGCGGTCGCGAGCCTTGGGTACTCCTGTCACCCTTGTGATTGTTATTGGCACACGACTTCAGGGTTGTCGCAACCCCCCCCCTGCCGGAGGAGTCTTTTGTGGCTTCAATCGCCAGCGCCGTCATGTCGGAGACATGCAAAGCATGGGGCTTGGCTCTCGGCGGCATGGGCCGCCGGGCAGTTTTTTGTGTCTCACGACAGATCGCTTCGCTCCTGTCTCCGACGGGGCGGGCCATGTGG
>JBMYTN010000073.1:0-15100 GCA_049604415.1 Rhodospirillaceae bacterium | reverse complement strand
CGATGTGATACTCTAGCATGGCCGCGTGGGGCGGGGCCATGGAACCTGGTCCACGAGGCCATGACCGATCCGGCCACTCTAGCATGGCCGCGTGGGGCGGGGCCATGGAACACGTGTTCACGGTACAGGTCCCGGCCTTCGACTCTAGCATGGCCGCGTGGGGCGGGGCCATGGAACAATCGGTACGGGGAAATTCAGTACCTTCTGACTCTAGCATGGCCGCGTGGGGCGGGGCCATGGAACCGATATCATCCCAGAAATAGTAAATCAGCCACTCTAGCATGGCCGCGTGGGGCGGGGCCATGGAACGCGCGCAGTGCATTGGCGATGGGAAGCAGCACTCTAGCATGGCCGCGTGGGGCGGGGCCATGGAACCTGGGTCTTGGAGGATCCAGATGCTGTTGTACTCTAGCATGGCCGCGTGGGGCGGGGCCATAAGCCGCGGCCCAAATCCCCTCGGGCTTCAGTCCGGTACCGCCTCGGGCGCGTATTGCGCCAGGAACTCCGGGCTGGGTGGGATGGGTGTGATCACATCCAGCATCACCCCATTGGGGTCCTGGCTGATGAAGTGGCGTTGACCAAAGGGCTCATCGCGCAGGGCCAAGAGGATGGGCAGTTTGGCGTCTAAAGCGCGCTGGTAAACCGCATCCACATCGGCGACCTCAAAATTGATCAACAAGCCTTTGGCGCTGGTATGGCGCTGGGCCTCCGGGATCGTCTCATGGCTGCGGTCTAGCACAGCGATGTTGACCGACGGGTCCTCCGCCGATTGTAAATGCACATACCAATCGGCCTGGAAGGTCGGCTGGAAGCGGAAATGATCTTGGTAAAACCGGGCCGTCTCGGCGACCCGGTCGGTCATCAAAACCGGATAGAACTGGTTACACTGCATCGCGGGGTTTCCTTCCGAGCCAAAGTTACATACAGTCTGTTTGTATGAATGCAATTAACAAACAGGCTGTATGTATGCAAGAAGAAAAAACGCGCCGGACCCAATCTCAACGCCGCGCGGAAACCCGGACCGCGCTTTTGGCGGCGGCGCGGAGATTGATCATTGCCAAGGGCTATGCGGAGACCAGCACCCCGGAGATTGTCCGGGCGGCAGAGGTGACCCGAGGGGCGCTCTATCACCACTTCGCCGACAAGGCCGCTGTCATGGAAGCCCTGGTGCGCCAAGAGGCCGAAGCGGTTGCGGCGGCGATCAGCCAAGCAGCTTTGGCGGACCTGCCGCCTTTGGAGGCCTTCATGGCCGGAGCCCGGGCCTATTTCTCCGCCATGGCAGTCCCTGGGCGGGTGGAGATCCTGTTGCAGGAGGGGCCTGCAGTGTTAGGTCCGGACGTCATGGCGGCCATTGATCAGGACACCGGAACGGCGACCTTGGTGGAAGGCTTGCAGGCCGTAGCGGCTGACGGTCGATTGTCTGATGCTGAAATCGAGCCCTTGGCTGATCTGCTGGCAGCGGCCTTTGACCGGGCGGCCTTCGCCATTGCCCAAGGCGAGGATCGGGAGGCCTATGAGGCAGCGATAAGGCTATTGCTAAGGGGAGTGATTGTTCGGTAATTGATTTAAATAAGATTATTCTGTATTCTCTGAAAATAGTGAAACTCTAATATTTGCTTCTAAAGTAATGTTGGAGTACTTAAGGATCTGAACGCCAGTGAGAGTCAATATTGCTGTTATGCATAAGACATACAATGGTTTTCTTAGGCTATAGAATGGAGGTTTTCTAGTGTTCAGTGATTTGGTTTTTGATGAGATATCGGTTGGTTCGGGGAGCAGCATAGGTTGGCCTCCTATAAAATGTCATCCCTGTATGCCGTAAAATATGAGAAGTGTCAATTGATCTAATAAATCTCTATGCGTGCATAAATTACTCAAGGGTGCCGGAGCAGAATTTTTATGGTCTGCTCCGGCATTGGTTCCAACACGACCGCGTGGGGCGAGGCCATGGAACTACAGGGATGACATTTCTCCCTTGATTTTAACAATATAAATTTTGAATGAGTGGTCGTCTATGTCTGCAGAACATTTCCTACTTCACCCGGATCCGGCCCAGGATCGAGATCGTTGCCGGGCGCAGGGCTTGTTTGCGCAGTGCATCGGCGCTGGACAGAACCATCCCCTGGTCTTCCTGAAGATTAAAACCTTTAATCCGCAATTGGGCGCTTAGGGCATGACGCTCCCCTGTGGCCATCCGTAGGGGCCAGAGCAATAACCGGCCATCTTGGATCATCTGCTTGATCCAAAAGAATGGTTCCGGCTGGGCTTCGGGCAAAAACACCAGATCGCCCTTGCGCAAATCCATGATCCAGCGACCCCGTTCCGGGTCTGGCTTCGGGGCACCGGAGGCAGCGCGGAAGGTGCTAATCACCTCGTGATCCCACTTCTCCTTGCCGTTCTTCTGTTGGACCGCATAGATCCGATAGATCGCATTGCCCCCGGTCATCACTGCGGCGCGGGCATTGTCGCGAAAGGGCGTGACAATGGTCGATCTTGGTGACAGCGGATCGTGAACCTTCGACTGCAGCAGGGTGTTGCCGGTCATGCCGCGCGGTCCGAAATGTCGGTCCCGAGCCACCGCCAAGCAGGCCAGGGACAGGGCTTCGTCCGGATGCTCCCGTCGGCGTTCTGCCAGCAAATGCTTGAACCGTTGACGCATCCGCTCCGAGGCGAAGCCATCAATCACCTCCTGAAGTTTGGCCTCCGGCAGCGGCTTGCCTTGATCGGACAGGAACAACCGCTCCACCGCCACCCGCTGGGTCAGTCGGATCAGCGGTGGCGTGTTATGCCCAACATTATCCTCTGCGCCATCCGGCTGCGCGACCGGACGGACGCCATAGACCGTTTCCTTATGCAATTCGCCCCCGGTCCGATGCGCCGGACGCAGGGAAGGCCAGATCTTTGACCAATGCTTCAGGACCTGATCGGTAAAGCCGTCAAAGGGTGCCGGGAGGCCCAATTCGGATGGATCGGGCAGACTTTGACCAGCGCGCTGACCGATCACTTTGGCGCGGTCTTCTGCAGATCCGGCGCTGCGCAGGCTTTGCTCGGAGCGCTCCTTGTGCAGCCTGGTCAAGATGTTGATCAGACTGTCGGTCGTCGCTGCATTCACTGCCGCATCCAGGAAATGATGGCGATGGTCGGCGCGGTCCTTGCCCTGACCGCTAAGGCTCTTTTGAATTTCCCGCAGCAGCAGTGGCAAAGACGGATCTTTGACCCAGGTTTTGTCGACCAACAGTTTGGTCATGCCATCAACCCGGCTGAGCATCAGCTTAGCGGCATAGTTTTTCTTATCCTCCCGCAAGCGCAGGACTTCCGTGCGTGCCACCTCCGGGTCGTGGAAGGCCTGCGGGCTGAGCAGGTCGCGGAGATCCTCTTCCAGTGGTGGGGCGATCTCCCAGGCCCGCCGCAAGTAGCCGGTCAGCGCACCGGTATTGGCCGCAACGGGCTTGCCTTCGACTTCCCACGCCACATGCCAGATATAGTGCATGGCCAGACGGGCAATATGGCCGGTGTCATTGACTTGCCGTTCCAGGAAGCCCGTGTCGCCTTGGTCATCGGACTGGAGGCCCGCCTTCTTGGCGGCAAGACGCATGTGGACGTTTTCTTCAAAGCGCCACCCCAGGGCCTCCCGGGTGTCGTCATCCAAATCCGCCAGAAACTTGTCCCGCCAGACCAGCCAGTCCATGCCGTCCTTGACGGTTTTGCGGTGGAAGGCCTGCCAGGGTGTTTGGTCGCCTTTGGCTTTATTGCTCCCGGCAACACAAATCACCTTGTTCGACAGGGTGTCCCGACCACCCTTACCCAACGGGATGACATGATCGACCTCATAGGCAGCCGTCAGCAGGTCTGAGAGCTGGATGCGTTCGCCGCTATAGGGGCAGACTTTTTTCTGGCGCAGGAACAGCCGATAGCGCAGGCGGCGTTCCCGGGCATCTTGCATCCACATGCCGCTGCCCTGTTGGCGCAGCTCCATATCCGTGGCGATGTTCCAACGTTCCCGCTCCGCTTGCTCGGCGATCAACTCCTTACGCTTTTCTGCCCCGGCCTTGAGTTGGCGGGTGGTTTCGATCACCACCCGGCGCAGTTTCGGGCCATGGCGGTGCAGCAGGGCGTTGACCAGCTTGGCGACCTCGTTCAACGCGATATGGACCGAGACATTGGGCAGGCGGCCATAGATCCGTTCCGCCAAGCCAAAATCCGTCTCAGCGGCTTTGCGTTCCGCGTCCGTGCCACCCAGGCCGCCGACACAGGATCCGGTCAGCAGCACGCCATAATAAGGCAGCCGGTCGAGCCGTTCCGTAGGGGTTTCTTGCTGATGCTTTTTGCCGGTGACCTCTTCCTCGGCCTCATGGGCTTTTACGCCGGGCTGACAGGCGGCACCGATCCTGCGTGCCGCCGTCAGACCAATATTCAGCCGTCCAGTGGGCAGCGCGAACCGGATTCCATCGCACAGGGCAGCCACCCGCTGGGCGCACGTGATCGCTAAAGGGCCGGTCGGATCGCGGATATAGTCGGCCAGACCCCGCCCGCTGCGCCGGTGTGCCCACAGCGCCAGGAACAGGCTGTCTTGATCCTCCAGGGACATCGCCGCCCAGCCCGGGATCAACGGGCCGAGCAGGGCGCTGGTCACATCGCCCTCCAAAAACTTCGCCTGGCGTTTGCCGGATTTGCCCTTGGCCTCAAGGGTGAAAAACTGCCCGCGCTTGATGCCCATTGCTTTGCGCAGCGCGGCGGTGGCGACCCGCTCCTGGTTGCCCAGCATGTCCTCCGCTATGGCCCATTGCTCTGGATCGAGCCCTTCTGCACCTTCCTTGGCGACCCCCGCCGGGGGCTCAAAGCGCAGATTGGCCAAGGCTTGGCGGATGATATAGCGCCGGGCGCTGGGCATGGCGCGCAGCATTCGCTCCTCATCGGGAAAGAACCGGCAGCGGCCAATTTCCGGGTCGCGCAAGGGCCGCTGGTCCAGGATCAAATCCTCGATGGCCGCCCAATCCAGGCCCGGAAAGACCTGTTCCTGCCGGGCGCGGAGCAGGTCAAACTCCTCGGCAATCAAGGCCCGGGTCGGGGCGGCAACATCCGGCGGTGGCTGGCTGTCCTCCGGTGCGGTTTTCTCCGATCCGGCGATCTTGTTGTAGCGCATCCGCACCGGGCGCTGGGCGGCAATATCGGCAGCCAACAGCGCCCCGACCGAGGGCTTTTGCGCCAGAACCATCCGCTCCCGCAGGGTGGTCTCCTTGGCGCTCCAAAAGCCGGTATCCTCGTCGTTATCCGTCTTGGCAGCCTTGTCGGCGCTTTTGGTTTTGCCTTTGCCTTTGTCGTTGCCTTTCTTGGTCGGCTCTTGCGCCTCGGCGGCCTCCAAAGCGTTGGAGCGAAAGCCGCGATGCTTGGCCAAATGCAACAGCACGACCCAAAGCTCCTTGCCGCTCAGGGCCTGCTCCAGCCCCTTGGCGCGCAAGCCATAGGCCTGTTGCCGCAAGGTTTGCGGTGGGGCGGCAATGCCCTGGGCCTGCAGCAAGGTTTCCAGCTGGCTGCGGCGCCATTTCCAGGCCCGGGGGCGGCGGCGGGCCCGGCGCTTTTCGCCCTGGTCCTTGCGGCGGGAGGTGTGCTTTTTCGGGTCTCGGCCGCTGTCAAACAGTCTGACCCCGCCATCAAGCAGCTTTAAAGGCGCGGGCGCTCCAGTCTCGGTGCATTGGAACACCGCCCAGCCAATGCTGTCGGTGCCCATATCCAGACCCAGCAACCAAGCGGGCCGGGGGGGCGGAGTGGACGGGGAGCTTGTGGACGCCATGGGGGATACACTCATATCAAGATCATCACCGTTGACGTGAGGATATGGTGTAACGCACCCCAAGGGCAAGAGGGGACGCCAATGCGCGCAGTTGTTCTAATCCTTGCGGAACAGCATCATCCGCATGGGCTGTTCAAACAGCCGTGCCTCCGGCTCCTCGGCCACCGCGATGCCCTGGCTGACAAACAGCGCCGCCAGCTCGGGTTCCGCCGCGCTGAAAGCCGCATCCCGGGCCGGGCTGATGGAGGTCATCCGGGTTTTGAGCAGGGCAAAACTCGGTTCCTTCAGGGTATTGGTGTAGAGCGTTTCCTGCACCAGGCTGAGCGGCAGAGAGCCCGACGCCAGGTTCAGCAACACCCCATAGGCCTGGGCACGGACCACGGTCTCGTCATCGACCAGCTTGGTCAGGGCGAAAAAGCCACCCGCCGCGATTGGTTCGGCCATATAGAGCAACCCGCCGGGGGTCAGCACCCGGGCGGCTTCGGCCATGGCGGCCTGCATCGCCGGAACGCCGGGCAAGTGATGCAGGCTGTTGAAATAGACGATGACATCTGCGGACTGGTCGGGCAGCGGCAGGACTTCACCGCCACATTTCAGGAAGGCGACCCCCGGCGTTGGCGGTCCGGCCAGGGCATGGGCCAATTGCCGATCCTCGACCTCCAGACCCAGCACCACCCGCGCCCCGGCCTTGGCCATCAGCCGGGCCAAGCGGCCATCGCCGGAGCCCACATCCAGCACCGCCTTGCCGTCAAAGGCGATGGTCTCGGTCAGCATGGTCCCATTGCGGATCCGGGGCAGACCGGGCAGGGTTTCGGCATCGGGGATCGGATCAGGCAGCGGAGCAACGGGGTCGGCGGTCATGCGGAGACCTCCTTAGCCAATTTCCGGGCGTTCCGGGCGGTATTGCACTTTGTTGGCGCGCTCAAAGGCGGTGACGTATTGGGCGCATTGCCGCTTGCGGTTCAGATTGGAGGCCAATTGGTCATGGGGCACCGGCGGGGTGCGCAGATTGTTTTCTTCCATCATCTGCCGGACCCGGTCCAAAAAGTCCTTTAGGAACACCGCCTCGACCAGATCGGCCACAAAGGCAATGAAGGAGCCCAGCCGGACCTTGTAATCGGGCTGGTGGAACGCGGAGACCGAAAACGACCCGGTGCGCCCGCCACGCCGTTCCAGCACGGCAGCGCGCAAATGGTTGGAAAACGGCGTGAACACCACGGCGGTCTGGCTCTCATGCTGGACCACCGCGTCCTCTAGGGAGCCAAACATCATCCGCGTGGCGTCTTTGATAATGTCGTCGGTCAGATCCTCGCCCATGGCGACCTGTTCGATATAGTCGATGGCCTCCGAGCCCTCGGTCTGGAACAGGGTATTGCCATCCACATGGATCGACACCCAGGACTCATTCATGAAATGGCGTTCATGGTCGGAGATTTTGCGCGACCAAAGCTCCTCCCAATCCACGGCGGACTGGCCAGAAAACACTTGGGAATCCCGCAAAAACCGGTCGACCACCATGGCCGCCAGGCGCAAAGTTGACGGGATGTTTTGACCACGGATCACCGCCTGTTGGGTCCGGTGCGAGGCCCCAAGCTCCAGAATGATCCGGTTTGACCGGATCACAAAAGAGGTCTCCTGTTCCATGCCAACGGCGGCGTCGCCGAATTGGTGAACGGAGGTCTTTTCCCGGAAAAGTGTGATCGGCCCGATGGACGCCATCGCCGGACTGCGGTGCTCCCTAACTGTACGGCGTCAACTGAACGGCGTCCCTATGCGCCATGCGCCGTCGCCCCGCGCCCAAACAGTCAATACGCCATGGATCACGAAGATTGCGCTGTCACTATTCCAGGGAACGCCCCAGTTGTCCACTTATGAAAACAAGAATGGCCATCCATTCGCATCTGTTTATACACCGGGTCGCCTGCCCTGTGGAAGACAACCAAGCTTTCCTAAGCGCTGGTTTACCTTGTTTTTTTGTCCCTGATAAGATGTCACGATGATGTCGATACACTTAACGGACCCCAAACCTGACCATCAGGGTACGGCAATTCTGGTGTTGGGGGCAAAGCTGGCCGCCAATGGCAGTGCTGGACCGGCCCTCCGGCGGCGTTGCGCCTTGGCGGTTGCGCAGGACCAGGCACTGGGCGGCGGCGGCCTGATCATTGTGTCCGGTGGGGTCACCGGCGGTCCGAACCATCCGTCCGAGGCTGCTGTGATGGCGGGGCTGCTGGTCGAGGCCGGGATCGAACCGGGGCGGATCCTGCGCGAGGCGGCGGCCCGCAATACCATCGAGAATATGGTCCACAGCCTTGGCCTGCTGCGGGATCTGCCCGCTGCGCAGCGTCCAGGGCGATTGCTGATTGTCTCCGACCATGCCCATTTGGCCCGCGCCGGGATCATTGCCCGCTGGGCCAGCCAAGGATGGCCGCTGGAGATCACGCTTTGCGGGGCGCGCCCGTCCTGGCGCTCCACTCGGATCCTGAGCCGGATGCGGGAGGCATTGTCATTGCCCTACACATTGGCCCGTCTTAGCGGACGCAAGCCGGTGCCACCGCCCGACGCCGCCGAAGCCCCTTAACGGGTGAGGGCGGCGAGCCCTAGCAGGGCCGGGAAGGGATGGATGCCGAGCTGGATCGGCACGGCGGCCATATAGGCGCGGAAGCGGCCTTTATCGAGGAAACGGTCATGGAAGGCCGAGGCCTTCAGCGCGTCCACATAGCGCGGCAGGATCCCGCCCATTAGTGTGCAGCCCGACCGGGTGCCGCCGCTGAGAACCAGATTGCCGCTGACCGTGCCCAAAAAGGCGAAAAACAAATCGGCTGTTTCCGCACAGCGCGGGCATTGGCCTATGGTGCCCCGATCCATTATGTCCGCCGCCGTCAGGGGCTCCGGATCCTGGCCCGCCACGGCGCAGACGGCGCGATAGAGCCCGGGCAGACCGGTGCCCGATAGGCAGGCCTCCGCCGACACATGGTCGCTGTTCTCCGCATCCAGCCCCAAGCGGTCCCGACGCATGACCGCGATCACCTCGGCCTCGTGGTTGGTCCGCGCTGCCAAGGTTACATGACCGCCCTCGGTGGACACTGGGATCATCCGGCCATGGCCGCCGGGCACCAGTAAGCCGACCCCCAGCCCGGTGCCGGGGCCGATGACGGCGATGGGGGCTGCGCCAACCGTCTCGGCAGCGCGGTCCGGCCCAGCGATGGCGATGATGTCTTTGGGGCCGAGATGGGGCACGCCCAAGGCCTGGGCGGCGAAATCATTGACCAACATCAGCCGCTCCAGGCCCAAAGCGGCTTTGGTCTCTTGCTGCGAAAACGCCCAGGGGCCGTTGGTCAGAGCGATGCGGTCCTCGGTGATCGGGCAGGCCACACAGAACGCGGCGCGCAGCGGCGGCGGACCGTCATAGCCTATGGCGGCCAAATAGGCTTGGGCGGCCTCTAGGGGACCCGCATGGTCTTTGCAAGCCAGGACCCGTTCGTCTCGGATGCCGCCCAGCGCATTTGCCAAGGCGAAGCGGGCATTGGTGCCGCCAATATCGGCGATCAGCCCAGGCGGCATATCCGCCGTGGCGTCGGGCAGAGGATTGTCAGGGCGGGCCATGGCAAAACCGTTCAACAGGGCTAGGGAGAGGGCAGAGCCTCAGGGGTGTAAGGCGCATCGCGGAGGTCATCAAGGATGGTGTCCCGCCAATGATCCAGGCTGTTGGTGGTGATCTTGTCCATCATCGAGGTCCAGCGTTCCAGCCGCTCTTCCAAGGGCATGGTCAGGCCCAGATGGATGGCATCGGCAACGTCTTCCTGGTCATAGGGATTGACCAGCAGAGCCTCGTCCCGGGTCAGCTCCCGCGCTGCCCCAGCAAAGGTGGACAGCACCAACACCCCCGGGTCCGAGGGGTTTTGGCTGGCGACATATTCCTTGGCGACCAAATTCATGCCATCGCGCATCGGGGTGACCAGACCGATGCGGGCCTGGCGCATGAACCCGGCCAAAACACTGCGCTGGAAGTTTTTGGTCAGCCAGCGGATCGGCATCCAGTCGAAATCGCCAAATTTGCCGTTGATATTGCCGCTTAAGCGCTCCAGCTCATCGCGCATCCGCTTATATTCCGGCACCTCAGAACGGGACAACGGCGCGATCTGCATCAGGGAGACCTTGCCTCGATGCTCTGGATATTTCTCGATGAAATGGGCAAAGGCGGCCAGACGCTGTGGGATGCCTTTGGAATAATCCAGCCGGTCCACGCCCAGCAGCAATGACCGGTTGGCGAGGCTCTTGGACAGGCGGCGATAGGCGGTGGTTTGGACCGAATGCCGGGAATCCTGGGCCATGGCCGGGGCATCAATGCCGATGGGGTAAACCTTGGCCAGGGTGGTGCGGTTGCCAAGCTGCAGCAAGCCCCCCGCTGCTTCGGTGCCGCCCGCTTCCAAGGTGATGTAATCGGCAAAGGCCCGGCGGTCATTTTCGGTCTGGAAGCCGATGACATCATAGGCCATCAGGGCCTCGGCCAGTCGGGCATGGCTGGGCAGGGCGCGGTAGACCTCCATGGCCGGGAAGGGTGTGTGCAGGAAAATCCCCATCCGGTTGGTCACCCCCATATCCCGCAGCACGCCGCCAAAGGGGATCAGGTGATAGTCATGGACCCAGAGGGTGTCGTCTGGTTCAATCAGAGGAAAGGCCAGCTGGGCGAATAGCGAGTTGACCTTGCGATAGGTCATGTAGTTTTGCCGGTCGAACTCGGCCAAGCTCATGCGGTAGTGGAACAGCGGCCACAGGGTCCGATTGGCAAAGCCATTGTAATATTCGTTGTAGTCAGACCTGCCCAGATCGACCAAGGCATAGGTCACCGGATCCTGATCGACGAAGCGCGGTGCGGTGGAGCTTTTCTGGGTGGTTTTGCCGCTCCAGCCAAACCAAATGCCGCCATTGGCTTGCAGCGCATCCCGCAACGCCACCGCCAAGCCGCCAGCCCGGGCGGGATTGTCATCGGGCACGGCAACCCGGTTGGAGACGACAATCAGGCGACCGGTGCTCATGACCCTGCGGCCTCCGGGCTATCGGAACCGCGTGGCTGGCTGGGCTGAGAGGTCGGTTGTTGGTCGATGGGGGCTTTGAGCAGGCGGATCAGCGCTTGCAGCACGGCAGTGACCTGGTCGCAATCGGCCAAGCGACGCTGGGCGAGGCTGGCGCGGGTCGGATCGTCGCGCAGCGGGTCGTGGACCAACAGCGAGATCCCGCCCAGCCGGTTCACATCGCGAAAGCCATCCTCGTCCGTAACATCATCGCCAATGAACAGCGGCATGCAGCCTTGGGCGCCGAATTCCGGACGCTCAAACAGGTGGGTGATGGCCTTGCCCTTGTCCCAATCCAGGAAGGGCAAAAACTCCAGCACCATTTTGCCCGGCTTGACCTTCAGGCTTGGTGGGCCGGAGGGGGGTGCGATATGCGGTGCCATGGTTTTCAGGACCGCGTTGCGCAGGGTCTCGTGGGCCGTTGGGGAGACACCGCGATAATGCACCGCCACGGACAGATGCTTGCGTTCAATCAAATGCCCGGCAAAGGGTTTCAGGCAGGCCGCCAGGGCCTCCTGACAGCCCTTGATCAGGCTGGGAATGTCGTCCGGCAGCGCCACCGGCAGCAGATCACCGCCCGCCAGCATAATGTCCAAGCCATGGGAGCCTGCGACGGCAAGGCTGTCGCCCAAGCCGACCAGTTCCATGACGGCTGGGCGTTCGCGGCCACTGACAATGGCCAGCGGGCATAGGGCAGCCAGGTCCTTGAGGGCGGTGCGGCAGGCCGGATCCAAGATAGCCAATTCCGGACGGGCGACCAGGGGGCTGAGGGTGCCGTCATAATCCAGGAACACCGCTGGGCTCTGGCCTTGCAACATTTTGCGCAAGGCCTCGTCCAGGGTTCGGGGATTTTCGGCAGGCAGGCGCGGAATGGCGGGGGCGACCTGGGACACAGAGGCATCCAGAGCGCTGGGGGGAATATCGGCAGGGGAGGACATGCCCCGAGTATGGGTTATTCTGCCTCCGAGTTCAAATTTTTGCGGGCATGATAGTCAGCGATCCGTTTCGCCCGCCATTGATCGGCATAGCTTTTGGCCTGATTGGCATCCATCTGCGCCGTCCGCAATTGGTTGGCCCGAATGGCTGCGCTGCGTTGGGATCGCAAGGCGGCTTGGGCGGCGGCTTGCTCGGCAGCGCGGGTTTCCGCCTCCTGGGCCCGGCGCAGCCGTTCGGTGGCGCTCAGCTCATAATAGCTGCCCTCCGGGACGATGCGCCCATCGGTGATGATGGTGCCATGGACGTGGCCTTGGGCGGTTTGCGGTCGGGCGGCCCCAGTTTCGCTGCGATTGGCCAAGGCAAACAGGGCGGCATCGCTGCTGGTTTCCCCTTCCGCCGGGCCAAGGGGCAGGCTGGAGGCCCAAGTGGCGGCATTGGCGTCAAAGAGTCCGGCATTGGCGGCCAATCCGAACATGGCATTGCGGTCTGACCCGGTTTTGGCGATTTCCTGCCAAGCTTTGGCGATCCGCCCGGCATAGCGCCCGGCAAATTCCGGGGTTTTGGAATGATAGCGGGTCACGGCCTTGGCCCAGCTGCCGGTCTCCCGATGCAGGCGGGTGAGGAAATCGACCGCATAGGCCACATTGCTCGCCGGATCCAAAGCGGCTTCTAAGGAGCGGAATTTGGAGCCATGGAAATGCAGATTGACCTGCATGCAGCCGACGTCGATGTTGCGGATGCCCCGCTTCTTCAGGGCCAGCACTTCGTTCAAAGCTTCGGCCTTGGTGCGGAAATATCTGCCGCGTCCCTCGGCCATCACGGTCCAGGGCCAGGCAATTCTTGCCCCCAACGCCTTGTCATAGCGTCCGCTTTCCACCAGGGAAATCGCCGTTAGCAACCGCTCTGGCAGACCAAATTGGGCCTCCATGCGCGCGGTTTCCCGGGCGCAGAGGCTGGCGGCGGATCGGGCAGCCACGTCTTCGGACAAATCCAGCACCCGCGCGGCTGAGGCGGGGCCTCCGGTCAAAAGCATGGCCAAGACCGCAAGCAGCATTACGCCGCCAAAGGCAAGAAACCGCTTGAGGGAGAGGGTGCTGATCGGGACTGGCATGGTTTTCCACTCGCTGAGCAGCAGGGAGGCGATTGGGCCTCTCGGACCGGACCCGCTGCGATCTGTTTGCTGTAGCTTTAAGCAAGCAGGATGCCAGTTTAGGGACCTTAACTGTTGAGTTCAGCAAACTGGGTTGCCTAAACGGTTTATGTGACGGCTTTGTCGCATTTGTGGGTGATTTTTGGCCCAGAAAAGCGACTCTGCTACGCCATAAATAGGGATAAACGAATCAGAGTATTTTGATCAGGTATTTTTTCGGCGGTCCGACAGGTTTTTTGATTGTCTATCTGGCGGACATTTTAGCTCACTGGTCGATGACTCAGGCGAATTGTAACAAAGGCTTCAACGCTTAACGCAAAATCAAGTGGGACCAACAATCCAAAAGTTGCAATCAAATTGTTTTTTCTTGGAATTGACCGGTTTACCCTTGCAGAGCCGAGGGCAAACAGGGTAGTTTTTGCATTGCAGCACATACGGCTCCGGTCGGTGTGGTCTGCTTCTTGGACGTTTCCTCCCTAAACTCGGGCCGCTCACGGAGCGGCCCCTTTTTTTTGTCCCAATGGAAACAGCCGGTTTCGGTGAGATGGGCGATCATTCCTACCAAAACAAGACTATTATCCATAATAAAATTATGGAAATAACAGAGGGAGTGGCTTGGCGGTCCGACCAATTTGCGATTGATCTGAGTCTTAAAACTTTCTTGGCTTTGGGCTCGGAGTGACGAGCCAAAGACGGCATTTTTCGCCCCCAATTGGCGAAAATCATGTCTGAATTTTATCTAATGCGGGCAGTGAGATGGGTCAGGGTGTTTTGGGCAGGAAAAGCTGATCAGGCGAAAATTGCCTATTGGGCCGCTTCCTGATGGGCGGTCTCGTCGGACAGCCTGGGCAGCAGGCAGGAGCGCGGGATCAAGCCCAGTGCCTGGACCGCTTGATTGAGGTCGGCGCGCAGGACATCGAACCGGGACAGGGGCTCGTGGCTGATCTCATTCATATAGAGGTTGCGGGCGATCTCGACCTGGACCGTGTGCAGGCCCAAAGCGGGTCGGCCATAGTGGTGGGTGGTGAAGCCACCGGCATAGGGTGTGTTGCGGGCAACCCGGTAGCCTTTTTGGGTCAAAGCGCCTTCCAGGCAATCCATCACCACCGCCCGGGAGGACAAGCCATGGCAATCGCCCAAAACGAAATGCGGACGGTTCTGGTGGGATCCATGGCCAGTGCTTGAGGGCATCGAGTGGCAATCGAGCAAGATACAATAGCCAAAGCGATCCCGGGTCGCGGTGATCAGCTCCGCCAAGGTGCGATGATAGGGCCGATAGATCTCATCGATGCGCTGTTGGGCATCGGCGAAGCGCAGCTTGGAGCGATAAATATAGGCTCCATTGCCGACCAGCTTGGCGATGGTCCCCAGACCAGCCGCCACACGGGGCGAGCGGGTGTTGACGAAGTCCGGCAGCTTGTCGCTGAACATTTCCGGGTCCAGCTCGTAGGGTTCGCGGTTCAGATCCAAATAGGCCCGGGGGAAGGTCGCAGACAGGATGGGCGCGCCCAAGGACGGCCCATCGGCGAACAGCCGTTCCACATGGGTGTCTTCGGACCGACGCAGAGCAATGGCGTCCAGCCGCGAGCTTTGCTGAAAGGCTTTGGGATAGAAGATGCCGGAATGGGGCGAGGCGAGGACAACAGGCAGGGTTTGCTCGTCGGGTTCGACGAGTTGATAGGGCTTTTTGCCTAGGTGTTCGTTGGAGGCACTGCCCATCATCTGTTGGGTGGCCCCGTCCCCGTTGGTCTTCATGCGAATAGTATAGGCAAAGGGCCAAGCGAAAGCCACGCTGCTGTTCAAACGAGCAGGGTGAAACTCACCCCAGGGGCTGCTCGCAATGGTGTGAGCAAAAAAACCAATGGGACGGGTGGCGCACCCTGCTCGCGCATTGCGGCAGGAAAGTGAAAAAAGCTGTTCGCAGGGGGTTGCCATTTTTTGACGAACCCCTTAGAACGCTGCCCTCACTTGCGTTTCCAGGCGCAAGTCCCGCGCTTCACCCTCCTTTGATGGGTGCACCGCAGATGGGTACGGGCGGTTAGCTCAGCGGGAGAGCACTACGTTGACATCGTAGGGGTCACTGGTTCAATCCCAGTACCGCCCACCACCCGCCAACCGGCGGGGCGGTATTTTGATCTCACGAAATTCTGC
>JBMYTN010000072.1:0-15102 GCA_049604415.1 Rhodospirillaceae bacterium | reverse complement strand
ATATGGCCTGCGGACTTCTGCTTGATCTTGTCACAAATGCACTCCGTCAGAATGACTCTATTAAATCGAACAGGGCTCTAGGGCGCTGGGCCTCGGTGGATGGCGATTTGAATTTGGGCGACTTCGGGGCCGGAGGGGCGAGCCGGGTGGTCGGCATCTATCTCGACCCCTTTGTCGAGGATGGCTCCGTAGAACTGGGTGGAGAGTTTGACAGCCAAACCCGGTTCACCAATGACCTGAAGAACAACAATCTCACTGTGCTGGGCAATGTGGATGGGGACCAGGATGGGTTCCAGGACGTGTTCTTCCGCACCGTCGACGGCACCGCCTATCTGCGCGCCCTGATGCATGCGGATGGCAATATCCAATATGCCAATTACATGGTTTGGGAGCAGTTGGACGCCTGGATGAAAACCCATGGCGTCGAAGAGTCCTTCTATGACGGTTGGCAGACGATCTAGAGCTCTATCCGATCAAATAGGATCGATTCTGTTTCTGGATTGGGGTGTGCGATAGGATGATGCCATGCCATTTCCAGAGTTTCAGGACCCCAACCCCATGTCCAGCTTGCCGGATTTTCGTCTGGAAACCCATTTCTCGAAATGGGAATTCAAAGCCCGTTACCATCTGACCGCCTCCGATGCTGAGGCGATGTCCTTGCGCGATCTGCTGGCCATGGCCTCCGATGCGGATCGCGAGGCCTTTGAGGGCATGTGGCTGGGCTATACGGAAACCTTTGGCGCTGCGGATCTACGCGCCGTCATCGCCGAGACCTATCAGACCCGGTCAGCGGAGGACATTCTTTGTTTTGCCGGGGCCAGCGAGGCGATCTTTGCCGCCAACACGGTCATACTGGAGCCCGACAGCCATGCCATTGTGGTGACGCCGAATTACCAATCCCATGAGACGTTGCCGGTCGCCCTTTGTGCGGCCACCGGGGTGCCGCTGGATCCGGACGACAATTGGTCGCTGGACATTGATCGGGTCGCTGCCGCGATCCGGCCCAACACCAAGCTGGTCACGATCAATTTTCCCCACAATCCGACCGGGGCGATCCTGCCCTTGGAGCGCTATCAAGCCCTGATCGATCTGTGCCGCAAGCATGGGATCTACATCCTGCATGACGAGATCTTCAACGGCCTGGGCCCGACCGGAACCCAGCATCTGCCCTTCGTGACCGACCTCTATGAGCGCGGCCTGTCGCTGAATGTGATGTCAAAGTCCTTTGGGTTGCCGGGGCTGCGCATTGGCTGGATCGCCTGCCAGGATCGAGCGCTGCTCTCGAAGATGGAGCGTTTGAAGCATTATCTGTCGATCTGCAATTCCGGACCCAGCGAGCGGCTGACGGTGATTGCCCTGCGCAATCGCGCGCGCATCCTGGCCCGCAATTGCGCGATCATCGATGAGAACCTGCCGAAATGGGATCGGTTCTTCGCCAACCACCCGGATCTATTCGAGTGGCGACGCCCGGACGGCTCCTGCATGGCCTATCCGCGCTACAAGGGTGCAGAGGGCGTGGAGGCTTTTTGCCGGTCTTTGGTCGAGGACAGCGGCGTGTTGTTCCTGCCCAGCACGATTTATCGCTCCGATCTTGGGGAGACCCCAACGGATCGCTTCCGCTTGGGCTTTGGCCGGACCAAGCTAGAGGACGGCCTTGCGGCGCTGGAAGCCCATCTGAACCGGGGGTGAGCGGGGTAGTGCCTGGCCGGGGAGGCGCGGTGCCGAGTGATCACTCCCGTAAGACCACTGCAGATCCGCGCAAATCGGCGATGGCCTCCTCGACCAAAGCGCGGAACCAGGCATGGAACGGGTCTGACTCGGTGCGGAGATGCCAGCACAGGGACAGGGTGAAGGTCGGAGAGGGCAATGGCGGCGGCGAGACCTCCAGATCATAGGTCCGCGCAAAATGCCCAGCGGCCAGGGCAGGCATGTTGATCAGACAGGGCTGGCGACGCAGGACATGCGGCGCGGTCTGGAAATGCGACAAAGCCAAGAGCACGGTCCTCTTACGGCCCGTTTCGGCCAGGGCTTGATCCATCGGCCCTGACAGATCACCGGTAACCGAGAGCAGGATCTGTGGGGTTGCCAGCCATGTCTCTAAATCGAGAGCACCGGTACAGCCCAATTGCGCCCGGTCATAGAGCACGGCGAAGCTGTCTTCCTGCAGCGGGCGGAGCCGATGGCGGGCTTCAATGGCTTCTGTCGGACTGGCGGACAGGGCCAGATCCGCATCACCGCTGTCCAAGCGCTGCAGCAGAGAGCGAAAATCTGCGGGCCGGATGATCATCTGCACCCCTGGCGCGCGGCGAGCCAGAGCCTCCAGCAACCAGGGGATCAGAACGAATTCCAGGTCATCCGGGGCGGCGAACCGTACAGTCCGAGAGACTTTTAAGGGGTCAAAGGCCCGCATGCCCCGCACACTGGCTTCAATGGCTCCCAAGGCAGGCTCCAACCCGGCCCACAGTTGCAGAGCCTGGCTGGTGGGCTCCATGACATGACCCGCCCGAACAAACAGCGGGTCGCCAACCGCCTCCCGCAGGCGGTTAAGGGCCATGGAGACCGCCGGAGCACCGAGATAAAGCCGTCCGGCGGCCTTGGCCACCGAGCGTTCCCGCATTACGGCGGCGAACACCAGCAGAAGGTTCAGATCGAGCTTTCTTAATTCAATTTCGCTGAATTGATCCGTCATGACTATCAATTTGAATGAATAGCGCTGCGATGCCACCTTCTTCGTGTGAAAAGGAGACACGCCATGAAAATCGCTGTTTTAGGATCTGGAAATATGGGCCGCGCGCTCGGCACCCGTTGGGCTCAGCTGGGTCATGAGGTTTTGTTCGCCGCCCGGAGTGCTGACAAGGCCCAAGCCGCAGCGGCGGACGCGGGGGCAAAGGCCCGCGCGACAGGACTTCAGGAGGCGGCCACCCAAGCCGATGTGGTGTTCTGGAGCCCGCGTGAACGCGATCCACGCCTTGTGCTCAGCAACCCTTCGGTCCTGGATGGCAAAATCGTCATAGACGTCGCCAACCGGTCCATGGATGCGGTGCATGGCGGGGAGGCCTTCCCGACCCCCCTCGCCCAAGCGCTGGCGGACCAGATGCCTGGGGCTAAGGTGGTCAAGGCGTTTAACAACTTGGCCATGGAGGCCTTCGACATTGCCCCCGACGCCATTCGGACGGCCAATGCCGAGGTGCCGATTGCCGGGGATGACCCGGACGCCAAGGCCGTCATCGGTTCCCTGATCGAGCCCTTGGGCTTTCGGGTCCGGGATTTGGGCGGGCTGCAAAACAGCCTCGGTCTCGAATTGCTGGCCGATGCGTTGCGGCTTGGCATGGGAACCCTGGGCTGGCGGGTGCATCTGTCCTTCCAGGCGCTGCCGGACCAAGCGCTTGGGGCCATCGGTGCCCGCCAAACCTCTCACTATCGCTAAGTGAGACGATGCCGCGCTGGTACCCCATTGCCAAAAATAGAAGATGCTAAAGGACCTAATTTGGGGGGAGCAAGCTCCCCCCAAATCACGGGAATATAAATGCTGCGGTGGAGACCTGTTCGGCGCTTCGAAAAGGCGTTAGTGGCAATGCACTGTGCCCGTGGAGCGCTGCATATGGCAACATTGGCCCGGTGGAGAGCTCTTCCGACAGCCGCCGCCATGTTCAAAGATTTCTGACTGGATCCCCTGCCCCGCAGGCAGGTTTGGCTGGGCGACAGCCGGAACCGCCCATAACGCTCCCATCAGTACAATGCTGGCAAATGTTTTCATTGTCTTCCCCTGTTTTAGATTTGCATGGCCACAATCAAAGAAGAAAAATACAACTTAAGTGATTGTGACATCTTAATTATATACATAGAGATGATTTCTGAAAAAGAATAATGGCACGAGTCTTGGGGAATTCTACTCTCTTTTGAGGTGTGCAAATCATTTAGAGTTTATTTCATATGATTGAGGAGAGTTTTTCAGGGCATTTTATGATTGAATACTATCGTTATGCTATAAGGGCCACCCCAGAACCCTGAATAGACTGATGGCATGCACGGCCTTCGCCACGCTATCCGCATTTCGGCTGCGCCAAAATGCTCTGGGGCGCTCTCGGCATTTGCTCCGCAAACGCCTGCCACGCTATCCGCATTTCGGCTGCGCCAAAATGCTCTATACCAACACTTCTGTCTCGTTCGCGATCATTGTGGCGATATTTGCCTGGACCTCTTGGTAGAGATCCGTCTCGACCGAAGACGCATCGATTTCAACAATCAGCGCAAAACGGGCTTTTGGCAGATCGCCTTGCAAACGGTGCTTGGCCTTCCACCATCCACTGACCGGATGCACCGCAATCACCCCGCGCCGGGCCAAGTCTGAGGCTTTGCACGTCAGTTGATCAATGTGGAGCGAGCCTACATCCCGTCTGTTGGTGCCAAACTCCCAGATCTCGTTTTCAGAGTCCGCAGGGGTTTCCACTTGTTCAGCAAGCTTGTTGATCCGGGCCATGAATTGACGCTCATTCTCATTGGCCCGGATCAATTTGAAACGCAGATTGTGGGATGCATACATATACCGGCTGCCCCGTGAAGCTTCCGAGGGGTTCGGGGCAACAAAGCTGCTGAGGGTCACCCGGAGGGTAACTTCCGTATTCCCCAATTTCCGAAGTTCTTCCGAAGGCCAAGGCAAGCCAAACAGTTTCATTTCATTGTGAATACCCTGCTTGCCATGGTCGGACAGCCGATAGGGTGTGATCTCGTCTTCGATGATTAAGGTAAGGGCATTTGAGGCGCTTCGACGGGCTCGCTCAAGATCGGGAATCCCATACCCATAGCGCTGAAAGAGAAGAGCATAATCTCTCTTCCTGCGACCCATCGGACCCGGCAAAGACCTCTTCATTTGCTCTGTCCAGCGGGCCGAGGACACGTAGAGGCCACGCACGGTTTCTGGCCATAGATCCGGGTAAGCAGACCAAAGCTCCGTGATACCCTTTGCGGCGAGCGCGGTTGCTGCACTTGTCGCTTCTGTGTAGGCAAATTTGTTGCCGTAGAGACTTTTGCTGGTCGATAGAAGGCTCAGGGCACCATGGAGATCCGCCGGTGATGTCCTGCCCATCGCCAGATTGCCCCCTTCATGGACAATGTCCGGCTTTACCGGCCATTCTGAGGTCCAGGAGGCGGTCCGAGAGAAAGGGGATAAATCGCCATGGGGGGCCAGGGGACGCAACCCGGTTCCGGGCGGCAGGAGCGTTTTCTCGGTATAGGCTCCAACCGCTATGGCATTCCAGGCCTGCGCCGGTGACTCGATCTCACTGTCCTCATGATCATTGAGGCTAGGATAATCACCGATCCCAAAACCTTCCCACTGGGTGTTTCCAGCAGAGATCAGCATCAAACGCTGGTTCGGACCGTGCCAGATATCCCTGAGATGATTTGATCAACTTCTGTGGACCATGATGTCGGGGCACCGTCATGGGGCGTGTCATCAACAGTTGTGACAGCCATTGAAAACGTCCGGCGCCGGTCCTCATGAAACGCTTCCACGACATCGACAGCCTTCCGTGTCACCAGGCCCAGCATGTCATGGAGATTTCTTCCCCGATCCGGTAAGAGTTTGACCGATTCCAACCTGTTGACGACAGACATAGGCAGCCTAGTCTGGAGTGCCGTCGTTAGATCGCCATAGATGGCAAGCCCCGCCATCTCAGTTCCGTGGCCTTTAACATCACTTTTATCCCAAGCAGGTTTTGCAGCGTGCAGATCATCCGGGTGCAACACAGGCTGCAGCAGGGGGTGGTTTCGGTTAACACCCGTATCCAGCAGCGTCACATAACCAGCGTTTTCTGGCTCGGTAAACTCTGCTTGATCGAGCAAGGCCTTCAACCACTCTTCTTGGTCAATAGGATCCAGAGACGCAAAAAACTCAGCCGTCGCAGACGGTATGGCCAAAGACCGAACACCAGCGATTTTCCGGACGGCCATGGCAAGGTCATGGATGCTTGCCTGCGCAACAACAACGACATCGTCCGGGAAAACGAGCCTGTCGGATCCTACCGCGACGTCAAAGGAAGCCGCTTTCTGAACGAAGTCCTCTGCTGTCGCCGGGTGTAGCCAAACTTCCCAATGATGGCGGTCTTCGCCTTCTGGAAATTTCAGCCGAGGGCTCCGCCATAACTCCAAGAGATCCGCCCGGGCAATTGCACCAATGCTTTGAACCAGCGCAGCATTTTTAGGGCGACCCGGTTTGATCGACCCATCGTCCTGTATCTGATCTTTGGTATTCTCTGTTTTGTATTGTTCGACTTTTTTTCGGAGTTGCTTCAGACCCTTCTCGGTCGCAAAGACCGTAGCACTCTCCTGATTCTTATTGTCTCCGACACCTTCCGTGTAGCGCAACAAAGTAAGGTCACTTTTATCGAGCTTTTCCTTGTCTAAAGCTGCGCCTGGACGAGATGTGACCTCGAGATAGACACCCGGTAAGTCTTCAGTGGAGATATCGGGCAATGCATTCAAATCAGCCAAAAGAGCTTGTGCATGTGCTGCGCGATTCAAAGCCACAAAAGGCGTGCTGCCGCCGCCCGTCTTACTTTGGTAGAGATGTCCTTTTCCCAGGTTCCGCAGGTAAAGATGCGGGAGAGTTCTGCGCGTCATGTGTCATCCCTAAACCCTGCAGCCTGCGGCGGCGTTCCAGGGCGTTTATCAATTGGTCTGTTGCGATGGTGTCTATGTCAGAGAGCACTGCGCGGCGGGCCGCATCTTCAGCGGCGGCCAGAATATCTGCAGTGGACAAACCAAGCGCACAGCGCGTGACCCTCTTCCAGTTCAATCGGGTGATGGAAAACTGCCCCAAATGGCGGTCCAGCACTTGCCGAATAGATGCTGCGTCAGGGACTTCATAAGGCAAGACAACATCGAAGCGCCGCAAGATAGCGCGGTCGAGAATACTTGGTAAATTGGTCGTGGCAACAATTATAGACGGACCAGTGTCTTCGTCAAGAAATTGCAAAAAAGAGTTGAGCACGCGACGCGCTTCACCGACATCATTGTCACCATTACGTGTGGCCGCCAAGGCATCTATCTCATCAAACAAATAGACGCCCCGCGTGGTCTTGACCGCATCAAAGACCATATTCAGCTTTTGCGCCGTTTCCCCCATATAGCGGGTGATCAGCCCATGCAGCATAACGGAAAACAAGGGGAAGCGGAGATCTCCGGCCAGTGCAGATGCCGTCACCGTTTTCCCTGTGCCAGGCGGTCCAGACAACAAAACCCGACGGCGTGGTTTCAAACCTTTTTCCTCGAGCTTTTCGCGCATCTTGGTCTCGGCCACCAAATGGGATAGCTCTTCTCCAATGCTCGTGGGGAGAAAAAGGTCCGACAACCGCTCGGACGGATAGGTTGCCGCCAAGAACTGGCCCAAATCGCCCCGGGGCGCGGAAATCGGTGTGATGGCGGGCTGTCGCTGGCTTGGTGCCGTGGCCCCCGCATCTGCCCATTGCCGCAGCTGTTCGGCAAGGCGCTTATGGCCCTTTTGGTCCTCGGCTGCGGCAAGCTGCATCGCCAAATCATAGAACCGCGACGCATCCCCTTCTGCATGGCTTTTCACAAGCCCAATGAGTTGCTGCGCCGATGCCATTGAAATAGTCCTATAGTCTTGAAGTGGCCCTATACTTCTGCCCATTGCTGATTAAAGTATGGGCCTGGACCTTTGGCAGGCCAATAGGTGCGGTGGTCTTAATCACCAAGCGACTCGTACTGTAATGTATCGGTAAGCGTTAAAATACAGAAAACACCCGTGATGTACGAGAGGGTTTCGCCCTCAATGCGACATACGATTGTGGAGACCCCCAGCCCGTGATCCCCTTTAGTCTCACGCCGGAAGTGGCGACCGTGATGTTCGCGGCCGCCTGTTTCTGTGGCTTTCAATATCGACGGGTCTGGAAAGCAGACGGGCCGCGCTGGAAGCTCTGGGTCTATGGATCCCTCGCCGCCGCCGGTCTGCTCACGCTCGGTTTCGTCCCGCTGGCCGGATCCGCGTGATCACCCGGCCAATGGGATCAAAAACGCTAGCCGACAATCAATTGCTTGAGCTGCAGGGCCTCATGCTCGACCTCGGTCAAGCGGAAGTGGATCACATCGCCAATGGAAACCATGCCCACCGGCTTGCCATCCACCACCACCGGCATGTGACGGAACCGGCCATCGCGCATTTTGACCAGCACGGAAACCAGATCATCTTCCCGGCCGCAGGTGATCACATTCTTGACCATGATGTCAGACACCAGCTGCGGCAAAGTCCGCCCCGGGGTGTCGGCCAGTTTGCGGACAATGTCCCGCTCCGACAGAATGCCGCACAGATCACCATGGTCATTGGTGACCACCAAGGCCCCAATGCCATGGTCGCGCAGGATTTCCACCGCATGGCCCAAAGTGTCCGAGGGCTTGATGGTGATGGTGTTCGGATTGTTCTTCTGGTCGAGGATCGACCCAACCACAGACCGCGCCCCTGCCGAATTGGAGGACACCGTTTGGGTCAGGGTGCGCTTTTTCTTCTCTTTGTCCTGGCGCATCGGCGCCTGATACGTCTCTACCATTGGTCTCCCCCCGGCTAAAGGTTGCGGTCAGAACGAAAACCCGATCGGATCGGGTGAGAGTCCGACTCCGCGCGTTGGTTTAATGATTATGTTAGTTCTGCGCCCATTTCGCGCAACTTTTTTCTGCGCGGGCATTCAAGACGGTCGCGCAGCGGGCTATCTGGGTCGATCTCCCGCTTGCAAACCACGCAATGATCGGCTTCGGCGATGGCATTCAAGCCACCGCAACTGCCCTTGATGGTCTTGCCCATCAACATGACACCCAGCGCCATGGCAACAATGACAAGCAACAGCAGGACGAAGCCGAACAGAAACGTGGTCACGGGCGCGCTATCCTATTAGAGGGATGGTCCTTAAGAGATAAGAGCTTCGAAGCGCGGCGACGAGATGGATTTAAACCGCAGCTCAGAGGACTCGGTGTCGCGGTCGACAAACATCACCGCGATATTATGGTCTTGGGCGACCTGCAGGCCCTTCTCCCGACCCAGGATCAACATCGCCGTGGCCCAGGCATCAGCCTCCATGGCGGTATCGGCCAGCACGGTGGCCCCAGCGGTCTTGTGGGTGATCGGGGACCCGGTGGTCGGATCAATGATGTGGGAGTAGCGCTTGCCGTCCTGCTCAAAATAGTTCCGGTAATCGCCGGAGGACGCCATGCCCAGGCCGGACACACCCACCACTTCCAGCACGCCGCCGGACAGGGCCGCCGGACGCTCAATGCCGATCTGCCAGGGCACACCATCGGGATTGCGGCCCGCCGTATAAAGGTCGCCCCCGATATCGATCATAAAGTCGCGCACCCCAAGGCCCTGGATGGCCTGGGCAATATGATCCGCGCCATAGCCCTTGCCGATGGCCGACAGATAGATCTCGGTGTCCGGCTGGATCTTTTGCAAGGAGCCCGCGCCAACCCGGAGGGTCTGGCCATGGCCGGTCCGCTGTTGGGCGGCAGTGATTTCCGCTTCGCTCGGCTTGCGCGGCGTGCCCTTGGAGCCGAAGCCCCAGAGGTCGATCAACGGACCAGCGGTGGTGTCAAACCGGCCCAGGCTGGCCTTGTTCACGGTCTCAGCCCCCTGCATCACCGTGGCCAGCATATCAGAGACCGGCACCGACTCGGTGCCCTTCTGGGCGTTGAAGCGAGAGATCTCGGAACCCGGATGCCAGTTCGACAGCTGGGCATTGACCTCGGCCAAAGCGGTTTCAATGGCCCCCCGCAGGGCGCTTTCGCTTAGCGTGCCTGCCTTATCCACCGCCGTGACCCGATAGGTGGTTCCCATGGTCGGGCCGCTGATTTCCAAAACTTCCTCGGTCGGGCTGAATTTGCAGCCAGCCAGGACAAGCGGCATGGCCAGGAAACCCCGGCGGGAGATTTTTAGCAGTTCGGACATGGGTGCCCCTCTTTACGTTCCCCTGAAACACGCGCGCACAAAGCGCGATTCGAAGGACCCTAGGAAAAGCGCGATGGGAAATCAATGGCGGCTCGCATCATGAGGAGCTTCTAATGGGACTCCTCCATCCAAAAGGGCGAATAAGGTCTCGGGTTTTTCGCCCAAAGTAAACCACAGGTGAAATAACCGGCCTCTCCTACACGGTAGACTCACTTTTTCTCGACCACCTCCCCCCTAGGCTCTGAAAAGCGAGTCGGATGGGCCCGAGAAACCCTGGGAGGAAAACAAAATCTTCCCACACACGGATCAATCTCTTTACCTTGTCGCCAAGCCACGCTAGCAAATACGGTGTTGTCGCGGCGCTTTAGGCATCCAGGGGGGAGATCTAAGGGGCGCGGCACACCAGGGAACCCGGTTTCAACCACGCCCGTTTTGGGCAGTGGATCGGAACGCCAAGGGGACCCCGGGGGCAAATGAGGGGGATATCACTCGCGGTTCACACAGCGCCTGCACCGTCTGGGACGTCTGACAGAGACTTCTGGTGGGGAGAGCGGCTCTGTGTGCCTGGGACCAAGCCTGCAAACCACGCGTTTGCAGAGGGGTGTCCTGGAGTCGCGGCTGGTGGCCGGGCGTCCGAAAAGGTTTTGGCACCGGCGACTGTTTGGTTGGGCACTTTAGGCTGGGGTTGACGACTGTGAAGCAATTCTCGTTCCGAAAGGGGCTGAATATTCCGATTTCCGGAGCGCCAAGTTCCGAGATCGACACCGAAGTCAATATTCAGACCGTGGGCTTGTTGGGGGATGATTATCTCGGCTTAAAGCCGCGCATCCATGTCGCTGAAGGGGATGAGGTCAAACGGGGCAGCCCGATCATGGCCAACAAAGACGTCCCCGACGCCAACATCGTCTCGCCGGTCGCCGGACGCGTCAAAGCGGTCAATCGCGGCGCCCGGCGCAAGCTGATCAGCGTCGAGATCGAAGCGACCGACAGCACTGAAGCCGTTGACTTTTCCACCGTCGGCGATGCCAAGACCCGCGAGGGCCTGATCGAGCGGCTCTGCGCGGCGGGGCTGTGGACCAGCTTCCGCACCCGGCCCTATTCCAAGGTGCCGGACCCGGGCAGCCAGGCCGCCGCGATCTATATCACCGCCACGGACACCGAGCCCCTGGCGGCGGACCCGACCCCGATCATTGCCGCCGAGCCCGAGGCCTTTGCCAATGGGGTCCAGGCCGTGGCCGCCCTGTCCGGTGGACCGACCTTCCTGTGCCACGCCGAAGGCGCAACCCTGCCCGGCAGCGATGTGGACGGGGTCGAGGCGGTCAGCTTTGGCGGCCCGCATCCGGCGGGTCTGGCGGGCACCCATATGCATTTCCTGGTTCCTCCCCAAGCGGAAACCCCGGTCTGGACCATCGGCTATCAAGATGTGCTGATGATCGGTCGGCTGCTGCTGACCGGCACCTATGATGCCTCCTGCGTGGTTGCCCTGACCGGCCCGGTCTGCGCCAAGCCCCGGCTGGTGCGCACGGTGGCCGGGGCCTCCCTGATCGAGCTTTGCGCCAAGGACCTGCCCGGCGATCTGCCGGTGCGGATGATCTCTGGCTCCGTGCTCAGCGGTCGGGCGGGGTCCGAGGCCAGCGCCTATTTGGGCCGCTATGCCCGTCAGGTCACCCTGATCGAGGAAGATCACAAGCAGATCCCCATGGGGTGGATCCGCCCGATGATCGAAAAATATGCCGTGCAACCGGTACTGGGCTCGGCCTTCGCCAAGCGCAGCTTCCCGCTCACCTCCAATCTGAATGGCGGGCGGCGGGCCATGGTGCCCCTGGGCACCTTCGAAACCCTGATGCCGCAGGACTTCCTGCCGACCCAGCTGCTCCGGGCGCTGTTGGTGATGGACACCGACCAAGCGCAACAATTGGGGGCGCTGGAGTTGGATGAGGAAGATCTGGGGCTCGTCGGGTTCGCCTGTCCGGCCAAATACGAATATGGCATCGCCTTACGCGACTGCCTGACGAAGATCGAGAAAGAGGGCTGATCCGTGGGATTGCGCACATTCTTCGACTCCATTGAGCCGCATTTCGTCAAGGGCGGCAAATGGGAACGCTACTTCCCCGTCTATGAGATGGTGGAGAGCTTCATCTACACGCCAAAAACGGTCACCACCGTGGCCCCGCATGCGCGGTCCTATGTCGATATGAAGCGGATCATGACCTATGTGGTCATCGCGACGATCCCCTGCATTTTGATGGCGCTCTACAACACCGGCTATCAGACCAATCTGGCCATTGCCGAGTTTGGGGCGGAGGGCTGGCGGGCCTGGATCCTGTCGACCTTCGGGATCGGCTTCAATCCGGCCAATCCCATCGCCAACATCCTGCATGGCCTGTTGTATTTCCTGCCGATCTACATCACCACCTTGGTGGCGGGCGGGATTTTTGAGGTCGTGTTCGCCACCATCCGCCGCCATGAAGTCAATGAGGGCTTCCTGGTCACCTCCATGCTCTATGCCCTGATCGTTCCGGCCAGCACCCCGCTGTGGCAGGTCGCCCTGGGCATTATCTTCGGCGTGGTGATCGGCAAGGAAGTGTTTGGCGGCACCGGCAAGAACTTCTTAAACCCGGCGCTGACCGGGCGGGCCTTCCTGTATTTCGCCTATCCGGCGCAAATGTCCGGCGACAGCGTCTGGGTGCCGGTGGATGGCTTCTCCGGCGCCACCGCTCTGGCGGTTTCCGCCGCTGAGGGCTTCCAGGAGCTGGCCGCCCGGGGCATGAGCTGGTGGGACAGCTTCCTGGGCTTCATTCCCGGTTCCCTGGGCGAGACCTCGACCCTGGCCTGCCTGCTGGGACTTGTGTTCCTGCTGGTCACACGGATCGCCAATTACCGCATGGTGGTTGGCTGTATGGCCGGGATGATGGGCTTTTCGCTGCTGCTTAACATGATCGGATCGGACACCAACCCGATGTTCGCCATGCCCTGGTACTGGCATCTGGTGACCGGCGGGTTTGCCTTCGGTCTGGTGTTTATGGTGACCGAGCCGGTCTCGGCCTCGCACACCAATATGGGCCGCTACATCTATGGGGCGCTGATCGGCATCATGGTCATCATGATCCGGGTCATCAACCCGGCCTTCCCGGAAGGCATGATGCTGGCCATCCTGTTCGGCAACGTTTTTGCTCCGTTGATCGACTATTTTGTTGTCCAAGCGAACATCAAGAGACGGGCGAAGCGTCATGCCTGAAGAGAACAACCAGAACTCCTCCAAAAGCGCCCTGCGTCGCTTCCTTGACCTGCCGCCGGACTCGGTGCCGAAGACGATTTTCGTCGCCGTGTCGGTCTGTCTGGTCGCCTCGATGGTGGTGTCTGCCGCCGCCGTGGCCCTGCGTCCCCTCCAGGCGATCAACGCCCTGAAGGACAAGCAGATCAACATCTTGCAGGTCGCGGGCATCTACGAGCCCGGGGTCGATGTGCTGGACGCCTTCCAGGCGTTTGAGCCGCAAATCCTGGAGCTGGAAACCGGCCAGTTCACCGACCAGTTCGATCCGGCCGAGTTTGATGACCGGGCCGCTGCCGATGATCCGGCCACCTCCGTCGCTTTGACCGAGGATCCGGCGGGCATCATCCGCCAGGGCAAATTCGTCACGGTCTATCTGCTGCGCGACGACGCCGGGGCGATCGACAAGGTGATCCTGCCGATCCATGGCTATGGGCTGTGGTCGACGCTCTATGGCTTCATCGCCCTGGAGGAAAACGGCAACGACATTTTCGGTCTGCAGTTCTACGAACATGCGGAAACCCCGGGTCTTGGGGCCGAGGTCGACAATCCCCGTTGGAAGTCGCAATGGAGCGGCAAGCGTCTGGCTGACGACAATGGGGTCCTGCAAATCAGCGTGACCAAGACCGCTCCGGCGGCGGGGGCCGACTACCATGTCGATGCCCTGGCCGGGGCGACCCTGACCACGGTTGGCGTGCACAATCTCGTTAATTTCTGGATGGGTGAAACCGGCTATGCGCCCTTCCTGAAGAACCTGCGTGAAGGAGCACTTTGATGGCGCATAAGCGGGCTAAGATGCTCACCGACCCCTTGGTCGACAACAATCCCATTACCTTGCAGGTGTTGGGGATTTGTTCGGCCCTGGCGGTGACCTCGTCGCTGCAGGTCTCCTTCGTGATGGCCATTGCGGTGACCTTCGTGACGGGTTTCTCGTCCATGTTCATCTCGCTGATCCGCACCCAGATCCCGGGCTCGATCCGGATCATCGTGCAGATGGTGGTGATTGCCTCGCTGGTGATCCTGGTGGACCAGGTGCTGAAGGCCTATGCCTACGAGATCTCCAAAACCCTGTCGGTCTTTGTTGGTCTGATCATCACCAACTGCATCGTGATGGGCCGGGCCGAAGCCTTCGCCATGAAGAACCCGCCGGTGGCGAGCTTCATTGACGGGGTCGGCAATGGCCTGGGCTATGGCCTGATCCTGATGCTGGTCGGGGTGATCCGGGAGCTGTTCGGCTCCGGTAGCCTGTTTGGCATCACCATTCTGGAAACCGTCAACAATGGCGGCTGGTATGTGCCCAACGGCATGCTGCTGCTGCCGCCGTCCGCCTTCTTCATCATCGGTCTGATCATTTGGGTCTTCCGGACCTGGAAGCCGGGCCAAGTTGAAGAACGCGAATACAAAATCCAGAGTGTAGAGGCCCATTAATCATGGAAGCGCTCATTTCTCTCGCCGTCAAAGCGATCTTTGTTGAAAACCTCGCTTTGTCCTTCTTCCTGGGCATGTGCACCTTTATCGCGGTGTCCAAGAAGATCTCGACCGCCCTGGGTCTTGGCATTTCGGTCATGGTCGTGCAGGCGATCACCGTGCCGGCCAACAATCTGATCCTGACCTATCTGCTGGCCCCGGGTGCCTTTGCTTGGGCGGGCTTCCCGGATGTGGATCTGACCTTCCTGGGGCTGATTTCCTATATCGGTGTCATCGCCGCCCTGGTGCAGATCCTGGAGATGGTGCTCGATAAGTACTTCCCGCCGCTCTACAACGCGCTGGGGGTGTTCCTGCCGCTGATCACGGTGAACTGCGCCATTCTTGGTGGCTCCCTGTTCATGGTCGAACGGAGCTATGACTTCACCGAGTCCGTGACCTATGGCGTTGCCTC
>JBMYTN010000071.1:0-15552 GCA_049604415.1 Rhodospirillaceae bacterium | reverse complement strand
ACATATGTAGTTAGCGCGCGGCTCCGGTTCCCTGTGGCGAAGGAGTTTGTTTCGTTCGGGCTCCGCCCGAACTTTGCTGCCCTCAGACGCCGGGCGGCCTCCGGCCTTGGCTTACGGACCCATTCGGGTCCGGGCGTTCAACACGCCAGTCGCGTTCCTGCGGAACGCTCCAGGTTCCCTGAGGTGGGGGGTGCTGCATTACGGTGCCAGATAAAGAGCTCAACTACATATGTAGTTGAATTTCCGTCATTTATGAGGGCCGTAGCACGGGCCTTGGATCAGGTTGGTTCGGCCTGCAGTTTGGCAGGCCGGGTCACCTGCAGCAGCAACCATGCGGCCACCGCGATCACCACCAGAGCGCCCAGATTGACCGCCGTCCAGCCCACCGTGGCCAGCAAGGCTCCCGAAGCAAACGAGCCGATCGAGCCCAAGGACACATTGGACATTTCCATCAGGCCCTGGGCCTTGCCCTTTTCCCCTTGGCTGTGATGCTGGCCCAGCAAGGTGGTCCCGGCGATCATCATCAGGTTCCAGCCGACTCCCAACAGGAACGATCCGACCAGGAAATAGGGCGTCTCCTGCCCAGAGGCTGAAATCAAGGCCGAGGCCGTGAGGGCGACAAGTCCCAACAGCCCGACCCGGGTCGATCCAATGCGATCGGTCAGCGGCCCAGAAATAAAGAACGGCAAAAACATGCCCAGCACATGCCACTGGATGACCATGGCAGTGTCGACCACCGGCAAGGCACAAAAGGTCATGGCCAGCGGGGTGGCGGTCATCATCAACACCATCAGGCTATGCCCGGCGGCGGTCAGGAAAATGGCGGTGCGGAAGCCCGGGCGCGAGAGCAGCTCCCGATTGGTCACGGACATCGCCGCCGGGGACGGCGATGCTGGCTTCGGCGCTGGGCCAGATCCTGCCTTTGCCTTTGCCTTTGCCTTTGCCTCTGCCTCTGCCTCAGTCGCTGCAACTGCATAAGTTGGTGCAGAGGCTGGCTTAACCCCACGGATGGGCTCTTCTCCCTGGTGCGGGCTGTCCTCGGGGTTCGATTTTGTCACCACGTTCTTGTTCTCGTTCGCGCTTGCGCTCCCGCTCGCGCCCCTGCTCGCATCGGGGCGCGGTTCTGTCAGGAAGGACAGAATGGCCAGCGACAGGGCGGCCAGCACCGCATTGGCGAAAAACGCGCCCAAGAACGGGATCACCAAAACATCCTTTGACCAGATCGCCACGGTGGGTCCGGCCAGGGCGGCGACCACGGCCCCGGCCATGGTGAAGGCTGCCGCTGATCCGCGCTTGTCCGATGGGGCCGCATCAATGGCGGCAAAGCGATAGAACTGGGCAGCGGCGTTATAAATGCCGGTGACAAACAGCCCCAGGCTAAACAGCCAGAAATCGGCCATCCAGACCCCGGCGGCGGCAATCAGCGCCCCGATGATCCCCGCGACCGCGCCCAGGCACAGGCCCGGACGGCGACCATGGCGCTGCATATACCCCGACAGACGCTGGGCGCTGACCAACGCGCCCAGGATCAAGGCCGTCATCGGCAAGGTGGCCAAGGTCGGATGCGGGGCCAGCTGTCCACCGACAATGGCCGCCAAGGTGATCCCCACCATCTGTCCCATCCAGAACAAAGCCTGGGCGACAAACAGCATCCTCAGGGTCGGCAGGCGGAACAGGGACAGGGCGGACAACATGGCAGGGCTCCGGCAGCGCCAAGCAAGGCAAAATAAGGATCATGAATGTTGAAGGCCGACACATTAGTCATTGTTATGAAATTTGGCAAAGGGGAATTTTGCGCTTTTGGCCATTCAAGCATCATTGCTCGACCAAGGCGCTCCCATTGGATCGCGCTTTTGGGGGCATGTTTTCTGGACAGGTTTTTTTGGGACAGGTTTTTGAGCTTACGGTTATCCGTTGGCGTTTTTTCAGTGCCCGTTTATGGCTGCCAAGGGTCAGCACCGTAAGTCGGCGATCAGCCCTGAAACTGCGCCATCATGGTGACTAGCATGCGCTTGGTCAGGGGCTTTTGCAGGATGGCGTCAAACAAGGCTTCGCCATCGCCCTGGCGGGCTTCATCCGCATCCGCACTGAGCGCAATCAACCGATAGGGCAGCGGGGCCGTGGCTGCCGTCAGCGGGGCAGATTGTCCCGAGGTTCCCGACGTCCCCGAGGTCCCCCCCGAGGTCACCCCCGAGGTCCTGGCTGAATCCGGCGTTCCAGCCGCGCGCTTGGCCCGCAGCCGTCGGGCAATCTCCGGACCGGTGATCCCGGGCATGTTCACATCCAAGAACACCAGATCAAAGCCACCACCCTGCAGTAGGTCATAGGCCTGTTGCCCATCGCTGACATGGGTGACATCGCAAGAGATCGCCGCCAGCATCCGCTTGCCGATTTCAGCGGCAATGGGATCGTCTTCCGCCAACAGCACCCGGGGCATGGTCGGGTCGGCGGCCTGTGCGCCCGCACCGCCAGGGGCCTTGCCTTCATTTGACAGACCCGCCGCGGTCATGGCGGCCTCGGTCGCCCGGAGCAAACCGGTCTCGCTGGTCCCGACATTGGCAGCCAGGTCCGTTCCGGTGCGACCGGGGGCTCCGGATGGGTCCGTCGTTTGGGCAGCGGTTTGGGTTGTTTCAGGGGATGGGACCGCCTGTCTGTCCGCAGAGGAGGCGGGTGCTGCGGGGTCTGGGCGATTAAAGATCACATAGCGCGCCGGATAGGCATGGGCGCGCAGCGGGATGGAAAACCAAATATCCGTGCCGCGCCCCGGTTCGCTCTCAAAGCCGATCACGCCGTCCAAGGATCGGACCAGCCGCGCCACCAGCGGCAGACCGACCCCAATGCCGCCCGCGCCGGTCCCGCCAATGCCCGGGCGCAAGGTGGTGTTCCCGGACAGTCGGTCGCGGGCCATTTTTGGATCCAAGCCGCTGCCGCTGTCCTGGACTTGGAAATGGATCATGCTGGGCCGTTCCTCGGTCACAGCCCCGGAGACCGAAACCTTGATATGGCCCGTTTTGGTGTGGTCCGCCGCATTGGCGGTCAATTGCCGCAGAGCGGTTTGCAGCAAATGCGGATGGCCCCAAAAGGCCCGTTCAAAATCCTGCGGCAGGTCGATTTGAAAGGCGATGCCCTTCTGTTCGGCCCGGTGGCGGTCAATGCTGCAGGCATGGTCGACCAGGTCGGGCAGGTCGAACAGGGTTTCCGGATCCCTCTCCCCCAGCTGATTGTTGTCAGAGAGCAGAATGAACCCGGTCAGGGTGTCGAGCACATCTTGGATCGCCCGCTCAATGATCGTGCAATGATCCAAGGTCATGCGGTCGGTGGTGGCCTCCGAGATCTGACCGATCAACTCCGGCACCATGTTCAGCGGTGTGCGGATCTCATGGCTGATGGAGGAAAAATACTGGGTCCGTTCCGACAGCGCCTGGGCCAGATCATCCCGGGCGGTCTTCAACTGCCGGGTCCGCTTTTCGACCTCCTGGTCGCGTTCCTGCAGCAGTTTTTCCAAGTTCTGTTTCGCCGCATAAAGCTCGGCGGCTTTGTCCTCCAGTAGCTTTTCCGCCTCAGCCCGCGCGGTCCGATCCCGCTTGGCCCGCCGTTCCAAGCGGTTGAATTTTTTCTCCCAATCCCCGTCGGACCCCTGGGCAGGCAGAGCCCCCTCAGCGGGTCCTGACGCCACCGGGGCCGCGTCCTCAGGCACAGCGGGCGTTTCCGCGCCTTGTGCGGTCGGATCAGGGACCTGTGGAGGGTTTGGCGTCGACGACATCGGGCAGCGACCCTCCGTTAGGCCGCATGGGTTAAGGTGATGTGGACCGAGGTCGGGTCGACCTCTGCCATCTCCACCGAGATGGCGGTGTCATATTGCTTCGCCGCCCCCAGGATCAAGCCCTTGGCCAGATGCTCCAGGCGGCGGGAGGATTCATAATGCAACACCATGCTGTCCTCCGTGCGGCTCAGCACTGAAAAGGCGGGCAGTTCCGCATCGGGATAAAGCCGCTTGACCTCCACATGGATATGGCCGTGGATCGAGGCCAGCATGTCAAACAAGGTCATGGACGGGTCCATCAGCTCGCCATGGCCCTCGGCCAGTTTGCCAAACAAATGCTGGCCAAAGGTCTCCAGCAAGTCCGGCACCGAGACCCCGGTCTTGGCCGACAGGGTGGTCACCAAAGCGACCATATCGTCAAAGGGATAATTGCCCACGGCGGTGAAGGCCCCGTCGGTGGAGGTTTTGGCCTCGTCCAGCACATCGTCAGCCAAGTCTTGCGAGAAGGCGGTTTCCACCAGCTCGACGAATTCGGTAAAGACCACTCCCAACATTGCCTTGTCCTCCTATCCCTCGGGTTCCTCTGGTCGAACACCTCAGTCATCAGTCAAATGTCCGATGGGTCGACCTGTTGCAAACGCTTCCTGCGTCCTGGTCGCAGCGACCAAGACAGTGGGTTTATTGGGTGGCACGCACCTCAATGCCATCGGCCAGGCAGGCTTTCACCGCCGTGGCCAGTTCTGCCTTGCGCACCGGTTTGGTCAAGACCCGAGACATGCCCGCTTCCAGGCCCGCCGTTGCCGTGGCCGGGAGCGCATCTGCCGTGATGCCCAAAATGGGGATGGCGCGGTTCGGACCCATGCGGTTGCGAATTTCCCGCGTCGCCCCGATCCCGTCCAGGCGCGGCATTTGAATGTCCATCAGGATCACATCAAAGCGCTCGGACTCCGCCATCAGCACCGCATCCTCGCCATCTTCGGCCAAATCCACCCGACCGCCCAGCCGCTCCACCATGGCCTTGAGCATGGAGCGATTGACCTCATTGTCATCGACCACCATCACCCGCAAGGGGCGGCCATAGGGTTCGGCAAAGGGTTGGCCGGTCGCCGCTTTGCGCTGATGACGCAGCAATCGGTTCGAGGCCGCCTCGACGCTTTCCCGAGACCCACCCCGACCCGCAGCACTGTCTTTGGCCAAGGCACCGCCAAGCCCCGAGGCCGCCTCTGCGCTGTGGGGGCCTCCAGGCTCAGCCCTGTCGACTCCCCCATTCAGGCTGGCATCCCCAGCAGTCTGTGCCGAGGCCGCCGCGCCGGTGGCGGAGGGGGTGACATGCAGCTCGCCCAACAGGTCATTGAGCGGCGAGCCCTCGACCGGTTCAAACAGGATGGCGTCATAGCCCAGATCCCGGGCGCGGTCGGCAATGCGGATCAATTGGCGCTCGGCGACCAGCACGGTGCGCAGGCCCGGCAGACCGTTGGCCAAAAGCGGCGGAACTTCCTGCCACAGACCATCGTCGCGCTGTTGCACCAGGGCGATGTCGGGAACCTCGCCTGGCTTGCGGTCGCGAACCCGGCTCAGGCTGCCGGGTTCTTCGCTCAGTTGGGTCAAGGACATCGACAGGCTGCGCCGCCCCTGGCTGCGGGCCAAGGCCGCCCATTGATCGGCAGCATTGCGGTCGGCCAGGATCAGCAAGGGCGGTTGCGGCGATCCGCCCGCTGCGCCTGTTGCCTCTGCGTCCGCGTCAGGGCCTGCGGGAGAGACCGCAGCCTTCCCATTCCCAGGGGCTGTCCGCCCGGCATGATCGGCGGGGGTCTGCTCGGCTTCCGGGTTCGTAGCGTCCTGCGCGCCTGCACCGTCGGAGTCCGCGTCCTGTGGGCCCGCGCCAGATGTGGAGAGCGCCCTATCGGCTCCGCCAGCGCTGTCATCCTGATCCGTCGCAGAGGCAATCGGGTCCGCCTTGGCGACCACCGGTTCCGCCGTCAGGCGCACCGGCAGTTGGACTTCGAATTGACTGCCGTTGCCCTCAGAACTGCTGGCTTTTATCCGCCCGCCCATCAAGCGGCAGAGCTCGGCACAGATGAACAGGCCCAGGCCGGTGCCACCAAAGTTTTTCTGGGTGGTGGCATCACCCTGTTCATAGCGCCGGAACAAGCCCGCCAGCTTTTCCGCACTCATGCCGGGGCCGGTGTCGGAGACCCGGGCGATCAGCAGCAGCGTGCCCGCTTGTCCGCCAGAGCGATCATCCTGCGCCAAGGCCTCGGTCCGCAAATGCAGATCGACCCGGCCCTCGGCGGTGAATTTCACCGCATTGCCCAACAGATTGCCCAGGATCTGGCTCAACCGGGTGCCGTCGACAAACACCTGTTGCGGCACCGAGCGGTCCACATCGGCAATGATCCGCACGCCCTTTGCCCGGGCCCGGGGGGCGTAGAGCCCCAACAGCGCCTCGGTGAACAGCGGCATATGGGTCATGCTCGGCGCAATGACCATGGCCCCGGCTTCGATCTTGGAGAGATCAAGCACATCATCGACCACGCGCAACAGATTGTCGCAGGCGCTGCGGACCATCAGATGCTTGGAGCGGCGTTCCGGGGTCTCCGCATCCTCGATCAACAAGTCGGTCAGACCAACGATTCCAGACAGCGGCGTCCGGATCTCATGGCTCATCACCGCAAGGAATTCGGATTTGGCGCTGTTGGCCTGTTCTGCTTCCATACGCGCCTTTTCCAGCGCCTTTTGCCGCTTCAGCGCCTCACGCTCGCCACGCGAGACAAACCACAGCGCGATGCCATAGACCAAGAAAAACGGCGGCACGAATAGCAAGGTCCGGTTTAAGCTTTTGGCTTCCGCCGAGGCCAGCTCATCGGTGACATCGGTGAACAATTCGATGACGCCGACGGTGCCGCCGCTCATGCCATCAATGGGCAAATAGGTTTCCACCACATCGCGGTGGATGATGATGGTGCCAAAGCGGTTGATGCTCTGCTTGGCCAGCAGGGCGCTGGTCGAGGACCCGCGCATCGCCATCCAGAATTCAGCGCTGTCCCAATGCTGCTGTTCCTCATCGCTCTGGTCCGAGGAATAAACCCGATTGCCGCTGGCATCGATCACCACCACCTTCAAAATCCGGGTGCCCTCGACGAAACTGCGGACAATGTCATCCAGCGACTTGGTTTCGGAATCCGTGGTCGCGTCCGGGTCAAAAAACCAGGTCGAGAGATAGTCGCTGTCTTTCAGGATCGGCGCGGCGCTGTTCAAAAAGGTCCGGGCGATGATGGCATGGGCTGCCGAAGTCGCCTCAACCACCTTTTCCCTCTGCACGCTCAGAAACACCGCAAACACCGCCAGCAGCAAGGCGACCATCAGCACCGCCAAAAGGCCAGCAAAGCGCGATGTGGTGCGCAAGCCGGGGGCTGCGGTTTCAGGTGGAGGATGCTGTCCGGGCTGCGGGCCTGACACCGGGAAATCCCCTTATAAAGCAGGTCAGGACCTGCCGGGCCAAAGCAGGCATGGACCTGCCGGATCTGTCGCCATCGATACGACCGAAAGAAGTATCAGGTTTAGGGCTTTACGGCTCTTAAGTCTATGGTCGTCTGGATAATCACATTGTTCTGGGTCTTCTCTGCGGCCACCAAACCCGCATGGTCAATCTCGCCCGCCTGCAGGCGCTCCAGCCAGGGGGCCTCCAGGGCGTGATCAATGCCGGTGATGGCAAAATCGATCCCGAGGATCAGCGCCAAGGGCGTGTTGCCAATGCCCTGTTCCTGCCAGCGCAGATTTTGCGTTTTGCTAAACAATAAAAGGCCTTCCGGGGTGATCGGGCGGATATGGGTCGGGTCATTGAGGAAGCTGTCATGGCGCGGATGCGGCACGATCACCTGCACTGTCGCATCGGGGGCGCAGATGCGCCACAGCTCGGCCATGATGGCCAAAAACGCCCGGGGCGTTTCGCCCAAATGCTCCAGCACATGGGACAGCAACACCGCCTCAGCACTGTTGTCCGGCCAGGGCCACGGGGTGTGTTCCAGATCCACCACTTGGTCGGGGTCTAGTGCCGGGCTGAGGTCGACATTGACCCACCCCGGTTTTTTGAGCGTGCCGCAGCCGAGATTGAGTTTCATAACACCGTCGCCTCCCGGCGCATTTCTGCCAGACGCTCCTCATAGCTGCCGCGCCTTGTGTAATGCCGGATGATGGATTGGGCCAAATCGACCTCGCCCGGCACCGCATTCCAGGCCCAGGGCAGCGGTGCGATCCGATCCCAAAGCGCTTGGTTGGGCTGGTTGACGCCTTGCGGGTCGAGCAAACGGTGATAGCCCAGCAGATGGATCAGGGCGGCGTTTTCCCACCAGGGATGGGTCAGATAATTGGTCTGGTCCCATATCGCGCCCAGTAAGTCGGTGACAAAGGCCCCTTTGCGCAAGGCCATCACCCCGGTATTGGGCACGTCATAGCGTTGCGCCATGCCGGGCATTGGGTTCGACCACAAATGGTGGATCGCCAAATGCAAATCCTTGTCCGGCGCATCGAGCAGCAGGGGGCGCAGATCCGCCTCTGGATCCAAAACCAGCGCATCCGCATCGACCCAGACCACCCAGTCGCAGGGCAGGGCCAACAGGCCACCGAGCACGGCGATTTTGGTCCAGGCCGCCGGGCGATCGGCGACCATGGTCCGCTCCACATGCAAGCGATAGCCCTGGCGCTGACACCAGACCCGCAAATGCGCCTCGCACAGCCCGCCCATCTCCGCATAGCCGTCATCATAGGCTGTGGCGACAATAATGTTTGGCTCTTGGGATCCGGTCTTATCCGCCATTTCTCAGAACTCCCAGCGCGGCGGTTCACCGGTTGCCCCGGCCTGGATCTCCCACAGCATCAGCGGCGCGCCATGGCGCAGCTCCAGAAAGGCAGTGCTGTCGAGCATCGGCTTATAGACCGTGAACGCCCGGGCGACGGCCAAGGTCGCCGCACTGTCCAAGGGCGTGGTCCACATCTGGCTGGGATCCCAGAAGGTCGGTTCCTGGGCGATATGGGCCATTTGCGCTTGATTGAGGAAAAAGCAGCCCGCATGGGGGTCGCGGCTAGGCTCCATGCGAAAGCTGTGGCCGAGGAAGTCCAGTGCCAGAACCGGCCCCTGATAGACCGGATCCGGGGTCAGTTCATAATCCGGATAGCTGCGCAGAAAAGCCTGCTTGCGCTCCGCCGGGGCCCCCAAAGGATCCTCCCAACGATGCGGCTGCAGCACCGGTGGCCGAGACAGCGCGCCTTCCGCCAGCGACGCTTCAGCGGCGCGGTTGAACAAGGCGATCTTATGGAAGAACAGCGGGTCCTGGATGATCAGATCATCTTCCATATAAACGAACCAGTCCGGGATCGGCTCCGGCCCTTCCAGGGCTTCGGCCAGCAACCGATGGCAGGCATAGCCAAGATGCTCCGGCGGGTCGTCGACAATGACTTGCCGGAAGAACCCTTCGGGCAGCGGCAGGTCCTCGATCAGATGGTTCTCGCCATCGGTCACCAGGCAAATATCCAGGGAGAGGGCGAAGGGGTTGGGCATGGCAGCCAGGGTTTTGTCCTGATGCCGGGCGGCCCAACGGCCATGGGCCTCAAACAGGGTCCGGAGCTGGAACAGGCAGGCCTCGACGCACGCAATCCGGCGCTGCCGCCGCGCTGCGGCGTCGTCCTGGCGCAGGGAGTCTCGGGTTTCCATCAAGGCGCTCTGGCCAATGCCGGGGGTCGGCTCGGCCCCGGCGCTGTCCCGGCGGAAAAAATGCGGGATGCAGATCAGCGCTGTGGGCGGGGTCGGGTCGCTTTCTGGGGGCTTGGTGGCGTCAGGGCCGCTGTCCTGGGTCATGTCACCCCGACCGGTAGGCTGGCGCTGTTTTCGACCTCTGGCTGGGCTTCGTCGCCGAGGCCAGGCAACCGATCCCGGATCGCTTGTTCCAGCGCATCGGCCAGCGCTTCGGCGGGTCTGGGATCGGCAGCCAGTTGTGGCATGCGCTCCAAATAACGCTCGCGGATCTCGGCGCGGCGGGCCGGATCACGGGCCAGATCCAGGGTGGTGGCGACGAAGTCCTCTTGGGTTGCACAGATGGTCTCCGGGCAGCCCAGAGCCTTCAGGATGGCGGTGGAATGCAAGGCTCGCATGGGCGGGGCCGGGGCACCGGGCTCCGAGCCGCTCCAGGTCACCACCGGCAAGCCGCAGGCCACGGCCTCCAAGGTGGTGTTGCCCCCGGACCAGCCGGGGGTGTCGAGGAACACATCCCCGGCAATGTTCAACAGCCGCCAGCGCTCCAAGGGCATCATCGGCAACAGGATGATCCGGCTTTCGGCCTCGGACTGGCCCAAGCCGATCGCGGTCAGAGCCCCCACCAGCCGGGTCTTGAGCAGATCGGGCGGCGTCGGTGGCTTTTGCACGATCAGCACCAGCCGATGCCGAGGATCGGCGGCCAGGATCCGCGCCAGGGCCTTGTCATCGCCGGGGCGGTATTTGGCGTGGTTTTGCAGGCCCAAAAACAGGATCTGCTGGTCGTCGTCTTGTGGGAACCCGAAGGCAGCCCGGGCGGCTCGGCGTTCTTCAACGCCCTCCGGTCCCGCTTTTGGTGGCTCCAGTAGCGGCTCATAGCGCAGCGACAGACCGGGCAACCGCACCAACTGTTCCGAATAATGGCTCTGCGCCACGGTGGGATCATCCGGTTCCATTAAATCGCTGGACAGGAAAAGATCCATATCCGGCAGACCGGTGGTCGCGGGATGGCCCCAGGACACCGCTTGCACCGGGGCCAGTCTTTGGGCCGCCAGCCGAAGGCTGTCTAAGAACATGCCCAGCTCTGGATAGACAATCGCTTGGGGCTGCCATTGGGCCAGTTGCTCAGCGGCCGCCGGGGCATTGTTTGGGATATGGGTCGAATAGCCCGGATCGGCCCAGGCAAACAGCTGATCGGTCGCCGCATCCCGGGTCTCGCCCTGATGCAAGACGGCAACCCGAAACCGGCTGCGATCAAGGTCTTTGACCCAAAGCCGGAACAATTTGCAGACCGTGTGATTGCGCCAAAAGCCGCTGACAAAGGCGACGAGAGGGCGTTGGCCCAGGGGATGTTGGTCCAAGTGTCGGGAGGCTGGGCCGACGGGAGGTGAGACGTCTGGAGGCCGGGCAGGCGTGCGCGCTTGCGCCTGTTGACTGGCGGCCAGCATGGCGCCGATCCGGCGCTGGGTTGGGACATCGACCGGACCGGCATAGGGCAGGTGGAACGGATAATGGGTGGCCAAGGGGTCCAGCCCACCCTGGCGCACCGGGCTGGCCTGCAGCACCTTGGCAAGATGCATGATGACATCATTGAAGCAATGCAGGGCGGTGGCCCGGGCGGCCTCGCTGCGATAGACCGGCCGCATGGCCAAGGCGGCGCGGAGCCAGAGCAGCTCTGGGTGGTCCGGATTGTGGGTCAGGCCCTGATCAAGCACCGCCTCGGCCTCGTCCTGCTCAAAGGCCCACCACAGCACATTGGCAAGGTTGCGCGCCGCATCGGGCGAGGCGGGCAGGGCTTTGCGCAAATCCCGGGCGACCGCTAGCCGTGCTGCCGGTTCGTCCCGATGCAAATGCACCATCATCAGCAGTTCATGGGCTTCGCGGATATGCTCCGGATCGGCCCGGTCGCGCAGCACCCGGTCTCGCAAGGCCGTGGCCTCGGTTAAGGCCTCGTCCAGCGCCCCTTGGGTCAACAAAGCGCGGACCAAGACCGCATCGGTGTCCGGGGTGTCCTGGCCCTGGTCCCGGGCGTCGCGTCCCAGGCGGGCCATGGCCTCAGCATTTTGGTCCGGGCTGCCGGTGGCATTGGCCAGCTTGATCTGCAGCAGGGTCACGGCGGTCTGTTCCGCCCCGTCGCGCCCGGCCTGCGCCAAGGCCGCTTCGGCGTCGGCCAAGCGGCCCAAATCCATCAGGACGCCCGTGCGCAGCAAACCGGCTTCACCCAGCGCGCATCCTCCCGACGCGCAGGCCTGGTCCAGCAAGGCCAGGGCCTGGGCTGGATTGCGTTGTGCCCGGGCCAGGGCGGCGGCCTCTAGCATCAGGCGCGGGTCATCGCCTTTCAGGGCCAAGGCCTTGGCCAGCGCGATTTCGGCCCGGTTCAGATCGCCCAAGGCTCGCATGGCCCGGGCCAGACCTTGCCAGGGTCGGGCGGTCTGCGGCGCCAGGGCGGCGGCTTGTTCGAAGGCTTTGCGCGCCTGATCCGGGCGGTGATCGCGCAGGGCCAAATCGCCCAACAGATCATACAGCGCCGGATGCGGCCCATTCAGGGCCAGGCTGTCGCGCAAAAAGCCCTCGGCTTCCGCAGATTGGCCGGACTCCGCCAAGCTCAATGCCCAGTGGACATCGGCACGGATGCGGGTTTCGCGGCCAATTTGGGTCATGCGGTTTGCCCACCGGAGGCGATCAGGCTCACCAGGGCCGGGCGGCTGGCAACAATGGTCCGCAATCGGTCCAGCCGGTGAAACAGCATGTGATGGTCGAGCACATAGCGGTGCCGTCGCGCCGCGCCCTCCGCCCCATCGGCCTCAAAGCGGCGCAGGGCTTCCTGATGGGCTTCGGCCACGCCTTCCGGCGTCATGGTCGGGATGGTGATCACCGGCAGGCTCTGCTGAAGCTCAGGCGGGATCACTTTGTCCAGGTCTTTGATGTCGGGGGCACAGAGCGGGATCTGCCCGGCGAGCAGAGCGTCAAAGAACCGCGTCGACAGATCCTCGGTCACCGGCAGGCAGAGTGAGGTCTTAAATTCAGCCCAATCCTGGAACCGCTCGGCCCGGCTGCGCCCGAAATAGGGGCTGCGGTCATCGGGATCGAGCAGCCGCAGATCCAGCGGGCAGGCCTTGCTGCGCTCCAGGGCGCGCAGCACCTGCCCCCGAGGGGCAAAGCCATAATCCACATAATGGGCGGACAGCTTGTCGGAGCGCTGCCCGGTCTCGGCCTGGGCTTGGGCGAACAGGGCTTCGGCCTCAGCCCGGCTCCATTGGGCGGAACATGCCGGCAGATGCGGTCCCAGATGGGCGCTCAGGGATTTGGGCCCGCCCAAGGTCAAGAGTGGCGCGGCAAAGGCATGGCTGGGCAGCAGCAGGTCGGCTTGGGCGGCAGCGGCTTGGTTGTTGGCCCGGGCGATGTGATTGTCCCAGAACCACAGCGCGATGGGGCCGGTGAACAGGGCGGCATCCCGCAGCTCGGCCAGAAATGCTGGCAGTTCCGCCGATCCATGGGCGGTCATCACCAACAGATCCGTATCCTTGGGCGCAAAGCCATGGGTTAGGCTAACCCAGGGTCCGTCCTCTAGCGGGCGTACCGGCTGGCTTAAGGGGGCCAGATCATTGGCCAGGGCTTCCGGACCGGGCAAATAATCAAGGCCGGTCATTTCGGGGCTGAACAACACCCGAATGCGCAGCGGGGCGGTTTCCGACCCGAAGCCAGGCGGCGCTTCTAGTGGCGTTGAGGGGGTGTCGGTCAGCAGGGCCATGGCGCGGGTCTTAGGGGTCCAACGGGTTGAGCGGTCCAAACACCTCCGGCGGCAGGTCCAGGATCGTTTCACCTTTGCGGAAATGGCTGAGCATATTGAAGGACCAGCGATGATGGCCGAAGGCGCGACAGGCCAAGGCGGTGGTTTCTCCCAATGGCTGGGGATGGAGCAGCAAGATCCCTGAATTGGTCGAGGGCAACAAGCTGGCCGTCAGTCCATGGGTTGTACAGGCGGCTTTGACCGCATCGACCATACTAAAGGCGACCACATCATGGAGCATGATCGCGCCGTCAGGGGCCAAATAGGGCATCACCGCATCGATATCTTTGGTGACTTGGGCATTGGTGTGCTCGCCATCAATGAAGATCAGATCCACACCCTGGTTTTCCGCCGGGACCTTCAACGACTCCATGGCGCTGGGCACATCTTCCGGGGAGCAGCCCTGCAGCACCTTGATGTCCGAGCCGGTCATCCGCCCCAATAGATTGGTCCGGTGAATCCATTCCTGATTGAACTGCTCTTCGGCCAACTCCAACACGCGGATGGTCATATCCGGGCTCGACAACCCGGCAGCCAAGGTGCTCCAGCCAAATCCATTGCCGATGCCAAACATGGTCAGGGGCCGCCCCTTGTCACTGCGCAGGCCCTGGATCAGGCATTCCAGGAAATAGACCTCCTTTAAGGCGATGCCCAAATGGTTGGTCAGGCTGTCATGTTCATCGAGCAAAAAGGTAAATTCGGTCTTGGTGTTGCCGGACAACCGGATGTCCAGCCCCGAGGAGATGGTCAAACCCTGGCTTTCATAAAGCGAGACAAGTCGCATCAGAACGGACATCGTGTATGACCTTGCATAGAGAGAGGGGGGAGCAGGATCGGGGACCCGCAATTTGTATCGGAACCGGATCGTTTCAGATGAGTCCTAACCCATTGATCCGACGCCGAAGCCTCTATGAAGATAGGAAGGAACGATAAATTTTTCTTTAACCCTTTTAATGGTACAGACATTGACAAATCGGAGGCAAAGCGCGTAGTGTTGCGACGTTGCCGTTCCTCCGGTTCTCCGGCTCGGGTCTGCTGTTGTGATGCGGACCAGGGATGGAGAGTAGGATGCAAGTCTCTTGGCAGGAATGTGGCCAAGGCAGCGCGTCCGTCGGATAGTACGTCCCGTACTCCCTGATGAAGTGTATCGGAGGGTGTCGGTGACGAGGACAGAACCGTCCTGAACAAGGTCCTAGAATAGGAGAAGACCTATGGCTGACGATATTACGCTTTCTGGCGCAACCCGGACAAACCTGCTGTCCCTGCAGCGCACCACCGACCTCATCGACCGTACCCAGAACCGGTTGTCCACCGGTTTGGAAGTGAACAGCGCCATTGACGACGCGTTGTCCTTCTTCCAGGCGCGGAACCTGAACAGCCGCGCGAGCGATTTGTCCACCATTAAGGACGGCATCTCAGAAGGCATTCAGGTGCTGACTGCGGCGACTGAGGCGATCGAATCCGTTGAAGAAATTCTCCAGCAAGCAAAGGCGATCGCGACCTCCGCGCGTTCCACCTCTGCTGCGGATACCTCCACCCGTCAAAAACTGGCTTCTCAGTTTAACGAACTGCGGTCTCAGATTGATCACTTGGTCAACGATGCCAGCTATAACGGTACCAACTTGATTAAGTCCGGTGCCGATACGCTGACCGTGAAGTTCTCTGAATCCACCACGGCGTCCGAGCGTCGTCTGGTTGTGGAAGGCGATGCCGTTGACGCCTCTGCGCTGAACATCTCTTCCCAGACTGTTGGTACCGGCGCGACCACCGCCAGTGCCTGGACCCACTCCGGGACCTACATTTCCACCATTGATAACGCGATCAACGACCTCGACTCGGCGCTGACCACCGTTCGTGACACGGCGCAGACCTTTGGTACGAACGCGTCCTTGCTGGAAATTCGTCGTGACTTCACCGAAAACCTGATCAACACCCTGGAAACCGGTGCTGCTGATCTGGTGAACGCTGACTTGAACGAAGAATCCGCCAACCTGCTGTCCCTGCAGACTCGCCAGCAGTTGGGTACCATCTCGCTGTCCATCGCGCAGCAGTCCGAACAGGCCGTGTTGCGGTTGTTCTAATTCGGTACCGACCGGAAATATTTCGGGAAAGAGCGCCGCGCCGTCGGCGCTCTTTTTTTTGTTGGAATATTTTTTGGAGCTTCAGTCGCCAGCGCCTCCGGCTTGGCTTTCGGCGGCATGGGCCGCCGGGCGTGCAGTCGCGCGCCTTGGAGACTCATTTCACCGAATGGAA
>JBMYTN010000070.1:0-16401 GCA_049604415.1 Rhodospirillaceae bacterium | reverse complement strand
CTGCAGCCTTCAGATAAATCTACTCTCAAGACGACGTTTTTGCGGGTGTCCAGCTCAAAAGTGCCCTGCCTGCAAATCAGTTGTTTGCTGGGATGGGAAATTTTTCTACACACCTTATACACCTAGACACTGTCGAACTTGTGGAACAGATTTATGTGACCCTAAATCTTATAAGAAATGATTTGAAAAATTAACAATCTAGATTGCAAATTCTGTTGATAAGATTTTTTCTTATTCTTCAGAGAATCTAAAATGAGCATGAATTTTTTGTATTCGTTGTTTTCTTACAAGGTTTGTACAATGATCGTAATCACCTGACAACACCCCTTTCCAAGCACACAACCATGCTTGCTTGATGCGATGAATAGGCGGCGCAATCGCCGCAGAGAGTGCGGCGATTATTCCGATGCCCTATATCTATGAAGTAACAGACCGACCGGAATTCTCCAGAGATGATCAAGCGCTCTCCAAGACACTAGCGCCTAAGCATTAGGAAACGGGCGGCATCCCCACAAGCCTTTGATCGAATGGGTGCTCGCGCTTGGCTTTGCACCGCGCTATGAACCTGTCCCATGATCGCCCACCCATGATAATGTGCAAACCAGCGGGCTTCGCAAAGGACGTAAAATTGATTTCTTCCTTAAAATAATCTCGCCGTTGGCGCTGTTCTATGGAATATTTGCTGTTCAAGTCGCAATGACAATCACATGTTTTGCGAGTGGGTTTCAACATTTGGCGATGGTTAGCTTTTTTTGTCTTTTCGCTTCCAACGCTCCTTGTTAAATGTCCTCATTGCAAACATCCATTATATTTAAGCAAATCAAAAATGATGGCTATGCCACCCTATGTGGATTGTCGGAAATGCGGCCATAACTTGACCCTGTCCTATCGTTAAGAGCCCGCAGAAGCTATTCTAGCGTTCTTTGGAATAGAATCTCTTCTATCAGGAATTTTCAAAAGTCAGACGCCGTGCGTTTGGAAACACCAAAAAACTCTGTGCTTGTGCACATTCTCTTGTATACGCTTGCATTTCCCGCCAGCGGAACCCCGTTTCCGCCTTGAAGTCTGCGCCCTGACTCCCACCTCAACGGTGTCCGAACCGATCTTCACCGCGAACTCGATTGCGCCGGATGCACTGCCCCCGGAAGCCCATCTCTCCAAGGGGCCACAAACCAAAACCGCAGGCCGCGCAATCGCCCGCCCTCCCCTTTTCACTGCACTCGAAACCCTTTGCAAAAGGACCTGAGAAACGATGCTTCACAAACTGACGCAATCCGCCGACCAGCTGTTTGGCTTTGATGCCGCCGACGCCCATTGCGACATCCCCTGCAAGATCTATGATCCCGCCGTGGCCCTGATTGCCGCCCTGTCCGTCGTGCGCATGGTCGACATCCTGAACGAAGCCGCCGCCAAGGATCCGGGCCTGGATCGTGACAACACCATCTCGCGCTGCATCGCGCTGAAAGAAGTGGAAGCCGCCAAGGTCAAAGAAGAAGTCCGGGTGATTTGGTCCGACTACTTCAAGGCCCCGCAAATCGAAGCCCATCCGAATGTCCACAGCCTGGTGCACAGCATTCTGATGACCGCTTCGAAGTGCAAGCAGACCGTGGATCGCGCCGCTGCGGAAGAGCTGGTCGAGCTGGTCAACCAGTTCGCCGAAATGTTCTGGCAAACCAAGGGTGTGGAAACCGAGCGCAAAGAAGCGCCCTATCCGCCGAGCATGGCCGTCGTTCGCCCCGTCTAATAAGACTCACTGACGCGCTGCCCTGATCGATCAGACAGCGCGGTTACCACTTTCGGATTGGCGCCATGCGGATGGTCTTGGGTTTCGGAATGCTCCGCATCCAAGGCCAGAGCATGGCGCCGACCCTCCAGCCCGGCGATTATGTGATCCTGAAACGCTATGGCTGGCTGCGGCATCCCCGCCCCGAAGACGTCATTGTCTATGCCCAAGGCGGCCCCTCCGTGGAGCGCGGCCAGTTGCGGGTCAAACGGATCACAGATATCCGCTCAAATGGTGAGATTGTGGTGCGCGGCGATGGGGTGCTTTCGGCCCCCACTGGTGACCTCGGCCCCGTGGCGCCGGACCGGGTCCAAGGCCGGGTGATCCATGTGATCCGGGCCAAAAGCGCGTCATAAGGCCGCCCCTGATCACTCCAACACTCTAGAGACCTATCCCAACGCTGCCCGCACCTGCTCCAAGGCAAGGCCAAGCCAGTTCTCCCCGGGCCAGGCTTCCGGGTCCTGGGCGCGGGGGTTTTCCTCGGTGACGCCGATGCCCCAACGCGGGTCTGGGCTGGCATAGGCCAAGCGCGTTGTTCCGGTTTCCCGCAAGGCCGCTGCCAAATCCGGATCGGCCTGGAACTTGGCCAGATTGCCGCGCGCCACGACGTCGCGGGCCACCGCATCCCAACGAGCCGGATCAAACGGACTGACCCGCCGCCCCAAGGCCTGATGGTCATGGGAATAGCGGCTGGCGAGGATCTTGTCGGCCATCGCCTGATCGCCAAACAGCATCGCCTTGGACCACATCATGTATTGCTCGGCGGAGCAGAAGCTCTGCCCCTCCAAGTCGAACCGCGCCGGAGCGAATTGGCTGAACGGACCGTTGAGGAAAAAGGTGATCGCCATGGCAGCCTTCGTAGACCGTTGTTAAAGCCCTTTTCGATCTAATAGGGCTCTAAACCGCGCTTTGCTCTTTGGTCTTGGCAAAGGCCATGTCGGGGAAATCCTCTTGAGCCTTGTCCAAATGCCAGGCATTGCGGGCCAGGAACACTGGGTCGCCATCATGGTCCTCGGCCATGGCAACACGGTTGCCATCCTCAAAGGCCTTCAAGGCGCGGCTGTCCGGAGCCTTGACCCAGCGGGCGGTGTAGAGGCTGGTGGATTCAAAAATCACCGGCACATCATATTCGGTGCGGATCCGGTCGGCGAGCACATCAAACTGCAGCGCCCCAACCACGCCGACAATCCAGTCGGCCCCCATCATCGGCTTGAACACCCGGGCCGCGCCCTCCTCGGCCAGCTGGGTTAAGGCCCGGCCCAGATGCTTAGCCTTCAGCGGGTCCTTCGGACGGGCCTTTTGCAGCAATTCCGGGGCGAAGCTGGGGATGCCGGTGAAGCGCAGGCCCTCGCCCTCGGTCAAGGCGTCACCAATGCGCAGATTGCCGTGGTTGGGAATGCCGATGATATCCCCGGCCCAAGCGTCCTCGGCCAGCTCCCGGTCCTGGGCCAGGAACAGTTGCGGATTATGCATGGTCAGCACCTTGCCCGAGCGCACATGGGTCAACTTCATGCCGCGCTTGAAATGGCCGGAGCAGAGCCGCATGAAGGCGATCCGGTCCCGGTGCTTCGGATCCATATTGGCCTGGATCTTAAAGACAAAGCCCGAGACCTTGCGCTCGCCGGGATCGACCTCCCGATCCGCCGTGGCCTGGGGCCGGGGCGATGGGGCCAGATCGCCAATGCCGCGCAACAGCTCCCGGACGCCGAAATTGTTCACCGCCGAGCCGAAATAGACCGGAGTCATATGGCCGCCGCGATAGGCTTCCAGGTCGAAATCGGGGCAGAGGCCGCGCACCATCTCGACCTCCTCGCGCAGCTTTTCCACCGCATCGGCGGGCAGCATGGCGTCAAGCTTCGGGTCGTCAATGCCGGTGCATTTCTCCCCGGCGGCGGGCAGGTCGCCCTTACCGCCCTTGGCGATCAGGACCAGTTCGTCCTTGAACAGGTCATAGACGCCGAGAAAACTGCGGCCCATGCCGATGGGCCAGCTGGCGGGCACGACGTCCAGGGCCAGGTTCTGTTCGACCTCGTCGAGCAAATCGAAGGGATCGCGGCCCTCCCGGTCCAGCTTGTTGATGAAGGTGGTGATCGGCACGTCGCGCAGTCGGCAGACCTCGAACAGCTTGCGGGTCTGTTCCTCAATGCCCTTGGCGACGTCCAGCACCATCACCGCGCTGTCCACGGCGGTCAGGGTGCGATAGGTGTCTTCGGAAAAGTCTTCGTGGCCCGGGGTGTCGAGCAGATTGAAGGTGTGGCCGTCATAGTCATAGGTCATCACCGAGGACGCCACGGAGATGCCGCGCTCCTGTTCCACCTTCAGCCAGTCAGACCGCGCCCGGCGGCGCTCGCCCCGGGCCTTGACCGCCCCGGCCAGCTGGATGGCACCGCCAAACAGCAACAGCTTTTCCGTCAGAGTGGTTTTCCCCGCATCCGGGTGCGAGATGATGGCGAAGGTGCGCCGACGGGCGACATCGGGATTGGCGTCAGGAACGGCAGTCATGGGACCTAAAAATCTTCTGCAAGCGACAGGGACCGGGGAAGGCAGCGCCGGACTTTACTGCATTTTTGCCTCCGGGCGCGTCAAAACTGCCGCAGCTGCGTAAAAACTTACTTGCCAGAGTCTCCCCAAGCCGTCAGGGTCCGCAGACCGTTCCCAGGACCATAGAGGCCCTAAAGCCGCCGATGATCACCATTGAGTCTCTGACCCATATCCACCCCGGCAGCCGCGGCACCGCACCCCGCACGGCGCTGCAAGATGTCAGCCTGTCCATTGCCGAGGGCTCCTTCACCATCCTCGCCGGACCCAATGGCAGCGGCAAATCCACCCTGTTCCGCCTGCTCTGTGGGCTGGCCAGCCCCAGCGCCGGACGGATTACCATTGGCGGCCATGATGTGCTGAAAAACCCGGCCCAGGCCCGCGCCCTGATGGCGGTGGTGTTTCAGGCCCCGGCGGTGGACAAGCATCTGTCGGTGGGAGAAAACCTTGCCCTGCATGGGCGGCTCTATGGCCTGTCCGGTGCGGCCTATCGGGAGCGCGAGGAAGAGGCCCTGGCCTGGACCATGTTGAAGGACCGGCTGAAGGACAAGGTCGGCACCCTGTCCGGCGGCCTGTCCCGGCAGGTGGAGCTGGCGAAATGCCTGCTGACCCGCCCGCAATTGCTGCTGCTTGATGAGCCGACCACCGGCCTGGACCCGGCGGGCCGACGGGCCTTTCTGGACACCTTGCTTAGTCTGCAGCGCGAACGCGCCATGACCGTGCTGATGACCACCCATATCTTTTCCGAGGCCGAACAGGCGGACGAGGTGTTGATCCTGAAGGAAGGCCGCCTGATCGCCCAGGACCGGCCCAGCGTGTTGCGCTCCAGCCTGGGCCGGGATGTGGTGGTGGCCACCGCGCCGACCCCGGAGGCCGCCCGCCAACTGGCCCCGGCCTTTGACGCTGCGCTGGGGGTGACCTGCCGTCTGCATGGCGAGGAGCTGCGCATTGAAGAGCTGCCGGAGGATGGCCCGGTCGCCCTGATCGACCGCATTCTCAGCCAATATCGCGACCAGTTGAGCGCCGTGGCGGTGAAACAGCCGACCCTGGAAGATGTGTTCATCCATCTGACCGCCAGCACCCCTGACCCAGAGCTTGCCGAGGCCGCTTCGTCATGACGACAGTCCCCGCTTCCGACACCGCAGCCCCTGCCACCGCCAATCAGACCAAAGCGGCAGGCAATGTCTCCGTGATCAGCGCTTTGGCCGGGCGGGAATTCACCCGGTTTATCCGCCAGCGTTCCCGGGTGGCGGGCAGCATCGGCCAGCCGGTGATGTTCTGGTTGGTGCTGGGTGCTGGTCTGTCGCCGTCCTTCGATGGCAGCGGTGTCGGCGGCATCAGCTATATGGAATATTTCTACCCCGGCATTCTGATGATGATGGTGCTGTTCGCCTCGATCTTTTCCACCATTACGGTGATCGAGGACCGGGATGCGGGCTTCTTGCAAGGCGTGGTCACCGCCCCGGTGCCCCGGATCACCATTGTGCTGGGCAAGATCCTGGGCGGCACCTCCATCGCCCTGTTTCAGGCGGTGATCCTGCTGCTGGCCGCGCCCTTCCTGGACTTCCCCATGGGGCTGGCCAATGTGCCTTTGGTGCTGTTCGCCCTGATCCTGGTGGCGTTGGGCTATACCGGGCTGGGCTTTATGATCGCCTGGGGCATGAGCACGACGTCGGGCTTTCACGCCATCATGATGCTGGTGATGATGCCGATGTGGTTCCTTTCCGGCGCGCTGTTCCCCATGGAAGGGGTGAATATGCTGCTGCAGGCCCTGATGTGGATCAACCCGGTGACCCATGGTCTGGAGCTGGTGCGGATCCCGTTCTACGCCCCGTTCCTGGAGGTCATCACCGATGGCCGCTGGCTGGCCTCGCTGGCCGTTGTGCTGGTTTGGGTGGTGGTGGCGCTGTGGGCCTCGGCCCGGCGGGTTGGGCGGCCCGATCGCGGCGCGCCGATAGCGTGAAGCCTAGCCAGGCCCGGTTAGGGCTGGCGCAGGATAAACACGAACACCGGACCGTCCGGACCGTCTTCCTGGCGATTTTCATCCAGCGGGATATTGGTGGCCTTGCTGAAGGCTTCAAAGTCGCGCACGGCGGCGGGATCGGTGGCTTCGACCCGCAGGCGGCCACCGGATGGCACTTTGCGCATCATTTTCTTAGCCCGCAGGATCGGCAGCGGACAGGCCAAGCCCCGGACATCCAACAGCAGGTCGTCTTGCGCGTCGCTCATGCTCACTTATCCCTTTCCTGGGGGGTTCCCCTGAAACATCCCCAACTCTTGCGCGGTTGAACGCAAATTGCAATGCACCCATCTCCAGCCCTTAGGGCAACGGTCCTGCGACCACTCCCGCCCTCTAGACCCCTATCGAGGATGCATCCGTGAGCGAGACCGCCAAGCCCCGCATTACCATGATTTCCCCGGATACCCTGAAAAGCTGGATCGAGGAAGACAGCGCCGTCCTAATCGACGTCCGTGAACCGCCGGAATTCGAAGGCGCGCGCATTGCCGGGGCAGCCCATAACCCGCTGTCGAATTTCGACCCAGCTGCGGTGCCGATCCCGGAAGACAAGCATGTGGTGCTGTATTGCGCCAGCGGCATGCGCTGTGGGATGGCGTCGGAGATGCTGCAGCTGTCGGGCTACAAGGGCGACCTGCATCGTCTGGAGGGCGGCATTTCGGCCTGGTACCATGCCGGGAACCCCATCGAGCAGGGTTAACGCCTCACCTAAATCCTTGAGAACAATCAACTCTTTGCCGCATTGCACCTAAAGATTCTATCCTTTGGGTGGATGATTCCTGTTGCGAGCACCCGTTCCTGCGGTCAAACTGACCCTACTGGTGGGATATTACCCCAGGAACACAACCGCAAATTCGCTCAGATCCCCAAACGCACAAGAAGGGACGAGCAACTGGGAGGATGCGGCATGAAACCGAACCACTCGGCGCCCTTGGCGGCTCCGCGCACCATGGCCAGTGCGGATGATGCTGACCGGATCTTTTTGCTTGTGCTGGATGGCAGCGACGAGCAACGGGCAGCCATTCGCTATGCGGCCCAGCGGGCCAAGGCTACCGGCGGTCAGGTGGCCCTGATGCTGGTCACCCAACCAGTGGAGTTCGAGCATTGGATGTTTGTTGGCAATCTGATGCGCGAAGAGGCTCGGGAAGCCGCTGAGCATGCGATGAACCGCTATGCCTCGGTGGTGCGGTCCATCACCGGTCATATGCCGATTTTTTATCTGCGCGAAGGCGATCCGGTCGATGAGCTGTTCAAGCTGCTGCGGGAAGAAGATTTCTCGGTGCTGATCCTGGCCGCAGGCGAGGGCCAAGACGGCCCCGGCCCCATCGTTCAGGCGGTGACTGGCAAGCAAATGGCGAAACTGACCTTGCCCATTACCATTGTTCCGGGCACTCTGTCCGATGAAGAGATCGACGCGGTGACCTGACGCCCTTTGGGACAGTCTCTCCGCGCTTGGTCATGGTGGAGGGGTCACAGGTGATGGACGGGTCAACGCCCGATCCGACAGCGGTCGAAACAAAAACCAGCGCAACGGCGATGGATGCTGCCCCAGAGACGGTACGGCCGGCCCAACCGGTCAGCCGGGCGCGGCGTCTGGTGCTGCTGGGGGTTGGGCATCTTTGTGTTGGCCTTGGGGTGATCGGTGCCTTTTTGCCTGTGATGCCGACCACTATTTTCCTGATCCTGGCGGCCTGGGCCTATGGCCATGCCTCGCCGGGGATGCGGCAATGGCTGTTGGAGCATCCGAAATTCGGCCCCAGCCTGCAGGCTTGGCACAAGGAGGGCGCGATCCCGCGCAAGGCCAAGGTCCTGGCGGTGACCATGATGGCGGCCTCGGTGGCGATCACCGCTGCTCTGACCGAAGGCTGGACCCTGGTGGCGATCCAAAGCGGGATTTTGATCTGTGTGGTGCTGTATGTGGTCACGCGGCCCGAGCCGAAGCCACACTAAAATTTCATTGACTGAATCAAATTTTAAGTTGTATCAGTGTGATTAATATCCTTTAGGGATATTTATGCGTGTTGCTCGCCTTTAGATTTTGTTTAGATTGGTAATTTACATGAAAGATTTCGATGGAGATACATCGGGATTCAGCGATGACCACAAGAAGTTGTCCTTTAGATCTCTAGTTTCACATTCAGTTTCAATCATTGCCGTTGTAGGTTCTATCGCAGGTATTATTGCCCTAATTATGACTTTACTATTTTGGTTCGATGATAAATTCGTTAGGCGGGATGTTTTTGATGTAAGCCTTGAAAAGGTTGATAAGAAACTGGTAACCATTGAGTGTATACTAGAGCAATCCGTTATCTTGACAAATCTTGCTTCTCGTATTTACTCATTGATAGATGACATTGAGGATATGGAGCACGAACTTAAGGTTATTAAGGGAGAGTTGAATGAGAGTGACCCAGTTGGGAATCTCATTAAGCAAAAAGAGAAAGCCGTAGCTGAAGCTAAGCAGGAAGTGACAGCCCTGAACTCTAGAGTTGTGGATGCTAAAACGGAGATCCAAAGATGCAAAAAGTAATGAAAACAATAGTTGTATTTTTTTTAGTAGTAATCCACTCTGGCGTGTTCTCCCCTGAATTGAGGGCGGAACCGTTTGAACGTCTTTATGAATCAATTGAAGAAACAACGGGATATATAAATGACCTAATGGTTAAAAATAATATTCCTATTGAAAATGGAAAAAGCCTCCTGAGAGAGGGCGGTGAGGAAGACCCGTTATACATTACATTTGCCCTAGAGCGACCAGACCAAGTCGGATCAATCACAGATTTAAAGTATAAATTAGAAAAACATCTTACAGCGAGAAAAATATATCAAACCACATTTAATGCTGGCGAAAATAGAAGTAACGTTGCTGCAATTTCATTCACAAATAAAGAGGACGCATTAGAAGCTCTTCGGATTAGAAAAACTTTTTCGAAAATACTTAATAAGGAAGATGAAATTTTAGTTTACTATGCTGGTCATAGTTCAGATTGGAAGAACATCAACGCTAGGTCGATCAGCGTATACTTACCAATCGGGAAAAGTAGAAACCTTGGCATAAACGGTAATCAATAAATTTACAAACTTAGCTTTTTGAGATGAATATTAAAAAAATATTTTTGTCGAGGTGTTATGCTCAAGGATAGGAGTTCAGGTTACTAGGATTTTAACCCCCACTCCTTGGCCCATTTGAAAGACGACAGGGTGTCGATGCGCGGCTGATATTCACAGCCGACCCAGCCGTCATAGCCATGGGCGTCGAGCAGGTTGAACAGATAGCCCCAATTGACCTCGGAAAAGCCGTCGGGCTCATTGCGCCCAGGCACCCCGGCGACCTGGATATGGGCGATGATGTCCAGGTTCTCTTCAATAAAGTCGGTCAGGCCGCCCTGCATGATCTGGGCGTGGTAAAGGTCATAGAGCAGCTTGAGGTTCTTTTTCTCCAGATCCCGGATCACCTGAACCGCATCATCGGGCCGATGCAGGAAATAACCCGGCATGTCCCGGTCATTGATCGCCTCGATCACCACCGTGACCTCAGCCTCGGCGCATTCATCGGCGGCATATTCCAAATTGCGGCGATAAATCTCCAGCGCCTCGGGCCAGTCTTCCTCGTCGGGCACCAGACCGGCCAGCACATGGATCCGGGGGCAATCCATCAGCTCGCAATAGTCCAGGGCGAGATGGATGCTCTCGCGGAACTCCTTTTGCCGTCGGGACAGGGCAGCAATGCCGCGCTCCCCGGCCTCCCAATCCCCGGCCGGAGCGTTCATCAACACCGGGGCGATTTCGGCCATGGCGATGATATCGGCGAGCTTGACCGGGGCCAGCTGCTGCGGGCACATCATCTCCACCCCCTGGAAGCCCGCCTTGGCCGCAGCGGCAAAACGCTCTTCAAACGGGAGTTCCTGGAAGAGAAAATTCATGTGAGCGGAGAAGCGGGGCATAGATGGTTCCGTTTGCTGGACAAATTCCGTTGCAGACAGTATCTCCCACTATGCATCTCAGACAATACTCAACGACAGCCGCACCACCGCTTGGGAAAGGCCGCGCCATGCTTTCGATCAAGGATCTGTCCGCCAAATATGATCTGCGGCTGCCGCGCTATACCTCCTATCCCACTGCACCGCATTTCTCCAATGCGGTCGGACCGGAGACCTATGCGCAATGGCTGTCGGAGCTGGAGCATGACACGCCGCTGTCGCTCTATCTGCACATCGCCTATTGCGCCGAAATGTGCTGGTTCTGCGGCTGCCACACCAAGATCACCAAGCGCTATGACCCCATCGCCGACTATCTGGAGGCGCTGCTGGCCGAGGTCGCCCTGGTGGCCAAGCATATGCCGACCCGCATGACCGCCAAGCATGTGCATTTCGGCGGTGGGACGCCCTCGATCCTGTCCGGCGCGGATTTTGCCCGGACCCTGGCCTGCCTGCGGGAGAATTTCCTGCTGGCCGAGGATGCGGAAATCGCCGTCGAGCTCGACCCGCGCACCGCCACCGAGGACTATATCCGCACCATGATCGAGGCCGGGGTCAACCGGGCCAGCATTGGGGTGCAGGACTTCAACGCCAAAGTCCAGGAGGCCGTCAACCGGATCCAGCCGCTGCATCTGGTCGAAGATGTGTTTGCTCGGCTGCGGGCCAATGGCGTTGAGCATATCAATATGGACCTGATCTATGGCCTGCCGCACCAGACCACGGAAACCGTGCTGGAGACGGTGGAGCAGGCCCTGGCCCTGGCCCCGCGCCGGGTCTCCCTGTTCGGCTATGCCCATGTGCCTTGGATGAAAAAACACCAACGCCTGATCCTGGACCAGGATTTGCCCGGCGCGGAGGAGCGCTGGAGCCAATATCTGTCGGCCTCGGCACGCTTTGTCGAGCTGGGCTATGTTGCCATTGGCCTGGACCATTTCGCCCATCCCGAAGACGAAATGGCCATCGCCCTGAAAGACGGCACCCTGCAGCGCAATTTCCAGGGCTACACCACCGATACCGCCCCGGCCTTGATCGGTCTGGGGGCCTCGGGCATTGGCTATCTGCCCCAGGGCTATGTCGGCAATGAGGGCGAGATCAACGCCTATAAGGCCACGGTGCGCCGAGGCGAACTGGCGACCAAGCGGGGCATTGCCATTGATGATGAGGACCGGCTGCGCGCTGCGGTGATTGAGCGGCTGATGTGTGATCTGTCGGTGGATCTGGACGCCATTGCCGAGCGGTTTGAACGCGACCCGGACGAGGCTTTTGCCGAGGATCGCCGAGCCCTGGAACCCCTGGCCGAGGATGGCATCCTGACCCTGGACGGCAATAAGATCACGGTGTTTGAAGAGGGCCGCCCGTTGGTCCGCGCCGTGTGCGCCGCCTTTGACCGCTATCTTAAGGCCGGGGAAATGCGCCACTCCCGGGCGGTTTAAAATCAGACTGGAAGTCCTGAAGCCACTCACCGCCGGAAATCAGGTTTTCCGTCCACAGCGCTTCTTCCAGGCTGTGGCTCTGCACCGGCTGGATCGCAGAAATCTGGGCGGCAAGGGCCTGTTCTTGATCCCGGCGGAATTGGATCGCCTCCGCGGCACTGACGGCCTTAAAGCGGACCACCGCGCCGGGATTCAAGCGTCCAAGGGCTGGCAAGTCAGCGGAAACCACACAGCCAATTTTCGGATAGCCGCCAGTGGTTTGCCGGTCGGCCAGCAAGATAATTGGCTGCCCGGAGCCAGGCACCTGGATCGCGCCGGTGACAATGCCGTCCGAGGGGATGTTAAAGCCCTTGGCATGGGTGATGGTTGGGCCGTCCAGACGCATGCCCATGCGGTCCACCTCCCGGGTGACTTGATAGGGCTCGGAGAAGAAGGTCTGCAGGCCAGCATCAGAAAAGTAATCCGCCTGCGGCCCGAGCACGACCCGCAGGGTTTGGATCGGGCGCAGGTTTTGTGGTGCTGCCAAACAGTGCTCCGGTCCCGGCGGCGGGTTCGCCTGCGCCAAGGGCAGCAGATCGCCGCGCCGCAAGGGCCGTCCGTCCAGCCCGCCCATGCCGCCCCGGACATAGGTCGAGCGACTGCCAAAAACCTCCGGGACATCAATCCCGCCCGCCACCGCCAACACGCAAACCGCGCTGTCCTGGATCGGCCCGATGCGAAACCGACTGCCTTGGGTCAAGGTCAGGCTTTGGCCCGCAGGGACCAGGCGCGGCTCGGGATCCAGGACCTCAAGCGGCGTTTCGGTGCCGACCAGGGCAACCCGGACCGCTGGGGCTTCGACCCGCAACACCGGTCCGAGCAGGCGGAGCTCCAAGGCTGAAGTTCCGGGAGTATTGCCCACCAAGGCATTGCCAAGGCGCAAGGCGGTGGGATCCAGGGCACCGGAAACCGGGACGCCCAGAGCCTGAACCCCAAAGCGCCCGAGATCCTGAATGGTGGTGGCAGCACCGCCCTCCTCGACCGCCAGGAAACCGCTCATGATGCCGATGCCTCTTGGAGCAAGGCGTCATAGCGTTGGGCGTCCACGGCCTCGAACGTCACAGTATCGCCCGCAGCCAGCAATCCCGGCGGGGTGTGGCTCGGATCAAACAAGGAAACCGGTGTGCGGCCAACCACATGCCAACCGGTGGGGTTGGCAATGGGATAGAGGGTGACTTTGCCGGTGGCGACCACCACCGACCCAGCCTCAATGCGCGGGATCGGGGTTTCCCGCCGGGGAATGTCCAGCGCCTGCGGCAGATCACCGAGATAAGGCTGGCCCGGGGCAAAGCCGAGCATATAGACATGCAGCGGGGTGCTGGTCAGGATCGCCACCAGATCCTCCGGGGTCATATTTCCCCAGGACGCCACCGCCTCCAAATCCGGACCATCAAAGCAAACCGGCAACCGCCAGGATGTCCCCTCCCGCCCCGGTGTGGTTTCTCCATCTCGCTTCAGCAGCGTCCGAATTTGCGATTCCAGGGTTTCTGCCGTGGTCTGCAGCGGATCGTAATGCACCATTAAGGAACGGTAGGTCGGGACGGTCTCCTGAACGCCGGGCAAGGCGGCATGGTCCAAGGCTTTGCCCAAGGCCACCACCCGGGCACTGGTGGGACGGTCAATGATGCTGCCGAACTCCACACAGAGGCCAGTGTCACCACAGGGCAAAAACCGCACACTGTCGAACGGAACAGGGGTCAAAAGGGGTTAGGCCTTCCTAAGGTTGGGTCTTGACGACAGGGTTACACATATCCATTTCGATCCCGCAATACTATGCTTGACAGATGTTTCGGCTGGTCGTGGGTTGAGACCGACGGATGGCCTTGAGTTTATCGTTTTGATCCGTCCGGTGAAGGGCGGAGGATGTGATCGCGCATGAATTGGACCGAAATGGAGAAAACCGGTGTCAGTTTGATGGACCGGGACTCCTTTATCCTTCGCCAACAGGCCGCTCTGCTGGAAACAGCGCTGACGGAGCGGGACATCCACAATATTGAGGCGTCGATTAAGTTCCTCGCCGATTTCTTTCCGCAAATGTTGATCCGGGAAGAACGGTTGATGGTGCTAAAGAGCTATAAGGGCCTCAACAGCCATCGCACAGACCATCGGGCCTTGTCGTCCCGGCTGACCTCGGCAGTGGCCGGAGGCGCCCAGGACCCGGTGACGGCGGGCAAACGCTTGATCGCCTGCCTGAAGCTGTGGGTCACCGAGCATGTGGAAGCCCATGACCATGATTTCGCCATTCATTTGCGCGGCCAAACCGACAAGCCAGAAAAAAAGCCCAAAACCCAAACCTTGAGCGAAAAGGCCAAGACCATCGACTGGGCCGGACTGTCGGCCATGATCATCGAACCCGAGCTGTCCTTGCGGGTAACCATCAAGCGGATGGTCCGCACCCTGGGCATTCCCACGATCATGGAAGCCAAGGATGTGTTTTCCGCCATGACGATTTTGCGGGACACATCGGTGGATCTGGTCCTGGTCAGCGAGGATATCCCGCCCATGGACGGGCCGGGGATCGCCCAGGAGTTCCGGGATTGGCGCACCAGCCCGGCCCCGGAGGTGATCTTGGTGCTGATGACCGGCGAAACCATCACCCGAGACCACCTGCTGAACTGCTTGCGGGCCGGGGTCCATGACATCATCAAAAAGCCGATCAGCCAGCAGACCTTGAACACCCGCTTGGTTCGGCAATTGGCCAACCCCCTGCCCTTTAAGGATCAGGGCCATTTCCGGCTGCCGGTGTTCCCGGAACGGCTGCCCGATCCCTCCAGCCTCGCTCCTGCGGCCCCGGGCCAAGGCGCTCCGGACAAAGCCGCGCGATCCAAGGAGGATGCTTCGAGCAAGGCGTCAACATCCGTCTCGAAAAAAGAGCTGATGTCGAATAAGGCCAGCCTGCCGGCCAAAGAAGTTTGGGACGGCTTCAGCGACCATTGAAGCTGGGTTTGCGCTTTTCCTTAAAGGCCGCTTGGCCCTCCCGATAGTCTTCGGTCTTGAGGAACTCATAACATTCCGCAAGTTCCTCTGGCGTGATCGGTGTCGGATCGCCCAAGCGCCGGATGAATTTCTTGTGCCAGGCATTCACCAAAGGTGCCCCCTTGGACAGGCTGGCGGTGATCTCGGCCAAAGCCTCTTCGAAGGCGGCCTCTTCTTCGGGCAGGATCCGGTTGATCAGACCCATGGCGGCGGCTTCTTCGGATTGGATGATCCGGCCTTCAAGCATGATGGAAGCTGTGTGGGCCGGGCCGATCAGCCGGGTGATGGCCTCAAGCTCCGGATAGGCCATCACCACCGAGATCCGGGTAATCGGCACCCCGAAGCGACTGCCGGGGCTGGCGAAGCGCAGGTCGCACAGGCAGGCTAGCTCCAAACCGCCGCCGACACAGGCCCCGCGAATGGCGGCGACCACCGGCAAGGGATAGTCGCGGATGGTGGTGAAGGTCGCCCGCATGATCTCGTCATAGGCCATGGCCTGGGCCGGTGTGGCACGCACGGTGTCAAATTCGCTGATATCGGCCCCGGCGGCAAAGGCCTTGCCAGCGCCGCGCAGGACCACACAGCGCAAGCCCTCTTCTGCCAACAAGCCGTCCATGGCCTGTTTGAGAGCCCGCCACATGGGCAGATCCAGGGCATTGAGCCGCTCCGGTCGGTTCAGGGTTACGGTGCCCACTGGTCCGGAGCGCGAGACAAGAACTGAGTCAGTCGCTGCAGAGGATGCAGCATCGCTGGTCGGTGTGTCGGCCATGGGGATCGGCTCTCCGTTTTTTGCGCAAGCTGGGCTATATACGGAACCCCATATGGACATGTTTGCGTCGTTTTCCCAGGAGATCCCCAATGACCATCGCCCCCGCCGACCGCGACGACACCGCCTTGGCTGCCGGTCGGACCGTCGCCCGCCTGTTGTTGGATATTGGCGCGGTGAATTTCCGCCCCCAGGAGCCCTATACCCTGACCGCCGGATGGGCGAGCCCGGTTTATATCGACTGTCGCAAGGTCATTGCCTATCCCCAAGCGCGGCGTCGGATCACCGCCTTGGCGGTGGAGCGGATTGAGGCCGAGATCGGGTTTGACAAGCTCGACACCGTGGCCGGAGGAGAAACCGCCGGGATCCCCTATGCCGCCTGGATTGCCGAGGCTTTGGCCTTGCCGATGCAATATGTGCGCAAAAAACCCAAAGGCTTTGGCCGCATGGCCCAGATTGAGGGCGATTTGCGGGAAGGGTCCCGGACCCTATTGGTCGAGGATCTGGCCACCGATGGCGGGTCCAAGATTACTTTCGTTGAAGCGCTGCGCACCGCTGGAGCCCAGGTCAGCGACACTTTTGTTGTGTTCTTTTACGGCGCTTTTCCGGGGGCGATTGACACCCTTGATCAGGCCGGAGTCAACCTGCGCTATTTGTGCACGTGGTGGGATGTGTTGGAAGAGGCGGAGGCGCGCATGGCTTTCCCTCCGGATGCTTTGGAGGGTGTGCGGGATTTCCTGCATGACCCGGTTGGCTGGTCCGCCAGCAAAGGCGGAAGAGACTCTTAGTCGGCCCTCGCCGGGCGCCGCTGGCGCGGCTTGGCCACGCCCTTGTAACTTAAGTCCTGCCAAATTTGATACTGTATCAGATGC
>JBMYTN010000069.1:0-16418 GCA_049604415.1 Rhodospirillaceae bacterium | reverse complement strand
CAACGCTCCGGACGTTTACAACCTTAGGGTCTTCACCGCTGGACAGAAACGTCGTGCGACACCCGCCATCAAACGCCAGATGAAACGAAGATCTGCCGTAGAACCGATCATTGGCCACCTCAAAAACGAACATCGCATGGGCAGGAACTTCCTCGCCCATAAGCAGGGTGATGCCATCAATCCAATCCTGGCCGCTGTCGGATACAACTGCCGCCTCATCCTCAAATGGATCAGGTCTCTTCGTCTTAGAATCTGGGTAACTCTTCGGGGCTCCAAATCTGATCAGCGCCTCTATCTCTCCGCTTGATCAGCATTCTTCACGGTCGACCAATTACCCATGGCGACCGTGCAAATTTTGAGCAACGATGTCCTGCCAACCTTTGAGGAGCATGGTGCTCAGATTGAAGCTGTTATCAGCGACAATGGCTCAAGTTTTGCGGTCGACCGGATCTGTATCCTTACGAGCTCTTTCTGTAGCTAGAGGGTATCAAGCAGATGCGAACTAAGGTCTCACGCCCGCAATCCAGTAGCATCGTGGATCGGCTTCATAGAACTTAACTTGGTTCGCATTTTCGCATTGAAGGTCGAAATTCCTGGTCCGAAGCCGTGGGTGAAATGCAAATTTCGCTGGGTGCATATTTGACACACAATTATATCAAGCAGCCCCATTAAGGATGCGGTCCAAGGGTAGTACACCCCCTTGACCGCGTTCAAGGCGGGCATTTGCAAACCAAAAAAAGAGAACAACACCAAGCCTAAACCCACTCAGCCGAATGAAACCTAATCGCACCTACAGGGTGGCACTGTCAGGTGAATACCGTATTTGCACTGGTTATATACCCATTTCTAATAAGTTATTTGCTTTTTATCGTAAATGGATTGTTCTTGTAGTCTTTTTTACCCCGCCAAACGTCAACAACACCACTGACCTCAAAAACCCTTCCTTCTTCAAGATCAGTTTTATCGATTTCGACTTGTGTAATTTCATAAATTGGTGGGCCGCCGGGATCTCTTTCCGGTACTAGCACCTCAACATCAAAAAAACTTTCTACATAGATTTTACTGTCTTCTACGAAGTCTTTATTCCTGAATTTGATTCCTTCTCCATCCCCTTTAAATATTGTAATTCTTTCCAAGATTGAATTATTTACTAAACCTAAGCCTAATTGCGGGTTCAGTGCCCTTCTCTTAATATCTTGAGAAGAATCTAGTATTCTCCAGTTCTGTGTTTCTACCATATCCGCAATAACAACTACTATACGGATTTGATTCCTCGGCCTCATTGTATCTTTGAGTTTGGAATCTGACGATAGCCAATCCAATATCACTTTCTTCTTGTCCAACACCCAACTCCCTCTACTTACGCTGATTTCCTATCAAATAATTATTTGCCTCAATCTATTATTTGCATGTTGATAATATTTTTTAATGACTTTAATTATTTCTTTACTTTTATAATCAATATTTACAAGTTCCATTATGAAAAATGCAATCTCTTGTTCTATAATATATTTCGATCTAATTGCCATTAAATCTTCCTCCATTGAAGCCGAGAATATCGAGTTATCAAAACGAAGGAAAGATACATCAGAGGGCAAGATATCTGCTTTCTGACACAAATTCTCAAGATCAATTTTAGTAAAGCTATCTAGATCAAATTCAATATATTCCAAATTGCTATTACCTATTATAACTCTGACAGCCTCAAAATTATCTACTGATGCATATTTTGACTTTGTAACATTGTTTAGTATTGAATTAAATATTTCTTTAACGGTACCATAGAACTCTGTAAGTGGCGCGTCCGAAAAGGTAAAAAATACACTATAGTCTTCGTAGGTTCTAATGTATGCCGTTGAACGCTTGAATTCATCAACTATTTCGAATTCATTTATGTACGTGAAACGTTCATCATTTTGACACTGAACTAGTTTAAAATTCTCAGATGGTAAATCCGTACGGGTTAAATATGTCATATACCCGCCTTGCTTCAAAACTTTGTCCACATTATCATTCAAATTATCAAAGAATGACATAGGATTTGATTCTTCATAAGCTTTATTAAACACCTCTACTTTATTTTTATTGTCAATCTGATTCTGAATATTATCAAATATTGATATTAGATTGATGATACTATCATTTAATTCAATATTATTTGGCTTTACTCCTTTACTATTTTCTTGAAAAAAATCATACAGTCTAACTCTGTAATCACTTATACTATGAATTAACTTAAATGCTAAGCGCTCTGCCTTTCTTGGGCTTCCTGCTGATTTAATCAGAATCATATAAATTGCCGCTACTCTTGTAGAACGTACAAAATTAAAATTTCTGTATGAATTAAACCCAGGTGCAGAGGTGGGTCCCCTCACAAAACTGTCCAATCTATGCAATGATTCAGAATCCGAAATGATTAAAAATCTCTTTTCTTGATCATTGAACAATGAGTTCATGTTGAATATGTGTGTATAATTTATTGCATCTATTCTATTTCTTATCCAGTTCCCCAATTGATTTCCGACGGAAAGCAAGTCAACACATTTCTCAAAAATACTAGTATCAATCGAATTGATTGCTTTCCATTCGGGAAGAATCAAACTTTGTTTAAAAATAGATAATGTGTGCAGAGCTTTTGCATCGATATCTGCATTTTTGAACTTCACGAAAGACGTGTAAAAACCTTCCCAATCTGAAAAATGAGATGGATTTGATTCACTAAAATTGCTCATGAAACTTTTTACAGAGTTTTCATTTTTTATCATTTCGATTTTTTCTGATAACTGTCCATAATGATTCAACATTTCTAATAATGTTCCTGGCAATATTATTGTTTGATCTTGATTGAGATAAATATCAAGCGATGCAAATAACTGATTCGTACTATCTGCTTTATTCCACTCTATTGATGAAGCAATAACATCAAAGTCAACAGAGTACATAGACGATATATTGTTGGCCGTTTCAAACTGAAGGTCATTCACGACAGTTGTAATATCGTTTTGTAGAGAAATAGCATATTGATCATGAAACTGAAATGTTTCATCTTGAGATCGTTTTTGTAGAGAATGCGAAAATGGCTTGACTCTTTGAGACCTAGAGTCAAAGTCATATATAAAATGACTATGTAATTCGTTCGAAGTCATTTTACTGTCTATAGTCTTTAGCTGCCATAACTACCCAATTTTTAAGGGCGATATAGGCTTCGGTTGAATAATCACAAGAGTCCTGCATCCAACTATGTCGGGCATTAATATGTTTTCTAGATTTAAACTCGACCCCTTCGTCATATTCCAAAACTTCGTCGGCACAACAAAAAATATAGTCAATTGGACACGAGTTTCTCTGAATAATAGGAACCTTGACCTTCATAATATTATGTATTTTCTTTGAGTTTCCAAGCAGTCTCAGATGTGGATTAAATGGGGCAAATCTTGACCCAACCACAGCCACTTCCGGAGCTGACATCGGAGTAGCATACAACAATATTCTATCAATATTGACTTCTGACCTTGATTCAATTAGTTTTGTAGCAGCTAAACAAGAAATTAAACCGCCCATGCTATGACCAATCAACAAAATCGTTTGATATTGATTTTGACAAAATATTGTTTCGAGGTGGGAGCAAAGGTTATAAGAAATCAAGTCTAAAGATGATAACTTCTTACTCTTGTTCATGAAAGGGTAAAAATTTGCAAAAAAACTACGACTTGTAGTATATCCCCAAAAGCAAAAATCGACATTATTAAGCTCAGGATCATAAGAAATTAATTCTGGAACGTTACCCCAGTGCTTACTCGAATGACTACCACCATAGCCGTGCACAAACACACAAAGAGCCTTGCTCTCAGGCTTGGTATAAATATCATACCACTCTTGTCTGTGAACTGATGGGATCATTTTGACCGTCACTAATTTATTACAGAGTCGGAGAACTTAACACACTAAACTTAAAGAAATACATAAACGTGCACGCACCGCCTTGAGCCTGAGGTTTTCTCTGAATTGCTCTGCACTCAACCACACTACACACTCTAGTTGCATTTATAAAATCAAACTAGGATATATCAACCATGATGCCTAGAGTCAACACGTAGAAAGCAAAATCGTAACCCATTTTTATCTTGACTGATGAAAATCTTTCCCTATTGCCTAAATTTAAACTTTATCCAATCAAAATAGTAGTCGAGATGTACTTTTCATTCTAACCAACTAAAATTGAATGACTTACCAACGTAATATAACTTGAATAAACTTGCATTCTATAAATAATTTTTTCTGTACACTCAATTCATATATTCTTGTTAAATCAATGAACCAAGGACTAACGCTCCCTTCTCTAAGTTAAATTTCCGGTAGGGGTGCACTCTCACTGTACTTATACAAAATCAAGACAACACATTACTTTAGCTCATAGCTTTGCTAGATACCCAAGCAACACGAGCCTGAAAAACTGATGTGGGGATTTCCAAGATATCCGATAAATATCTGATCCCAACAAATGCGATGAATATTAATATCGGCTAACCTGGAATCTCTGAGAAATATTTAAGTCGAATATCGCTCTAATCAAAACGACTATGACCACCACCCTCCCTACCGCACCTCCAACCCGATCACCCCGATATCGTCTCGCCTGGGTTGGTCGCCTTGATAGGCCTCTAGCGCCGCCTGGATCGCTGCGCTTTGGTCCGGCATCGACTGGGACTGGATCGACCCCAGCAGCGTAATCAGGCGCTTTTTGCCAAACATCCGGCCCCGCGCGCCGCCGACCTGATCCGTCAACCCATCCGTGGTCATGTAGAACCGATCCCCCGGCCCGACCGGGACAGCATGCTCGTCATAGGATTGACCATAGGCAATGCGGCGGTAGCCAATGCCCTTGCGGATGCCCTTGATCTCCTTAACCTCTGAACCGGAAACGACAAAGAGCTCAAACCGCGCGCCCGCAAAGGTCATGGCGCTGAGATCCGCATCAAGATACAGCGCGCCGAGCTCCAGCCCATCATCGGATACGCCACTGTCGGTGTGCTGGCTCAGGCTCATTTGCACAAATTGATGCATGCGCTGCACCAAGCGGCCAACCTCGCCCGGCGGGACCTCCTCCATGGCTCGGTCCAAGGCCCCGGTGGCGATCAAGGTCATGAACGCGCCCGGCACCCCATGGCCGGTGCAATCGGCCAGGATGACCAAAATGCCGTCGCCCCAAATCCGGTTCCAATAGACATCGCCGCCAACCACATCCCGGGGCTCCCACAGCACAAAATAGTCTTTGAAGACGGTGGAAAAACTGTCGGGATGGGGCAGCACCGAGCGCTGAATGTGGGAGGCATATTCAATGCTGGCGGAGATGACATTATAGGCCTCCCGCAGCTTCAGCTCGGCCTCTTTACGCTTGGCCTCGGCCTCTTTGCGCTCGGAAATGTCGCGGACAATGCCGTTGAACAGGATCTCCTCGCCAATGACCATTTCGCTAACCGCAAGGTCGATGGGGAAGTCCTCGCCAGTGTTCCGCCGCCCCAAGGTCTCCCGGGTCGCGCCAATGATACTAGCGGCCCGGGCCTCTATAGAATGCTCAGTCTGGCCATCAGCATCCGATAGGAAGGATGCGGGCATCAGCAGGCTGACATTTTGGCCAATAATTTCCGCCGCCGCATAGCCGAAGATCCGCTCGGCCGCCGGGCTGAAGGTCTGCACAACCCCAAGGCGGTCAATGACCACAATGCCATCCGCCGCGTTTTCAATCACGCTGCGGACCCGGGTCTCACTCTCCCGCAGCTCCAAGGTCCGTTCCTCAACCCGATCCTCCAGCACATCGCGGGCGCGCATCAGATCACGGTGGGAGCGCTGGCCCAGCAACAGAGTGAACAGGGTGGTGCTGACCGCCAGAATGGTCGCAATCGCCGAGATCAGCAGGATGTTGAGCCGGAATTCAAAAAAGTCGGCATAGGCTTCGGCATGGTCCAACTCGCTGGTCAAGCCAAAGCCGAGATCATCCAGCCAGACCCAGGCCCCCACCACCTTGACACCGCGATAATCGGGATAACCCTCCACATTGGCCGGGTAGGTTAAGGACTCCGCCGGGGCCGCACTGCCCAGCTTAAGGCCAAGCCCTTCATCGCGCAGCCGCAGCACATCGCCCATCATCCGGGTCAAGGGCCGGCTGGTCATGGGATCGGTGGCAACAAAGCCCTGGGTCAGGTCACCGCCGGGCTCGCGGACATCAATGTCGATCAGGCCGGTGTCGGAGCGCGGCTTGAAGCCCAAAGCGAGCAGATCTTTTTTGAACCGGCTCTCGGTGATCATCTTGCCATCACCACTGACGGCATAGGTTTCACCGGAGAGCCCAACCCGGCTGAGCCGCAGGCTGTCGGACAAGGCGGCTTCGGGCTTGACCCGCTCCACATAGGCCGCCAACACCGAGCCGTCCGGCGCGACAATCGGCACGGCAAAATAGATCCACCCGGCCATGAGCTGGGTGATCGGGCTTGGGGCCGAGGCGACCCGGGCGGCGGCAATGGGCGGAATAAACACCGGCTCGCCCGCAAACACCTGGTCAAACTGTTCGGCACTCAGGCGCGCCAACTGGCTCTTGGTGCCGATCTCAGCATCGCGCCGCGACAACAAGATCCCATGGTCCGGCGCGATAAGGCTGAAATCCTCCGAGCCCACCTGGAAGGTCGAGGCAAAGAAAATCCGGGCCCGATTGCGCAAGGCCAGCCGCGTCGCTGGATCGGCAATGTCCTCAAGGTTGGCCAAGTCTGCGGTGATCTCGGTCAATGCCGGGCTGAGGGCCAGCTGGGTCAGCAGGGCAGTCCGCTCGCCAAGCCAGGCCCCGACCCGGTCAATGGAGATCGACAGGACGATCTGCAGCTCGCGATCAACTTTTTCCGCCGCCCGCGCCTTGCTCTGGGTGATGGCGACCCAGTTCATCACCGCAACCGTGGCCACCAGGACACTGAGCCCGATCAGCACCCCAACCCGGAACGCCCGGGAGCCAAACAATTCGGACAGATTGCTCCGGCGGCCAATCCGCCCCAGCACATAGATCGCAATGAACAGCCCCAACAGCAGCAACAGACTGATCACCGCCATCTGCAGCAGGATCGGCACGCCTTGCTCTTCCGGGGAGACAAGATCCTCGGGGTCGAGGGCCGCGGCCACCGCTCCGGAGGCGAGCCATTTGCTCAGGATCTGCTGGCGCTCCTCAACGGTGATGCTGTCCAAAGCCTTCGAGAGGATCTGGTGCAGGATCGGCTTATCGATGTTGGAGAACAGAAAGAGGTCGGAGGCCTCAAACACGGTTTGAGGAATGGGTTTGATGCCGGTGATCAGCTCGCTGAGCAGCAGTTGCTCCATGACGATTTGCAGCTCAAAGGTCGCATCGGCCTCGCCATTCAGCACCGTATAGACCGATTCCAAAATGCTATCGGTCAGGACCAGTTCGATCTCTGGAAAGCGCTGCTGGATTTTCGGGATGGTGCCAAAGCCCCGGGGAATGGCGAGTTTTTTGCCCCTTAGATCCTCAAAGGAGGTGATGTCCTGCCGGTCGTCCCGGACATAGAGAAACTCGCGGCCACTAAAATAGGGCGCGCTGTAAAGACCAAAGCCCGTCCGCTCCTCGGTGTAATAGGTGGCGGGCAGCAGGTCGATGGTGCCCTGCTCAAAATCACTGATCAGGTTGGCCCAAATATCGGGCACCACCCTGGCTTTTAAGCCGGTGCGCGCAAAAATAATCTCCAGGAAATCCCCGGCGATGCCGCCAACCTTGCCATTCGGATCGACGCGGATGAAGGGATACCACTCCTCCACGCCGACCGAGATCTCCGGGTTCTGGGCAATCCAGGCCCGTTCCACTGGGGTCAGGCCCAGGCTTTGTTGATCCGCCACATAGACCGACAAAAGGCCGACCTGTTCCTCGCGATAGACGATGTCGGAGACCAAAACCGGCATGGCGAGGAGGTCAGCAGGGAGGGGCTCGCCAAACACGGCCCCCCCGTCCGACGCCTGATAAAACGACAGCATGGTCTCGTCTTCGAGACTTTCGACAATATGGATGCCGGTGATATCCGTGTTCTGAGAAACAAAGCTTTCAACAATGGCCTGAATTTGTTCCCGGTCCAGATCGTAGATCGGCTTGGCGACCAGGTCGGCGAGGGCATCGACCCGCTGCTGATTGTCCGCCCCATTGCTTTGTGCGATCCCTTGCGTCGGCCCAAAAAGAACAGCAAACAGACCAAGCACCGCAACAGCCGCCCATGCTGCAAGGGTCTTTGGGAGAAGGGGCGGGCCAAGGATCAACACTACGCTCCAAAGGTTATACCCATATGGGTCAATGACTGGCTTTCTTTACAGCATTCCCCCGGTGGGGTACAGAATTTGGGCGCTATGGTCCAGCGGATCGACGGCAACGGCATAGGGGAAAAACAGGCCGATGAGTCACACAGGAATTGGGTTCGGATCCACCATTTTGCTCGCATCGGCGTTGATGCTGGCCGCCACCGGGTCCGCCCATGGCCAGAACACACCGGACACCCCCACGCTCATTCTCGCCACCACCGAGGGCGCGGGCACACGGTCGCGGTCCAAGGATGGTGAACTGATCGAACCAGACCCTGGACATTATGTCGAACTGGCCCGGAAAGCAGCAGATCTTTGCGGGACCAGCGTCGAATTCCGGTTCATGCCCTGGGCGCGCGTGCTCAAAGCCGTCAGAGCCGGGACCGTCTCGGCGGGTTATGCCAGCAGCTACAAAGCAGAGCGGGCCGAATATGGCGCCTATCCAATGCTGGATGGCAAACCCAATGAAGCCCTGGCCCAGCGGGCCTATGCCTATCATCTCTTTGCCCGGGCCGATGACAGCGCCGCCATCGCCGATTGGCAAAGCCTGATCGCTGGCGCCGTGGTCTCGGTGGAACGCTCGTCCTCCATCATTCCGGTCTTGGAGGACCTCGGCGCAGAGCCCTATGAGCGCACCGATTATGAGAACCAGTTGGAACTGCTCTTGTCCAAGCGCTCCCGCTTTGCCGTCGGCATTGCCGATAACTTTGAACAGGAAATCGAGGCCAATCCCCGGTTCCGGGACCAAGTCGTCCGCGTCGAACCGCCGGTACAAAAACGGGTCGGCTATGTGATGTTCGGCAAGGCGTTTTACGAACAGCATACGGAGCTGGTGGACTGCTACTGGCAGCAGGCCGCAGAGATCGCCAAAACCGACTGGTATCAGGCCCGGAAAGACTATTACGCGGCGAAGTATGAGTAAGTTTTGGAGCCCTACCGTGCGGAAATATGGACTTATCGCGGCCTTGTCGGTCCTGATCTCGGCCCCGGCCCGGGCCGAGGAGCCCGTCACCATTTGTGACGACAACCAGCCCTGGCCGCCCTATTCCTATCCGGCAGCCTCGGAGTCCGGCGTTGGCGATGGCGCGCGCACCGGGGCTTTGGTCGATTTTCTAGAGCATTTTCAGCCGAAGTGGGTCCGGTTCGGCGGTTCGAAAATGCGATAATACAAAGGGTTAGAGCGAATTCCGCGATTCAATTGTCGCGGAATTCGCTTTAGACGCCGTCATGAACAAGGCTGGGCTGGACTATGCGGTCGAGCTGAAACCTTGGGAGCGCTGCTTAAAGGAGATCAAGGTCGGCGGCCAAGGCGGGCGGGCCGAGTTGATTATCGGCGCGGCGTTTAATGAGGAGCGCGCCGCTTTTGCCCATTTCACCCAAGCCACCCATGCGTCCCGGTCGGCCATCTTTTACTCGGAGACCCGCTTCCCCGAGGGCATAGACTGGGCCAGCCCGCAAGATACGGAGCGTTTCGTTGTTTGTGTTGTGCGTGGCTTCAATTACACCAACGAAATCCCCTCTGACAGCACATCCACATTGAGCGCGAAATCCGTGGACATCGCGATCCAGCATATGCGGCGCGGACGCTGTGAGATCCTGTTCAGCTCCATCGAACCGATCTTTGGGACCAAGCTATATGGCGGATCAACGGTTCCGGCGGAAATTCGCTATCTGGAATATGACACCGAAGACCCCAATGACTATCACATCATGGTCTCCAAGGCCTCGCCACGGGGGAAAGCCTTGGCGCAACGGCTTGATGCGGCCATTGCTGCCCTGATCGCCGATGGCACCCGGGACCGGATCTTTGATGGCTATTATCAGCAGCTGAGCGCACCCTAAGAACTGTCTTAAGGTCCAACAAAAACCCCCGGCGCAGCAGCACCGGGGGTTTTTTGTAAGAGGTCTAAAGTTCTGAGAACCAGCAATCAGCCGGTACGTTCGAACATTTTGCCCTTCAGATCCGCAATCGCCTTGCCCGGATTCAGACCCTTCGGGCAGGTGGCGGTACAGTTCAGGATGGTGTGGCAGCGGAACAGGCGGAACGGATCGTCCAGCTGGTCCAGACGCTCGCCGGTGGCTTCGTCGCGGCTGTCATTCACCCAACGGGCGGCCTGCAGCAGGATGGCCGGGCCCAGATAGCGATCACCATTCCACCAATAGCTCGGGCAGGAGGTGGTGCAGCAGAAGCACAGAATGCATTCCCACAGACCGTCCAGCTTGGCCCGCTCTTCCGGGGACTGGCGGCGCTCGCCCTTGCCCGGAGGCGCGGTATCGGCCTTCATCCACGGCTCGATGGATTGATATTGGGCGTAGATCTGGTTCAGATCGGGCACCAGATCCTTGACCACCGGCATATGCGGCAGCGGGTAGATGCCCACATCACCCTTAATGTCCGCAATCGGCTTCAGGCAGGCCAGGGTGTTGGAGGTGTCGATGTTCATCGAGCAGGACCCGCAAATCCCTTCGCGGCAAGAGCGCCGGAAAGTCAGGGTCGGGTCGACCTCGTTCTTGATTTTGATCAGGGCGTCCAGAACCATCGGGCCGCAATCATCAAGGTCGATGAAGAACACATCCAAACGCGGATTTTCCCCGGTGTCGGGATCCCAGCGATAGATCTTGAAGGTCTTGAGGCGTTTCGCCCCTTCCGGCTTCGGCCAGGTCTTGCCCTTCTTGATCCGGCTGTTCGGCGGAAGATTTAACTCAACCATGGACATCCTCCAGTGGTCTCGCGCCCCGCAGGGTCGCTGCAATCAGTCGATCAGGACGATCCCCCCGGATATCACAGCCCTGTTGGGCCGGATCCCGGGGGTCGGCGTCATCCTTCTTAGTACACGCGGGCCTTCGGCTCGATGTACTGCACCTCGTTGGTCAGGGTGTAGGTGTGCACCGGACGGTAATCCAGCTTCACCGCACCATCGCCATCGACCCAAGCCAGGGAGTGCTTCATCCAGACCTGGTCATCGCGGTCGGGATAATCCTCATGGGCATGGGCGCCACGGCTTTCATGGCGGGCCTCGGCGGAGTGGATGGTCGTCTTGGCGCAAGACAACAGGTTTTCCAGCTCCAGCGCTTCGGCCAAATCGGTGTTAAACACCAAGGACCGGTCGGTAACCTTGACGTCAGCAGCAGAGGCCGCCACCGCATCAACCGACTGAACCCCTTCCTTCAGGGACTCAGAGGTCCGGAACACAGCCGCGTCGCGCTGCATCGCCTTTTGCAGCTCCAGACGGATATCCGCCACCGGCTCGGACCCGGCCGCATTGCGCAGACGGTCAAAGCGGTCGACGGCATATTCAGAGGCGCTGTCGGAAAGCGGCTTATGCTTGGTGCCCGGCTGCACAACCTCGGCGGCCCGGATCGCGGCAGCGCGACCGAAGACGACGATGTCGAGCAGGGAGTTGGTGCCCAGGCGGTTCGCGCCATGGACCGAGACGCTGGCGCATTCGCCCACCGCCATCAGGCCCGGGAACACCCGGTCCGGATCGTCGGCGGTCGGGGCCAGGACCTCGCCCTTATAGTTGGTCGGAATGCCGCCCATATTATAGTGCACGGTCGGCAGCACCGGGATCGGCTCCTTGGTGGCATCGACACCGGCGAAGATCTTCGCGGTCTCGGTGATGCCCGGCAGGCGCGCCCACAGCACGTCAGAGCCAAGATGCTCCAGGTGCAGGTGGATGTGGTCATTGCCCGCACCCACGCCGCGGCCTTCGCGGATTTCCATGGTCATGGCCCGGGAGACAACGTCCCGCGAAGCCAGATCCTTGGCGGTCGGGGCATAACGCTCCATGAAGCGCTCGCCTTCGGAGTTGGTCAGATAGCCGCCCTCGCCCCGGGCCCCTTCGGTGATCAGACAGCCGGAGCCGTAAATGCCGGTGGGGTGGAACTGAACGAATTCCATGTCCTGCAGCGGCAGACCGGCCCGGGCGACCATGGCATTGCCATCGCCGGTGCAGGTATGCGCCGAGGTGCAGGAGAAATAGGCCCGGCCATAGCCGCCGGTGGCCAGCACGGTCATCTGACCCCGGAAGCGGTGCAGCGTGCCGTCTTCCAGGTTCCAGGCGATCACGCCCCGGCATTCGCCCTCTTCGATGATCAGATCGATGGCGAAGTATTCGACAAAGAACTGGGCCTTATGCTTCAAGCTCTGCTGATAGAGCGTGTGCAGAATGGCGTGGCCGGTCCGGTCCGCCGCCGCACAGGCGCGCTGCACCGGGGCTTCCCCGAAATTCCGCATATGGCCGCCAAACGGGCGCTGATAGATCTTGCCTTCTTCGGTCCGGGAGAAGGGCACACCAAAATGCTCCAGCTCATGGACCGCCGGAATGGCTTCCCGGCACATATATTCAATGGCGTCTTGGTCGCCGAGCCAGTCGGAGCCCTTGACGGTGTCATACATATGCCACTGCCAGCTGTCCTCGGCCATGTTGCCAAGGGCCGCGCCAACGCCACCCTGGGCGGCCACGGTGTGGGAGCGGGTCGGGAAGACTTTGGTGATGCAAGCGGTCTTCAGACCGGCGGCAACCATCCCGAAGGTCGCCCGCAGCCCGGCGCCACCGGCGCCAACCACGATACAATCATATTCGTGATCAATGATCTCGTAGGCGGCCATGTGATTTAGCCTCCAAAGGTCAGCTTAAGAACGGACACAACGGCGAGCATGGCGCCGAAGGCAGCGAAGAACTTGGTCCCGAACACCAGCACATGTTTGGCAACAGGTGCGTGCACATAGTCCTCGATGATGACGATCAGGCCGAGCATGCCGTGGTGGAACGAGCACAGAATGAACAGCAGCATCAAAGAGGCATTCAGCGGGCTGCCCATCCAAGCGACATAGTCGGCATAGGACACATCCAGGTTCGGAATGACAGCGAAGAATACGAACCACAGGGACAGAGGGATCAACGCAATGGCGGTAATCCGTTCGGCCATCCAATGGGAGCCGGCGCCTTCTTTGGCGGAACCAAGCCCGCGCACGCGGCCAAGATGAGAACGCATGGTCATGAGCGGGTCCCCCTACACAAAGACGATGATGCCGATGATCCAGGTCAGCACGGTCAGGCCAGCGGCCCCGGCCAACATCACCATGCCGGTGAAATGGATCTGCGGAATTTCAAAGCCATAGCCGGTGTCCCACAGCAGGTGCCGGATGCCATTGGCGAAGTGATAAAACAGCAGGACCGTCCAAGCGAACAGCACCAGGAACCCGAAGAACGAGCCATAGAATTCCTGCACCAGGGTGAAGGACGCTTCCCCCCCGGCGGCGGAAACGATCCACAGCAGGAAGAACAAGGTGCCCACGGTCATCAGACCGGCCCCGGCAATGCGGTGCAGGATCGACAACAGCGAGGTGATCTTGGTGTGCAGGGCATAGACCTGCAAATGCGGTGAAATGGGCCGGCTAACGGCGGCCTTGGTCTGGGTGTTCATAGCGACGGCCTCTTCGGCTGATCCGCGGATATCGGCGAGGAATGGTTGACCTTGCGGCCCTCTCGGGGAGGTCGTTTCCGATCCGGATAGCGATCACCAAAAAGCGTCTGGCCTGTGCAGCAATCTGATTTGCGAAACCGCAAAGCTGCACCATTGCTCGAACGCATGGCCCCCCCGAACCGATCAAGCTGGCTTGCGGCCGTCCCCGTTTCTCGACCGCAGCCGCATGGATAGACCGGAGAGCCTTGGCAAGTCAACGCTCTGCAAGGCATTGAGGCCTTCGTGAATCACGAACGCCGCCAAATCCGGTCCCTTCCGAGGCTTGTTGCGACTGAGTCTCACTCACTCAGCCCGCCTTGCGTGGCATCAACACCCAGTAATCCAAGTCTAGAACCACCGAGGACTCATATTTGCCGTCCTCTGTCTTATAGGGGAAGCCAGCGCAGGGCTGGTCCTTGGTCGCCACCAGACGCAAGCGCAGGGCCCCGATGTCGTCTCGGCCCGGAATTGCTTCTTTTTCAAGCACTTCCGACCAGGCATGGATGGTGTCCCCGGCGAAGGTCGGGTTGACATGGGCCCCAGCATTCAAGCCCGCCACCCAGCAGGCATTCGCCAGCCCGTTGAAAGACAAGGCGCGGGCCATACTAATGATATGGCCACCATAGATCAGGCGCTTGCCGAATCGGCCAGAGGCCTGAACGAACTGATTGAAATGGACTTTGGCGGTGTTCTGATACAGCCGCGTGGCGATCATATGTTCGGACTCTTCGATGGTCATGCCGTCCACATGATCAATCTTTTCCCCGACCGCATAATCATCCCACAGGAAAGGCGAGCCCGCCAAATCGGTGTCATAGGCCGACAGGCTCAGAGTCTCGGGCACCGGCAGATCCGCCGGATCGACCCGCTTGGGCAGGTCGGGCACCACCGGTTCCGGAGCCGGGGCGGAGGGGTCGCGCTTGTTGACCATGACCCAGCGGCAATAATCGGCGACCACCTCGCCGCGCTGATTGCGCCCGACCGAGTTGACATAAACCACCCCGGTCTTGCCGTTGGAGTTCTCCTTCAGGCCGATGACGGTGCTTTTGGTGCTCAAGGTGTCCCCGGTCAGCACCGGCACGCCAAAGCGGCCCCGGGCATAGCCCAGATTGGCCACCGCGTTCAGGGAGACATCGGGCACGGTTTTGCCAAAGACAATGTGGAACACCAAAAGATCGTCAATCGGGGCGTCTTCATAGCCCAGATCCATGGCGCAATCGGCGGAGGATTGCAGGATAAACCGCCCGCCATAGAGACCGGTATAGAGCGCCACATCGCCTTCGGTCACCGTGCGCGGGGTGGCGTGGACCAACTCCTGGCCCAGGGAAAAGTCTTCAAAATAATTGCCCGGATTGGTCTTGCTCATGATCGTCTCTTTTTGTCTGCGGCATCGGGACCACCGGCCCCGCCCCTTACGCTTTAAGCCTGAAGCCAGACGCCGTTACGCCAGATCCGCTTCCAAGGATTTGATCGCCTCGGCCTCGGCCACCAGGCGCTGGGCGTTCATGACATGCAGGTTTTCCACCAGCTTGCCGTCCAGCAGCACCACGCCTTTGCCTTCCTTGGCCGCTTCCGCATGGGCTTCGATCATCCGATGAGCCAGCTCAATGGCCGCCGGATCCGGGGCAAAGGCGGTGTTGGCCATGCCGATGGTTTTGGGGTGGATCAAGGTTTTGCCGTCAAAGCCCAGTTCCTGGCCTTGCTTACAGGAGGCAGCGAAGCCCTCATCGTCTTTCAGGTCCAGATAAACCCCATCCAGGGCGGCCAGACCATAGGCCCGGGCGGCCAGCAGGCAGAGCCCCAGCGATGTGATCATCGGCTCCCGGTCCATGGTGTGGGCGCATTGCAGATCCTTGGCCAGATCGGAGGTGCCCATGACAATGCCGCCCATGCGCGCGGTGGACCCACAGATTTCCTTGGCGTTCAGGCAGCCCAGCGGGGTTTCCATCATGGTCCACAGCCGCATTTCCGGCGGTGCGCCGACGCTGTCCATAATCGCTTCGGCCCGGCGGACCATATCGGCACTTTCGACCTTGGGCAGCAGGATGCCATCGCATTTGCTGCCCGCAGCGGCCCGGATATCCTCATAGCCCCAGGCGGTGTCCAAACCATTGGTGCGGATCAGCACTTCGCGGCGGCCATAGCGGCCATCATTGGAGGCCGCAACGACCTTATCGCGGGCATCGACCTTGGATTCCGGCGCAGTGGCGTCCTCCAGATCCAGGATCAAGCCATCGGCGGCCAGACCGGCGGCCTTTTCCAGCGCCCGGTCATTGGATCCGGGCATATACAGCACACTGCGGCGGGGGCGAGCGGTTCCTGCCATGACAGCCTCTCAAATGGGGTTTGGACCGGTCCGGCGGCATCCCACGAACGGGGCCAGAGCGGACAGCGGTGCAGGGTCGGGCATCCATCCGAAGGACGAATGCGAAAGGAAATTGCAAAAAGCGGGCGGACGGTAATGCAAAATTTCTTGTCCGACAAGGCGACAATGGGCGTGGCGCAGCAAATACCCCTGCGCCGCTTGCTTAGAGCCCTATTCGATCTAATAGGATCATTCTGACGGAGTGCATTTATGACAAGATCAAGCAGAAGTCCGCAGGCCATAT
>JBMYTN010000068.1:0-16521 GCA_049604415.1 Rhodospirillaceae bacterium | reverse complement strand
AAGGGTGTGCTGGTTTCGGATCCGGGCCAGTCTTTCTCTGGCACGGCCATCCCGGCCATCTGCAAAATGAACACCACTTCCTTATAACCGAGTTGTTCGGCAACCCGGGTTGCCTCGGCGAGGTGATGGTGCATTTGGTGGTATTGCTTGTCCCGGTTTGTGTAATCAAACAGCGGGGTAATGGTCGCAGAGCGCACGGGGTGTTGCATATCCGGCGTGTTCAAATCATCCATGGAAATCGCTCCCATCTCTTTGAAGGGTAGATCGTGGGTTGGGGGCTACGCTGCTTGGGCATGACGCGTGGCGCGCGGGTTGAAGCGGACATGAAGGCCATCTTTCGGTGCGGCCAATGTCACCCCGCCAACTGGTTTCAGGCCGTCGATGGGTCCGGAGAGCGGTTCCAGATCGAAGCCCGCAACAACGAGAGCTGCCAAAGCCGTCAGCTCACCCCGTGCCAAATGTTGGCCCAGACAAACCCGGGGACCTGCACCGAAGGGAATGAAGGACCAGCGATCGATCAGCTTGCCGGTCATCCAGCGCGATGGGGCAAAGCGGTTCGGATCGGGGAACAGGTCGGCCTCGCGATGCATCAGCCATGGGCACAGGAAGACCGACGACCCTTTGGGAATGGTCACCCCACCCAAGCTGTCGATCTCTTTGTTTTCACGGGCATACCACCACACAGAGGGGTAGAGACGCAGAACCTCTTCGACCACCGCTTTGGTGCGAGGAAGCTTTTTCAGATCTTCTGAAGTCAGGTCCTTTCCGCCCGCCAGAACGCTATCCACTTCTTCCCGGATCCAGGCGACAGTGTCCGGCTTATCGGCTAGGACATAGAGCAACCAGGCGGCAGTGCTGGCAGTGGTTTCAAAGCCAGCCAGAAGCATCGTCACGAATTCATCCCTGACGGCCTTGCTGCCGTAGATTTGTTCTAAAACAGCCAGTGCAGCAAAGACGCCTTGTGGTTCTTTGCGCAAGTCCGCAACGATGTTGTCCAAAGTGTCAACCAAGGCCTTAAAGCGTCGGCGGCCCGCCGTCGGCAGCGGCAGGTCCACATGGATCGGACGCCACATAATGTCCGAGACCCAATCATGAGCACCACTGGCAGCCGTAAACAGCTCGTCGGCAGTTTGTTGAGGCAAGGCTGTTTCGGCCAGCGCTGCTGTACTCATGCGAATGGTCAAGCGGCCCGCGAGTTCAGGAAGTGAAACCGGAGTGTCGCTCACCACCAGCCGTGTGATGTCCTTTAGGCCGATGGCGAGGGCGAGATCCATGCCGCCATCGAGCCTGATGCCTTTGAGCGCATCCCGTGCTGTTTTCCATCGTTCCCCGTCGGCTGTAATCAAACCATCGCCCAGCAATGGCCGGAGCCGTTTCTGAAACATGCCTTTGGTGTAGTTGGCCGCGTTGTCGGCAAGAATGTGCCGGGTCTGATCGGGACGTCTGACAAAATAGGCGTTCCGACCTGCAATCCGAAGCTGCACTGGCTCGTCGCCCGGGGTTTGTGCCAAGCGGCGGTCAAGGCATTCCAAGGGCGCTGCGGAGAATTCCTTTAGATCTCCAAGAAAGAAATCAAACATTTAATGAACTCCAGATTGTATAGCTTGACCAAACCAGGGGGGCGCGGCGAGTTTGCGCAGTATATGTCTGCAAGCTATAGGGGAACTAACGGTGGCGACTGTATGAGAGCGGCAAAAGGCGTTGCGCTATGCCGCGTCCATGTTTTCCGCCAAGGGTTCAGCATTGGATGGGGCTAGATCCATCGCGAGAATATTTGCTCTGTCCAACGCACAGGCGATACCCAAAGCTTTGACTGGTCCCCTTGTGCTTTGCCCAACGACCTGTGTTTGACAAAGCTTTTCGATTCGCAATCCACAGTTTTCAAGAAAGCGCGCAAACGCGGGTTCCGTGACAGCAATCAAGCCTTTGGCACCCAAATCCACAGCCATTGCGACACCTGCGCGGACAAGGGTTCGTGCAACATCACTGGAGTAGGAGCGCTCAAGTTTTGGTGATACGGCGAAGCGCGAGATCTCCCACAGAGATGAATCCTCCGGCGGGTTTCCGCCGGCCAAAACAGGGAAGCAATCCTTCAAAAGGTATGGTCCGGTGGTTGGCAGAGCACGTAAGTAGCCTATAACATTGGCGTTTTCGACCAAACAGACATGGGAAGCCCTCATGTCGTAGGGATCAATATCGAGGCTATCCTGCGTCGGCAGTTCCCACCCCAATGCCTCGGCGAAGACGTCATGGCGTAGGCGCCACGACAAGGCCATCAGATCAGGTCTGGTTTGAGCCAAGAATGGAACCACATCCATAGGCGGTCTCCTTTATTGCAATGGAGACTGAATTGTTCTTTTGTTAGTCTTAGTAGAATAGCTGTCTGAATGGACAGGGAAGGTGTTCAAGCGATGCATTCGAAGGTCGAAGAAACTTTAAATAGCATATTGGACTGCGAGTCTGTTGAAGATCTGGAGAAGTTGCTTCCAGAGATTGCAGATGAGGCAGGGTTTATTGGTATTACCTATGCGGACATTACACGCATTCCGCTTCAAAGTGAAGTTGTGCCATATTTTAGGACAACTGTGAAGAAAGATTTTACTGCTGCGTATTTGGATGAAGGGTTTGCTGGCGTCGATCCCATTGTCCGACAAGCAGCTGCTTCCTCAAAACCGTTCCACTGGAAGGACTGTGAAGGTTACCTAAAAGGTCATGTTCGTAACCCCGGTGTGAAGCGTAAAGTCACCGTTCTGGCAGACCTCGCGCAGGAATTTGGTTATGATGACGGGTATGTTATCCCATGTCATAGTCTTTCTGGAGCTGGGCATCTCGACAGTGGATTGTTTAGTTTTTTTGGAAAAATCGACTCGCCTCGGAATCCGCTTGCCCATAGCCTGAGATTGACAGCGATGTACTACCATGAAAAGATTTCAGAAAAACTAAGGGAGAAGACTGGTTTGGTTTTACCTGTTATTTCAGAAGTAGACTTAACGGATCGCGAGCAAGAAGTCCTTATCTGGGCCTCTCGCGGTAAGACTAATGGCGAAATTGGAGATATTCTTCGAATTACCGAGCGGACTGTTAAGTTTCACTTGGCACATGCGATGGAGAAGCTTGGTGTATACAACAAAGTACATGCCGTGGCCCTTGCAATGCGGTTAGGGCTAATCACGCCCTAGGGGATTGTCTGTACCAAGAGTTGGTCCTTTCGCGTAAACAACGATAGCGCCATCAACATCACTAAATTGTATCTAATCAACAGGATCGCTGAAAGCTCCAAAACTATAGACCAATGTCCGTGTTTAATTAACTTAACTCATCAAGCGCTTTATTTGCTGGACCAATGAGAAAACCTCAAATAGAGTGAAAACATCCTTGGTATGAAATCAGACCAAGGTCTCTACAGGAGTCTGAACACATGCGATAACCCCTAGAGTGATGGGGTTGTTCGTTCCAACTGGGTGCTTTGTTGCCGGATGGGAACCTGATGCCATGGTGCTTTGGGCTCTGTAAGCTCTTACAGTATGGCACTGCATAGGGCTTCCTGTAGATGTTATACTAACGTTGAATAGCGAGTAAAATATCGCCCAAAGCGTGTTCCGCTATGAAGCGTTGTGGTCCCAGCCTATAATAACGAATAAGGAGCGTGGTATGGCTCTCGCCAACGCAAAAGAACAAACAGTTGATGGTCGATCCTCTCCGGACCCCATCGACGTGGAAGTGGGCAACCGCCTGCGCATCAGACGCAAGACCCTTGGATGGTCTCAGACCAAACTGGCCGATGCGGTCGGCGTGACGTTCCAACAGATCCAAAAATACGAGCGCGGCGCGAATCGTATTTCAGCCGGGCGGCTATGGCGGATCGGCAAAGCCCTGGATGTCACCATCGACTACTTTTTTGAAGATTTACGCAAAGTCGACGAGATCCGGGAAAGCCGGGTTCCGGGGGACATTCCCGAAGAGCCGAAGGCGCTGTTTGATGATGCGGACCGCCAAGCTGAGACGCTTTGGCTGGTGCGGCTCTACAACAGCCAAGAGCCCGAAGTGCGTCGTAGCTTCTTGGATTTCATCAACAGCGTCGCGCTACCGCGTGGGGCGCGGGCTCCGAGAACCCGTCGCAACAAGCTGATGGCGGGTGCTTTGGCGGAAGACTAAAAGCCAAGGATTGACCAACAGGGATGCAGAACGGCTGGGGCCGGATTGTTATCCGGAAAGTGGAACGCGTCCTTTTCGGTCGATTGGTTAGACCGTTCCGTTCGTTCAAAACCACCACAATGCGAATGGGGCAGGTCAAAAACAAATGAAGCGCCGGAGGGGTGGATCCTCCGGCGCCTCTTTTTTGGGAGGGGAGGGACGACTGTCTCCCCTCCCGTCGGTACCTCGGTTTTTGGGACTTACGAACAGCCGCTCGTGGCGCCACAGGTGTCACATTTCATGCAGGTGCCATTGCGCACCAAGGTGAAATTGCCGCATTCGCCACAGCTGTCCCCTTCATAGCCTTTCATCCGCGCCTCTCGGATCCGGCTCATGGTTGTATCGGTGGTTTGTTCCCCACCAATCAAGGTGTCGAACACCGCTGCATTGGTGACCCCGGCTGCGCCCGCACCACCGCCTGCAACCTTGGCTTCCACAACCTGATCTTCCATGGTGGCGCTCACCGGCAGCGGTTGAGCCTCCTCTTTGCGCTTGGTCCCACCGGTGCGCTGCTTGAGCACATAGAGGTTGGAGCGGACATACCCGGCGCTGATGGTTTGGTTCAGGTGGTTGTCCTGCCATTCCGGCAGATCGCCTTCCTCATGACCATCACCCATGGCATCCGGGGTCAGGTCCTCGGGCTCGACATGGGCCAAGTCATTGCGACCAAGATAGGAAATCGCGATTTCCCGGAAAATGTAGTCGAGAATGGAGGTGGCCATTTTGATGGTCGCATTGCCTTCAACCATCCCCGAGGGTTCGAAGCGGGTAAAGGTGAAGGCCTCGACATATTCCTCCAGCGGCACGCCATATTGCAGACCGATGGAAATGGCGATTGCGAAATTGTTCATCAGAGAGCGGAAGGCCGCGCCCTCTTTGTGCATGTCGATGAAGATTTCGCCGACCCGTCCGTCTTCATATTCCCCGGTGCGCAGATACACCTTGTGACCACCGACAATGGCTTTCTGGGTGTAGCCCTTGCGCCGGTCCGGCAGGCGGGTCCGGGTCGCCATAACCTTTTCGACAATCCGCTCCGCAACGATTTCGGCTTTGGCCGCAGCGGCCTTGCCCGCCGTAGCGGTTTCCAGGTCTTCCTGGTCGTCATTGGCCGCATCCAAGGCCTGGGTCGCCAGGGGTTGGGACAGTTTGGAGCCATCACGATACAGCGCATTGGCTTTCAAACCCTGACGCCAGGACTTCAGATAGGCCTCAGAGCAGTCTTCGATGCTGGCGTCATTGGGCATATTGATGGTTTTGGAAATCGCCCCGGTGATAAAGGGTTGGGAGGCGGCCATCATGTCGATATGGCTGTCTACCGACAGGAACCGGGTGCCGGTCTTGCCGCATGGATTGGCGCAATCGAACACCGGCAGGTGCTCGTCCTTCAGACCGGGAGCACCCTCCAGGGTCATGGTGCCGCAAACATGGTTGTTGGCAGCCTCGATTTGCTCCGCTGAATACCCAATGGCCTGCAGAAGATTGAAATCTGGCGAGTCCAGCGCGTCCGGATCCAGCCCAAGGATCTGAGTGCAGAACTCTTCGCCGAGGCTGTATTTGTTGAAGGCAAAGCGGATGTCGAAGGCGGTGGGCAGGCCTTCTTCGATCCGGGCCAGTTCTTCCGGGCCGAACCCTTTGCTGGTCAGGGTTTGGTGGTTGATGGACGGAGCGCCCTTCAGGCTGCCATGGCCGACCGCATGGCGGATGATGGCCTCAATTTCCGCGTCCGCATAGCCCAGGGTGCGCAGAGCACGGGGCACCATGCGGTTGATGATTTTGAAATATCCGCCACCGGCCAACTTCTTGAACTTCACCAACGCGAAGTCCGGTTCGATACCGGTGGTGTCACAATCCATCACCAAGCCAATGGTGCCCGTCGGCGCAATCACAGTGACTTGCGCATTGCGGTAGCCATGGGCTTCCCCGAGCTCAAGGGCCTTGTCCCAGGCATCTTGGGCCGCTTCGGTCAGGGATTCCTGCGGGCAATTGTCCAGATCCAGCGGCACGGGATTGATGGACAGCCCTTCATAGCCCTTGGCGCGGCCTTGGGCGGCCCGGCGGTGGTTGCGGATCACCCGCAGCATGTCTTTGCCATTGTCCGCATAGCCCGGGAAGGCCCCCAGCTGCTCGGCCATTTCCGCTGAGGTCGCATAGGAAACACCGGTCATCAAGGCGGAGATCGCGCCGCAGAGTGCCCGACCTTCATCACTGTCATAAGACATGCCCGAGGCCATCAGCAGCCCACCAATATTGGCAAAACCCAGACCCAAGGTCCGATAGCGGTAGGAGCGCTCAGCAATTTCCTTGGACGGGAACTGGGCCATCAGAACGCTGATTTCCAAGGTCACGGTCCACAGCCGACAGGCATGGGAGAAGCCTGCGACATCAAAGCCATGGCCGTTGTCGGTGCCTTCCTGACGGAAGGTCAGCAAGTTGAGGGACGCCAAGTTACAGGCGGTATCGTCCAGGAACATATATTCGGAACAGGGGTTGGACGCATTGATCCGACCGGAATTGGGGCAGGTGTGCCATTCATTGATGGTGTCATCAAACTGGATGCCCGGATCGGCGCAGGACCAAGCCGCCGTGGTGACCTTGTCCCACAGGTATCGGGCCTTCAGGGTGCGGTCGATCTTGCGCGAGTTCCGACCGCGCAGGGTCCAGTCGCCGTCCTCTTTCACCGCATTCAAGAACGCATTGGTGACCCGAACGGAGTTATTGGAGTTTTGCCCGGCGACGGTCAGATAGGCTTCGCTGTCCCAATCGGTATTGTAGGTTTCGAAGGTCAGGCCGGTATTGCCCAGCTTGGCCAGGTGAATGACCCGCTGGATATAGTTTTCCGGCACCATGGCTTTGCGGGCGGCCACAATCTCCTTGCGCAGGGTTTTGTTGATTTTCGGGTCAAACCGATTATCGGCCTCTTCGCCTTCAGCGGCCCCATCCCATTGGGCACAGGCGGCCATAATGGCGTTCAGATGCTTTTCACAGACCTTGGAGCCGGTGACCAGGGCGGCGACCTTGCGCTCTTCCTTGGCCTTCCAATCGATAAAGGCTTCCACATCCGGGTGGTCGATGTCGCAGATCACCATTTTGGCGGCCCGGCGGGTGGTGCCGCCGGATTTGATCGCTCCGGCAGCGCGATCACCGATCTTGAGGAAGCTCATCAGGCCAGAGGATTTGCCGCCGCCGGACAGGGGCTCATTTTCCGCCCGCAAGGCAGAGAAATTGGTCCCGGTGCCAGAACCATATTTGAACAGCCGGGCCTCGCGGACCCACAAATCCATGATGCCGCCTTCATTGACCAGATCATCGGAGATCGACTGGATGAAGCAGGCATGGGGTTGCGGATGCTCATAGGCCGTTGCGGAACGCACCAGCTCGCCGGTTTGAAAATCCACATAATGGTGCCCTTGGGACGGGCCATCGATGCCATAGGCCCAATGCAGGCCAGTGTTGAACCATTGTGGTGAGTTCGGCGCGCCCATTTGCCGGGCCAGCATGATCCGCATTTCATCGAAATAGGCCTGGGCATCGGCTTCGCTGTCGAAATAGCCGCCTTTCCAGCCCCAATAGGTCCAGGTTCCGGCCAGGCGGTCGAAAACCTGGCGGGCATCCGTTTCACCGGTATAGCGTTCGGTTTCCGGCAGAGCCTCCAAGGCGTCCAGGTCGGCTTCTTTGCGCCACAGCCAAGACGGCACGTCATTCTCTTCAACCGCTTTCAGAGCCGCTGGCACACCCGCTTTGCGAAAATACTTCTGCGCCAACACATCGGCGGCAACCTGGGACCACTCCGCCGGGACCTGCATGGACTTCAATTGGAAAACGATGGAGCCGTCCGGATTGCGGATTTCAGAGGTGGTGTCGCGAAACGCCAGGGCGTCATAGGGGTTGGAGGAAGTCGCGTCGGTAAAATGCCGGTCGATGCGCATGGGGGCCGTCCTTATGGGTTTGTGGCTTTGTCCGAGGTCTTTTGTTCCGGTGCGCCGCACCCCTGGTTTCGCCGGGGTGTGGGGCGTTTGATGCTGCTGGGTTGTGGGCCGTACCGATCCGCACAATCCCCCAGATCTTGAGCCGAGTCGCCCCTTAAGGCGGATCCGTTTCCACCTCGGATCGCTATATGTAGGGGTGCTTCGATGCCAAGACCCCTAGATTATGGATGAAATGTGGCAGGATCAACCCTTATTTCCCTGTGGACCCCAAAATGTTGGGGGTCTAACTGATTATGACCACATATATGGTAACGTCATCGAAATGTAGCGATTGAACAGTCTTCGGCCGGATCGCTTAAGCAGGGCATATCCCAGCTTTGTTGCTTTCTGAGCCTCCGTCTGGCAAAACCGGACAAACAACGCGTGTTTTGTCGATCTTGCGGGGCGCTGGATCCGTAAACAGGGGCAAGACAGGCGCAGCAGCAGGGGTAATTCAGTCATGGCGACCTTGGGCACCATCCTCTACACCCGGAAACATGGCAGCTTGGTGGGCGAGGACACCTTCGGGAACAAATACTACCAAGAGCGGACCGAACCGGAAGGCCGCCGCCGCAAACGCTGGGTGGTCTATAAGGGCAAGCCTGAAGCCTCCAAAGTGCCCGCCGAATGGCATGCTTGGCTGCATTACACTGCGGATGCGCCGATCGCGACCCCGGCCTTAGGGTGGATTGCCACCCATGTTCCCAATCTGACCGGAACCGCCAATGCTTATGTGCCCATGGGCGATGAGCGCGCCGGCGGGCAACGGGTTCATGGCACCGGTGACTATAAGGCGTGGCGCCCGTGAGGCCTGCTGCCGACGGAACTCCTAAAACCCAATCTACGGGCAGCACTGCGTTTGAAGGCCTGAGCCGCGAGGCGATGATCGGCTTGGCGATGTTTTTCTTAGGCCTTGCCGTGATCGCGTTGCTTGGCTTCAGCCGACCGACCCCTCAAACACAATCCGATGGCTATGAGCTGGTCGGCGTGTTCAAGCAGGCCGACGGGGTTGGCTTGGGCAGCGAGGTGCGCTTGGCGGGTCTGCCGGTGGGGCGCGTGGTTGGACATACCCTTGATGAGCATTATCGCGCCGTTCTCACGGTTCGCTTGGACCGGGATGACATCATTTTGCCCGAGGACACGGCGGCAAAAATCGAAACCGATGGCCTGCTTGGGGCGAAATATATTGAGTTGGAGCCCGGGGGCGCCTTTGACATGCTCAGCAGTGGCGACCGTTTGTCCTATACCCAGGATGCGGTGATCGTTGAAGAGTTGCTGGCCACCATCGTTTCCCGGGCCAAGGTTGCCCGGGGATTGGATCCATCCCTGCCATTGGGTGGCAACTGACCGGGGCCATGACCCGGTGTTCGGTGTCTTCTTGTTGTTTGTGAGAGAAAAGGACCGTCCTTAATGCGCCGCAATCCGATTGAGACCATTCTAGGGGCGTTGGTGATTGTAATTGCTGCCTTGTTCCTCAGTTTCGCCTATGCGACGGCGGATCTGGGCACCGTTGAGGGCTATTCGGTGACAGCGCGCTTCACCAAGGTTGGTGGACTGGCGGTAGGTTCCGATGTTCGGGTCAATGGCATTAAGGTCGGTACGGTGACCCAGCAGGCTCTGGATGCAGAAAACTTCGAGGCCGTGGTGACCATGAACATTCTGGCCACAATGGTGTTGCCCGAAGACACCAGGGCCAGCATTGTGTCTGACGGCTTGCTTGGTGGGAAATATGTCAAGCTGGTCCCCGGCGGAGCTGATGTGCGCTTGGAAGACGGGACCGAGTTGGCGCAAACCCAGGATTATCAGTCCTTGGAAGAGCTGGTCGGGGAAATCATCTTCCTTGCCACGGAACCGCCACAGCAAAGCGATAGCTAATCGGATCTGTTTCGTGCAGGGTCCTTCCGTCCTTTGGTTCATTTGGTCTCGATTTTGATGCGCTCTTTTCCGCTTTCCGTCCTTCGTTTTGGCTGCGCCCTCGGTTTGGGCCTTTTGACCATGGCGATGCCTGCGCATGCTGATGAGCTGGACGGTGTTTCGGCGCGTCTGGGGGTGATCGATAAGATCACTGCACGGATCAACCGCGTGGAAATTCCGGTGGGTCACGTGGCCCAGGTCGGGCCTTTGGGGATCACGGTGCGCGCCTGCGTGAAACGAATCCCCCCCGATGAGCCCGAGGAAGCCGCCTTCCTGGAAATTTCCGAGCGAATCCAGGGCGAAGACAAACCACAGCTGAAATTCGGCGGCTGGATGTTTGCCTCCAGCCCGGCACTCTCGGCCATGGATCATGCGGTCTATGATGTCTGGGTCCTGGAATGCCTGTTGCCAGACGGTGAAGGCCCCAGTGTCGCGGCGGGGTCCGGACCGGCTGATGAGGGCGAGGCAATCCCCTTGCCACCGCTTGGTGAAGATGAAATTCCCCTGGATTAGCTGTAGAGCGGTCGGATTGATCGCACAGTGATCACGGCGACAGGGCGACGAATCGCAAGTCGAACACGCCATCGGCGCGCGTCATCATCGATATGTCCGTCCGCCGCCCCCATAACATCGGTGCTTGGACCAAAGGCACATAAGCCACCGCGTCACTGAGCCGGATCATGATCTGCGAGGCGATGCCATGGCGTTTGGGGGTGAACAGCTCGGTCTCCAGGCGCAACACCATGCGATGGGTTTCGGGATCACAATAGCCCCCGGCGTTTAGGGCGCCTAGCCCATCGGGGGTGCGCTGGGCCGGGTCATCCGGCGGGCAGGCAGCCAACAGGCGGAGCGGGTCCGTGACCTCCAGGGTCCAGGGTTGTAGACCGATCAAAAACAGATCCGTGCGGCCCGTGAGAATGCGCCGGAAGGCTTCTTGGGCCGGGGCAGGGCGGGCTTGTACTTCCAGTCCAGCGGTCCGCAGCATCAAAGCAACCGCTTCACACACCGTTTCGTCTCGGGGATAGCGCCCCGATGGGCAATCCAAGATCAACGGCCTTTGCGGCATCAATCCCTCTGCGCGGGCTTGGTCGAACAGCGCCCGGGCTTGGGCCGGATCGGCGAGGGTCAGGCCATATTGCGCCCGGGGTGTACCCAAAACTGACGGCGCGGTGATCAGCCCGGCGGGCAAGGATGCGCCAGCCAGCAGCCCATCGGCCAGCAATCCGGTATTGATGGCTCGCGAGACTGCTTGGCGCATCAATAAGGGGGCAAAAGGGCCATCCGGTCGTTGGTCGAGGCCCAAAAACAGGGTTCTTGCGCTGTCAAAGGTCAGGGCCTCAACTGTCGGGGTTCGGATCAGGTCCGCTTGCCGTCCTAAGGGCAAGTCCAAGGCAACGTCGACCCGGTTCTCCAGCAAATAACCCATGCGCTGCGCCGGATCAGGATGGGGATAGAGAACAGCGCTGGTGACTTCGTTGGGGCCAATGCTTTGGCCGCGCGAGCCGCGCTTCCACCATCTGGTGTGGGGTCGGAAGGTGACAGGGCCATTGGCCTTAAAGCTCGAGATCCGATACGGACCGGTGCCATTGACCTCTTGGCTGACGGCGCCACCGGCACCGAATTGCGGTGAGCCTGGTTCGCGTTCCCGCAGCCAATCGGCATCCATGATGGCAGCGGCCACCAAACGCTCCGGCAAATCGGGCAGGGGGCCTCGGGTAAAGATGTCGACGGTGGAGCGGTCGACGCGCCGGACCCCTCGGATCCCGCGCAACAGGTCTTCCAGCGCGGAGCCTTCAGCCCTCGCCCGGTTCAAGGATCGCTCCACGTCAAGGGAATCCAAGCCTTGGCCATCATGGAATTGCGCATTGACGCGCAAAAAGAACCGCCACCGATCATCTCGGATGACCTGCCAGGAAGTGGCAAGACCCGGTTCGATCGACAGATCGGCATTGCGGGTGGTCAGGCCTTCATAGGCATGTCCGATCAGGCCTTGGGCATGGAGGTCCGGGAGGCCATGGGGGTCCAGATGGGCCAATCCACGCGGGGCGGTCCACCGAATCTCCACCGCTTGAGCCGAAACCGGGCCAATGGACGGGCGGATGTCCCACCAGTTCTCTTGCCCTCTGGTCGGCAGCAATAGGACCAGAGCGAGGCTTAGCATCAGGAGGCTAAGGCGTGGCATGAACACGGACGGCGCAATCCTTTGGCGGGTCTATCCGACGACTATACAGCACAGATGGGATGCTCAACTGGGGATCTGGGGCAACAGTTTGGCAAAAAAGCGGCAAGAAGTCCTTTTCTGTGCCATGTGCGACCGGACTGTGACCTATGCAAAGACCTTGGGGCTGGGTATTGTCTGCGCGCGTTTGTATTCGGGAAACCAACGGGGTGATGGGTATGCGGTATCTTGTGGCGGTTCTGGCGGTTGTTGCCATGGTGACGGGCGGCGAACGGCAGGCAAAGGCGGATCCGGGGTTTGCACTGGTATGGATCACGACTTTGGCGGCTGGCGGTGCGGCTTTGGCCGGGGACTATCTCCGGGGCAATGATCCTTTTGATCTGGACCGTATTCCCAAGGATCCCGATTACCTGACCTTTGGCGCCGGGGCTTACAACGTGGTTCCCGACAATGAACGGGACAATGATTTGTTGGGTCATTTCCGGTTTGAGTATCGCCCGGCTTATCAATTTTGGGTGATTCGCCCGTTCCTGGGGGCCGAATTCACCCATGCTGGATCCTTCTATGGCTATTTTGGCTTTATGGGGGACATCCGCTTTGGCGATCACTGGATCCTCAGCCCCAATGCGGCTGTCGGCTATTATGAGGAAGGTGGCGCGCGGGATCTGGGCAATCCGGTTGAGTTCCGCACCGGTTTGGAACTGGCTTACCGCTTTGACGATGGACTGCGGGTTGGGGTGGCCTATCACCACATGTCCAACGCGGATCTGGGCGATAAGAACCCCGGGGTTGAAACCCTTGGCCTGAATGTTTCGGTGCCCATTCAGTATTTCTTCGGCAACTGATCGGCGAAACCGGCAAAGGTCGTTGACAAATTGGCGGCGCGGACCTAGTGTCCGCGCTTCCAAATGCGAGAGGCCCCGGCAGCGGGGCTTGTTTTTTTGATCCCAGCCAGGGTCCGATCGTGCACGCCATGCCGATCCCCATGACGGGCTGGGATGCCAAATGTGAGGATAGTCCCATGCGCGTGCGCAACTCCCTGCGGTCTGCCAAGACCCGCGACAAAAACTGCCGCGTGATCCGCCGCAAGGGCCGGGTTTACGTGATCAACAAAAAGAATCCCCGTTTCAAAACCCGCCAAGGCTGATCTGCCGGGCGATCCTTTGAACGGTCGTGTTTCGCGGGCCGGATCCCAGTTTGGGGTCCGGCCCGTTTCGTTTTCCGCCATTCGGTAAAACCAACCGTTTTATGGAACGTCTCTTCCATATGATGGAAGCCTTAGATTTCTCTCTAGAACCCATGCATTGATCGTGGTCTGATCTTTTCGTCCGGCGGTTACCGTAGAAGTGAGGGATAAACCCTTGCCACGGTCTAAACCCTGCCGGACTGGGAGAGACGCCATGCTGAAGATGCCTGAGCCGAACCGCGCCGTGATTGAGCGCCGCGCCCGTATCATCGAAGATCTGCGGCCCATGGTGCCGGAGAATGGCCTCATCACCAGTCAAGACGCCCTGCGCGCCTATGATTGCGACGGGCTGACGGCTTATCGTCAGCCGCCCATGATCGTGGCTCTGCCCGCCGAGACCCGACAGGTCGCCCGAATCCTACGCTATTGCGCCGATCATGGTGTCCGCATTGTTCCCCGGGGGGCGGGCACCTCGCTGTCGGGCGGCTCTCTGCCCTTGGAAGACGCCATTACCTTGGGCTTGGGCAAGTTCAACAAGATCTTGGAAATCGACTATGACAACCGCTGTGCCCGGGTGCAGCCCGGCGTGACCAATTTGGCCATCAGCACGGCGGTGGCCCATAAGGGCTTTTACTATGCTCCGGATCCCTCCAGCCAAATTGCCTGCTCCATTGGCGGCAATGTCGCGGAGAATGCCGGTGGCGTGCATTGCCTGAAATACGGCCTGACCACCAATAATATCCTCGGCCTGGAAATGGTCACCATGGAGGGCGAGATCCTGCGCATCGGCGGCAAGCATCTCGACGCCGGGGGGCTGGACATTATGGGCATTCTAACCGGTTCGGAAGGGCTGCTCGGCGTGATCACCGAGGTCACCGTGCGCTTGCTCCGCCGACCGGAAACCGCCCGCGCTGTCCTGATGGGCTTCCCGAGCACCGAAGACGCCGGGGACACTGTGGCGGCCATCATCGGGGCCGGGATCATCCCCGCAGGCCTGGAAATGATGGATCGTCCGGCAATCAAAGCCGCAGAGGACTTTGTTCAAGTCGGCTATCCTTTGGATGTCGATGCCTTGCTGATCTGCGAGCTCGACGGGCCGGAGGTCGAGGTTGACCTGCTGATCGAGCGCGTTGCGGCCATCGCCCGGGAGCGGGGCGCGTCTTCCTTGCGGATCAGCGACAGCGACAGCGAACGCCTGTCCTTCTGGGCTGGTCGCAAGGCAGCTTTCCCGGCGGTGGGGCGGATTTCACCGGACTATCTGTGTATGGATGGCACGATCCCGCGCCGACGGCTGCCTGAGGTCCTGACCCGGATGGCCGCCCTGGCCAGCAAACATGAATTGCGGGTGGCCAATGTGTTCCATGCCGGTGATGGCAATTTGCACCCCTTGATCCTGTTTGATGCCAATCAACCCGGCGAGCTGGATCGGGCTGAAGCCTTCGGTGCGGATATCCTGAAACTCTGTGTCGAGGTTGGCGGGGTTCTGACCGGGGAACATGGCGTCGGCGTGGAAAAGCGCGATCTGATGCCGGAAATGTTTACCGAAGCCGATATGGCCCAGCAGCAGCGCTTGAAATGCGCCTTCGATGCGGAGGGCTTGCTGAACCCGGGCAAGGTGTTCCCGACCCTGCATCGCTGCGCGGAACTGGGCCGGATGCATGTCAAAGGCGGCCAAGTGCCCTTCCCGGATCTGCCCCGCTTCTAGGCGCGGTCCCGGATCCTGTTCGACGTTTCGTCTCGCCCTCTCCCTCCCGTCGCTGATAGGCCGCTATCATGACTGATCTCGCTCCCCATCGCCCAGACACTGTTGAGGCTCTGGAGGCCCTGTTCCAAGGGGCCATTGCTGAGCAGCGCAGCCTTCATCTGCAAGGCACCGGCAGCAAAAGTGGCTTTGGACCCATGCCGCCGGAAACCAATACCGGGGCCGTGGTGGAAACCGTCGACTTGTCGGCCTTTTCCGGGATCCTGGATTATGATCCGGCGGAAATGGTGCTGACCGCCGGGGCGGCGACCCCGATGGCGGAGATCCTGGCGGCCTTGGACGAGGCCGGGCAGCATATGGCCTTCGAGCCGCCGGATCCGACCGGTCTCTATGGCGATGGGGTAGGCAAAGGCAGCTTAGGCGGACTGGTGGCGACCAATTGGGCCGGTCCGCGCCGCATCAGTGCCGGGGCCGTGCGCGATCATGTGCTGGGTTTCAAGGCGGTTTCCGGACGCGGTGAGGCGTTCAAATCCGGGGCCAAGGTGGTCAAAAACGTCACCGGCTTCGATCTGCCGAAAATCCTGACCGGCTCCCATGGTGCCTTGGCCGCCTTGACCGAGATTTCGATCAAGGTTTTGCCCCGCCCAGAGGCGGGACGCAGTGTTGTGCTGTTCGGTTTGTCCGCCGCCGATGCTGTTGGGCTGCTTAGCGCGGCCTTGGGCAGTCCCCATGAGGTCTCCGGGGCGGCCCATCTGCCAAGCGGCGTGGCCGAGCGCTGTGGAGGCTTTGGCACTGCGGCCGGAGACGCCTCGGCGACCGTGGTCCGGGTCGAGGGTCCTGAAGCCTCGGCGGTTTATCGGGCCGAGGCGTTAAAAGAGCTGCTTGCCGGTCTGGCACCGCATGCGGATGTCCAGCTCCTGGACCAAGCCGCCAGCCAGCAGGCTTGGGCCGCCATTCGCGATGCAACCCCCTTGGCAAGCCGTTCCGACCGTCTGATCTGGCGCACATCCGTTGCGCCCATGGCCGGACCAGCACTTTTGGACGCGCTGTCCATGCGCGATGGCTTTGAAGATCTGGATGCCATGCTGGATTGGGGCGGGGGGCTGGTCTGGCTCTCGCTCCCCGATGCCAGCGTGGATGGCGGGGCAGAGATGATCCGGGCTGAGATTTCAGCCTTGGGCGGCGGACATGCCACCCTGATGCGAGCCCCCGAAGTTCTGCGGGCCCGCATTCCGGTGTTCCAACCCCAACCCGGTCCTTTGGCCAAGGTGCAGCAACGCATCAAAGACGGGTTTGACCCCACCGGCATTCTGTTCCCCGGACAGTTCTAGGCTGCGGTGACAATTTAACGGATGACGTCACCGAGATGAAAATTAGACTG
>JBMYTN010000067.1:0-16759 GCA_049604415.1 Rhodospirillaceae bacterium | reverse complement strand
CCAATCTGATCAGGGCCTCTATCTCTCCGCCTGATCAGCATTCTTCACGGTCGACAGATTAGCTTTAACAAATCCGGCAAAATCACCGGAAGAATATTTGAACAGTCTTCGAAAAATGATGGGCTTGCGGAAACTCGCGGATCACCTGTCCCGCCATAGGGACGAAATTTGATACAGGCGTTTTTCGGTCAGAAATGAGAGGTCCTGAAACCCCATCAAAAAAACCCGCTCCCGGTTTCCCGAGAGCGGGTTTTTCACGTCTTTATGCGGGCGGCCTTATTCGGCGCGCAGATTGACCGCAGAGGACTTGCCGCGACGTTGGTCAACCTGGATCTCATAAACGATCCGTTGACCTTCGCTGAGGTGGCTCATGCCAGACCGTTGGACCGCGCTGATGTGCACAAACACATCGGCACCGCCTTCATCAGGGCAAATGAAGCCATAGCCCTTGGTCTCGTTGAACCACTTCACGGAACCCTTCATCATCTTTTCTTCTCCTACTGATGGGGAACGCCGGCCAAAGGCCGGTACTGGTTTGCTGGATTGGATTGCAGATAGGCGCCGCCGCCTGTTGGGGTGATCCCGGGCCATTCGCAGGAGCACAGATGCGCTCCCTCGACCGCCCGGAGTCGACGGCCGATCCACAATGTCGGATCAGACCGCAACGGCACCGCTGCGTTCCATAAGCGCGCTATCGATTAATCTGTCGGTGGAGGGTATAGGCGAATTCCAACGCCCTTGCGGGCGACAGGAAGTCCCGACCAACGCGGGACAGGCAATCTTAGTCAAGGATAGGCCGCACTTTCATTCCTGGGTCTTCCGATGGCCCGCAGAGCAGGATCACAAGACCCCCTTATCTTGGTACAGGGTCACAGCATCATGGCAGGGAGCGAAACCCCCGATGCCATCTTGCCGAGCTGCCGTGTGGATCTGTGTCATCGCGCGGCACTGCCCAGGCAAAAGATCACAGAACGCCAATGAAGGCAACGGCTTTCCGTTTCCAACCCATTGTGACAAGGCAATTTCCACAAATCAGATAGGGGGATATTCGATCCGACGGACCCGCCGATAGAGCCATAAAAACGGCTTCAGGGGTCCATAGAGCCACAGCCATCCCGGCGGCAGGGCCAGGGTGATCAGATCCAAATCATTGGGCCGTAAAAACCGCCCCCAGAGGATCCCCCGGAGCCGTCCCCCCCAGCTGGCGGACATGCGCCATTCCATCACCAGGGCGCGCGTTAAGGCTCCAAAACTGACCCGCTCCGGAGCCGCAGCAGACTCCGGGGCCACGGATCGTGCGTGCAAGCCTGCCTCAGCGGCGTCTGCCAAGCGGGCGGCCACCGGCAGCAACCGAACCCCATCGGGCAGCGGTTGACCGGCCAGGCGCTGCATCAACAACAATGCGGTATGCAAAGAGGGCTGCGCCCCCACCACAGCGGCCCGGCGGTCCAGCGCGACCCAATCGAGGGCCAAATCCGGGTTCTGCCGCCACCAGATCAGGTCCAAAAGCCATTTCAGCCGGTCCCAGCCATGGCGGGTGCCGTGGACGCAGAGATAGAGGACCAGCTCGGTCGGCTCCGGCATCCACAGGCGGGTGCCGCCAATCTTGACGGCCTCGCCCTGGTCCCAGACCCGCTCCGGATCAAAGCCCATCAGGGCCTCATTGCGTTGCCAGCGCCAATGCAGCTCCACCACCCGGCGGGTCTCTGGATGGATCAGTTCCACATCCCCCCGCCCCCGGACCAGCATGGGCCAGTTTTCCGCCGTGATCTCAATCGCTGGGGAGCGCAGCCGATAACCCCGGCCTTGCAACAGCACGATCGCCGCCTGGGCTTGCGCCTCGGGCACCAAAATGTCGAGATCGCTCATCACCCGGATACAGGGATCGCCAAACAGATGCTGCGACAGCGCCGGGCCTTTCAGCAACCGATGGGGAATGTCCTGGCGGTCGAGCATGGTGCAGAGGTCGACCAGATCCGCCGCCAAGGCCAAGCCTGAGACCGTCAGACGACGGCTGCGCCGGGCGAACCGCTCCAGAACCGCTGCGGGGACACCCTCCAGGGGTTGCCGGACCGCATTGCGTTGCAAAATGCCGGTGACGCCGTGATAGCGGCTGAGCCACTGCACCTGGTCCCAATCCTGCACCGCTGCGGCGGCCTCGGCCAACAGCTGCCCGGAGGAGAGGCTGGGCGGCAGGCTGGGCGGCAGGCTGGCCAACAGCACAAATCGAAGCTCTGGGCTCAAGGCTGAGCATCCCGGTTGCCCCGCGCCGCATAGGCCTGCATCCAGGCCCAGGCATCGCCAATCTGGGTCTCCAGGCTGCCACGCTCTGGCATCCAGCCCAACTGTTCACGGGCACGGCGGCTGTCAGCCACCAGGATCGGCGGATCCCCGACACGCCGAGGACCAAAGCGGTGGGGCACCGCAGAGCCGGTGACCTGCTCCACACAGTCCAGCACCTGTCGCACGGAATGCCCCGCCCCATTGCCCAGATTGAGGGCCAATGCGGGCCCGCCGGTCACCAACGCCTCCAAGGCCAGAACATGGGCCGCAGCCAAATCGGTGACATGGATATAGTCCCGCACCGCCGTGCCATCGGGCGTGGGGTAATCGCTGCCATTGACGGTCAGAGGACCTTGGCCGCCCAGCCCAGAGGCCGCCATCAGGGCCAAGGGGATGAGATGGCTCTCCGGATCATGGGCCTCGCCAATCCGGCTTAAGGGGTCTGCCCCGGCGACGTTGAAATAGCGCAGCCGGGCCGCCCGGCCCCCCGAAACCCGCTGCCAGTCCAGGATCATGGTCTCGGCCATGGCCTTGGCCTGGCCATAGGGATTGATCGGCGCGATGGGCAGGTCCTCATCCAGCGGCACCCGGGGCGGCTGGCCAAAAATGGCGCAGGTCGAGGAAAACACCAGCAGTGGACAGGACGCCGCCGCCATGGCCTCCAGCAGGCAGAGGGTGCCAACCACATTGTTGCGATAAAAGCGCAGCGGGTCGGCAACGGATTCCGCGACCTCAATCAAAGCGGCGAAATGCATCACCGCCACCGGCTGATGCTGGGCAAACTGGGCAGCCAGAAAGACCGGGTCGGTGACATCGCCGACCGCCAGCGGCCCCCATTGCACCGCCCAGGCATGGCCATTGCGGAGATTGTCCAGCGCGACCGGCTCAAAGCCCGCCTCAGCCAAGGCCAAACAGACATGGCTGCCGACATAGCCCGCCCCGCCGGTCACCAGAACCTTGCCCCGGCGGCTTGTCACCGGCGTGCTCCGCCGGTCAAGGGCCGATGGGGCTTGGTCAATGGCGCACCACCAACACCGAGCAGGAGGCGTGGCGCACCACCCGGGCCGCATTGGGACCCAACAGATAGTCCTTCAGCTCCGGGCGGTGAGAGCCGATGACAATCAGATCCGCATTGACCTTGCGCGACATGGACAGCACGGCCTCGTAGACCGTGCCCTCGGCGACAATATGCCGGTGCGGCAGATCTTTCGGCACCACCTCGGCGGTTTTGGCCTTCAGCATTTCCAAAACCTTGTCGGACATTTCGCTTTCAAAGCCCTGGGGGAAAAACTGCCCGACCAGGCTCATGCCAAATTGTGGCACCACGGACATCACATGCAGCATGGTCCGTTGACCGGTGCTCTGCGCCGCTTGGACAAAGGAGATCGCCTTGGGCAAGGTGAAGCTCCAATCATGGCGGTTGTCCAGATCCACCGGCACCAGAATTTGCGCATACATCGACGCGTTCTCCCCTTATCGCTGTTATGGCCGCGCGGTCTTTAAGCCAGAGCCGTTGCCCCTATGCCGCGCTGGCTTCGGCGTCTTTTTGTTCGGCCAGCCGAGCCCGGGGGCGCTGCATGAAATAGAGCAGCACCAACAGGCCGATGGCCGGGATGAAGAAGACTTCCTTCGGCGGACGGTCATTGGGCACCAGCACCGTGGTGATCTCGAAATCGAAATCCACACCCAGCCGTTCCGCCGTGGAGCCGAAGACAATCTGATCGACGATCTGGCGGCCATCCTCGTCACGCAGGATGATGCCCGCGCTTTCCAGCCGCTCCGCGCCAGTGCCTGGTGCCCCGAGAGGCAGCACCACGGCCTTGGAGATCTCATCGCCTTCGATATTCATCCCCTCCACATTGACCGTTAGGGATCCTCCCGAAGGCTGCGCCTCAACAATGGTCATCATCTCCGAGGGGGGGGCCTCCTGAAACTCCGGCATCACCTGATCCATCCAATAGCCCGGTCGGAACAAGGTGAAAGCGGCGAGCAGGAACAGGGCGGTCTCCCAGATCTTGTTCTTCGCGATGAAGAAGTTCTGTGTGGCACAGGCAAAGGCCATCATCGCGATCAAGGCAAAGACAAAGACGAACAAGGCATGCCAGACCGAATGCACATCGATCAGCAGCAGGTCGGTGTTGAAGATGAACATGAAGGGCAGCAGAGCGGTCCGGATGTCATACATGAAGCCCTGGACACCGGTTCGGATCGGATCGCCCCGGGATATGGCCGCTGCGGCAAAGGCCGCTAGCCCCACCGGTGGCGTGTCATCGGCGAGAATGCCGAAATAGAACACGAACATGTGGACGGCGATCAGCGGCACGATCAGACCATTTTCCGCACCCAAGGTGACAATCACCGGGGCCATCAGCGAGGACACGACGATATAGTTCGCCGTGGTCGGCAGGCCCATGCCCAGCAGCAGGCTGATAATGGCGGTGAACAGCAAGACCAGCATCAACTGACCGCCGGAGATGAACTCAACAAACTCAGTCATCACCTGGCCCAGACCCATCAGGGTCACGGTGCCGACCACCACCCCGGCGGCCGCCGTTGCCACGCCGATTCCGATCATATTGCGCGCCCCGGAAATCAGGCCGTCGACCAGATCAATCAGGCCCCCCTTAAACTGGGCAATATGATCCCCGGAATTGCGCAAAAGGGCTTTTAGCGGGCGCAAGGTGATGACAATGAACATCATCAAAACCGTGGCCCAGAAGGCCGACAGGCCCGGCGACAGACGCTCGACCATCAGGCACCACACCAGCACAAACACCGGCAGCAGGAAATGCAGCCCGGCGCGCACGGTCGGGCCACTTTCTGGCAGCACTTTGATCTCCGGCTTGGTGTCCAGCTCCGGCACCGTGGTCGCCACTTTGACCAAGGCGACATAGGCCACCAGGATCACGGCGATGGCGACATAAAAAGTGCCGCCGCCCAGCATGCCCTTCATCCAGCCAAAGGCGTAATAGACGAACAGACAGAGCGCGGAAAAGCCCACGGTGATGATCAAAAAGCTGGCCAAGGCCTGTTGCCAGGGCTTGGGCGCATAGGGCCGGGGCAGGCCCTTCATCTTCAGCTTGCAGGCTTCCAAATGGACGATATAGACCAGCGCGATATAGGAGATCAGCGCGGGCAGAATGGCGTGCTTCATCACCTCGATCAGCGAGATGCCGAGATATTCCACCATCAGGAAGGCCGCCGCGCCCATGATCGGCGGCATCAACTGGCCATTGGTCGAGCTGGCGACCTCGATGGCGCCCGCCTTCTCAGAGGAAAAGCCGACCTGCTTCATCAGCGGAATGGTGAAGGTCCCGGTGGTCACCACATTGGCGATGGAGGAGCCGGAGATCAGACCCGTCATCGCCGAGGACGCCACCGCCGCCTTGGCCGGACCACCTCGCAAATGGCCCATCAGCGAGAATGCCACCCGGATGAAATAATTCCCGGCCCCGGCTTTCTCCAACAAGGCCCCGAACAGCACGAACATGAACACCATGCCCGTGGAGACCCCAAGGGCCACCCCGAAGACCCCTTCGGTGGACAGCCATTGGTGCGACATCGCCTTGTTCAGCGAGGCCGGTTCCCGGGCCAGCACATCGGGCATGTAGTCAGAGAAGAAGGTGTAAAACAGGAAGACGATACAGACCACCATCAGCGGCGGCCCCAACGCCCGGCGGGTCGCTTCCAGCAGTAGGACCATGCCGATCACGGCGGCAAACAGATCCAAAGTGGTCGGCAAGCCGGGGCGCAGAGAAAGCTCGTTCTTAAACAGGAACAGATAAGAGGCGCAGAAGGCCGCAATCGCCGCAATCACCCAGTCATAAATCGGGACACTGTCACGGGAGCTGTTCTTAAAGGCCGGATAGGCGGTGTAGGTCAGGAAAATGGCAAAAGCCAAATGGATCGCCCGGGCTTCGGTGGAGTCAAACACTCCAATGCCTAAGGAAAACGGCAGGGGTGAGGAGTACCAGAGCTGGAACAAGGACCAGGCCAGCGCGATGCCGAGCAAAAACTTACCCGCAGCCCCCGTCGGGTTCCGCGATCCGGTTTCCGCCTGGGCAACAATATCGTCCGCCGCTTTCAGATCAGCTTCCGACGGGGTCTCTGCCCCTGCTGCTTGCCCCGCTTGACGTGAGTCACCTTGGTCGGCCATGCCCCGCACTCCCAAAAACAACCGGCCCCAAAAGTTACAAATAAACTTCAATCAAGTCGTGTGATGGAGCCATAAAAAGAAAGAAGGCCGGGCTGTGTCGCCCGGCCTTCCTACGAGGGTCTGACTTACATCAGGCCCGCTTCTTTGTAGTACTTTTCCGCGCCCGGATGCAGCGGAGCGGACAGAGAGGCAGAGGCCATCTCTTCCTTGGTCAGGTTGGCGAAAGCCGGGTGGAGCTTCTTGAAGTCATCGAAGTTTTCCATCACGGCCTTGACCACTTCATAGACCACATTGTCCGGCACGGAAGCGGAGGTCACGAAGGTGGCGCGCACACCGAAGGTGGTGGCGTCCTCGTCGGACCCACGATACATGCCGCCCGGAATGGTGGCGGTGGAGTAGAAGGCGTTGTCGGACACCAGCTTGTCGACGGCGTCACCGGTCACATTGACCAGAACGGAGTCACAGGCAGTGGTGGCTTCTTTGATCGAGCCATTCGGGTGACCAACGGTGTAGACCATGGCGTCGATATTGTTGTCGCACAGGGCCTTGGACTGTTCCGCCGGCTTCAGCTCGGACGCCAGGGCGAAATCATCGGTGGTCCAACCCATGGCTTCCAGCAGCACTTCGGTGGTGCCGCGCTGACCGGAACCGGGGTTACCGATATTGACCCGCTTGCCCTTCAGCTCGGAGAAGTCGGTCACGCCGGCATCGGCGCGGGCGACCACGGTGTAGGGTTCCGGGTGCACGGAGAACACGGCGCGCAGATCTTCAAAGGCACCATCTTCTTCAAAACGGGACGTGCCGTTGAAGGCGTGATACTGCCAGTCAGACTGGGCCACACCAAAGTCCAACTCGCCTTGGCGAATGGTGTTGATGTTGTAGACGGACCCACCGGTGGATTCCACGGAGCAACGCACACCGTGGTCTTTGCGGTTCTTATTCACCAGACGGCAGATGGCACCACCAGTCGGGTAGTACACACCGGTGACACCGCCGGTGCCGATGGTGATGAAGGTTTGATCCTGAGCCTGAGCCGGCATGGCAACAGCGAAGCCGAGCAGACCGGCCCCAACAACAGCGCCCAGCTTGGCAGCGGAAAGCATTTTCATGACCCTTATTCCTCCGGGAAATGGATTGGCCTGTGGAGCGTGACAGTCCCTCGCCCCCGTTCTGGCCCGCCAGGGACCAAGAACCAGAGACTGTGTCATCGACCCTGCCGATAACGACGTCGGACGCCAACGCCCGCTCCAGAGTCAAAAAAATGGGCATGACCCGCCAAGGTTCAAGGCAAAGACCCCGTGTCTGAGAGCCCTTTTCCGACCAAATCGATTCATTCTGACGGAGTGCATTTGTGACAAGGTCAAGCAGAAGTCCGCAGGCCATATCCGTAGATACGGACAAGGACTTTTGCGCAGGAATTGGCGCAAATGCATCCGTCCCGCAGGGTTTCCGATTGGGGGACGCCCAGCGGCAAGTCGGTCTTGACCGATGCTTTGGCATCGCTCCGCGACCGATTAACCACTGGATCGCACACCCCAATCGAGAAACAGAATTGACCCTATTTGATCGGAAAGGGCTCTAACGCACAAAAAGCGGCCTTTATTTCAAACAATAGCGACGAATCTCCGACGCAGAGGCTGGGCTGCGTCCGCTGGCCAAAGCCGCTTGCGCTGCAGCATGAACCAAGGCTGCATTGTCCGGGGCCACAGTCCCATCGGCCAGGGTCTGATTGTTCTCAAAACCGACCCGAATATGGCCGCCCAAGGCCGCCGCTGCGGCCATCACGGCGGTCTCCCGCGCGCCAAAGGCACAGACCGCCCACAGGTCATGGGAATGCACTGGCTGCCAGCCCTGCAGGAAGGGCAACAGATCCCGGGGGTGGGAGCGTTGCCCCGCCGCATAGCGCCCCAGCACGAACAGCACCTGTACCGGACCGGCCGGGATCACACCGTCCTGGCGCAGGCGTTGGAACCGGTCCAGATCCGCCGCGTCATAGAGAATATGCTGCGCCATGACCCCGCGTTCGGCCAAAGTCGCCAGGAAGGCCCCATGGGCAGCGATCTCGGCTGCGCTGCCGGTCGGGACAAATTCCCGCAGACCCAAAGATACCGCCTCCGGCTGCGTTTCCAGCACCACCGCGCGCTGCACATCGGGGGTGTAGATCCCCACGGCCTCGGTGGTGATCTGCACAATCAGATCCTCACCCACCGCCGACCGGATCGCCGCACTGGCCGCGCCATAGGCCGCCGCATCAAGCAAATGCCCGCCCCGGGCATCGCGCACATGCAGATGGATCATATTGGCCCCGGCCCGAAGACAGGCCTTGGCCTCCGCCGCCAGCTGATCCGGGGTGATCGGCACCGCCGGATGGTCGGCCCGGGTTTTGCGCGCACCATTGGGCGCAACCGCCAGCAATAGCGGCTGGTCGGCCTCGTCCAAGCCCGTCACGACACTCGTCGGGGCGCCCGTCTCGACACTCGTCGGGGAGCTGGTCACGGCGCAGCGCCAATCTCGACCAAGGCTTGGTCCAGGGCCTGACCGAGCAGATCCACCAGCTTCGCACTGTCCCGGGGACCGATGATAAAGGGCGGGGCGAGCAAAATATGATCGCCCTGGCGGCCATCAATGGTGCCGCCCGCCGGGTAGCAGATCAGTCCCAGGGCATAGGCGGCCTTCTTCACCTTCAAATGCAGTTTATGCTTGGGATCAAAGCATTGCTTGCTGTCCCGGTCGGCCACCAGCTCCAGGCCCAGAAACAGCCCCCGGCCCCGAATGTCGCCGACATGGGGGTGGCTGCCAAAGCGCTTCTCCAAAGCTTTACGCAGCCGGGCGCCGCGCTCCGGCACCTTGGCCAGCAGCCCGTCCTGGTGGAAGCGCTCCTGCACCGCCAGCCCCGCCGCACAGGCCACCGGGTGCCCCATATAGGTGTGGCCATGCATGAAGGCCCCGCTGCCCTGGGCGATGGCGTCATAAATGCCGCTGGAGACCAGCATCGCCCCGACCGGCTGATAGCCCGCGCCCAAGCCTTTGGCACAGGTCAGAATGTCCGGCGAGATCCCGTCCTGGGCGCAGGAATAGAGTGTGCCGGTCCGGCCCATGCCGCACATAACCTCATCGAGGATCAACAACACCCCATAGCGATCACAGATCTCCCGGATCCGCTTGTAATAACCCGGCACCGGCGTCAGCGCCCCAGAGGTCGCGCCGACCACCGGCTCGGCAATGAAGGCCGCCACCGTCTCTGGCCCGGCGGCCAGGATCTCGGTCTCCAGGGCGTTGGCGATGCGCAGGCCATAGGCCTCGTCGGTCTCGTCCGGCTCTTTTTCCCGATAGGGATAGCAGGCCGGAATCAGGCTGACGGGCATCAGCATCGGCTCATAGGGCTCGCGCCGCCACATATTGCCGCCCGCCGCCAAGGCCCCCAACGTGTTGCCGTGATAGCTCTGCTTCCGGGCGATGATCTTGCTGCGCTCGGGTTGGCCAAGCTCCAGGAAATATTGCCGGGCCAGCTTCAGGGCCGCCTCATTGGCCTCCGAGCCGCCGGAGACGAAATAAACCTTGGACAGCCGGTTGCCGGGAATGGTGGCCTCGGCCTGGTCGATCAGCACAGAGGCCAATTCCTCCGCAGGCTCGGAGGTGAAAAAGCCCGTATGGGCGAAGGCCAGTGCGTCGGTCTGGCGGCGGATCGCCCGGCGCAGCTTGGCATCGCCATGGCCAAGGCAGGACACCGCCGCCCCGCCCGAGCCATCCAGATAGGCTTTGCCGTCGGCGTCATAGAGATACATCCCCTTGCCGCGCAACGCGGTCTTCGGCACCGCCTTGCAGCTGCGGTGAAAGATCCGGCTGTCTGGGGTGTTGGCAGCAGGGGAAACCGGGGGGACGGCGGCAGAATTGGCAACGGCGGTCATGATCAAATGTCCTGGAAGCGGGGAACGGCCCCTGGAGGGGGCTCTTGGCATAGGGAACAGATGGGAAGGGTCAAATCAGAATTCACTTCGCAGCAAAATGCATTATGGTCCGGTATGTCGTTTTTATGGCGCTGTGCCGCTCCGAGCCCGTCGCCTGCCCCCACGCCCGCCCGTCGCCTGACGCTTCCCCAGACTGTTCGCAAAGGACCGCTCCGACATGGACCTGAAAGACCATATCCGCCACGTCCCGGATTTTCCCAAGCCTGGGATCCTGTTCTATGACATCTCCACCCTGCTGGCCCATCCGGATGCCTGGCAGGTGGCGACCGGGCGGATGGCCAAATCCATTGTCTCCATGGCCCCGGATTTGCTGGTCGGCATTGAGAGCCGGGGCTTCTTGGTCGCCGCCCCGCTGGCCCTGAAGCTGGGCAGCGGCTTCGTCATGGCCCGCAAGAAGGGCAAGCTGCCCGGCGCGACCGTGTCCTATGAATATGACCTGGAATACGGCACCGACATCATCGAAATCCAGGAAGGTGCCATCAGCCCCGGACAGCGCGTCGTGGTGCTCGACGACCTACTGGCCACCGGCGGCACTCTGAATGCCTGCATCGAGCTGATCCGCAAATGCGGCGGCACCGTTGTCGGCGCGGCCTGCATCATCGAACTGACCTTCTTGAACGGACGCGACAAAATCGACGTGCCGGTCCAAAGCCTGCTCAGCTACGATTCTTAGACTAGGTAGGGCCTAGAGCCCAGGCAGGGCCTGGAGCCCGGATGCTTCCCAGCAGGGGGGGTGTTGCGCGGAACTAGAAGTCTTGCGCCCCAAGACCTGCGACTGCAGGCCCGGGCCTCATGGCCCGCCCCATCGGAGCCGTGAGCGCAGCGAACTGGCGTGAGATACAAAAAAAGACCGTGCGCGCAGCACAACGGTGTCGGCCCACACAAACCCCTAAACCGGGCTGGTCGCTTCCAGAGCATATCCAGCAGCGCGCACGGTCCGGATCATATCGATCTCGCCGTCATTGTTCATCGCCTTGCGCAGGCGCCGGATATGGACGTCGACGGTGCGGGGCTCGACATAAATGTCCGGCCCCCAAACCGCATTGAGCAACTCCTCGCGGGAAAACACACTGCCCGCATTCTGCATCAGGAACTGCAGCAGGCGGAACTCCGTCGGGCCGAGGTGGATATAGCGGCCATTGCGGCTGACCCGATGCGCGCCCAGATCCATGCTCAACTCGCCAATCTCCAAATTGCCCTTGCTCGGCGTCGGCTGGGAGCGGCGCAGCAGAGCCTTCACCCGGGCCATCAGCTCGGGCATGGAAAACGGCTTGGTGATGTAATCATCCGCACCCGTGTTCAGACCCCGGATTTTGTCATTTTCCTCGCCCCGGGCGGTCAGCATCAGGATCGGCAGATCGCGAGAGCGCGGCTTGCGGCGCAGTTGGCGGCAGACCTCGATCCCCGACATCACCGGCAGCATCCAATCCAGGATCATCAGATCGGGCTGGTTTTCCGCCACCAAGGTCACGGCCTCTTCGCCATCCATGGCCTCGGTGACCCGGAAGCCCTCCCGCTCCAGATTGTAGCGCAGCAAGGTCACGATATGCGCTTCATCCTCAACGATCATCACATGTTGCTTCATGGTGTCTCGTCCGCATCCTTATCCGGTCATAGCCTGAGGACAGAGCCCAACTCCGGACCCTCCCCGATCCTCGATTTCCGGTCCATTTTTAAAGTCTTGCCCGTCACCTGATAGTGGGTGGCTTCCGCGATGTTGGTCGCATGGTCCCCAATACGCTCCAGGTTTTTGGCGATGAACATCAAATGGGTGCACGAGGTGATGGTCCGGGGATCCTCCATCATGAAGGTCACCAATTCCCGGAACAGGGAGGTGTAGATCTCGTCCACCTCCTTATCGCGCTCCCACGCATCGGCGGCCTTTTCCAGGTCGCGCTCGACATAGGCATCCAAAATGGCCGAGGTGATGTCCTGGACCAAAGCCGCCATGCGCGGCACCGTGGCCACCGGGCGCACCGGCGGCTGCTGATTGAGCACCAGGCAGCGCTTAGCAATGTTCGACGCATAGTCGCCCATGCGCTCCAGATCGCTGGAGATCTTCAGGGCCGCCACGATCATCCGCAGGTCATCGGCCACCGGCTGGCGCAGGGCCAACAGGCGGACGGTAAAATCATTGATCTCTTGTTCCAGGGCATCAATGCGGCTGTCGGTCGCCACCGTTTCGCCCGCCAGCTCGGAATCCCGGCGCACCAGAGACTGGACCGCATTGTCGAGTTGGGCCTCGACCATGCCGCCCATGCGCGTGACCTTGTGGGTCAACGCGTTCAGCTCGTCTTCAAAGGCGCGAACCGTATGTTCCATTGATGACGGGGCTCCCTTTTCCCCGGTGCCCTCCCCCAAGAGAGAGCGACAAGACGATGACCGCACGCCCGATCATCGTCTTGTTGTACCAAATTTCCGACCGAATTACCCGAAACGACCGGTGATATAGCCCTGAGTCAATTTGTGCTCTGGGTTGGTGAAGATGGTTTCCGTATCCCCGCATTCGATCAGGCGGCCCAAATGGAAGAAGGCGGTGCGCTGGGAGACCCGCGCGGCCTGCTGCATGGAGTGGGTCACGATGACGATGGTGAAGTTGGTCCGCAGCTCGTCAATCAGCTCTTCGATCTTCGCCGTGGCAATCGGGTCCAGGGCCGAGCAGGGCTCGTCCATCAGGATCACCTCAGGGCTGACCGCAATCGCCCGGGCGATGCACAGACGCTGCTGCTGACCACCGGACAGGCCGGTGCCCGGCTGGTCCAGGCGGTCCTTGACCTCGTCCCAGAGACCGGCGCGCTGCAGGCTGTTGTGGATCACCTCGTCCAGATCGGCCTTGCTCTTCACCAGACCGTGGATCTTCGGACCATAGGCGATGTTCTCATAGATGCTTTTCGGGAACGGGTTCGGCTTCTGGAACACCATGCCCACCCGGGCGCGCAGCTCGACCACATCGACATGGCGGTCATAGATGTCTTCGCCATCCAAGCGGATGTCGCCGCCGACCTGACAGATGTCGATGGTGTCGTTCATCCGGTTCAGGCAGCGCAGGAAAGTGGACTTGCCGCAGCCGGACGGACCGATGAATGCGGTCACTTCCTTGGCCGCAATGTCGAGACCGACGGACTTGATCGCATGCTTGGGCCCGTAATGCACATTGGCATCATTGGCCGCGATTTTGACGTCCCGACCTTCGACGCGGGGGAACCCAGCGGTTCCTTTGAATTCAGCATCTTGCTCAGACATTTAAAGCCCTTTCACGGGATATGAAGTCAATTCTGTTTCGGTCTCGGCGGTGCCGAATACGCGGAAGGAGGTACGGCCCGATCCGGGGGTCTCGAACGAACGCCGAGACCAAAACCCGGACGGGACGCGGACTGAAGGTATCCCTACCATTTCCGTTCGAAGCGCTTGCGCAACAGGACCGCCATGGCGTTCATGAACACAAGGAAGACCAGCAAAACCATGATGGCCGCCGAGGTGCGCTCGACAAAGGCCCGCTCCGGACTGTCGGCCCAGAGATAGATCTGCACCGGCAACGCCGTGGCCGGATCCAGCGGACCGCCCGGCACTTCCGCCACAAAGGCGACCATGCCGATCATCAGCAGCGGGGCGGTTTCCCCCAAGGCCTGGGCCATGCCGATGATGGTGCCGGTCAGCATGCCGGGCATGGCCAGCGGCAGCACATGGTGGAAGATCATTTGCATCTTCGAGGCCCCAATGCCCAAGGCGGCTTCGCGGATCGAGGGCGGCACTGACTTCAAGGCCGCCCGGCTGGCAATGATGATGGTCGGCAAGGTCATCAGGGTCAGCACCAGACCCCCGACCAGCGGGGCCGATCTGGGCAAGCCAAAGACATTGAGGAACATCGCCAGACCCAACAGACCGAAGACAATGGAGGGCACGGCCGCCAAGTTGTTGATGTTGACCTCGATCAGATCGGTGATCTTATTTTTCGGCGCATATTCTTCCAGATAGACCGCCGCAGCGACCCCGATCGGGAAGGACAGGGCCAAGGTCACCGCCAGGGTGAAGAAGGAGCCGACAACCGCCCCCCAGATCCCGGCCAGTTCCGGCTGGCGGCTGTCCCCATTGGTGAACAGATAGGTGTTGAACGAGGTCACGATCATGCCCCGGTCAACCAAGCGGTCAAACCACTCGGCCTGCTGGGCAGAAACCGGGGAGCGACCAACCGCGATCAGCTCCGGGTCATATTTGCCCTTGTGATACATATCGAACTTGGCGGCCACCGGGATGTTCATGGTGATCCGGTCATTGACCAAAGACGGATCCGCCATCACCGAGTCCCGCAGCTTAAAGATCGCGCCGTCGGAAATGATCGCCGAGATCTCCCGGCGGGCGCGCCGGTCAATGCTTTCATTCGGGAACAGATCGGTCATGGACTGCAAGATCACCCTGCGGAAATTGCCCTTGCCGATCTCGGTCGGATCCCCGGTGTCATTGGGGTCAATATCCTGACCGTAGACCGTGATCTCCAGATTGATCTCGGTGGTCCAGAAGGCCGAAAAGCCATTGCCCAGAATGGTCACGAAAAGAGTGACCAACATCAGCATCGCGGCCGCAATGGCTCCAATCCCAAAGGCCTGGAACATCTTTTCCTTGCGGTAGCGCTTGGCCAACCCGGCCCGTACCGCTTCGGTATTGTGAAGTTCGCTCATCTCTCAAGCCTCAATCGAAGAGTTCCCTGTGACGGGACCCTGACCAAAACACCCAGCCAGGGGTGGACAAAAACGCGGTGAAGAGAGCGGAAGACCAGGGGGCTTGGGCATCGCTGCGCCCCCCGGTCTGCCGCGCAGATCAGGGACTTAGTCATATTGCTCGCGGTATTTGCGCACCACATGCAAGGCGATGACGTTCAGGCACAAGGTGATGCAGAACAGCATCAAGCCGAGCGCAAAGGCCGCCAGGGTTTTCGGACTGTCGAATTCCTGGTCCCCGGTCAGCAGCTTCACAATCTGCACCGTCACCGTCGTCACCGCTTCGAAAGGGTTAAGGGTCAGGTTCGCCGCAAGTCCGGCGGCCATCACCACAATCATGGTTTCACCGATGGCCCGGGAGGCCGCCAGCAAGATGCCGCCGACAATGCCCGGCAGCGCGGCAGGCAGCACCACCCGTTTGATGGTTTCCGACTTGGTTGCCCCTAAGCCGTAGGAGCCTTCGCGCATGGCTTGGGGCACGGCGGTGATCACGTCATCGGACAGCGAGGAGACGAAGGGAATGATCATCACCCCCATCACCACCCCGGCGGCCAGCGCGCTTTCCGAAGCCACGGTCAAGCCAATGCTTTCACCAAAGCCCCGGATCAGCGGTGCCACGGTCAAGGCGGCGAAAAAGCCGTAAACCACGGTCGGGATCCCGGCCAGAATCTCCAGGATCGGCTTGACCCAGGCCCGAACCTTGGCCGGCGCATATTCCGCCATATAAATCGCCGAGAGCAGACCCAGCGGCACGGCCACCGTCAGCGCAATGAAGGCGATGAACATGGTGCCCGCCAGCAGCGGGATGGCCCCAAACGCCCCGGAAGAGCCGACCTGGTCGGGCCGCAGGGCGATCTGCGGGCTCCAATGCAGGCCGAACAGGAAGTCGGTGAAGGGCACCATGGTGAAGAAGCGATAGCTCTCAAACAGCAAGGAGAGCACGATGCCGACCGTGGTCAAAATGGCGATCGTGGAACACACGATCATGCCGACCTTAAAGGCCTGCTCGACTTGGTTCCGAGCCCGCAGACGCGGCGCGATCTTCTTGAAGCCCCAGAAGGCCCCCATGCCGCCCAAGGCCAGCGCCAGAACGGTCATGGCCCAGAACATGGAGCCACGCAGCCCGGCGGTGTAGGACGCCACCTGCACAATCAGTTCGTCATCGCTGGGGAACCGACCGGCTGCGGTGTTGTAGACATCGGTCAGCAGCAGATTGATCCGGGACTGCTCCAGGGCCGTGCCGTCCGCATTGGTCAGCATGCCCAGGGTTTCCATCTGCGAAACCACCAGGGCTTCAATGATGGCCGGTTCAAAGATGATCCAGAGCAGGATCAGCAGCAGGGCCGGAACCCCGCACCACAAGGCCACATAGGTGCCGTGATATCCCGGCAGGGAATGCAGATCTTGAACATTGCCGCTGACAACAGCCTTGGACCGGCTGGTGCCAAAGCGGTGAAACAGGACGCAAAGCGCCAAAATCACCGCGATCAGAAGAAGAGTGTTCATGTGCCGCCCACTTCGCTCTACCGGTCAAGCTTGCGGCCCGTCAGGGATGTTGCCCGCCCCCCAATATTGGTCGGCAAACACCGCAAGGGATGAACTAAATCAGGAGAAAAAAAACTAAAGGTGGAGAAATT
>JBMYTN010000066.1:0-17454 GCA_049604415.1 Rhodospirillaceae bacterium | reverse complement strand
CCGGACCCGAATGGGTCCGAAAGCCAAGCCGGAGGCGCCCGGCGCCTGAGGGCACAGCGAGCCAAAGGCGAGCGATAAAAAAAACCCGCCCGAACGAAACCACCTCCCTCCTCTCAGGGAACCGGGGCCTCTCGCCACCTACATATGTAGTTGCATTCTTTATCTGGCACCGAAAACCAGTGCCCAACTCTTCTCAGGGAACCTGGAGCGTTCCGGAGGAACGCGACTGGCGCGCTGAGCGCCCGGACCCGAATGGGTCCGAAAGCCAAGCCGGAGGCGCCCGGCGATTGAGGGCAGCAAAGTTCGGGCGTAGCCCGAACAAAACAAACTCCCTCATCTCAGGGAACCGAGGCCTCTCGCCACCTACATATGTAGTTGCATTCTTTATCTGGCACCGAATAACAGTGCCCAACTCACCTCAGGGAACCGGAGCAATCCGCAGGATTGCCACTGGGCCGTTGAGGCCCCGCGAAGCGCAGCGGAGCGAAAGCCAAGCCGGAGGCGCCCGGCGATTGAGGGCTTAGCGAGCCGAAGGCGAGCGATAAAAAAACCCGCCCGAACAAAACAAAAACAAGACCCGCGACTGCGGGTCTTGCGCCCCTAAACCCCTCCTTTAATTCAGAACGTTATGGCCGCGACCGCGCATGCAGTTGTCGATGATGGTTTTTTGCTCTTGGGAGGCCGTCACACCAACCGCCGCGCCGGTGCCGATACCGCCCACAGCCGCGCCGGTGGCCGCCCCGGTGGCCGGAGCCCCGGCAATCGCGCCAACGGCAGCGCCCAAAGCCGCACCCACAGCCGCACCACCCAAGGTGCCAAGCACCGTCTCACCGGCCGCATTGTTTTGCGAGGCGATTTGCTGGCATTCCGCCAGATCGCTCTCATAGGCCGCCGGGTTGGCCGAGGTGGTCGGATCCACAGCCGGACGGTGGCTGGTGCAAGCAGCCATCAAGGCACCAATGGCCAGGACGGAGCCCAGACGAAGGCCGAAAGTAGTCATAGCAATCTCTTCCATGGTTCGAAGGTGAGAAGGATCTCAAGAAAACGCGCAGGGGCCGTTAGCCACGCTTTGGCAGACAGGCTCTGGGACCGGCAGATTTTTTTTTCCTCAAACGGACCTAATCAATCCCGAGTCCGGTTTCAACGGCGGCGAGAAGGAAAGCGCTTTTGGTCTCTGATTAAGGCCTCTTGATGGCGCTGTGCCCTCGGGCCATTCTGTACGCCAAATAGGTCAGCAGTAAGGTCTGGTATGAAACGCATCCCCCCCGCCGCAGGCATTGGCATTGCTCTGGTCGTCACCGTGATCTGGGTTTGGCAAGGCCTGACCCAAGGGGATGCGGGCTGGATGGCCGATGGTCAGGAACCCGCCGAGGGCGGCCTGTTTGCCAATCTGCCCGACCGAGGCCCGGCTCTGGATTTTCTCTCCCGCCCCGTTGACCCGCCCCCCGCCGCGCCCAGCGCACCCGCATCCAACGCGGGGGGCAGTTCTGAACCGCTCGCCTCTGCCGAAACCGCATCGACCGCATCGACCGCGCCGATGGCCGCTGGCGCCATGGCCTGGGTGTTGACGTCTGGCGACCGCAAACAGCTGCCGGGACCCATCGCCTCCCTGGCCCAAGTGCTGTTGGACCGCAAAGGCGATCTGGCCGAGCGTCCGGCCTTGCTGCTGGATCGGGTCTCCCCGGACGAAGTCGCCCAGCTGCTCAGTGCGGGCCTGCGCAAGGGCATCGCGCCCCTCATTGTCGAGGGCGAGGATCTGTTCCCGGCGGCCCGCGCGGTGGCCGAGGCCCGGGAAGACGCCCAATTGGTGCTGATCGGTGGCCCGGGCATGGGCACGGCGCGCAGGGACTCGCCCGCCCCGGAACTGTCCTGGCGCCATTGGGAGGTCGCGACCCTGGCCGGGGCCGCAGCGGCCCTGGCGTTGGATCCCGGCCTGCCTATCGGATTTTTGGACGCGGTGGATGCGGATTCTGGCCCGGCCCAAAGCTTTGAGAAAGCCGCCCGTCTGGCCCGGGGTGGGGCGCATTCCGGCCCTGGCGAGATCCGGGTCGCCAAGCCCCGCAGCCCGGCCCAGGCCACCGCCCCGGACCTTGTCGCCCTGGCTTCCGGGTTGGCGGCCTGGGGGGCCAAGGCGGTGTTGGTCCGCGCCGATTGCGCGGCCATGCCTGCCATCCTGGAGCGCTTGGCCCAGGACGGTGTGGCCAGCCTGTCCTGGTGCCCGGGTCAGCCTGCGACTGTGGTGCCCATGGGCAGTCTGGGCCGCATTGGCCAGGATCCGGCGGCCCTGCTCGGTCTGGCCTTGACTGGCGATGGTTTGCAGCCCGGTTTGACTTTGTTGGGGGTGCAGGATGGCGCGCAGCGGCTGCAAGTCGCCCCGGATGCGTTCTCCGAGGATGCCCTGGCCCGCCTGGAGGACTTCCGCGCCACCTTAAACGCCGAAAGCAGCACCCTGGACGGGCGTTGATATCTCAAGGATTTTTGAAACACTTTGGCCAATTCTGCATCAACTCAATTGTGGGATTGGCCCTTACCTTTTGTATTGTCGAATGTTCGATCCTCGGAACCGGACCCATTTCCGCTACGCCGGAATGCTCTTGGAGCCCAAACGTCGGTCTGGATCTTGGGATCTAAGAATCGCCATGATCTCAACACTCTCGCCCGAAACTCGATAGTAGATTGAATGTGCGCCGCAGACACTTCTTCGATAGCCTTCGCGAATTTCGGGGACTTCTGGGTAGAGAAGGGGGCTTTCTGCTATGGTGGAAAACCTATCAATAAGTTGCCTAAAATAACCATCAGCTTTTGATTCACCAAATTCGTAGACTCCATGTTTGTGAATGCCGATCAAATCTTCTTTGGCTTCTTCTGAAAGCTTAAAGTGCGCCATCGTTGCGGAGTTCTTTTTTCGATTGCTCCAGGATTTCCTCAGGCGTCATGTCGGTGAACCCGCGTTGTTCCGCGCGAATGAGCTTCGCCCGAATGCTTTCAACGCCATTCTCGATCTCTCGTACCCGGCGCAGTGCATCATTCACAGCCTCGGTTTGGGTCTTGAACTCACCGCTGTCTACGCGGGCTTGCAGCCACTGATGATTGGGTTCGGTCAGGGTGATTGTCTGTCGTGGCATATCTAGCCTCCCGTTAGGTTGGTGCGATAGTACACCAAATCCGACCAATGTGGAGCTGGTTCTTGGGTAACTCACCCATCCCAATCCGCCTGCCTCAGATCGCCGCCGGATTGGGCCGTCTCGATCAGCCGGGCAAAGCTGTGCCCGATCTCTTCGGTCAACCATGCCTGGACATCGGCGGCCTCTGGGGTCGTCGGGGTCTCCGTCTGGCGCAACAGATAATACCGCATCCCGGTTGGAATGGCGGGGCCGAAGGGCACCACAAGCCGTCCGGTTCGCAACTCCGGTCCAGCCAAAATCACCCGCAACAGCCCAATCCCGGCCCCAGATGCCACCGCCTGGATGGCATGGTCGGATTGGCTGAAGGACAGGCCAAGCCGCTGGCGGTCATAGGTCAGTCCAACGGCCTGGAACCAACGCTCCCAGCCCGGTGCGGTGTCGTCGATCAAGTGCAGAGAACCGTCATGGATCAGGTCAAACCGGCCCAGGTCTTCTGGCTGTGCGACCGTCTGGGCCAGGGTAGGGCTGATCGCCGGGACCAGATATTCTTCGGCCAGGACCTGGTGGAACGGGTGGTCCGGCTTGCGGCCAAAGCGGATGGCAAAGTCGATCTGGTCGCGGCTGAGATCGGCCAGATCGAGACCGGCGCTAAACGCAATCTCGAGCTCTGGCTTTTGTGCTTTCAGGGCGGGCACATGGGGCACCAGCCATTTGCTCATCACGGCCGGGCCAGAGGTCACCTGAACCGGTTGCCGCGCCTCCGCCACACAGGCCAGAAAATCCCGATAAGCCTGATGCAGGCAGTCCATGGCCGTGGTCAAATTCGGCAGAAATGCCGCACAGGCCGCCGTGGGCACCACGCCGGTCGGGGTGCGCTCAAACAGCTCGGCAGCCAGATCCTTTTCCAATTGCCGGATCTGAAAACTCACCGCTGCAGGGGTCACGCACAGCTCCGCTGCCGCGTCCTTAAAGCTTTTGGTCCGCGCCACGCATTCCAGGACCTGAAGCGCCTTCATCGAGGGCATTCTTCGGTTCTGCTGGCTCATAAAACATCCTTTTGTTCAGCGGCTTAAGCGAACTCCCAAGCGGGTCAGCGGGGGCACAAGTTTTTCTTGTCGCACTGCGAAATAGTCTCGTTTGAGCCCATCGGTCCCCAGCGGCAGACTACGGCCATCCGATCGTGGCAGCAAAGCTCTTCTGCCCGTCTCCCGTGCCGCAGATCCGGTCCCCAACCGAGACCCGCCGCGCCCTGACCCAAAGGATCATCCGTCATGAAGGGGTTCATTCTTCTGTTCGCCGTCGCCATCGCCGCCGATGCCATCGCCCAGCAGGCCCATCTTCCCGTCCCGGGATCGGTCCTGGGCATGCTCGCCCTGACCACCTGGTTTGCCTGGCGCAAACAGGTCGATCCGGCCGTCCAGGACGCCGCCCAGACCCTGCTGAAACATCTGGCGCTGTTGCTGGTGCCGGTCGGTGTCGCGGTGGTCGATCTGCTCACGGCCTTCGATGGGCGGCTCATGCTGATGGTTGCCGTCTCCATCGCCGCCCTGTTGCTGACGACCCTGACCACCATCGCCACGATCTGGCTGGCGCAACGCACCCTGGGGCGACTGGCTCTAGCCTAAGCACTTCCTCCACGCCCCGCTGCGCAAACCCTCCTTTGAGGCCCCCCTTTTGAGGACTTTGTCATGGTTTTAGATCATCCCTTGCTGTTCCCCGCCCTGACCCTCGGCGTCTATGCCGCCAGCGCTGCCCTTTATGAGAAAACCGGCAAGCCTGCGATTTTGCAGCCGGTCCTGGTCTCCGTCATCGTTTTGGGCGCGGTGCTGGCGGTGTTGGGCATCCCCACAGCGACCTATGCGGCGGACATGGACTTTTTTGTCCTGCTGCTGACCCCGGCCATTGTCGCGTTGGCGGTGCCGCTCTATCAGAATCTGCAACAGGCCCGGGACTCTGCCTTTGTCCTGGCCATGGCGATCCTGGTGGGCGGCAGTCTGATCCTGTTGGGCGCGCTGGGGCTGAGCAGCCTTGCCGGGCTGGAGCCGCCTTACCTGCTGCCGATGCTGACCAAATCCGTCTCGGCCCCCATCGCCATCAGCATTGCCGAGCAAACCGATGCGGTCATTGCCTTGACCATCCTGGCTGTCTTCTCTACCGGTCTGCCCGGATCTGTTTTGGTGCCCGGTCTGCTCAAGCTGTTCCGGCTGCGCGAAGAGGCGCTGCAAGGTCTGGTGCTGGGCATCACCTGCCATGCTTTTGGCATTGCCCGCGCCGTGGAGATCAGCCCGCGCGCCACCGCCTTCGCCACCTTAGGCATGGGGTTGATGGGCTGCTTTGTCGCCCTGACGGTGCCAACCCTCGCCAAACTGCTTGGGCTTTGAGGCCAAGCGACGCCCGGCGACGGCCGGATAGGATCCGTGGCCTTCATGCCTCCGGCAGGCTGTTGGTGCTCCTGAGCAAAGAGCGAGTTTCCGACCCGTTAGGGTCGGCAAGCCCATTGAGGGCGAGGCCAAGCCGCGTGGGCGCTTAGATCACGCTCCGCTTGATCAAAGCGCTAGAGCCCAAGGGCTCCGGGCCGTGTGGCCCGCCCCGTCGGAGACAGGAGCGCAGCGACATGTCGTGAGACACTAAAACCAGCGCCCGGCGAGGGCAGAAAAGACTCATTATCCCAGGATAAACCGGCGCAGCTGCTGCAGGACCATGCTGGCGACCATGTCCTCTTGGGGTTCAAGGGGCTTGGTCGCTGCCGGACTGGCGCTGGCCACAGTCTGCGCAGCGCTTGGCTCCTGGCTCACGCTCCCCTTGGCTGACGTTTGGATCGGCTTGTCCGGCGGGCTCCCCGGACCTGCATCCGCATCCGAGGCCGGCGGGGTCATCAATGCCGGGTCCACGATGGGGGCGGGTTGTGGCGCAGCGGCGGAGGGCTCATAGCTGCTCAAGCGCGGGATCGGGCCACTGACCGAGGTCAGATTGGCGCTGGGATCAAAGCTCTCCAACACCGCCGTCACCGCGAAGGTCGAGGTCGACAAACCGCTCTCGCCGGTCCCGTTCAACAAATCCAACCCGGCATCGGCGGTTTGCAGACTCGGGATCGCCCCCCGCACTGGATTGCTCAGCACGGGAGTGGTCGGCACGGGTGGCTGCATGGCTCCGGCCTTCGGGCTCTTGCCCGGCCCCAAATCGATCCCAGGGGTGGAGAGGGTCAGATCCCGGTCGCCAAAGGCGGCCATCGCCGAGCGGCTCATGGCGGGCAGGCTGGCGGCCAAGGTGGCGGACAACGCGTTGCGCGTCGCCTCCAGATCCGGGGTGGCGCCGTCGCGGGCGGCCAGCGCGTCGGCCAGACGCTTCGCCATGGCGCTGGCAGTGTCGGGGCCTGTCTCGGGGGCAGTGTTGGGTGCTGCAGCGGGCGCGGCCTCTGCGATGCGGGTTTCGGCAGGACCACCCGGGGGGACAGGCACGCCGCCCGGCGGGACCGGATCATGGCCCATATCCTCGGGCAGCGGCTTGGCAATCGGGCGGGGCGGCAGGGCGGCCATGGCCGCCGTGACCCAGGGCCGATCCCGGCCCATATCCTCCGGACCCGGGGCGGCGGGCTTGTCGGCGATCAAAGCGGGGAAGGGGTTGGCCCGGCGGTTGATCTCGGGCGACTCGGGGCCGACCGGGCCGTGGCCCATGTCTTCCGGGGCCGGGGCGTCGGGTTTGGCTCCGGGCGGGGCCGGGGCGCGTTCGGGCACGCCGGACGCTCCGGCATAGCGCTCAATAGACCCGTCAATGCCCTTGGCAACGGCCCGGTACATCTCTTCCACCGTCTTCGGACGGCCGGTCGGGTCGTAAAAGACTTTGCGGTTGGCCTTGGCGGCGGGCGGGTTGACCTCCGCAGCGGACTGGCCCGGATTGCGCTGCAGGGCCTGCAGGAAATCCACCGCCCCTTGGGGGCCGAGGAAATGGGCAAAATACAGATCCGTCGCCCCGACCTCGCGGCCCAGGGACTTGCTCAGAAAGGCTCGATTCCCGGCGGCATATTCCGCCGCCATGGTTGCCGAGACACCGGGGTCGCGGCGTAAGTCTAGGATTTGCTTGCGGATTTCCGGGTCGCGGACCACCAGCTTGCCATCGGCGCGGCGTTCGATCTGCTCCGCCAGCGGGCCGAGGCCATAGTCCGGTCCATGGCGGCGCATCTGCTCCAGCCAAGTCTGTTCGGTGAATTGATACAGCCCATGGGCGGAGCTGCGCGCGTTGGACACATCGGTGCGGAACGAGCTTTCTCGCCCGGCCTTGGCCAGCAGAAAGGCAAAGCTGACCCCGGTCCGGTCGCTGGCCTTGCGCACAGAGCTCAGCACCGAGTGATCGATGGAGGAGCCCCCCACCTTCACCGCTCCGGCGAGCTGTATGAATCCACTGCCTGTGTCGGCCATGCCTGCGACTCTGCACCAGGGAAAGAAACGGGTCTTTAAGCCGACAGAGCCTACGCCCGGACCTCCTTCATAAAGGTTAACGGCGCAAAACCCTCCGTTCGGGGCCGGATATCCCCCACCTCAAGCAGTTGTGAACGGCTTGGGCAACCCGACCCCCGGTCTCACGGATACGTTATTTCCTATTCCGGCGGTTGGGTATCAGGTTGGGGGGGTCGGCAGTTCCAAGACGCACATGGCCCTCCCCGATCGGAGGGTGCCGACCTGACGAAACCTTTTGTTCCACGATCACCGGAGAGTTCCCATGCAGTCCCTGAAAGCCAAAAAGACCGCCAACACCGCCGCCGCCATCGCCGCCGCCATGAGCTTCGCCATCGGCAGCGTCGCCATCACCACCCCGGTCCATGCCGCTGACAACGAAAAGTGCTACGGCATCGCCAAGGCTGGCAAGAATGACTGCCAGACCTCCAACACCTCCTGCGCTGGCACCTCCAAGGTCGACAACCAAGGCGACGCTTGGATCTTCGTGCCGACCGGCACCTGCGAAAAGATCGTCGGTGGCTCCCTGAAGTCCGCCTAAGTCTTTTTGATCCGGATCTGCTTCTGATCTGACGGATCCCTTCCAGGACGTGGAGAGCCAGCCATGACCACCCTTGCCCAGCCCCAAACAGCCCTGCCCATCGATGTGGGCATCGGCCTGAAAGGCGAGCATGTGGCGGAGATCTTGCGGGACCGCCCGCAGATCGGCTGGCTCGAAGTCCATACGGAAAACTATATGAGTGCTGGAGGGCCACCGCAAAAACGGCTGGAGGCCCTGCGGCAGATCTACCCCTTGTCCATGCATGGGGTGGCCTTGTCCCTGGGCGGTGCGGAACGACCCGACGCCGCCCATCTGGACCGCATCCGCAGCGCTGCGGTCCGTCATGAACCCGCCCGTCTGTCCGAGCATCTGGCCTGGAGCGGCGTTGGCGGCATCTATCAAAACGACCTGCTGCCCTTGCCGCTGAATGAGGAAAGCTTGGCCACCGTGGCGCGCAATGTCGACATCGCCCAGACCCGGCTGAAGCGCCAGATTCTGGTCGAAAACCCCTCACAATATCTCAGCTTCCGCAGCGACATTATGGAGGAGCCGGACTTCCTGGCCGAACTGGCCGCTCGGACCGGCTGTGGCCTGCTGCTCGACGTCAACAACATCGCCGTCAGCGCGGCCAATCTTGGCTTTAATGCCCAGCGTTATTTGACCCGGCTGGCCGCCCAACTGGACCCCGGCACCATTGGCGAGATCCATCTGGCCGGGCATGCCAGCCGCATTGTCGATGGGGTGGAAATCCGCATTGACGACCATGGCTCCCGGGTCTGCCCCGAGGTCTGGGGGCTCTATGATCTGGCCCTGGAGCTGTTTGGCCCGCAACCGACCCTAATCGAATGGGACAGCGACATCCCGGCCCTGTCGGTGCTGTTGGAAGAGCTGACCATCGCCCGGGACCATTTGCTGGCCGCCGCAACGGCCCAAAGCGCCAAACAAGCCAAAGCGTTAACTATGCCCGCCGGATCGGTTTCAACCGCGCCTGTGTCTCAGGAGGTCTGCCATGCTTGACGCCCCAGGTCAGAACTCCGGGCCGACCCCGGGAGACGACAACGCCGCCCTGGCCGCCCTGCAAACCGCCATGGCGGCCTTTGTCTGGGATGCCCAAGCCACGCCGCAGGCCGATTTGCCCGCTGTGCTGGCCGACGAAGTCCAGGGCCTGGGCCTGACCCCGGCAGCCCGGCTGTCGATCCACCGCAACAACACCCGGATCACCCTGATCGAGGCCTTGGGCGAAAACTTCCCCGCCGTCCGCCGCTTGGTTGGAGAAGAATTTTTCTCCGCCTGCGCCGGGCTGTATCTGAAGGCCGCGCCGCCGCCCAGCCCGATGCTCTTTGAACTGGGCGCGGAGTTTGCCGATTTCCTCGATCAGTTCCCTCCCGCCGCCAGCTTGCCTTATCTCGGCGATGTGGCGCGCTTGGAGCAGGCCCGGCGCATCGCCTGGCACGCCGCCGATGCCGACCCGCTGACCGTCGAGGATCTGGCCGCGCTGCCGCCCGAAAGCTATGGCGCGCTGCGCTTTGTCTGCCATCCGTCTGTGCATCTGCTGCGCTCGGCCTATCCGCTCAGCGCGATCTATGCCGCCAACCGCAGCGACGAGGCCACGGACGACGCGCCGGTGATTGACCTGGAGGCGGGCGGTGAAGCGGTTTTGGTGCTGCGCCCCGGCGATGACTTGATGGAAGAGCCCATCGGCCCGCCATTGGCTGATCTGCTCGATGCCCTGGCAGCGGGCCAGAGCCTGATGGAGGCCGCTGCGCCGCTGATGGCCCTTGATCCGGGCTTTCCGCTCGGCCCGTCCTTGGCCCGTTTGTTTGAGCTTGGCGTGTTTGTGCATGCCAGCGCCGATGACCCTGTTTAACGCTTTTACATCCCAAACAGTCCCCCACTGTTACGCCTTTTCTGGAGCCAGACCATGACCGCCCAATCCTCCTATCAAAGCGCTGCTGCCCCCGCAGCGTCCGAAAACAGCCTCATCGCCAAGCTGAAGACCATCATCAGCTTTTTCCACGCCCGCTTTGCTTTGCTGCCGGAAAGTGTGATCGGCCTGTCCGCCCGGATCGGCATCGCCATGGTGTTTTGGAATTCCGGCATGACCAAGATCATCTCGACCCCGGCCTTCACTTTGTTTGGCCGCGAAGTCTCCATGCCCGCGACCTTCCCGCCGACCATCTCTGATGTGACCTATATGCTGTTCGAGATGGAATATGCCCTGCCGGTGTTGCCGGTGCCGCTCGCGGCCTGGATGGCGACCATGGCGGAGATCATTTTGCCGCTGTTGCTGATCATTGGCTTGGCGACCCGGTTCTCGGCTTTGGCCCTGTTGATCATGACCGCCGTGATTCAGTTCCTGGTCTACCCCAATCTGTGGAATGATCACCTGCTGTGGGCCGCCGCCCTGTTCTATCTGCTCGCCAAGGGTCCGGGGATCGTCTCCGTTGACCATCTGCTGGGCAAAAAGTTCAAGGGCTAAGGCCGCCCCTCTGATCTGTCCGGAACCGCTGCCTCGTATCGATTGTGTTTTGGTGGTTCCGGACCCTTGTTTCCAATCTTGAATAAGGACCCGTCCTGATGTTGATCCGTCGTCCAGCCTCCTGGGAAGTCAAACCGTCTGAGATCACGCCGCAGTCGGTCTATCGGTCCCGGCGTCGGTTCATGGCCGCCTCGGCGGCAGGGGCGATTGGCGCTCTGGCTTTGGGCAGCGGCCTGTTCCGCAGCCGTCCGGCCCAGGCCGCGACCAACCCGCTGGCCGGTGCGATCGCCAAGGCCCCGACCGGTCCTTTTGCCACCGACGAGGCCCTGACCAGCATCGACGATGCGACCTCCTACAACAACTTCTATGAATTCGGCACCGGCAAGGGCGATCCGAAGCGCAATTCCGGCGGCTTCAACCCGCTGCCCTGGACCATCAAAATCGATGGCGAGGTCGCCAAGCCCCAGACCGTTAGCTTTGATGATTTGATCTCGCCCTCTCTGTTGGAAGAGCGGATCTACCGCATGCGCTGCGTCGAGGCCTGGTCCATGGTCATCCCCTGGGTCGGCTTCCCGCTTTCGGCCTTGCTAAACCGGGTCGAGCCGCTCTCCAGCGCCAAATATGTTTCCTTCGAGACCGTGTTCCGGCCCGAGGAAATGCCCGGCCAAAAGGGCCGCAGCCTGGATTGGCCCTATCGCGAGGGCCTGCGCTTGGACGAGGCCATGCACCCGCTGACCATCATGGCGGTGGGCATGTATGGCGAGGTGCTGCCGAACCAGAATGGGGCGCCGGTCCGGCTGGTGGTGCCGTGGAAATATGGCTTCAAGTCGATCAAATCGGTGGTCAACATCAAGCTGACCAAGGACCAACCGGCGACCTCCTGGAATCTGGCGCAGCCCCGGGAATATGGCTTCTATTCCAATGTGAACCCGACGGTGGATCACCCGCGCTGGAGCCAGGCCCGCGAGCGGCGCATTGGCGAGTTCTTCCGCCGCGACACCCTGATGTTCAATGGCTATGAGGAGGCCGTGGCCAGCCTCTATGCCGATATGGACCTGACGAAGGACTTCTAATGGCACCGCCACCCCCCGCCGCAGCGGTCTCTGCCGCCTCTGATCCCGCCTCGGTCGCCTCCCTGACCCAGGGCGAGCCCAAGGCGCGTGGGGCGGCGGTGAAAAAAAGCCGGGATCAGGGCTTCCTGTCCAAGGCGATGCTCGATCGCATCGACAAGCCGCTGGTGTTCCTGCTCTGCGCCGCACCGTTTCTCTGGCTGGTGATCCGCGCCTTTACCGGCCAGCTCGGGGCCAACCCCATCGAGGCCATGACCCGGGGACTCGGCAGCTGGGGCCTGATCATTTTGCTGGTCACGCTTTGCGCCACGCCGGTCCGGGTGCTGTTCAAATGGCCTCGGGTGATGCGCTGGCGGCGCATGCTCGGCCTATTTGCCTTCGCCTATGTGGCCTTGCATGTGCTCAGCTATGCCGGGCTGGACCACACCTTCCATTGGCCGACCATCTGGTCTGACATCGTCAAGCGGATCTACATCACCATTGGCCTGGGCGGTCTGCTGTTGCTGATCCCGCTGGCCATCACCTCAACCCGGGGCTGGATGATGCGGTTGGGCGGCAAGGCCTGGCAAAACTTGCATAAGCTCATATATCCGGCGGCGATCCTGGGGGTCGTGCATTACTTCTTCCTGGTCAAGGCCGACATCTCCGAACCGATGCTGTTCGCTGCCGCGCTGGCGGTGCTGCTGGGCTGGCGGCTGCATCGCAAATTGACCCGCTAGCAGAAGTTCGCTTGCGGAAAGAGGGATGCTTTCGGGGTCACTTTGGTCAGCTACACTTGAAATCTTGGACGGATTGTTCCAAAAGGCGGGCGTTGCAGCATCTGTTGCGACGCCCGTTTCTGTTTAACGCGGGGCGCATAGGGGGCAGGGGCCGATAACACGACGGGTCTCTGCAGGCGTGTTCCGTGTTCACACCGACGAAACCGCTCCCACCGGATGGGCCACCCGCCCCATCCCGCTGCGGAGGCTGCCGTGCTCCGGTGCGGCCAGGAGACCTCAAGACCCATGTCCGAGACCGCTGTTTCTCCCGACCTGATGGCCAACGCCATCCGTGTCCTGTCTGCTGATGCGGTTCAGGCCGCCAAATCCGGCCACCCCGGCATGCCGATGGGGATGGCCGATGTGGCCACGGTGCTGTTCACCGACTTTTTGAAATTCGATCCCCAGGACGCCGAATGGCCTGACCGTGACCGCTTTGTGCTGTCTGCGGGCCATGGCTCCATGCTGCTCTATTCCCTGCTCTATCTGACCGGCTATCCGGACATGACCCTGGAGCAGATCAAGAACTTCCGCCAGTTGGGCGCCATCACCGCCGGTCACCCGGAATATGGCCATGCCAAGGGCATCGAAACCACCACCGGTCCCCTGGGCCAGGGCCTGGGCAATGCGGTCGGCATGGCGCTGGCGGAAAAGATCCTGGCCGCCCGCTATGGGGCCGAGGCCGTTGATCACTTCACTTATGTCATCGCTGGCGATGGCTGCCTGATGGAAGGCATCAGCCATGAAGCCCTGTCGCTGGCCGGGCATCTGCAGCTCTCCAAGCTGATTGTGCTCTGGGATGACAATGGCATCACCATTGACGGCAAGACCAAGATCGCGGTCTCCGATGATGTGCTGGGCCGCTTCACTGCCCTGGGCTGGGATGTGCAAAGCTGTGACGGCCACGACCGCAAGGCGGTTGCGGGCTGTATCGCTGCGGCCCAGAAGACCGGCACTCCGTCCCTGATCGCCTGCAAGACCGCCATCGGCAAGGGCGCGCCGACCATGGTTGGCACCGCCAAGGTCCATGGCAGCCCGCTCGGCGATGAGGAAATCGCTGGCATGCGCGCCAAGCTGGACTGGCCGGAAGAGCGCTTCGCTCTGCCCGATGGCGTGCTGGAGGCCTGGCGTGCCGTTGGCGCCAAAGGGGCTGCGGCCCGCAAGGCTTGGGGCCAGCGTTTGGGCCAGATGGCCGAGCAAGACCGCACCGCCTTGTTGGAAAGCCTGGCGGGCAGCGTCGGCCCGGCGGTGATCGATGCCCTGAACGCCCATAAGGCGAAGCTGGCGGAAGACAAGCCGACCCAGGCTACCCGGGTGGCCTCGCAAAAGGCTCTGGAAGCCTTCTTCCCGGCGGTGCCGTCCTTGCTGGGCGGCTCGGCCGATCTGACCGGGTCGAACAACACCAAGCCTGCGGGCGAGGTCGGCATTGTCAGCGCCGACGATGCCTCCGGGCGGTACATCCACTATGGGGTCCGCGAACATGGCATGGCCGCCGCGATGAACGGCCTGGCGCTGCATGGCGGCTTCATCCCCTATGGCGGCACCTTCCTGGTGTTCACCGATTATCTGCGCCCGTCGCTGCGCATGGCCGCGCTGATGGAAACCCGGGTGATCTATGTCATGACCCATGACAGCATCGGCCTGGGTGAAGACGGCCCGACCCACCAGCCGGTGGAGCATCTGGCCTCCCTGCGCGCCATGCCCGGAGTTCAGGTCTTCCGCCCGGCGGATGCGGTGGAAACCGCCGAATGCTGGGCCGCAGCCATGCTGACCCCGGATCAACCCAGCGTGCTGGCTCTGACCCGCCAAGGTTTGCCGACCCTGCGCACCGAGTATCGCGAGGACAATCCCTGCGCCGAAGGCGGCTATGTGCTGGCCGAGGCCGAGGGGGGCGCGGACGCCCGCAAGGCGACCATCATCGCCAGCGGCTCCGAGGTCGAAATCGCCATGGCCGCCCGCGACGCTTTGGCCGAGAAGGACATCCCGGTGGCGGTGGTCTCGTTGCCCTGCTGGGAGCGGTTCTCGGCCCAACCGGCTGAAAAGATCGAACAGGTGCTTGGCCCCCGGGCGACCCGGGTGTCCGTCGAGGCCGCCTCGGTCTTCGGCTGGGAACGCTGGGTCGAGCCCGGCGCGGCGGTGGGCATGGACAGCTTCGGCGCGTCCGGCCCCTATAAGGAGCTCTATAAGCATTTCGGCATCACGGCCGAAGCGGTGGTGGAACGGGTTGAAGCCCAGATCGCCGCAGCGTCCTAAGTCGACCGGACGGTTGTTACGACTGTGAGGAGGCGGCCAGCGCGGGGGAAAGCGGCTGGACCGGACTCTGGATGAGAAGGAAGGGAATGTAGTTATGGCCATGATCTCGATGCGGCAGCTGCTCGATCACGCCGCTGAGCATGATTACGGTGTGCCCGCGTTCAATGTGAACAATATGGAACAGGTTCTGGCGATCATGACGGCGGCCCAGAAGACTGATTCTCCGGTCATCTTGCAGGCCAGCCGGGGGGCGCGGGCCTATGCCGGGGATGTGATGATCAAGCATATGATCATGGCGGTCTCGGAAAGCTATCCGGAGATCCCGGTCTGCATGCACCAGGACCATGGCAACTCCATGCCGACCTGTTTGTCGGCGATCTCTGCCGGGTTCACCTCGGTGATGATGGACGGCTCCCTGGAAGAGGACGCCAAATCCCCGGCCTCCTATGACTACAATGTCGCCGTGACCGGCAAGGTCGCCGAAGCCGCCCATATGGTTGGCGTCTCCGTGGAAGGCGAGCTGGGCTGCCTGGGCTCCCTGGAAACCGGCAAGGGCGAAAAGGAAGACGGCCACGGTTTTGAGGGCGAGCTGAGCAAGGACATGCTGCTGACCGACCCGGACGAGGCGAAGGATTTCGTCGCCCGCACCAAGGTCGATGCTTTGGCGGTGGCCATTGGCACCTCGCACGGGGCCTATAAGTTCACCCGCAAGCCGACCGGCGACATCCTGTCCATGGACACCATCAAGGCGATCCACGAGCGGCTGCCCAACACCCATCTGGTGATGCATGGCTCGTCCAGCGTGCCGCAGGATCTGCTCGATATCATCAATGAGTATGGCGGCGAGATCCCGGAAACCTATGGCGTGCCGGTGGAAGAAATCATCGTTGGTATTTCCAATGGGGTGCGCAAGATCAACATCGACACCGATTGCCGTCTGGCGATCACCGGTGCGATCCGCAAGGTGTTCAGCACCAAGACCGCCGAGTTTGATCCGCGCAAATATCTCAAGCCCGCCATGGACGCCATGACCCTGGTTTGTGAAGAGCGCTATGAGCAGTTCCGCACGGCGGGCAAAGCCTCGAAGATCAAGCCGTTGCCGCTGCCGGAAATGGCCAAGCGCTACGCCGCCGGATCCCTGGATCCGACCATCGCTTAATCTTAGTGGCGCACTTGGTTTCACCCTTTTGAAACGAGAAAAAGTTTCAGAAGTGAAACTATGGGTCCAAAAGGTCCTCGGGCTTGGGGTAAAGTCACGCTCAATCCTTTTCTGAAGACCAAAGCGCCTTTTTTCTCAAAGGGACCGCCGCAACTGAGGCGGTCCCTTTTGCGTTCTGTTCCCTTATTGTGGGGGCAGATCAGCATCTGTGCGGTTTGTCTTTGTTACAGATCTATGCCGTTTTCGTGGTCGAAGTGTGAAAGTTTTGCAAAACGGTAACGCATTGAATCTATTGTATTTCAATAAAATTGTTGTCATTTAACGATCACCTCTCTGTCACACAGTTGTTGCTGTCTGTGACTAGAGTCCGGGTAGATCCGATACCCGACGGGGTAGTTGGGTTTACCCGTGATCTTTGGTCGCGGGCTGTGGTCTTTCCCAGGCCACGGGATTGGGCGCGTTGGTCCTTTGCCGCTTGGTAAGACGGATCGCGCAAGACCTGAATCAGATCCGGGGCAGTCCTTGCTCCGAATAACTCCACTGGAGGCAGACTTGATCAAGAAGACCTTTGCTCTGGCCGCTCTGGCAGCCTTTGCCACCGCCGGTGTCGGTGCCGCCGAAGCCCGCGACCAGATCCGCATCGTCGGTTCTTCCACCGTGTATCCCTTCGCCACCGTTGTTGCTGAAAACTTCGGCAACACCACCGACTTCAAGACCCCGGTCATCGAATCCACCGGTTCCGGCGGCGGTCTGAAGCTGTTCTGCGCCGGCGTCGGCACCGAGCACCCGGACGTCACCAACGCTTCCCGTCGGATTAAATCCTCCGAAGTGGAAATGTGCGGCAAGAACGGCATCGAAGAAATCACCGAAGTGAAGATCGGTTTCGACGGCATCGCCATCGCCAACTCCGTGACCCACGCCCAATACGACCTGACCAAGAAGCAACTGTTCATGGCTCTGGCCAAGGAAGTTCCGGTCGATGGTGCTTGGGTTGCCAACCCGTACATGACCTGGGCCGATATCGACGCCTCCCTGCCGGCTGAGAAGATCGAAGTCCTGGGCCCGCCGCCGACCTCCGGCACCCGTGACGCCTTCCTGGAACTGGTCATGGAAGTTGGCTGTGAAGAATTCGCCGAGTGCGAAGGCCTGTCCAAGGACGAGTTCAAGGCCAAAGCCTTCACCATGCGTGAAGACGGTGCCTTCATCGAAGCCGGTGAAAACGACAACCTGATCGTTCAAAAGCTGGAAGCCAACCCGGTTGCTCTGGGCATCTTCGGTTTCTCCTTCCTGGAAGAGAATGCCGATAAGGTCCAAGGCTCCATGATCTCTGGCGTGGCCCCGACCTTTGACTCCATCGCCGATGGGTCTTACCCGGTTTCCCGCTCCCTGTTCTTCTACGTGAAGAACGCCCACGTTGGTGTGATCCCGGGCCTGAAAGAGTATGTGGCCGAGTTCACCAGCGAAAAGGCTTGGGGCGACGATGGTTACCTGTCCGAGCGTGGCCTGATCCCGCTGCCGACCGCTGACCGCGAAGCCATGGGTACTGCCGCCAACGGCCTGACCCCGCTGAGCATGTAATTTACGGTTAAGGGCCGGTGCAGACCTGCACCGGCCCTTT
>JBMYTN010000065.1:0-18915 GCA_049604415.1 Rhodospirillaceae bacterium | reverse complement strand
CACACCCCAATCGAGAAACAGAATTGACCCTATTAGATCGAACAGGGCTCTAGCACCGTGTTGATCAGCAGATATTGTTGAGTGCCATCCCCATCCACATCGGCGATGCCCGCCAACTGCCAATCCCCGCCGGATCCCAGATCATTGCCGTCAAAGTCCCGCAACTGACCCGGGTCAAAGCCGTTGTTTCGGAGAGTGTTGTCATCCAGGTAATAGACATAATCGCCAAACTGGAGCTGATTTTCCGAAGTCGTGCTTTCAGCAAAATTGACCCCGTCAAACAGGCCCCAACTGCCATCGGGTTGCTTCAGCAAGGAAAACTGACCGGATTCCCGCCCCGAGGGCGCGCCGGTGATGGCAAAGCTGGTGTCGGTGATGTCGTAAAACTTCAGCACTTTTTCCGCATTGGCGGTGTTCAGATTGTTTTGCTGCAACACCGTCTCGGCGCGGTCGACCTGGGTTTCGGCTTCCGGTTCGGGGTCTGGTTGCGGCACCAGGTCGCCAATGGCGACGGTCTCCACCGACCCGTTCAGCTCAAAGGTGACGAACTCAATATTGGTGATGGTGTCGATATATTGGGCGTTCAGAGACGAGGTGGCGAAATAGGTGTTGCCTGATTGGGTGAAGGTATAGGAGCTGCGCAAACCTTCCAGATACAAAATGTCCGTGTCCGCGCCGCCATCAATGGTGTTCTGACCCAATCCGCTGCCGATCAGGTCATTGCCCGCCCCGCCTTTGATCAGGTCGTTGCCGTCATTGCCATAGGCCTCGTCATCGCCATCGCCCAAATCGACATTGTCGTTTTCCGACCCGCCAATATAGACGTCATTGCCGCCGCCCAGCTCGACCAGGATTTGGTTGCCAACCCCGGCAGGCCCGGCGGTGTCATTGTCCAGAGCGATCACCGCATCGATCAGGTCGGAGCCATAATAGGTGGCCGCTGAAACGCTCATGAACACCAGCTTATGGCTGGCACTGGCCAGGGCCGGATTGATGTCCCGCATGTTCACCACTTGCGGGTTGGGCACCGCGTTGGACAGTGCGGACTCAAGGGCGTTGAAGGAGCCTAAATGGACATCAACGAAATTGTTCGCAGTAAAAATGTCATAGGAAACATTGACCCCGGTCAGCACGTTATACATCGGGCTGCCTTCGGTATAAATGCTTCTGGCTGTTGTCAAAAAAATCATTGACGGAAGTTCCAATATGGGTGTCGGAAAGATTTTTTAGGTTTTTTGCGGTGATGCTCTCGACGCCGGTGATCGAGCTATAGACTTGATGAATATTGCGGTGGAAGGTGATCAGAGAGCTTGCGATGCTGGTGGTGTCAATGGTGGCGGTCACGCTGTCGCCCCATTGCGATGCAGCATATTTTAGGATCGCTTCATAGGTGGTGTTGTTGAAATTGGCGATGTCGAAGGCAACAAAGTCACTGGCCTGCGCCGTCGCCCCGGCATTGGTCGACCCGGACACCGCCCCTGCCGAGGTGCTGTAGGTTACGGCGTCGGTGTAAAAGCCGAATACAGTGTCGAAAATGGCGCTCATGCTGCCGGTCTCCGGTCACGCTCCTCTCCAGATACGCAGAGAGAACAACAGAGTCAAACCGGTGTGTCGGCAAAGTTTCAGACGGTACCCGGGCACTTCCACCCCTGCCGTCCGCGCCCTCGCCCGCGAAGCCTAGCCCCTTTGGCGTAGTCTTCGCGCTTTGGTCGTGTTAAGACCGTTGGCACAAAGGCTGGGGGGCTGGATATGCACTATAAATCCGCTAAATTCATTGCGTTGGCGCTTTGTTCAACCATTCTGATGTCTTGTAAGACCGATATCAGCGTGGAAACCTACGCGTCCGATGTCTTCTTAGATGAAAACGCCGAAACCCCGGCGGTGGTCAAAGTCGAGATCACCTCTTGTGAGAAACAGGGTGAGTATGGCGGGAAAATTCTCGCCCTCTTCAATGAAAACTCCGCCGCCAAAATTGTTGGCTGCGAGAAAGACGGCATCCGATCCATGTTGGTGATCGGTTTGACGGCGGAGTTGGCCAGCCAGACGTCCAGCTATGACTTGGTTTTGTTCCGGGACCTATCCCAGGAGGATCAGGAACAGGATGGCCAACGCTATGGGATCCGGGGCGTCGCCCCAACCCTAAGCCAGAATTTTTTGACCCGCCTGAATGCCTTTATGAAACAGAACCATCAAACGCTGTCCTATTCCGATGTCGTGATCGATTTGACCTTGTTCAACGACACAAAAGAAGACCTGTTGATGTCCACGGCTTTTGTGTGGGTCGATGGCCAGCCCTATCAATCTTACAACAAGCAGCCTTTGGAGAAACGCCGCAAGGTGACGGTGACCCTGTCCAATGTGGTCAGCGATATGGTCCTCAAAGGCCAACAGCCCAAGGCATTTTACGTCTTAAAGGCGCTGGGTGCCGTCGAAGCCCCTGTGGCGGAAGCCGCACCGGCCGCACCGGTCGCACCGGTCGCACCGGCCGCACCGGTCGCACTGGAGGCTCCGGACGCGCCAGCTGCAGACGCACCGTCTGAGCAGCCCGCAGCGGTTGCGGCTGCCCAAGCCCCCCCGTCCACCCCAGCCGCCGACCCGGCAGCGGTTGTGGCTCCGGCGGTGGAGGCGAGCGCGGGTCCGGGCAGCTTGACCGCCCCGGACACCGTCTTTGCGCCCAATGCGGCGATCCAGATCGGTTATGCGGGCTTGCCGTCAGCGGGGCAGAATTGGATTGGCTTGGCCTTGCCCAGCGATGCACCGGGAACCTTTTACCAGTTGCAGATGCTGCCGCCGGGCCAGACCGATGGGGTGGCTGTGTTTGAAGGCCTGCCGGAAAACGCCTATGAGGCGCGGCTGTTTGCCAATTGGCCCGATGGCGGTTACGAGATCCACGGGCGGGTCCCCCTCGAGGTCCGGGCCCAATAGCGGCCCTGCCTCTTGGTTTTATGCCAGGATATGGCTCAGGCTGGCCGCAGGGGCAGCCGGACCGAGAAGGTCAGGATGGTGTCCGCCAGGCTGGCTGTGACCGTGCCGCCATGGGCCAGGCAGAGTTGCTTGACGATCGACAGGCCCAGACCGCTGGCCTGGGCATGGCGGCGTCGGGTGCGGCTGTTGGAGACCCGATAAAACCGGTCAAACAAAAACGGCAGAACCGCTTCCGTCAGGTCCGGGGCGGCATTGGCAAAGCGCAAGCAGATCTGGCGCCCGCCCGGGTCCTTTTGCGCCACCACCGTGCAAGGCCTCTCACTGGCCGCATAGCTGACCATATTGGCCAGCAGATTGTCGAAGATCTGGCGCAGCTGGCTCGGGGCCATGGCCACGCTCCGCCCGGTTAGGACCTCAAGCCCGTCCGTCTCCAGGCTGAGCCCGGCCTCGGCAAACCGTCCCTGCCACCGCGCCACCGCCTTGGTCAGGGTGCTGTCCAGCGCGGCCTCTGCAACGCCATCCCCCACCAGCTCCTCGTCCTGGCTTTCTCCGGGGCCGTCTCCCGAACTCATTGACCGGGACGGGGCCTGAGGTGCATCCAGCTTCATGGCATCGATGGTTTGGGTCAGGGCAGAGAGATGCCCCAGCTCATCGGCCATCAGGGCGAAAAACTTTTTATCCGCCGTGAACACCCCATCCTCCAGCCCTTCAATATGGCCGCGCAGGCTGGTGATCGGCGTGCGCAGCTCATGGCTGAGATCGGCCAGATATTGGGTGCGGCGGCGATCTTCCAGCTCCAGGGCCTGGGCCAGGGCGACAACATTCTTCGACAGCCGCCCGATTTCCCCGGTCTGGGTCACGCCGTCGACCCGGTAATCGCCATGGCGCAACCGCTCCGTGGTGCCCGCCAGGACCCGGAGGGGCCGCACGATCAAATAGGCCAGCCCGCTGGAGGCGACAATGGCCGCAATCAGGGCAAAGGACACGCTGGCCCACAGCTGGCGCTCCACATCATCCACATACATGCTGTGCAGGGAGCCTGGCTCGATGTTGAAGGTTTCCATCAAGCGGTCGGAATAGTCATTGCTTTGCGCCATGAACGCAAAATACCAGGCCGTGCCCAGGGCCAGGATCACCGCCACATTGGCGCAGATAATCTGGACCGTCAGCCAGGGCCATTGTTTTAGTTTTTCAGGCACGGGCCATCCGCTGCGGGGCGGCCTCCGGCACAAAGCGATAGCCAAAGCCGCGCACGGTCTGAATCAGGGCACCGGCCTGCGGCCCCAGCTTGCCACGCAGATTATGGATATGCACATCAATCGCTTTCGGGCTGATGGCAAAGTCACTGCCATAGATGCTGGCGATCAGGCTGCTGCGGTCAAACACCCGGTTGGGCCGGGCGACCAGTTTGCGCAGGATGCAATGTTCATGATGGGTCAGCGCCACCTCCTGGCCATCCACCCGACAAGTCGGATCTTCCGGGCTCATCTCTAATCCTGTGGCAGCAGCGGAAGCGGAGGCGAGGGCCGGAGCAGGCATATGTGCAGGCGGAGCATCGGGCAGCAAGCTCGCCGCGCTGCGCCGGAGTATGGCGTCCAGGCGCATGACCAGCTCCCGAGGGGAAAACGGTTTCACCACATAATCATCGGCCCCGGCATTGAAGCCGCGCAGGATATCGGCCTCGGAGCCGAGCGCGGTCAGGAACAGGATCGGGGTTTTGTTGCCAGCGGCACGGACGGCCTCGGCCACCTCCATGCCGGTTTCGCCGGGCAGCATCACATCGAGCACGCAGATATCGAAGCGACCCTCCAGCATCAACGCCAGCCCGGACGGCCCATCGCTGGCCGTCGCCACCCGATGCCCCGCGCTTTCCAAATAAGCACAGAGCAAATTGAGGATGTTCTCGTCATCCTCGACCACAAGCACGGAGGTGGATCGATCAGTCTGGGGCACCATGGCGGGCATCGCTTTCTTGAAAAAATCTGCCAACCTTTGACATGTGGGGGAGTGTTTGGATGGTGGAATGCCCGGCAGTGCTGCCGGGCCTTCACGTTTGTGTCAGCAGGCGGTCGGCCCCCTCCTTGAGAGAGCCGACCCACCGGTCCGCGCTTATTGGTCGCGCAGCACATCCGCCTCGGTGGCGAAGATTTGCTTCCAGTTGGCTTCACCCTTGTTGATCACGGCCTCGGTATTGGCCAGGAACAGGTTCTCATGGGCGGCTTGGCTGCTGTTCAAGTACAGCTGGCCATCAACGATCGCCCACAGCTCGGGCAGGGTGGCAACCTTCTTGCCCTTGCTCACGCCAGCGGTGCACCAGCCGCCATAGGCCGGGGCGTATTTGGCCGGGGAGGCCACGAACAGATCCCGGTTTTCTGCAGAGGAGAAATGCCAGGTCGCGCCTTGATAGGTGGCGGTGTAGGCGTCAGAGCCTTTGGTCGGCGCGCCAGCGGTGTGATAGGCCACCACGTCATAGCCACCGACGACGGCTTCGTTGTCGATGAAATGGGCGTCCAGGGCCAGGGCTTGGGTGGAGGAAAAGGCAACGGCGCCAAACAGGGCCAGGCTCGGAAGCAGGTGCTTGATGGTCATTTGGTCAATCCTCTTGGGTTGGGTTGGGTACGGTTTGGTTGGTTAGGGGAAGGCTTCAGAAGTCGGCAGCAACGCTGCGGAGCCTTTGTTCTATCAACCCAAGATTTGGATGACGTTCTGCTAAGGTTAGGTTTTGGTTAGGATGGCAAAAAGGTTGGTTTTTTGGCGCTCCTAACCCGGCTCAAGAGTCCTGAGGCGTTTTGAAAAAGGGCAAAACCTCCGCAGAAATCCGGCGCAAGGTCGCTTCAATGGGCGCGCGGTTAAACCGTAGATTAGAGCCCTGTTCGACCTAATAGGATCATTCTGACGGAGTGCATTTGTGACAAGAACAAGCAGAAGTCTGCAGGCCATATCCGTAGATACGGACAAGGACTTTTGCGCAGGAATTGGCGCAAATGCACCCGTCCCGCAGGGTTTCCGATTGGGGGACGCCCAGCGGTAACTCGGTCTCGACCGATGCTTTGGCATCGCTCCGCGACCGACTAACCACTGGACCGCACACCCCAATCGAGAAACAGAATTGACCCTATTAGGTCGAACAGGGCTCTAAGAGCGACATGGTTGATCCCCAGCGCCTCGATCTGCCGCAAATAGTCCAGCAGGAACGCCGTTCCGGAACGGAAGCCGAGATGGATGCCGCTGGGCGGCGCGTCCGGATCCTCCAGCAAATCTACATACAGCGATTGGCTCACCGGCTTGTCGGCCAAGCCTGCGGCCGCGATCCGCGCCCGATAGTCGGCAACGACGCGGCTCTGGGCTTGCGGGTCCCGGGGATAGGTGATCCAGCCATCGCCATTTTGCGCCACCCACTCCGGAGCTTGCTGGCTGCCGCCGGTGATCAACAGCGGCAACTGCCCGGCGGTGGGCTTGGGCAGCAAATCCATCTGGCCGTCGGTCCTCCCCAGTGCGTTGGTGAAGCGGGGGAACCCCTCGGCCATGGCGCGCAGATAGGCGACATTGTCCCGGAAGCGCTCGCCGCGATCCCTATAGCCCGCCTTGAAAGCCGGATATTCCTCCGGTCGATCCCCGGACGCGATGCCCATCAGCAGCCGCCCCTTGGACAGCACATCCACCGAGGCCGCCGCCTTGGCGATATGGGCCGGATGGCGCAGCGGCAGGATGATGCTGGCCACGCCGAGGCCAATATGCTGGGTCGCACCCGCCAGCAGCCCCAGATAGACGAAGGGGTCATAGATTTGCCCGACATCCCCGAAGGAGGGCACATCAAACGGCACATCGCGCAGCCAGACGGCGGCAAAGCCCAGCGCCTCGGCCAGCTGGATCCGCGCCACATCCTGGTCCATCTGCGGGGCGGCCCCGACCGCGTAGGCCTCCAATGGCACGACCAAACCCAGGCTGAGCCGTCCCGGCTGGAAGACGCGGTTATAGGCCATGTTCAGGGTTGGGAAGGCGCTGTCTGATGTGGGGGTTTCGTTGGCCATGTCAGCCCCCCTCAGCGAACCGGACCAGGGTGCGGCTTTCCAGGCTTTTGCGGATGCTGTGCACGCTGGGATCCTCGATCAGGTCGACGGCGCTATGGGCCACGGTGGGCGCGCCAGTGTTGTCATAGATGGTGAACAGGGCGACCTCGTCGCGGGTCATCTTCGACAGATAGACCCAGTCATGGGCCGGGTTGGCGGTCAGCCCCAGGATCTGGCCGATGCGGTCCGGATAGATCAGATCGAGCAGGATCCAATCCTCCGGCGCGATCGAGGCCGGGCGGACAAAGCCGAGCGGCGCGGTGTTGATCGGCGCGCCAACGGGCCGCCAGACATTGATGAAGGCGTAATGCCCGCCCTCCCAGGCCTCTGCGCGTTCTGGGCCCAGCACTTCGATCAGCCGCTGCCGAGCACCCTCTCGGCTGTAATCATTGTGCACATTGCGCGCCGGACGGCGCTCTGCTGCCGCCGCGTCAATGCGCAAGGTGTGATCAAAGATCACCACCTCTGCGGCGGCCAGGGTCTCGGTGAGCAGTGCGCTCAGCTCCTGGTCATAGCGGCTGCGCCACGGACTTTCGGTCGCGGTTTCGAAGCTGGCGATGGCGGAGGGGGCCTGGAGGAAGGCGAGGCCGTCTTGGGCAAAGGAGACCGTGGCCTCGCCCCGGCGCAGGTCACGCAGGGTGATGGCGGTTTTCACCAGCTCCGGCGCGATCACCTCGCCGCTCACGCCCCCGGCGTCAATATGGAAGGCTTGGCGATCCGGCGCATGGACATGGTAGTGGACGGTTCCGGTCTGGGGCATCGGCTTTGTCTCTCGAAAAGTCCTGATCTGCGCTGTTGGGCGTGGTCCTGGGGCGGACCCGCAGCCCTGCGCTCCCCACCATATTGATCATTTTGAATTCAGAGAAAATCGGCGCAAAATTGGAATAAGAATTCGGTTTACAAAGATAATACAGGGGACGGCATGGCTGGACCGTACCCTGGTTTGGCTCGGGGCGCGGGTTAGCTTAGCGGCTGTTGGCAAGAAAATGGCTGGGGAACCTGGATTCGAACCAGGACTGACGGAGTCAGAGTCCGCTGTTCTACCGTTAAACTATTCCCCATCAGGCCGAGCCTTTGATCGTCGGATCAAGTAGGGCTCCGACCAATCCAAGGCGCGGCGGTGATTACTCTGCTGCAATGGCTTTGCGGTCCCGTCTTGCGCCCCAGGTCTGCACGGAAGAGGCGGGTGTGTATCACAGGGCCAAGAACCCATTCAAGAAATAAGCGTTTGCTTGCCCTTCCCCCGCCCCAATGCATCCCCTAAGATACCCAATCACGCCGACCCCAGAGGCTCGGCCCCATCGCCGGACCCGGAGTTTCAATCAGCCCATGCGCGCCGCCCAGCCCCATTCCGCCTTGGACGGCAAACCGCAAGGCACTGGTGCAGGCGCTGGGGAGGGTGAGGACAGCCTGGACGACAGCCCCCTGGCTGCGGCCATTGATCTGGGCACCAACAATTGCCGCATGCTGGCCGCCCGCCCCGATGCGGCGGGTTTTCGCGTCGTTGACTCTTTTTCCCGCATCACCCGGCTGGGCGAGGGCGTGGCCGGTTCCGGCCAGCTCAATGAAGCGGCCATGGACCGCACCTTGCGCGCTCTGGAAGCCTGTGCCGATCGGCTCGACCGGCTTGGGGTGGGCACCTATCGCGCCGTGGCCACGGCGGCCTGTCGTGCGGCGGCCAATCGCGATGTGTTTCTCGACCGAGTCAAAGCCGCCACCGGCCTGACCCTGGAGGTCATTCCGCCGGAAGAAGAGGCCCAACTGGCCCTGGCAGGCTGCGCCCCATTGCTGGAACCGAACCGGCCCCGCGCTCTGGTGTTTGACATTGGTGGCGGGTCAACGGAACTGGCCTGGGTCGCCTTGGACCAGGAAGGTCGCGCTCCAGAGGACGCCGCCGCGCTCCGCCCCCGTTTGGTGGCCATGGAGTCCCTGTCGCTGGGCGTGGTCACCATGGCCGAGGCCAGCGGCGGTGGCCATCTGGATGACCGGCTTTATGACGATGTGGTTGCCCATGTCTCCGCCCGTTTGGCGCCGTTCCAGGCCCGGCTGCAGGCCTTGGGCGAGACCCCGCCTTTGGAGCAGGTCCAGATGCTGGGCACCAGCGGCACGGTGACCACCTTGGGTGCCATCGCGCTGGGCCTGAACCGCTATGATCGGGCCCGGGTTGATGGCCTGACCCTGGACTTCCCGCAAATCCGAGCGGTCTCCCGCCAGCTGCTGGCCATGCGTCCGGCGGAGCGGGCCGGGCATCCCTGCATTGGCCGCGCCCGGGCCGATCTGGTGCTGGCGGGTTGCGCCATCCTGGAAGCAGTGTGCCAGCTCTGGCCGGTTGGGCGGCTTCGGGTTGCGGATCGCGGCATCCGGGAAGGCATGCTGCTGGCCCTGATGCAGACCTCCGGTCCCGGCGATTTTTCCGGGGCGACGCGGGACCGCGACGATGGCTGCAGCGAGGTCGGCTGCCTGGAATAGCAGCAAGCTGTGTGCAGCGGCGGTGGCTTTATTGCGGCACCGCGACCGAGGCCTCATCGGGGCTCCAGCCGTGGACCGAGTCCCTGGCGCGGATCCGTACGGTGGTGATTTCCGGCGGGATCCGCACAGAGCCGAGGCTGCGGGTGAAGGGCTGCTCCTCCACATGCGGATGATACAACGTCCGCAGACCCAGCGAGGTTCCGTCCGGGGCCAACACCTCCCACGCATCCGCGTAATGGTCCCATCCCGTATCGCCATGGCGTACCGTGACGTCAAAGCGATAGGTCCGCTCGCCCTGGGCCGCGATGGTGACCTTCAAGATCTCCACATCTCCGGCCAGGGCGAGGTTCGGCGCGAGGCCGGAGATGAGAAGCCCAGCGGCCAGAATACGCCACGTCAACAGTCTCATTATTGGCTGTCCCCAAAGACCCTGGCGAAGATGTGGTCCACATTCTTGGTGTGGAAGGACAGGTCGAACAGCGGCGTCAGTTCGGCCTCGGACAGCTTGGCGGTGACCTCGTCATCTTTGCACAGCAGGCTGAGCAGATCGCCTTCGCCGCCCCAGACCTTCATGGCGTTGCGCTGGACCAGCCGATAGGCATCCTCGCGGCTGACCCCGGCTTGGGTCAGGGCCAGCAGCACCCGTTGCGAAAACACCAGCCCGCCCATGGCGTTTAGGTTTTTCATCATCGCATCGGGATAGACCACCAGCTTGTCCACCACCCCGGTGCTGCGGGCCAGGGCGAAATCCAGGGTCACAGTGGCATCCGGGCCGATCATGCGTTCGACCGAGGAGTGGGAGATGTCGCGCTCATGCCACAGCGCCACATTCTCCAAGGCCGGGGTGACATAGCCGCGCACGATCCGGGCCAGGCCGGTGATGTTTTCGGTCAGCACCGGATTGCGCTTGTGCGGCATGGCGGAGCTGCCCTTCTGCCCGGCGGAGAAGAACTCTTCGGCCTCCCGGACCTCGGTGCGCTGCAGATGGCGGACCTCGACGGCGAAGCGCTCCAAGGAGCTGGCAATGACGCCCAAGGTGGCGAAGAACTGGGCGTGGCGGTCGCGCGGGATGACCTGGGTCGATAGCGGTTCCGGGCTCAGCCCCAGCTTGGCGGCCACATGCTCCTCCACCTGCGGGCTGAGATGGGCGAAGGTGCCCACCGCACCGGAAATGGCACAGGTGGCGATTTCGGCCCGGGCGGCTTGCAGGCGGGTGCGGCAGCGGTCAAACTCCGCATAGAACCCGGCGAATTTCAGCCCCATGGTCACCGGCTCGGCATGGATGCCATGGCTGCGGCCCATGCAGACCATGTCCTTGGTCTCCAGGGCGCGTTTCTTCAGCGCAGCCAGCAGGGCGTCCAGGTCGTCCAGCAGGATGTCGGCGGCCTGGGTCAGCTGCACGGCCAGGCAGGTGTCGAGCACATCGGAGCTGGTCATGCCCTGGTGGACGAAGCGGGATTCTTCGCCAATATGGTCCGCCAGCTCGGTCAAGAAGGCGATGACGTCATGTTTGACCTCGGCTTCGATGGCGTCGATGCGGGCGATGCGCTGCTCCGTATAGGGCTTGTCGCCACCGGCCCAGATCGCTTTGGCAGCCGACGCCGGGATCACCCCCAACTCGGCCAGGGCGTCGCAGGCATGGGCTTCGATCAAAAACCAGATTCGGAACTTGTTTTCCGGCTCCCAAATCGCGGCCATGGCGGGGCGGGAATAGCGGGGTATCATCAGCAGCTCTCCAAACGCATCAACTCGCCCCCTTTATAGAAACTCGGCCCCCTTGGTGCTGGACTTTTTTTGCTGCTGCGCGAAAATTCCCCAGATCGTTGGTATAAGAGCTGTACCTCCGCTTCAGGGCGAATTCCGCGAATTTGTCTCGTGGAATTGGCCCTAACCTTTAGGTTTGTCGCATTTTCGAACCGCCGAACCGGTACCCACTTCGGCTGAAAATGCTCTAAGGCCAATTCCGCGACAATTAAATTGCGGAACTGGCCCTAACCTGTAGGTTTGTCGCATTTTCGGACCGCCGAACCGGTACCCACTTCGGCTGAAAATGCTCCAGACTTGTGCCGCGCGAAAGGACCCGCCCGTGACAATTCAGGACCCGCCAGCGACTGCTTTGCCGGAAATCCCCGTGGTGCCGGTGCCCGAGGGACTTGGGGTGGCCCAGGCCTCGGCCCAGGCCTTGGAGGAGCGGACCACGACCCTGCTGGACCGCGCGGCGGCCAAATATCCCAAGCTGTTGATCTCCTGGCTCGACAAGCGGGCGGCTTCATGGCTGGCGCAGACCAACAACCCCTATCGGGACGAGATCCACGCCACCCAGCAGGTCATGGCCAAGGTCACGGACAAGCCCGGCGTGCTGGCCTTCAATCTGGCCCATCTCTGGGGCTGCACGGCCGCCGTTGTTCCGGCCCGGGATGACGGCGCGGGCATGATGCTGGTTCGGACCCTGGATTGGCCAACCGATGGTCTGGGGCGCGCGCTGATCCTGGCGACGGGCAGCGGCCCCGCCGGCGCCTTCACCGCCATCACCTGGCCGGGCTATGCCGGGGTGCTGACCGGCATGGCCCCGGGGCGCTTCGCCATTTCCTTGAACCAGGCTCCGCTGCCCGCGCCTCGGGCGTTGTTTCCATTTTATTGGCTGAAAAGCCGCTTGGGGGTGTTTGGCCGCGAAGGCCTGCCGCCGGAACATGCGATCCGCCATGCCTTGGAGCATCTGGAGGACTTTGAGGCCGCCGCCCGCTATTTGGCCGAGGTGCCGCTCTGCATGCCGGTGATTTTTTCCATTGCCGGGCCGGAGGCGGGGCAGGGCCGGGTGATCGAGCGCCGCAGCGCCGGTCCCGGCGGTCCGGGCAAGACCTTTGAAACCGTGGCCCCGGAGGCGGTGGCCAATCAGTGGATTGGTGGTGGCGATGGCACGCCCCATGGCATCCCGACCAGCTTTGACAGCGGGGCGCGTCTGGCCGGGATGCGGGGCATGGTGTTTGCGGATGACGAGGCTTTGCCCGCCGATTGGGTCCGCAAGCCGGTGCTGTGTGCCAACACCCGGCTGGCGGCAGAGATGGACCCGGCCCGGGGTCAGCTTTGGGCCCAGGGCTACGAGGCCGGGGCACCGGTCACCCAGCGCCAGGTGGTTTAGGGAGTGGGCGCGGGCGAGGGTGCGGGTGCTGGGGTCGCTCAAACCCGCCGCTTTTGCCGTCCCGTCGGTTTTTTCGCCGGGCCCATTGGCGTTTTTTGTCCTTGGGCCAGCAATTCCTGCCGAAGCAAATCAACCATCATCGCCTCTTGCTCCGGCGAGATGTCGGGATCCAGGGTCCTAAGATCCGGGAGGTCCGCCGCGCCTCGATCCGAAAACAGGGGCGGTTCCGGTGCATCTTGCGGAAGCGAAAGAGGTGCGGCAACGGACGGCAATTCAGGCGATCCGACAAAGCCCTGCGCAGGACGGGATGGACCACCCGGTACCGAGCTTATAGTCCCTGAACGGGTCATGCTTGGATCGTCCAAGGGCTGATAAGAAGACCTCTGGACGGGGTTGGGAACGGGTTCGGGAGCGAAAGGAGAGGCCGGGCCGCGATCCTGCGGCGTGGTATTCACAGAAGGGCCATTAAGGTTTGTTTTTGGTTGTTGAGATCTGATCTGCGGTGTGGGAGGGGTGCCAAATGGCCGGTTTTCCCCTTGGCCGTCTATGCCATCTTCGCCGGCACCCCAATAGTCTAATGTGTCGGTCGGAAGTTCCCAGTCGGAGAATTTCGATGCATCTGGCAACTCGTCCAAAGGAATGAATTTCTCGAGCGCGTCGCTGTAAAAGGGCTCTTCCTCGGCAGTCTCTTCATCCTGAAAGATTAACTCGGGTGCCAAGTCGTCAAGCTTGGGACGCCAGATCTGTTGCGGATGTCTGCGTCCTCCATCAAGGCTTAGGATCTCCGGTTGGGCGTCGGCCAGTTGCTGGATACGGCGGGTGTTGAGAACTCCGTTTCCGTGTGCACGCTCATAGTCTTGCAGGAAGCTTTGAAATTGACCAACGGCTCCGGCTGACCATAAACCGGAGCCCTCAAAGAAGTCCGGGAGCGTATAGTCTAGGAATTGTTGCCCAGCATGAGATTTGGACAATTCCGTTATTGAAATGTGATCGAGTAGTCTTACGCCCAAATACTCGCCGACAAAGTCAGCAAACTCGATGCAGTTCGAGCCATCTTTTGGATAGGCGAACAAGTCGTAGTCAAGCGGTATGGAGTATTCGCTACCAGGTTCTGGCATCTTATTGTATAATTTTTGCCAAGCTTCGGCACGCGAAGGATCGATTTTTTTTGAATCCGGTTGGGGGTGTTGTTTTCATCAAGTAGGTCGTCGCTTTCATCATAAAGCCCGCCGCCACCATATAAAAAGGTGTCTGCCCGGTCTCGAAGTGAATCATCACCTCGACCGATATTCATACCGGCCGTTTTTTCATCATGAACGGTTCCATCCGATTCTCTACTGAGGGAAAAGCTAAAGTGCCCGGGAAATTTTCCGGAGAAGTGGTTGAGCGTGAGATACAGTTCCATGGGTTTTTCCTTTCGGTGATCGCAAACCTCTCCTGTTCAGACGGACACGCAATGCGGATCAGGCTGGTAAAGAAGAGTTGTTTTGAAGAGAGTCAGAGCGCGTTCAAACCTTCGAACCGCTTTTTCGCTATGGCTGAAAAGGCTCTGTCGTTACTTGGATTTATTGATGGCGGTTCGTTTCTTTGAGCAAAATAATTCAAGAAGCATAGACGGTTTTTAGCCAAAGTGAGTACGATTTGGAAATTTAAAATACGACAGTATAAAATATGAAATTCAGTTTAGTTTGTCCTTTTTTTTGCTAGATTGACTCTAGCCTTACAGCAAATTGAGGTGATTTATTCAAATAAAATCGATCCAAGGGAGCTTTATATTATTAACCACTTTTCTGTTCTCTCCCGTTTTTTGACTGAAATAACTTCACTCTCACTTAGGTCATAAAATAATTCAATATCACCTTTGAACTCATCAATGGTAATAACATAAGACGTAAAATGGCGGTAATTCATACGAAATCCGTTGCTATATGCGCAGTGAAGTGAGTCGTATTTTGCTTCATAGGCAATGTCCTTTTCTTGTTTTACGAGGTATTTGCATGGATTGTCGAGTACGGCCTGGAAAACATCCATGATTACTTTGGGTGTTTTTGATTCGAATATGACTTCATAGCAGCGGTAACCCGGCTTGAAGATCTCATAGAGTTTGCCGCAATATTGATTCTTCTCTGTGGGAAGGCGCCACCAAGCACAATGTAAGGGATTGTTTGGGCGAGACCTAAGGTGATAGTCATCCGTCACAGGGCATCTTGGTAGCCCCATTTTGTTCAGCTCTTTTTCAGCGATCCGCAATGTGGTGAACTTAAAGGGCGCAATTTTGGGGTCAATCAGACCTATATTCCACACCACATTGATTCCAAAATAGAAAGTGGTCAGAAGGATCAACAAGGTCCAAAAGGTTCCGCTGAGGATCCGGGAGATTTTTTGACCCAGAGGTCTTTGACCCACCATCGAAGGGATTCCATTCTTTAGGGTGCGACGACTATATCTCTAAATTTAGTGTACTCTAGGGTGAAGCAATCGTCATGCTGAAACCATGGTGGTTGGTCTGGTGCCGCAGTTTAGGACAGCTGAGGTTTTGACTGCTTGGTATAGGAGCGAAGGGGATTAGGTCCGATCAAGTTGGAGGCATAAACGTCGGTTTGGTGGCTTTCTCTCATCTCATGGGCGGATATGTCCAGCCTGCATTTCGGAAGGATTTCATCACCCTAAAGGATTGTTATCAAGACATAACTTAATCGCGGAAGGGTTTGGAAAGCGATGGCATCAAGTGGGTCCGTGTCGGCGGTTCGAACAACGCGACACTTATAGAGGTTAGGGCCAATTCCGCAGGTTTGGTTATCGCGGAATTGGCTCTCAATGGACCATGGTCTAGCCAACGCTGTCCATGTGCATGGTCGGGTGGGGTTGTGGTCTAGGGCGCGGCGTCCCGCCCGGTGATATGGGCCGACCAGATCCGGTCGATCCGGCGCAAATCCATCGCCATCGCTGACAGGATATCGGCGGACAGGCCATTGTCGGACAGCTTGTCTGCCATCCGGTCTTGCAGCAGCGCGATGCGGTGGCAGAGTGCCAAGCCCTTATTGGTGATCCGCAGCCGGATCGCCCGCCGGTCATGGGGGTCGCGTTCCTGGCTGATATAACCCGCCTCCGCCAGCTTGCGGATGTTGTAGGAAACATTGGAGCCGAAATAGTAGCCCCGGTCTTTCAGGTCGCGCATCACCACATCATCGCCGCCGATATTGTGCAGCAGCAAAGCCTGCACGGCGTTGACATCGCTGATGCCATCGCGGCGCAGCTGCGTGCGGATCAGATCCAGGAACCGTCTGTGCAGACGCTCAATGGAGCGCACAATGTCTTGATAAGCGTTGGGAGGAAGAGAGTCCGGCATAGCACACACCTTCTGTGCGGGCCGCCGGGGCTTCATCCCGGGGGCCAGTTGTTCGGACCGTCCTCACCATAGCGGTCTTGAGGTCATTTGGCAAAAGGTTTAGGAAAAACAATGTTGTAACGGGGGCGTTATAAGTTAATTTGAAGCCCATAGCCTCCCTCATCTCAGGGAACCTGGAGCCACGGCCTAACTACATATGTAGTTGCACTCTTTGTCTGGCACCGAGAATTGGCGCTTCTCTCGCCTCAGGGAGCCTGGAGCGTCCTGAAAGGGCGCGACTGGCGCCCCGGACCCTTTGGGTCCGAAACTTTATCGCTGCCGCCATGCGGCGGCGGGGAGCGCCCGGACCCGAATGGGTCCGTAAGCCAAGGCCGGAGGCCGCCCGGCGCCTGAGGGCTTAGAGAGGGCGAAGCCCGAATGAAACAAACTCCCTTATCTCAGGGAACTTGGAGCAATCCGCAGGATTGCGACTGGGCCGTTGAGGCCCCGGGACCTTTAGGTCCCGTAAGCCAAGCCGCGCAAGCGGCGCCCGGCGTCTGAGGGCAGAAAAGACTCTTCACCACAGCAAGGATGGAACAGTGATGGACCAGAACCCCCCAGCCATGCCGAAAAAGCGGTCTAAAAAGGCTGCCAAACCGGACGAAACCGCCGAAAAGACGACGGATGAGGATAAAATCCTCAGCAAAGCCAAGGATCAGTTCCGCCAAAGCACCGAAGGCACGGACTTCAACCGCGCAGCGGCAGAGGACTGCATCCGCTTTGCCCGGCTGTCCGATCAGTGGCCCGACGACGTCCGCAAGACCCGGCAGTTAGAAGGCCGCCCCTGCCTGACCATCAACCGGCTGCCCAGCTTCATTCGCACCGTGGTCAATGACGCCCGTCAGAACAAGCCAGGGATCAAAGTCACCGCCGTCGAGGATGGCGACCGCGACACCGCCCAGGTCATCCAGGGCCTGATCCGGCAAATCGAGCGCGCCAGCCAAGCCGACCTGGCCTATGACACCGCAATTGATCAGGCCGTGACCAATGGCTTCGGCTTTTTCCGCGTGGTCACCGACTATGTCGGGCCGCACAGCTTCGAAATGGAAGCCCGCATCGAGCGCATCGCCAACCCGCTGTCGGTCTATTGGGACAGCGCCTCAACCATGCTTGACGGCTCGGAATGGAATTACTGCTTCATCACCGAATATATCTCGCAGGACGAATTCGAGCAGCGCTACCCGGACAAGGCCCCGGTGTCCTTCGAGGGCGACGACCGCGACCGGGTCCATGATCATATTGACGGCCAGGAGGTCCGGATCGCCGAATACTGGTCCCGCGAGCGCAGCACCCAGAAGCTGCTCCAGGTCCAGTTCTTTGACGGCTCCCGCCTGGTCGGAACCGAAGAGGATATCGAGGCCCGGGCCGAGGCCATCCTGACCGAACTCACCACCACCATGGTGGTCACGGAGGCTCCGGACCCGGATGCGCTTTATGAGGTCCTGAAGGAACGCGAGGCCGAGGTCTTCACCGTCAAGCGCCGGGTGATCTCCGGCACGGATGTGCTGGAGGACGAGGACTGGCCCGGCAGCATGATCCCGATCTGCCCGGTCTGGGGCGATGAGGTGATCGTCGAGGGCCGCCGTTATGTGCGCTCCATGGTCCATGACGCCATGGATCCCCAGCGGATGTTCAACTATTGGCGCAGCGCAACCACCGAGCTGGTGGCCCTGGCCCCGCGCGCGCCCTTTATCGGACCGCAGGGCTTTGTGCCCGAAGGCGAGGAGGAGAAATGGGCCACCGCCAACACCCGCTCGCACGCCTATCTGGAATACAGCGCTGATGTCCGCGCCATGCCGCAACGCCAGCCCTTCGCCGGGGTGCCCGCCGGCGCGATGCAGGAAGCCCTGAGTGCCGCCGATGACATCAAAGCCATCACCGGGATCTATGATGCCTCGCTCGGTGCGCGGTCAAACGAGACCAGCGGGCGGGCCATCATGGCGCGCCAGCGCCAAGGTGATGTCGCGACCTTCCATTTCATCGACAATTTGAACCGGGCGATCCGCTATTGCGCCCAATGTCTGGTCGAGATCATCCCGCATGTCTACAGCCAGCGCGAGGCCCTGCGGATCCTGGGCGAAGACCAGGCGGAAAAGATCATCCAGCTGGCCCCACCGGGCAGCGGCACCCTGCAAGGCGAGGATGGCAGCCTGCTCTTTGACCTGTCGGTTGGCCGCTATGACGTGGATGTCCAGGCCGGGCCGTCCTACGCCACCCAACGCGAAGAAGCCCGCGAAGTCCTAATCGAACTGATCCGCGCCCTGCCCAGCGCCGCGCCCTATCTGGCCGATATTTTGTTCCGCAATATGGACTTCCTGGGCGCCGATGAGCTGGCCCAACGCGCCAAGCAGATCATGGAAGCCCAACTGCCGCCGGCCCCAGAAGACGGCCAACAAACGCCACCTGGAATGCCCCCGGGGATGCCGCCCGGAATGCCTCCAGGAATGCCTCCAGGGGCCGGGGCAGGTTTACCGCCCGGGATGGAAGCCGCTCTGGGAGCCGCTATGGGCGGTGGGATGCCACCCGGAATGCCCCCAGGGATGCCGCCCGGAATGCCACCCGGAATGCCCCCAGGGATGCCGCCCGGCATGCCCCCCGGAATGCCGCCAGGAGCCGGGCCGGGTATGCCGCCTGGGATGCCGCCCGGTATGCCACCCGGAACCGGTCCGGGCCTCCCGCCTGGACTCCCGCCAGAGGTTCTTCTGGCCATGCTTTCGGGCATGCCGCCGGGCGCAGCTCCCGGAATGCCGCCTGGAATGCCCCCCGGAATGCCCCCCGGAATGCCCCCCGGCGCTGTTCCTCCGGCGGCCCCTGTGGGTGTTCCGCCCAATGTTCCGGGAGTTCCTCCCCGAGGCAAGCCCCCCGGCACCCCATAACCGGGCAGGGCCCGGAGCCTTGATGCTTCCCAGCAGGGGGAACCCTTA
>JBMYTN010000064.1:0-19412 GCA_049604415.1 Rhodospirillaceae bacterium | reverse complement strand
CCGGGCAGTCGACGTGAGCATAGTGGCGGTTGTCGGTTTCATATTCCACATGCGCCGTGGAAATCGTGATCCCACGGGCACGCTCTTCCGGCGCCTTGTCAATTTGGTCATACGCCTGGAATTCCGCGCCACCCGCTTCCGCGAGGACCTTCGTAATCGCCGCCGTCAGGGACGTCTTGCCATGGTCAACGTGACCAATGGTCCCGATGTTCACATGCGGCTTATTACGTTCAAACTTCTCCTTGGCCATCTCTCGATCCCGCTTAAGCTGTCGTCCACCGGTCCGATCAGGAATGCGGCTGGACGAATATGATGCCTGGTAATGGTGGATATGGAGCGGGTGAAGGGAATCGAACCCTCACAACCAGCTTGGAAGGCTGGGGCTCTACCATTGAGCTACACCCGCAGAACTGTAAATCTCGGGCCTGCTCATACCACAAGGGTGAGAGAGCCCCAAGGGCTCCGCAGCGGTGCGAGGCTGAATTGGTGGAGGGGGCTGGATTCGAACCAGCGTAGGGTTACCCCGCCGGATTTACAGTCCGGTGCCTTTAACCACTCGACCACCCCTCCGTCGAAGCCTCGCCCCGACCGCGGAGCGTTGGAATATGGAAAATCCGCTTGCGATGTCAACGATAAAGTACTCATCTGCGGCAAAGGAATGCGTTGCCATCGCACCCTGTTGCCAAAAACCCCTTTCCAAAGGGGACCAATCCGCAAGATGAGCATCCCTGCACCCGGCTTGGATCCCGCAAAAAATCGCGTTTGAAAGACAGTTATGAGCACCGCGCACAGCAAGCCCTCCCGGTCCCGGAAACCCAATCGGTCCGGACAGAATGATCCATCCCATGGGAATGACGCTGGGGGGCATAACGGTGGGCGACAGGCCCCCAAAGCGCGCCAAAAAGGTGGAGCCAAGGGCGGTTCTAGAGGCGGTTCGAAAGGGGCTCCCGGGCTGTGGCTGTTCGGCAAGCATGCGGTGATGGCGGCTTTGGCCAATCGGGAGCGGACCATTCACCGGCTGGTGGTCGCCCCGGACATTGCAGAAGCCCTGTCGGCCCCGGGAGCCTTGCGTGAGGGCTGTCCGAAACCGGAACCCCAACCCCGGGACCGGATCAACGCCCTGCTCTCCGCCGATGCCTTGCATCAGGGCTTTGCCGCCCAGGTCGCGCCTTTGGAGCCGCCGCATTTGGATCAGGTCGCCCATGATGCACCGGAGGATGCGGTGTTCATGCTGCTGGATGGCATCACCGATGAGCGCAATGTCGGGGCTATTTTGCGCTCCGCTGCGGCCTTCTCCGTTTCGGGGGTCATTGTCCAGGACCGCCGCGCGCCGGAAGAAAGTGGGCCGCTGGCCAAGACCGCCTGCGGGGCCTTGGAGACCGTGCCCTTGATCCGGGTGCCAAACCTGTCCCGAGCCCTGGAAGACATGCAGAAGCTCGGCTACTGGTGTCTGGGCCTGGATGGCGATGGTGAGCATTCGCTGGCAACCGCCAAGCCCGATGGCCGCATGGTTTTGGTCCTGGGCAGCGAGGGTGATGGCATGCGTCGTTTGGTGCGCGAGACTTGCGATCAGATCGCCCGGATTCCCATGCCTGGCGATATGGAGAGCCTGAATGTGTCCGCCACGGCGGCCATTGCCCTTTATGAAGTGGTCGCCCGGCGGCGCTAAGGGTGCGAATGGGTGCGCAAGGGGCTTGCGGGATCCCTACAGAGCGGCGTAGAAGGACCCATATTCAGGGTAGATTTGGTGCTTCGCCGCAATAGCTCAATTGGTAGAGCAACCGCCTTGTAAGCGGTAGGTTGTGGGTTCAAGTCCTACTTGCGGCACCATTTTTCTGCTTGTCCGACCCGGATGCCGCTGATGCGGCTTGGCTCCGCCCCAAAAGCGAGCCGTCGGCTCGATGTACCCAGGCCCCCAAAGACACTCCCCGCCCCTTCATCTCTTCTCTGTATGGATTGGAAGCCGGTCTCGTGGATCAAATCGGGACCTTAATGGGTCTGTTCGGCGTCGCATTTTTGGCCGCAACCATCCTGCCCGCACAATCGGAATTGGGGCTGGCGGGTCTGATTGTGCTTGGCGATACCCCGGTCTGGCTCTTGGTTGCCGTTGCCAGCCTCGGCAATACCCTCGGGGCCGTCGTTAATTGGGGCCTGGGTCGGGGTGTTGAGACATTCCGGAACCACAGATGGTTTCCGGCCACCGAACAACAATTGGAAAAGGCAACTGCCTGGTATCGAACCTATGGCCGGTGGAGCCTGCTGCTCAGCTGGGTCCCGATTATCGGCGATCCCCTAACCCTTGCAGCCGGAATTCTGCGCGAGCCGTTTTGGTCCTTCCTGCTGCTGGTTGGGCTTGCCAAAACAACACGATATGTGGTCGTTGCTGCGCTGACGCTATCGGCCCTCTAGATCAATAGATCTATGAGTGGCCGCTCTTGGTCCCTGTGAAACGACCTCTGAGCGCAGTTTAGGGCGAGCAGGCGCGGGTTTAATGCGGGCTTCCCCCCTTTTTACCGCAGCCGAAAGGCCCACATGCCTGAAAACACCGGCAGCATCGCGCATTTTCAAGACCTAACTTATCGCCATCCACGCTGCCGTCAGGGAATAGGGACGCCCAGCATCATGACCACCGTAGACAACGCCGCCGCATCGGACACGCCGCCGAAATTTGTCATCAAAGAGGTGCGGATGGGCGATACCTGGATCTGGCTGCAAAAAGGCTGGGCGGATTATCGTGCCGCCCGGATGGTCTCGATCTCCTATGGCCTGTTCTTTGTTGTCGCCGGGCTGTTTCTCACCTTCGGCCTTGTGCTGACCGGTCTGACCTATTTGATCTCGCCAATGATCGGCGGTTTTCTGCTCATCGGACCCATTCTTGGGATCGGCTTGTGCGAGATCTCAAGGGATTTGGAGCAAGGCAAAACCCCAACCCTATGGCGGGCGGTGACCGCCTTCCGCCGGAATGTCTTCCACATCATGACCGCCGGTCTGGTGTTGATGATCTTTATGATGATCTGGGTCCGGATCGCGGTGCTGATCTATGTCATCACCTTCCCCTATGCGGTGTTCAGTTGGGAAAACATGATCACCCACGCCCTGACCAGCATTGATGGGTTTCTGCTGGCGGTGGTCGGCACTGCCGTGGGCTTTGGCTTTGCCACCGTTGCCTTCGTATTCGGCGTCGTCTCCCTGCCCCTGATGCTCGACCGCAAGGAGGACATCTTCCGGGCCGCCTCGGTCTCTTTCCGTGCCGTGCTGGCCAATCGCCGTACCATGGCCGGTTGGGCCGCCATCATCGTGCTGTTCATTGGGGCCGGGTTTGCCACCGGCTTTTTGGGCCTTGCGGTCTCACTGCCGCTGATCGGCCACGCCACCTGGCATGCCTATCGGGCCATGGTCGTGGTCGAGGAGCCCGGCAGCACATCGGCAGACGAGGACGACATCAACCCGCAAATCCCCTCCGCCCCGGCGAGTGAGCCGAAGGCCGATCAAGACGGCTTCAAAGGTGCTGGGATCTAAGAAATTTTGTTTGTTGTGCCCTCGCCGGGCGCGGGCATCGCCCGCTTGGCCGCGCCCGCAATGGGCGCTGGAGCGGGGCGCGCTCTATTTTGCGCACCCCGCTCTAACCTATTAATCAGTCGCAGAGCAAAAAAGCCGGAATGGGGCACGTCCCACTCCGGCTTTTTTTCTGATTGCGTTGGCGTGCGCCTTGCGGACCGACTTATTCCACCAACGACTTATAGGCATGCCAAGTGGCATAGCCGATCAGCGGCAGGCTAAAGGCCAAGCCAACAAAGAACATCACCATGCCCGAGAAGGTGATGAAGGCGATCATGCCACCCCAGCCAAGCATTTCCCGGGGGTTCTTGCGCACCGCATCAAAGCTGGTGGCCATGGCGGTCACCGCAGTCACATCCCGGTCCAGCACCATGGGCAGAGAGATCGCGGAGACGGTGAAGGCCACCGTGGCGAGCATGCCGCCGACCAGGGTGCCGACCACCAAGAAGGGCGCGGCTTGCGGTGCGGTCAACACATCGCCAAAGAAACTGTCGAGCGCGGGCGGATTGCCGCCAAAGAACATGGCGAAAATCACCAAGGCCAACATGATCCAGGCCAGCATGACGATCAGCAACACCACGCCGATCTGCCCCAAAGGAGCGGCCTTGGCGGCACAGGAAGACAGGGCCTCGCCAAAGGACACATAGAGCCCCTGCTCGATCCGGCGGCTGGTTTCATAAAACAGCACGGCCCCCAGCGGCGCAATCAGCATAAAGCCCGCCGCAAAGGGCAGGGACAGCGATCCCAGGCCGATCTGCTCGAGGCCAAAGGTGATCAAATAAGCAAACAGAACGAACATGGCCCCATAGCCAAGGCTAAAGCCAGGCACGGCCATAAAGTCCTTTAGGCCCGCTTCCAGCCATCTGGATGTCTCGTCGACCGTGATCGACCGGACCCGAGGCCGGGCCACATCGGGCATAAAATCTTCGGTTTCCGGACCATTCACTGTGGTCATCCCCGCCTCTCCCATTCGACCAAATCTTTTCACGCCCAGCTGTTCCACAAGACCGCTGGCGTTGTCATCGACAATTATCATGACCCCGCAGGCATTGCCCGCAGAAATCAGGTTCCAAAGGGTGTTTTGTCGATTTGTTGCCCCTGCGAACCGACTCCTGAGGCCAGAAACCAAGTCTGAGGCCTCCTGAAAGTGGCACAGTCCGATGAATTTTCCAGAGCCTCACACAGACCATTGCGCGCAATAACCCAAACTTTCTGAGGGATTCCGCCGAAACTGCGCCAATTCTGTTACACCGCGCCCAAGACAGAGGGCAAAAACATCCGACAAAGCTTGTCGAGCATATTGGATTTTCGTAAAAGCCGAATTTCCCCTATGCTGTAATCGCAATGGTCGAAAAAGGGATCTTGGTGGATGCTACTATCCGGACCCATGGCAAACGCCATGGCCGTTGATAGGGATGGCTCTCGCCAACGGAGCGGCCTTTGGAAACCAGAAGAGTGAGGAACCACGCATGAAACTGACCCGATGGCATTGGCTGGTGGTGTTTGGCGGCATCGCGCTCGGCCTGTTTGGCCTGACCTTTTATCAGGTTGTCAGCGCCCCGACCCAGGGCACACCCGCCGTGACCGCGCAGTAGGACGGACGGGAAGGACTCTTTGATGGAGACAGCCACGGTCCTGCCCCATGTCAATGCGGCTCTGAACGCCATCAGCACCGTTTTGATCTGCGCCGGGTTCACCCTGGTGCGCGCCGGTCGGCATGATCTGCACCGCAAAGTCATGATCGCAGCGGTGGTCGTGTCAGCCGCGTTCCTGGCCAGTTATCTGGTCTACCATTTCACCGCCCCGATTTTTGTCTTCCCAGGAGAGGGATCGGCGCGGATCTTCTATTATTTCATCCTGATCACCCATGTGATCCTGGCCACCGTGGTCACCCCGTTGATCATCATCGTGGCGTTGCGGGCCTTCAAAGGCCGGTTTGACCGCCATAAGGCCATGGCCCGTTGGGTATTGCCGATCTGGCTTTATGTCACGGTCACCGGTGTGGTGATCTATTACATGCTCTATCACCTCTACCCGGGAGGTGCGGTGGCATGAGCGGTTTGGACATCCTGCTGCGGCGTGAAGCCCGCCTTTGGGCCATTCTGGGGTTGATCGCCCTCGGTTTGGCCGGGTTTCTTGCCCTGCTCCTGGCGTTGTCGAGAACGCCAGGGGTGATGGATGTCCTGCCCTGGGCGGAGCAATCCGCCTTCCGCAAAGTCTTGGTGACCCATGTGGTGCTCTCGGTCGTGGTCTGGTTCCTGGCCGTTCTCGGCATCCTGACCACCTTGGCCGTGGGGTTGGCCCTGCGCGATGGACCCGTTGACCTGCGCCGCCCGATCAAGGCGATCCCATCCTTAGCCGGTCCGATCCTGACCGCCATTGGCTGTGCGCTGTTGCCCTTCCCGGCGCTGCTCGACCTCGGCACCCCGCTGCTGAACAACTATGTGCCCGTCGTGGTGCACCCGCTTTACTTCATTGCACTGGGTCTGGTGGCCGTCGGTGTGCTCTGCCCCTGCCTGCGCTTGTTGGACGGGGTGGTGCGCTATTGGCGGGAGGACCGCCTGCCGCAACCCGCCGTGTTTGGAGCCGGTGTCGCGTCGGTGGCCTATCTCAGCGCCTTGGCCTGTTTGGTCATTGCCTATTCGGAAACCCCACAACAGGACAACACCCAAGAATATTTCGAATGGGTGTTCTGGGGCGGAGGCCATGTGCTGCAGATCGTCAATGCGACCGCCATGATCACCGCCTGGGCCATTCTGACCCCCCGGGCCTTTGGCCGGACTCTGATGAAAAGTGGGCATTTCGCCGTCCCGGCCACTCTGATCGCCGGAGCCGCCCTGGTCGCCCCGCCGGTCTATGGGATTTTGGATTATCCCAGCTCGCAGCATTACACCTTTTTCTCCGGGCTTTATGCCGTCGGCCTCGCCCCGCCGATCACTTTGATCTCTTTGGCTTTGGCAGGCGTGTTGTGGACCCGCTGGGGCGGCCTGGATTCCCAAAGACCGGCCCATGTGGGCTTGGTGTTTTCCCTGCTGCTCTGCGGTCTGGGCGGCTTATTCGGCTTCTTCTCCGGCTATGAGGACACCCGCACGCCGGGCCATTACCACGCCTCCATTGGCGGGGTCACCATTGCGGCGATGGCGGTTTATCTGTCCATCCTGCCAACCCTGAACGGCACCTTTGAATCCCGAATGAAGCGCCGGGCCTTGCCGCTCTGGCTGTTTGGCATCGGCACCATTGTGCATGCCGCAATGTTGTTTACCGCCGGAACCTTCGGCATCAGCCGCAAAACCGCCGGGTCCGCACAAGGCCTGGAAGGCACCATCGAACATGTCCTGATGGGCGTGATGGGGCTGGGCGGCGTGATCGCTGTCATTGGTGGGATCCTGTTTATTTGGATTGCCAGTCGAGAACTCTGGCGCAGCCGCATTGCTGCGCTCAATCCCCCCTCCTCCATGGGGCATTGGGAAGGAACGTCATGACCTTCAACGCCTATCTCCAGCTCTGCAAGCCGCGCATCGGCTTTGTCATCATGCTGACCGCCGTGACGGCCTATTTGGCCGTGGCCCCGGAAGTCGATGGGGCCAGCCTTGCCATCCTGGCTGTCGCCATGTTGCTGGGCTCTTCCTCCTCCTCGGTGTTCAATCACTTCTATGATCGGGACATCGACCAAATGATGGCCCGGACCCGCAACCGGCCTTTGGCGGCGGGCGATATGGTCCATCCGGAGCGGATCCTCTGGTTTGCCGTTGCCCTGTTGGTGGCTGGCGTTGGCCTGGCCGCCGCTGCGCTGAACTTCTGGGTCGCCGCCCATTTGTTCCTTGGGGCCTTTGTCTATGGCATTGTTTATACGGTTTGGCTGAAGCGCCGCACCTGGTGGAACATTGTCATTGGCGGCGCAGCGGGCAGCTTTGCGGTTTTGGCCGGGGCCGCTGCGGCCGATCCGAATATCTGGCTGCTGCCTTGGCTGATGGCCATCATCCTGTTCCTGTGGACGCCGTCCCATTTCTGGGCTTTGGCGATTTTGCTGAAGGATGACTATCGCGCCGCCGGGATCCCGATGCTGCCCTGCCTGGTCGGCGAAGAGCGCTGCGCTCAAGGCATTTTGCTCAACACCATCTTGCTGCTGGGCTCGGCATTCCTGCCAGTATTGTTTGGCGAATTGGGCCTGGCCTATGCCGTGGTCACGGCCCTGTTCTCGATCCGGTTCTTAAAGCAAAACATCATGCTGGCCCGGCATCCGGGGCTGGAATGGGCCAAAAGGACCTTCCTGGGCTCCATGGTTTGGCTGTTGGGCGTTTTCCTGGCCATGATCATTGACACCCGGGTCGGCCCCATGCTGCCGGATATCACCTTCCTCGCCTAAGCAAGCGCAGCCAGAAGACCAACGCGGATCGCTCCATGCAGTTCACCCAAGCCTCAGCCCCCCAACAAACCAGCCCTTTCGCCGTCAGGAATGGGGCGGGCACCCGTCCAGCAAGGGATTTGGAAGACCGAGCCATTGGCTGGTGGCTGCTGGGCTGCGCTGTCTTCGTCCTGGCCATGGTCGCGGTGGGGGGCTTAACCCGCCTGACCGGATCGGGCTTGTCCATGACCGATTGGAAGCCGGTCACCGGCTTCCTGCCGCCGATGACCGAGGCGGACTGGATTCTGCTCTATGACCAGTATCGGGCCACGCCGGAATACCGCACCGTCAATGCCGGGTTCGGGCTAGAAGGGTTTAAGGGCATCTTTTGGCTGGAGTTCATTCACCGGGTTCTGGGGCGGCTGATTGGTTTGGTGTTTTTCGTCCCCCTGCTGGTGTTCACCCTCCAACGCCGCATTCCCTGGCGGCGGCTGCCGATCTATCTGGTCGTCTTTGCCTTGGGCGGCCTGCAAGGCCTGTTGGGCTGGTATATGGTCCAAAGCGGCTTGGTCGATGACCCCTCGGTTAGTCCGTTTCGCCTGACCGCCCATTTGGGCTTGGCAGTGGTGATCCTGATGGCTTTGCTGGTTATGGCCCATCGGCGCTTGAGCCCGGTCTATCCCTGGAAGGCATCCCTGAGCCCGCAACAACTGGCGGCTGCTCGAGAGAGCCTAACCCCAATCCGGCGGCTCGGTCTTCCGGCAACAGGGCTGGTGTTTTTGACCATTTTGGCTGGCGGTCTGGTCGCAGGCTATGATGCTGGACTGATGTACAACACCTTTCCCACCATGCAGGGCCAATGGATCCCGGACGGGGTCATGGCGCTTTCCCCCTGGTGGTTGAATATCTATGACAATATCATCACCGTTCAATTCAATCACCGCCTGCTTGGATTAACCACTCTAGGTATTTGTTTGTGGCTTATTTGGTCCGCAGAGCGGAATTTCTTTCTGCTACAGAGCCGTTTACAGTCGGCCCCGAGTCTATCCTTTTTTCGCGTTTTAACCCGTCTGCTTGCCTTCAGCGTGCTGCTACAAATTATTTTGGGCATATTTACGCTGCTTTTATCCGTGCCCATCGGTCTGGCTTCCGCACACCAGATCAATGCAATATTGGTCCTATCCGCCGCGCTTTGGTTGTATATGGATTCTCGAGCCGTCTAAAAAGTCACTCTTTTCCAACACCTTACTGTTTTGACGCGACTCTACCCGAGCGCAAACAATCTGGACGCTAGAGTTCAAAAACCCAGTGCGATGGTTTTGTACTGGATTTCAGCCGGTCAAATCGCGCTCGCCTCCACAAATCGCCATGCTATCCTTTTTCTGACCAAAAGCATCAGAAGATGCTGGTGCCCGATCCAATGCGCACTGTGTGCTCGCAAGATCGAGCCAACAACAAGAAGTAGGGGTAGGTCCACGATGGACGTTCGTTCTCCCTGGGGAAAGGGTGACGACCTGTTTGAAGCCTCGCCGATGCCGATGATGGTGCTCGACCATTTCGGCAAAGTGATCGCTACGAACCAAGCCCTTATCGCCCTTGGGGACTTCAGCAAAACTGATATCGCAACTTGGCAGAAACCGCCTTTGGTGGTGGAAAGCACTGATGGCCTGACTCGGGACTTCTTTGACCATGTCATGACCCAAGGACAGCCCACCGGGGTGGCCTTCCTGCTGCTGTCCCAAGACCGGACCTTAGAGGTCGATTACACCATCAGCACCGTTGGCGAGGGCAGCGACACCCTGCATATGGTCACCTTGTCCGATATCTCGGACAGCAAATGCCTAGCCTGCCGGATCGTCAAAAGCCGCGACAAATTCCGCCGGGCGGTCGATGACACGGCGGAGTTCCTGTGTCGCTTGACCCCACAAGGCATTGTCAAATTCGGCAATCTGGGTTTTGCCAATCTGGTGGCGCGCGACCCCTGGGACTTGCCCGGCCAGCCGATCAGTTCCTTACTGGATAAGCCCGCCGTCGATGATCTGATGGCCTTCTTGGCCAGCTTCAAATCCACCTTGCCGATCCGGGATTACCGCTTGACCCTATCGGACGGTCACGGTCTGCAACGCCATTGTTGGCTGAGAGTCCGGGCTCTGTTCAACGCCGATGGTCGACCGGATTTGTTTTCGATCTCCGGCAGAGATATTTCTGCCCAGGTCGAGGCCGAATTGCAGGCCGAAACCCGGGATCGGATGCTCTCCGCAGTCATCGACCATGCCCCCACGGCAACCATCCTGTGGGATGATCACAATCGCATTCAGCGCCACAACCGGGCGGCCCCCAGTCTGTTTGGCCTGCGCGAGCGCGACTTCCGCATCGGCACCACGGCCTTGGGCCTTGTGGAGAAACTGATTGATCGCGGCCAGCTCGACCCCGGCGATGCGGACCCAAGAGCCTATGAAGAGGACCTGATGCGGCGCTTGATCCGGGCTGATCAGGGCAATGAGCTGGAACTGCGCACGGGGACTTGGATTAGGGTTGAGCCAGCCTCCCTGCCTGATGGCGGCGTGGTCAGCGTCTACCGGGACATCACCCAAGAGAAGCTCGAGGCCGAGCATCTCAAACAGGCCAAAGAAAAGGCCGAGATTGAGAACCGGGCCAAGTCCCTGTTTCTGCACAATATGAGCCATGAATTGCGGACTCCGCTCAATGCCGTGATCGGCTTTGGCCAGATGATTGAACAGGCGGTGGTCGATCCGAATATTGCCCCGGTTTACAAAGATTATGCCCATGACATTGTCAGCAGCGCCGGGCATCTGCTGGAAATCATCAATGATATTCTGGACATCTCCCGCATCGAAAGCGGCCATTACACCCTGACCCGGCAGATGGTGGATCTGCGCGATGTGATTGATGAATGCCAGACCCTGGTCCGCAGCCGAGCCAAAGACCATGCCATCAATCTGGTGATGGAAGATCGCACCCCGGACGACAGCGAAACCCATCTGTGGATTGATCGGCGGGCGGTCAAACAGATCCTGATCAATCTGCTGTCTAATGCGGTGAAATTCACCAATGAGGGCGGTCGGATTGCCATCCGTCTGGATCTTGCCGAGCCATCCTATTGGGACACTAATGTGGAGCGAACATCGGGCCTCTGTGTCACCGTCAGCGATACCGGGGTCGGCATTCCCAAAGCCAATCAAGAAAAAGTCTTTGCCCCGTTCTTCCAGGTTAAGCGCGAGGATGGGACCTATCGAGAGGGTACTGGCTTGGGACTCCCGCTGAGCCGACAATTGGCGGAGCTCCATGGCGGCACATTGGAGTTGGTCGACAGCGGCAGCACCGGGAGTATTTTCCGGCTGACCTTGCCGGACACGGCCCCGGCAGAAGAGGCCGAAATTTGAAGTCTTAATAGATCGAGAACGGAAAATAGCTGCTGCTAATTTCCCGATACCGTCCAGTGCGTTTCAAGCCCTCCAGAGCCCGCGCAACCGGCTCGACCAAGCCATATTGGTCAATCCCGGTCAAAATGCGGCGCTGCTGTGGCTTGCGGTCATCGATCCCGGTCAAATTGACCTCCTGGGCCATATCCTGGGCAACAAAATGCCACAGCACCAAACCATCATCATGGATGATATCGACCTCGCCCCGGCTCAGGGCATCCCGCAGCGCAATGGAGCTGGGATATTCTGAGATCTGTGCTCGGCGGCCATGGCGGATGAACAGGCGGTCGGCTTGGGCGGTATAGGCCACCACGCCGATATGCAGGCCCTCCAACTCCATCTTGTTGTTCGGTTCCAGCACCGTGCCGGGCGGGGCAGCGAACCGATTGGGGGAACGGTAATAAGGCACCTCGCCGGTGAACCAGGCTTCCATCCGGTCCCAATCTTCGCCGACACCGCCAATGACCAGATCGCCTTGGCCCCGTCGCACCCGCTCCAGAATGGTCTCCCAAGGCAGGCAAACCACTTGGCAGGAAAAGCCAGCGGCGTCGCAGAGCGCATTGGCCAAATCGACATCAAAGCCAATATCCTCGCCCGCGTCCGTGCGCATGGCGAAGGGGGGGCGGTTTTCCGGGATCAGGACCGTAACCCCGCCTGCCCCGGGGAGGGTCGCCTGTTGGGCCACAGCCGGTGATGCCAGCAGACCGAACAGGACACACAGGGCGGCCAAGCAGCGCCATGCCCCGCCCCATCCCAAACTTGTCCCACGGCCCATCAAAACAAAATGCTTTCGTGGATGGGATGCTGTGGCGGGTAATGCCGATTGAACAGGTTCATCAAGCCCCACGTGAACAGCTTTCCGTCATTGCGCAGCCGTTGATAGACCGCATCGGCGTCGCGCTTGTCTTTGCTCAGACCATCGAGATGGGCTCGGGTATCGGCCTCTGAAAGGGCCGTCAGGAAGTGTTCATAGGGCTCAAGCACCGGCAAGGCGGCATCGCCGAACACGACCAGCACCCGCTCCACCGGGGAAAGCGCGAGCAGATCTGTCAAAGCGGAGAGCTTTTCCGAACGGATCCGCCGCGCCGTTTCCGCCACCGCCAGCAGCCCGCCGAAATAGAGCAGCTTGCGGGAAAAGGCGAGTTTGACATTGCGGATCGCCCATTGCTTCCCGGCCTCTTCGGTTTTGAACTCATAATCGACGCAGATGGTGCGCCAATAGCGGATAAAGTCATTGAGCAAAAACAGGGTCAGCTCATGGGGTTGAACCGTTTCGGGCACATAGCGCTGCAGCAACCGACTGCGCAGGTCTTCAAACAGCGCCCGATTGAACAGCACCTCGCCTTCCAGCAGGAACAGGGATCGGCGGGTGAGTTTGTTATTGTCATCGCCCTGGCCGCCAATATTGCGCAAAAAGTCATCGACGCATTCGACCGCCCCGAAAGCGCCTTCCTTGCCCCGCTCGCGCAGCCCGGCATGGGGACCTGGGGCCGACCATACCGCATCGGCAATCGCCCGCGCCTGATCGGGGTCAACCCGATCCCGGGTGATGATCTGAAAATCCACATCCGACAAGGCGGAGGCTTCACGTCGGGCAAAGCTGCCATTGATGACCACCATGACCCCGGCATCGAGCCCGGCGTGATCAAAGCCATCGCGCATTTGGCCAATAATATCTTCTGAGAAGGCCCGACGCCCGGCATAGACGGACGGCAGGGTTGGTGCCGCCCCCGCCCTCATCTCAGGCCACCGGCCAAGGCAGGTGCCCGGATCCGGGCCAGACCATGGTCACGCCGCAAATCCCGGAATCGGCGTTTTTGCGCCTGGGCATCGGCCCCCGCATCGCCCAAGGCATGGTCATTGTCGACGACAAACAGGTTTGGAACCTGTGTGGCCGCATTGTCCTGGCGATCCGGCAAGGGCTGCAGCTTGTCTGCCGGTCGTGGACCACTGGCCAAGCGCTGACGCAATGTGGGATGAGCCCGCAAAAACTGCCGGTCATCACTGCGGGCGACCTGGAGGCCAAGACTGCGCGGCGGCAAGGTTGCCGCGTAGTCCTGGCAGGCCTTGTCGGCGGTGGTGCCGCTGGGTCCAAAGATCACATCCCGGTAGATCCGATCCTTCAACGCCCAAAACCGATCCAACACCGCCTGCCCAACGGCACCCTCGGCCATCAGGGCCGCCAGCACCAGAATGGGCGGTGCATGGGTTCCCGGCGGATCCACATAGCTGGCCGATCGGCAGATCCCGTCAATGCCATCCAGATTGACCGGCGTGGCCAACCAGAGCGGGTCCGGTGCCCCCCAGCCCATGGCCCCAAGCACCTGATCAACCCCCAAACCGGCCTGACGCAAACCCTGGGCGAGCCGACCACGGCGACCGCCCTGGTCTGCCAGAACCTTCTCTCCCAGGCTTTGGTGATCCAGGCCCAGCGCTTTGAGAAAGCTCGGCTCCAAGCTGTGGGACAGAGGCGTGTGCCCCAGATCATGCATCAGGGTCGCCGCAATGGCCAAACGCCGTTGACCCTGATCTAAGCCTTTGGCGCGGCCATAGAGGAAAGCAAGAAAGGCAACATCCAGGGAGTGGGCCAAGCGGCTATGACGCCTTGCGCCCGGGCGGCCATTGGGACGGAAGCTGTAATCAATGCCGCCCAAAAACGCGACCCGATCCAAACGGCGCATGGCCTTGGCCTGCAACAACTCCGCCACCCAGGGCTCTTCCGCGCAGAGCAAGGCGCAACGCGCGGTGGCACACTGGCTCCAATCCGGTGCCCAGGCACGGCTCAAGGCCGCCTGCCACAGGTCCAGATCACCCGTACCACCGCGACAGGCAGCAAACATCTGCCCTGCCTTTTGGGCGAAAGCCACCGCTGACGGATCAGGCTCGGAGGGCAAAGGGGAGGGAGAAACCGCAGAGAACATCAGTTTGACCAAGGGCCTGCGCAGATCTGAAAACAAGTCCCTACTCTATGTCAGGAAGCGGCTCTGGAAAACCACAAGATCCGCTCATCTTCTGACTGGCGCTTATCCCATTGGCCCCCGCCTGGGGATCGGCACCGGACCCGGCCGGTCCAAGCCTGGTCGGGCCGCCGCGATCATGCCGTCAAAGGCATAGCTTTGGGTCAGGTCATGCTCGGCAATGATCCGATAGCCATGATCCTTAATCGCCAACAAGCACTCCTGGTGCAGGTCCTGGGAATGGGTCGAGATCACCAAATAATCGATCCGGGCAGCGGCGAGCATATCCCTTGCTTCCGCCAGCATTAGGGCTTCAAAGCCCTGGATATCCGCATGCAGGATGGTCAGTTGCGAAAGGCCATGCTGGTCCATTAGATCGCCGACCGTGACCCGGGGCACCAATTGTTTTTCCGGCTGACCGTCTGGCCCCAGCGCGTCGAAGGAAACTTTGCCCACCGCCCCATGGGCAAAGGACGCACCGCGCACGCCATTGAGGGCCATGGTCGCTTGGCCCGCCAGCAAGGCCGGAGGAAAGCTATCCAGGCAATAAGCCTTGGCCCCGGTCCGGGCGGCCAAGAACCAAGCCGAGTAATAGGCCCAATAGCAACCAAGCTCGATCATGCTTTGGCCCGACGCCGGACCCAGACCGTCTAAGGCTCGCAGAATTTCAGCAAACACCACCTCTTCTTGGGGTTCGTGATAGCCGCCGGAGCCTTCAATCAGGCGCGTGACCCAATCGCCGTAATAGCTGTCCGGGATCACCTTGATGCCGTTAAACAGGGTTTGCACCGGGACCCCGTTTTCCTCGGTCACCTTTCCCGCACCAGGTACCGGGTCCGAGCCCTGCAGCTTTGACGCGCCCAGGATCGCCAGTTGGATGCGGGTCTCCCAGTCATTTGGGTCCGGGATTGGCGGGAAAGGTAAGGCCTCGGCCATTTCGGGTCTCCTCCCTGCCGTTAAATGTCAAACTTGACCCCTTGGGCCAAAGGCAAGGCCGTGGAGTAATTTACGGTTTGGGTTTGGCGGCGCATATAGGCCTGCCAGGCATCCGATCCGGCCTCGCGCCCGCCACCGGTTTCTTTTTCGCCGCCAAAGGCACCGCCAATCTCGGCACCGGACGGACCGATATTCACATTGGCGATGCCGCAATCGGACCCAACGGCCGACAGGAAGGTTTCCGCTTCCCGCAGGTCATTGGCGAAAATACAGCTCGACAGGCCTTGGGGCACCCCATTGTTCAGGGCAATTGCCTCGTCCAAGCTGTCATAGGCCAGCACATAGAGGATCGGCGCGAAGGTCTCGGTCCGGACCAGTTCCGTCTGCCCCGGCATCTCCACCAATGCCGGAGCGCGGTAGCATCCTCCGGCCAGATCCGGCGGCAGCCCGGCGACCGGGCCACCGCCATGAACCGTTCCCCCCTCAGCGCGGGCTTGGTCCAATGCCGCGTCCATGGCGGCACCGGCCGCCTCGGATATCAAAGGTCCCACTAGAGTCCCGTCCTGCAAGGGCGAGCCGATGGGCAATCCGGCATAGACCGGTTTGAGCCGCTCCACCATGGCCTCATGGACGCTGCGATGCACGATCAGGCGGCGCAGGCTGGTACAACGCTGGCCGCAGGTGCCCACTGCGGAAAAGGTCACCGCACGGACCGCCAGGTCCAAATCCGCTGAGGGTGCGATCACCGCCGCATTATTGCCGCCCAGTTCGAGCAACACCCGCCCAAAGCGACCGGTCACAATGGGACCGACAGCGCGGCCCATGCGGGTGGAGCCGGTGGCGGAGACCAAGGGCAGCTCGGGCGCAGCGGCCAATTGTGCACCAAGCTCCTGCCCGCCAATCACCACCTGGAGCAGATCCGGCGGCGCATCATCACCAAATCTCTCCATCGCCCGGCGCAACAGAGCCTGACAGGCCAGGGCGGTGAGTGGGGTCAGGTCAGAAGGCTTCCAGACCAGGGAATTGCCGCATACCAAGGCCAGAGTGGCGTTCCAAGACCAGACCGCCACCGGGAAATTAAACGCCGAGATCACCCCAACCGGCCCCAAGGGATGCCAACGTTCGATCATGTGATGCCCGGGCCGCTCGCTGGCGATGGCCTTGCCATAGAGCTGCCGGGACAGACCGACGGCGAAATCACAAATGTCGATCATCTCTTGGACTTCGCCAGCGCCTTCGGACAGGATCTTGCCTGCCTCCAAGGTTACCAAGCGGGCCAAGGGCTCCTTGGCGGCGCGCAGTTCTTCCCCCAAAAGACGGACCAATTCGCCACGCCGGGGCGGCGGCAGCTGTCGCCACTGCGCAAAGGCGTCCTTGGACCGGCCCAGCATGACCTGGAGATCTTCAGAGCTGGTGGTCGCCACGGTGGCAATCGCCGCGCCATTGATCGGTGTTTTCACCGTCAGACCTGCCGCCGCCCCAGGCTCGAGGACAACGCCCAAGCTGGAGAGCAAAGCAGTGGTTTCGGCGGCCAGATCTGACATGGCGGATCTCCGGGAGCAGACGGTATGGGGGATCGGCAGATGTATAGAGTGGGCATGGAGGGTCTTGACCACCAGGGGCCAGCACGCCTTTATCCTTTGCCAACAAACCGTTCCTGAAGGACGCCCCCGTGATGACCGCCTCCCCCGCCCGCACCAATCCCCCGTCCCATGCCGGAGCCCTCTTGGCGCGCTGCCTTGCCGCCCAGGGGGTGGAGCGGGTGTTTTGCGTCCCCGGCGAAAGCTATTTGCCTTTGCTTGATGGCTTGCATGGCGGCCCGGTTTCCGTGGTAGTGGCCCGACATGAGGGCGCGGCAGCGATGATGGCCGAGGCTGAGGGCAAAATGACCGGTCGCCCTGGTGTCTGTGTCGTGACCCGAGGGCCCGGGGCGATGAATGCGGCGGCGGGGATCCATATTGCCGCCCAGGATTCAACGCCGATGGTTTTGCTGGTCGGCTTGGTCCATAGCGCGCATACGGGCCGGGAAGGCTTTCAGGAATTTGATCTCTGCGCCGTTTTTGGCAGCTTGGCCAAGCGGGTCGAGGTGATCCACAGTGCGGAGCGGATCCCGGAGATGGTCTCCCGCGCGTGGCACAGTGCCATGGCCGGACGCCCGGGACCGGTGGTCTTGGGCCTGCCAGAAGATATGTTGCGAGCCACACCGCCGGAAACCTTGGGCCCTGCATCCGCCGCCTTCGCCCCCATTCCAGCGCCGGACCCCCTGCTGTTGGAACCCTTGCGCAACGCCCTGGAGGCGGCCCAATCGCCAATCATCGTGGTCGGCGGCAGTCGCTGGCAGCCCGAGGATCAGGAAATGCTGGCGACCTTTGCCGAGCGCTGGGGTGTGCCGGTGGCTTGCTCGTTCCGCCGCCAGGGACTGATGGACCCGGATCATCCCTGCTATGCCGGGGAGGCTGGCCTGGGCATCAATCCGGCCTTGAAACAGAGATTAGAGACAGCGGATTTAATTTTGCTGCTTGGCTGCCGGTTTTCGGAAAACCCCAGCCAGGGCTTTACGGTGCTGCCCTTCCCCGGCATGGACCTATCCCAGGCTGAGACCAGTAATGCCAAATATGTCATTCAGGTCCATCCGGGGGCGGAGGAAATCGGTCGCCTCTACACGCCCAATCTCGGCTTTGTCGCTACCCCGGGCAGTTTTTTGCGTGCGGTTTTGGCCAGCGTGCACCCGACCCGACCAATCCCAACGGCGCGGACTGTCTCATGCCAGCAGGCCCATGAGGCGTTCAAACACTGGAGTGACACGCCTCCGGCTGGCGTGGGTGCGGTGACCCTGTCCGCCGTGATCAGCCATTTGCGCGACAGCCTCCCCCCCACCGCCATGCTATGCAATGGGGCAGGCAATTATGCGATCTGGATCCACCGATTTTTCCGCTATGGCTTTGGCGCGCAGCTTGCCCCGGTCAGCGGCTCCATGGGCTATGGCCTGCCCGCAGCCATTGCTGCCGCCCTGCGCCACCCTGAGCGCCCTGTGATTGCCTTGGCCGGAGATGGCTGTTTCCAAATGACCGGCGCTGAGCTTGGCACGGCGGTTCAACTGGGCCTGAAACTGCGGATCCTGGTTTGCGACAATGGCCGCTATGGCACCATCCGCATGCATCAGGAGGCCCGCTATCCGGGCCGAGTGGAGGCCACGGATTTGGTCAATCCGGACTTCGCCGCTTTGGCGCGAAGCTATGGTGCGGTTGGCCTCACCGTCAAGCGGGACAGCGCCTTCCCATCCCTATGGGCCGAGGCCATGGCCGCCCCGGGACCGGCCTTGCTCCATTTGACATTGGATGGGCGAGATATTGCACCCGGACGGGTTTTAGAACAGGCCTAAACCCGGTAAATCTTGGTCTTCGCAGACTGGCGTTTTTCCCAGCCCATGCGCTGTAATTCTGGGGTGTCGGCGGATTGGTCTGGATAGCCGATGCACAAATAGGCGACCAATTTCCAACTGGTGGGCGCATCGCACGCCTGGGCGACTTCGGCCGGGTCCAAGATCGAGACCCAGCCGAGCCCGAGACCATGGGCACGGGCCGCCAGCCACAAGGTTTGGATCGCCGAGACAACGGAATAGCACAGGGTCTCCGGCATGGTCGCCCGCCCAAGGCCAGCACCTTGTTCCGGATCGCTTTCGGCGAACACCGCCAAATGCACAGGCGCATCATCCAATCCTGAAAGCTTCAGGCTGGCATAGAGCTTAGCTTGGTCGCCATCATAGCCCTGCAAAGCGTGTTCATTGCAGGCGGCAAAGGATCGACGCACTAGGTCCCGACGGCTTGGCGTTTCCACGAGGACAAACCGCCAGGGTTCGCTTAAGCCCACCGAGGGAGAATACCGCGCTAAGCTGAGCAATCGCTCAATCAGATCAGACGGCACCGGATCGCGGCGAAAATGCCGAACGTCACGGCGCCATTGCAGCAAGGTTTCAAAGTCTTCTAGAAACGCTTGGTCAAACGCCGGAGCGTTGATCGCTCCTTGTGCCCTGGACACGCTTTGATGCTCCCCGTTGGACTTTCCTTCAAGCCCGCTTCTTAGACACAAAAAAAGCAGCCCGAACAAGGCTGCTTTCTTCTGGAGCATTTTCAGCCGAAGTGGGTCCGGTTCGGCGGTTCGAAAATGCGACAA
>JBMYTN010000063.1:0-20014 GCA_049604415.1 Rhodospirillaceae bacterium | reverse complement strand
CGAGGATATCTGGACCGTGGAGCGAGTCCTAGCGCTGTTCCCGCGCCTGTCGGAACGCCTCGACGTCCCGGGCCGCAAGCTGTCGGGCGGCGAACAGCAAATGCTGGCCATTGGCCGGGCTTTGTTGACCAATCCCCGGCTGTTGATCCTGGATGAGGCCACCGAGGGCCTCGCACCGATGATCCGGGCCGAGATCTGGGCCTGCATCGCCCGCCTGAAGGCCGAGGGCATGGCGATCTTGGTGGTTGATAAGCATGTGGAGGCGGTCTCCAAAGTCGCCGATCATCTGTTGATCCTGGAAAAGGGTCGGGTAGCCTGGAACGGCACCCCAGAGGCCCTCCGGGAAAATCCGGGTTTGCGGGAACGGCTGCTCGGCGTTTAGTGTAGGACTAAACCAATTCGCAATTCTCCCCCAGGATCCCTCTGATTTGGAGACGCCCGCCATGAGCGAGACCGATTTCGACGACGAAGAGCGCCTGTTCCTGGAATCCGAATACAATCCGCGCCTGACGGTGGCCAATGTGGAGGCCATTTTTGAGCGCTGGGTGCAAACCGCTGAGCAGGCCCGCAGCGCCTGGCCCGATATCCGCCTCGACATCCCCTATGGCGACAGCCCGAAGGCCAAATTCGACTTTGTTCCGCCCGCGCCGGACAGCCGCAAGGATGGCGATGGTCCTGCCCCCCTGGTGATCTTTATCCATGGCGGCTATTGGCGGGCGATGGACAAATCCATGTTCACCCATCTGGCCAAGCCCTGCCGGGAGGCCGGGATCGGCTTTGCCCTGGTCGGCTATGAGCTGTGTCCGACCGTGACCTTGCCGGAAATCGTTGTCGCCGCCCGGGCTGCGGTGGCCAAGATCATCGGAATGGCCCCGGAGCTGGGGGTTGATCCGGACCGGGTGATCCTCTGTGGCCATTCGGCGGGCGGTCATTTGACGGGGATGTGTCTGCTGGATGAAAGCAGCAGCAATCCGGACTGGGCCACCATCCCGCCCTTGCTGGGGGCGATTTCCATCAGCGGATTGTTTGATCTGGATCCGATCCGGGCGATTTCGGTCAACGAGACCTTACAGCTGGACCGCAAAACCACCGGCCCCTTAAGCCCGCTGTTTAAAGTGCCGCGCCCTGGCACCCGGCTGGCCCTGGCGGTGGGGGAGCAGGAATCCCAATCCTTCCACGAGCAATCGGCCTCCCTGGGCCGGGAATGGGCCGCCCATGGCGCGGAGCTTGGCCCGGCGATCCTGCAGGGCCACAATCACTTCACGGCGGTGGAAACCCTGTCCCACCCCCAGGGCGATCTGATGCGGATCATCCTGGAGTGGGTCAACGAGCCCGCATAAAAGCAATCATGAAAGTATTGTGACAGCACGAACTCCGATCCATTTGGAGGCTGCAGACTTTTAGCTGGGCACTACCTCCTAAGGGTCGGAGTTCTACTACGGTTTTAAGTCATAGACAGCGTTTAGGGTCTTTAAACTCAAACGCGAATGCAGTACCCCCTTAAATCGTTTGCTGGGAATAGATTTTTTGATCCGGCGGCGTATCGGGGAGGTCATTTCAAAATGAATTCTTTGTCGATCAGTGGAAAGCTTCAGGTCCTTGTCGCGTTGAGCGTGTTGACCGTGGTGGCCATCATTGGTTTGGGCGCGATCCGGTTTGCCGAGATCCAAGAGATCCGCGAACAACGGATAGACGCAGAACAAGTCGGTCGCAGCGCGCTGATTCTAGAAGCCAAAGCCAACGCCATGAACGTGGCAGGCGGTGCCCTCAAAGACTCCAAAGACCCGGCCTCTGAGGCGCAATTTACCAATGCTGCTGAGCAGGCCCATGCCCAATTGGACATCGTGCCTGCTGGTCCGGTGAAAGACACCCTGTCCTCCGCCCTAGACGATGCCGAAACTGCGTTTTCGGAAGCCTATGCGATCAATGAAACCCTCGGCTTCACCCCTGACGCAGGCCAAAGGCAAACCTTGAACGCCGCGTCCACGGCGCTGGAAGAAGCCCTGGGCAAGCTGGTTTTTGCCTCCATCGGCGTGAAGCTGGAATTCGCCAATCAAATGACCGAAAAGCTGCTGCAGCTGCAAAAAGCCGAGCAAGCCTATCAGTTGGGTGGTGAGGCCGCTGTGTTGCTGGAAAAAGTATCCAGCCTGGAAGCCGCTTATAAGGATCTTGTCGGCCAGGCCCCGATGCTCGACGACGACAAGGCCAATTTCAATGCCCTGATGGACGGTTATGCTGGTGAAATCCGGGGCTTTGCCGAGGTTAATGAGGCCGCATTGGCCTCCGCCAGCACCCTGGGCGGCGCGCTGGAACGCATCGGTCAAGCCGCCACCGATTTGCGGGGTGAGGCAGAAGCCGCCTGGACCGCTGCGGAAGTCGCAGAAGAGGACGCCTTTGTTGGCTTGGCCACCTTCGTTTTGGTTATTGGCGCCATTGGCGCTGGTCTGGCGGCGATTTTGGGCACCAGCCTGGGGCGATCCATCTCCGGCCTGATCAAAACCCTGTCTGAGACCCTGCACAATCTGGCCCAGGACCGCCATACCGGTCCGATTCCGTTTTTAGAGCGCACCGATGAGATCGGTCAAATCTCGCGGGCCATCGAAGCCCTGCGCCTGGAGACGGACCAGGCCTTCCTGCTGCGCCAAACCGTCGAAGGCCATAAATCCTCCACCGTTCTGGTCAGTCCGGAGATGGAGATCCTGTATCTTAATGCAGCCTGCAAGGAATTGCTGGCCAAGTTCGGCGATGACCTGCCGCTGTCTCCGGATGCCATGGTCGGACAATCCTTGGACATGCTGCACAAGGACGGGGCCTCCTTGCGCCGCGCCGTTGCCGCCAACCAAGCCGGTGCGGAACGCTTTGTCCTGTCTGGTGTGCCGGTGGTGATGATCTTTCAGCCGATCACCGACCGACATGGGGCTCCGGCGGGCCAGATGCTCTCGCTTGTGGACAAAACCTCCCAAGACCAACTGGTCCACAGCTTCCGCGAATCCATCGAAGCGGTCGCCTCCTCCCTGGCCGGAACCGCAACCGAGGTCGAAGGCGGCCTGGGCACCCTGCTGAGGGAAGCTGGAGAAACCAAATCCCTGGCCGCAGAAGCCGGGGAAGGGGTGCGCTATTCCCTGAGCGGAGCCCAAACCGTGGCCGGGGCGGCAGAGGAAATGAGTGCCTCGATCCAGGAAATCCGCCGATCCACCCAAACCGCCACCGAATTGGCCGAACGGGCAGTTTCGGAGGCCGAACGCACCGATGGCGTGGTCACCGGGCTGGCGGAAGCGGCAGCCAAAATTGGCGATGTCGCCTCCCTGATCCGGGATATTGCCGATCAAACCAATTTGCTGGCGCTCAACGCCACCATCGAGGCCGCCCGGGCGGGCGATGCGGGCAAGGGCTTCGCCGTGGTGGCGGGTGAGGTGAAAAACCTGGCCAATCAGACCGGACGGGCGACCGAGGAAATCACCCAGCAGATCTCGGCCGTGCGCGACAGCACGGAAGCAGCCGTCGATGCCATCCGCTCCATCGGCACGGAAATCACCGCCATTTCCGAGACCATTGCGGGCATTGCTGGCGCGGTGGACGAGCAAGGCGCGGCCACCTCGGAAATCTCCAACGCTGCCCAGGATGTGGCCCGCACCGGCGAAGGCTTGTCCGACTCCATGGACCGGGCTGTGACCTCCAGCGTGGTGTTGGACGACACCACCCAGGGCTTGAGCGAAACCACCCGGACCCTGTCGGCGCAATCGGCCACCCTGCAAACCGAGGTCCAGCAGTTCCTGGAGCGGATCGCGAGGTAATTTTTTCGGCCCTCGCCGGGTGGTTTTTTGGTGCTTCAGTCGCCAGCGCCGTCATGTCGGAGACATGCAAAGCATGGGGCTTGGCTTTCGGCGGCATGAGCCGCCGGGGCTGCGGTCGCAGCCCTTGGGGTCAGACTTCACCGTTTAGAGGTTCAGAGACAAGGTTGCCACACGCGCGCCACACCCCCCTGCTGGGAAGCATAAAGGCCCCAGCGCCATCGCTGGTTAGTCTTGGCGGTGGGTGCGTTCCATGCGCTCGTGGCGTTCCTGGGCTTCGACGCTCATGGTCGCAATCGGCCGGGCTTCGAGGCGGCGCAGGCCTATGGGCTCGCCGGTTTCTTCACAAAAACCGTAATTGTCTTCTTCGATCCGACCCAGCGCCGCGTCGATCTTATTGATCAGCTTGCGGGCCCGGTCCCGGGTCCGCAGTTCCAAGGCCCGGTCGACCTCCGCCGAGGCCCGATCGGCGATGTCAGGTTCTTGCAGACCGCCATCCTGAAGATGTTCCAGGGTTTCCTCGGCCTCCCGCAACAGCTCCGCCTTCCACTGCAGCAATTTCTGCCGGAAGTATTCCTTGTGCAGGTCGCACATGAACTCTTCGTCATCCGACGGCCTGTAGTCGGGAGGCAAAGTTACGGCCATTCCGTCGTCCCACCTTCTCTAAAACCAGACCCATCCGCTGGACCATCCCCAACGCTGGGGACCCGGATGGTTCCATACCGTCTCTGTTCTAACCCGGGATGCCATCCGCATCAGAGCACCCAAGATGACCCAACCCCCAAACACAGGGACCAATCGGGCCGGATGGCACATCCCAACGAGCTTCTACGGCTCAAATTTCCGCGCGGACTATAGGGCTAGCCCCAGCCCATCGCAAGCCTTCTACCCCACTTTCCATAGGGTGTTTTTCAGTGCGTTGAAATAATTTGGAAAAATACAACCAGCGCTGAAAAAGCCTTAGCGCCGGGTCAGTTTGGCCAGCTCAACCTCGGCTCGCAGCTCGATCTCATCGAGAATGGCGGCGATCTGCCGGTCGGCTCCGGCCTCGCGCTTGGTGCGCACCATGCGCGCCAAATCCACCAGTTGGGCTTTGGGGACCGCGCCATCAATCAGACCGATCCGCACCTCTTCCAGGGCATCGAGCAATTGCTCGCCGCGCTGGGCCTGGCGGCGGCGCTGCTCTTGGTCGGTGGCGGTGCCGACCCCATCCACCGCGTCGACCTCTTGCAGGGCCAGCAGGCCATCCATGGGCGCGGCGGCCTGGGTCAATTCCACCCCTGCGGTCTTGCCGTCTTCGCCCTCGGCCATGCTGCGGCGCAGCTGCGTGCCAAAGGCCGCGCTGGTTTGGCTCTTTTTCTCGGTCTTGCGGGTGGACGGTGCGCCGCCCGGGCCGACTCCTTCGACCTTCATGCGTGTGTTTCCATACGACTTTGGGGCATCCGATCTTTCATCAATACCGCGATTTCGCCCCCCTGTCACCCGGCAGAAGCTGCCGGGTTGCCACCGCTGGGGCCTGAATTTTCCTAGTGATCGCGGTCAGGCGCCCCGGTCATCGCCCTCACATCCCTGGAAAATCAACAATTTAGAGAATTGGCAAACTTGGCACAGCCTTCGCATAGACAGGCACGCGGACCTCCGTCCGCCAATCCGTTCAAAGAGCGGCGCCCCAAAGGACAATGGTCTTTTCGGCAAAGATGGATCGAACTGATGAAACCGCAGATGACACCGATTGTGCCCTTCAAAGCCCGAATGATTGCGCTGTTGAGCGTGATGGTCTGGGGATTTGTGGCCTTGGCCGTGGCGCTGCCCATGGCCTCCGAGGCCCATGCCGCCTCCCGGATCAAGGACATCGCCGATTTTGAAGGCGTTCGGGAAAACATGCTGGTGGGCTATGGCCTGGTGGTCGGGCTCAACGGCACCGGCGATGATTTGGATTCCGTCAGCTTTACCCAAGAGAGCTTGATCGGGATGCTCGAACGGCTTGGCGTCAACAGCCGGGATGGCAATTTGAGCCCGGAAAATGTTGCCGCCGTCATGGTCACCGCCGTGCTGCCGCCCTTCACCCGGCAAGGCACCCAGATTGACACCACCATCAGCGCGCTGGGCACGTCGGAAAGCTTGCTCGGCGGCTATTTGCTGGTGACCCCGCTGATCGGTGCGGATGGCGAGGTCTATGCCGTCGCCCAGGGACCGGTTCAGGTCGGCGGCTTCTCCGCCCAAGGCGATGGTGCCACGGTGACCCGGGGCGTGCCCACCAGCGGTCGGATCCCCAATGGGGCGGTGGTCGAGCGGGAAATCCCGTTTGATCTGGCGGCCATGGAAACGGTCAAGGTTGGCCTGCGCAATCCGGATTTCACCACGGCACGCCGGGTCTCCGATGCCATCAACGCCTTTTTGGGCATTGAAATGTCCTCGGTCCTGGATCCGGCCACGGTGCTGCTGCGGGTTGGCAATGGCTATGAAGGCAATGTGGTCGGCCTGCTGACCGATATTGAGCAATTGCGGGTCGAGCCCGATCAGGTCGCCCGGGTGGTGATCGATGAAAGCACGGGCACCATTGTCATTGGCGAGAATGTGAAAATCTCCACGGTCGCCATCGCCCAAGGCAATTTGACCATCCGGGTCACCGAGAACCCGATTGTCTCGCAGCCCAATCCATTCTCGCAGAACGGCGAAACCACCGTCGTGCCCCGAACCACCATCGAGGTGGATCAGGAGGCTGACAACAAACTCTCCGTCGTCGATTCCGGGGTCAGCCTGCAAGACCTGGTGGATAGCCTGAACGCCCTGGGCATTGGCCCGCGCGACATGATCAGCATCCTGCAAGCCATTAAGGCCGCAGGGGCGATGCAAGCCGATATCGAGGTGATGTGATGGACAGCTTTGGTTTGAACACCGAGAGCCTGATGTCCGAAGCCCTGGCATCGGGCCGGGCTGCCACCCGCAGCCAACAGGCTGGGGCACTGATGGCCCTGGACGGGTCGAAAACCATGTCCGTGGAGGAAGCCCGCCAGACCGCCCAAGACTTCGAAGCCATGGTGATCGGGCAAATGCTGCAACCGATGTTCGCCAATCTGAAGTCCGAGGCCCCGTTTGGCGGTGGCCATGCGGAAAAGACCTGGCGGTCTTTGATGGTCGATGAATACGGCAAGATGATCACCAAATCCGGCGGCCTTGGCATTGCCGATCAGGTGATGTCCGCCATGCTGCAAACCCAGGAGGCCTAAGATGAGCATCCAATCCGTCGGCCAGCGCCGCGCCTCCCCCTTCGCCCGCCCCGCCCCAGGTGGCAAAGGCCCCGCCACTGGTGGCCCTGCCACTGGTGGACCCTCTGCTGCGGGTCCCGCCAGCACTGCTGCCTCCACAGCGGCAGCGCCAGCCGCCGCCCCCTCGGCGCCAAAAATGGCACCGGCCTCCCCCATCGCGGCCCCGGCCGGGCCGGGCGGTCGTGCCGCTTCGCCGCTGGCCGGTCGCCGCTCGCCCATCGGTGGGGTGCGCCCGGGGATTGGTGCCGGTGTTGGCGCCGCAACGCCGGTCTCGGTGCCCAGCGCAGCCTCCCCGGCCAGCGCCGGAACGGCTGCCGCCCCGGCGACCTCAACCGCCCCGGTTGCCGCCTCCGGACCCCTGGCCGGTCGCGGACCGGTCGCGCCGGTCGCACCGGTTGGCGCCGTTGCCGCCAGCGAACCGGCCCCGCGCAAACGGGCTGCGCGTCCAGAGCCGAAACCGCGCAGCCAAGCCACAACCACCAAGCTGGAAGCGATCCCGCGCGTGCTCCCGGGCGAGGCCGATCCGAAGGTCAATGCGGTGCTGCGTGCCACGGCTGAGCTGTCGGACATGCTGCGCAAAGAAAATGACGCCTTGGTCAGCCATGATCTGAATGCCATCAGCGCCCTGGCCCCGACCAAGAAGCAGCTGACCCGCTATTACCATGACCAGATGATGGCGGTGAAAGCCAATCCGGGTTTGGTCCTGCGTTTGCCGGAACCGCAGCGCAAGGTCATGCGCAAGGCTGCCGAAACCATGGAAGCCATTGCCAATGAGAATGGTCGCCTGCTGAAGGCCAACATCAACAGCCACACCAAAATGGTCGAGGCGGTGGTCGAGGCGGTGAAAGAGCGCCAGACCAAAGCTTCGACCAGCTACGGCGGGCGGGGAACCTTAGAAGGCGATCCGACCCAGGCCCATAAGCTGGCCGTGGCCTACAACAAGACCCTTTAGAGCGCGCTGACAGCGCATCGCCAAGGACTGCCGTCATGTCCCTGAACCTTGCCCTCTCTGCCGCCATCAGCGGCTTGCAGACCTCCCAAAAGGGGTTGGATGTCGTTTCGCACAATTTGGCGAACGTCAACACCGAGGGCTATACCCGCAAAACCTTCGTTCAGGAATCCGTGGTCCTGACCGGCGAGGGTTCCGGCGTTCAAACCGCCGGGATCCAGCGCACGGTCGATGAAAATCTGAACGAGGATCTGCGCGAAGAGCTGGCCAAACTGGCCGAGCTGAACACGCTGGACGACTATTACCAGCGGGTTCAGGACTTCTTCGGCACGCCCGGCAACAACACCTCGATCTCGCACCGGGTCAACGAGCTGTCGCAGCAATTGGAGACCCTGGCCCTGGAGCCGGACCGGGGCACTGAACAGCTGCAGACCATCAATGTGGCAACCTCGGTGGTCGAGGATCTGAACGATATTGGCCGGGGTCTGCAGGACCTGCGGCAAACGGCGGATGGGGCCATTTCCACGTCCATTGCCCAGATCAACGAGCATCTGGTCAATATCGACAATCTAAACGAACAGATCACCCTGGCGCTGGCCACCAGCCAGGATGCCACCAATCTGCAGGACAAGCGTGATCTGGAGCTGCAGGGCCTGCAGGAGCTGATCGACGTCACCACCTTCAATCGGGATGGCGGGGCCTTGGTGATCTACACCAAGAAAGGCACCACCCTGCTCGATACCGAGCCCCAGACCCTGTCGCACACCTCTTTGTCCTCGATCAGCCCGTGGGAGACCAAGGCCGGGTCGGACATTCAGGCGATCAATGTAGGCTCGACGGATATCACCAGTGAAATTGGTGAAGGCACCTTGAAGGCCTTGATCGATATGCGGGATTCCATTCTGCCCAACGCCCAGGCCCAGGCCGATGAACTGGCCGCTGGTTTAAAAAGCACTTTGAACCTGGTCCACAACCGAGGCACCAGCCACCCCACCGTAGCCAATTCCTATCAGGGCACGCGGAACTTTATTCCCAGCACCGGCACCACGGTCGACACCCAGTCCATGACCCTGACCAATGGGGATACGGTGTTTGCGACCTTTGACACCGATGGCAATCAGACCGCCCAGACCACGTTGAACACCATCATGACCAGTGCCAGCTTCGGCACCGGTGCCCAGGCGTCCGGTGGTCCTTGGACCATTGAAGAGGTCCGCGACAGCATGCAGGACTGGCTGCGCGATACCGCCAATGGCGGGCCGGGGCTGACCACAGCCACGGTGGCCTTCGACAGCAATAACCGGATGACCATCAATCTGAACGACAACAATGCGTCCTTGGCCTTCCGGGATCAGACCTCCTCGACCGCTGGGGCGACGCGGTCCGATGTCACCATTGGCTTTGATTCCAACAATGATGGCACCAATGATGAAACCGTCTCCGGCTTTTCCAATTTCTTTGGCCTGAACGACTTATACGAAAATGACCGCGCCGATTGGATCTGGGACAGCGGCGTGAAGGCGGCGAACTACACCCCGAACATCAATGGCGTGCTGCAGTTTTACGACACCGCCAATCCGCAGAACACCGGCGGTACCGGCGGCATGGGCTCGGTCACCATCCAATCGAGCTGGACCTTGAGTGACATCGCCAATGCCGTCAACAACTCCACCAGCCTGAACGGCTCGGTGGAGGCGGAAGTGGTGCCCGATGGCGATGGCTATCGGCTGCGACTGAAAAATGTGGCTGGCAACACCATGACCGTGACCCAACAGGGCGGCACCACGCTGACCACCGAACTGGGCCTAGCAAAATCCAATGCCGGGGTCGCCAACTCCATTGCGGTCAAGCAGGAGCTGGTGGATGACGACAGCAAGATCTCGCGCGGGGCCATGCTGTACAACTCGGACTCAGCGGAATATTTCTTAAGCGCCGGGGACAACACTGTGGCCAATGAAATGGCTGCGGTCATGCAGACCACGCAAAGCTTTTCCGGTGCGGGCGGCCTGTCGACCGGGGCCCAGACCTTGGCCGATTATGCCGCTTTGGTGGTCTCCCGGCAGTCCAGCCTGGCCAGCAATGTGGAAGTCAATCTCGACTACCAGGCCCAGGTGGCCAATACCTTGACCCTGAAGACAGCGGAGATCAGCGCGGTCAATATGGACGAAGAACTCGCCCAGTTGCTGATCTACGAGCAAGCCTATCAGGCTGCGGCCCGGGTGATTTCCACCGCTGCCGAAATGCTCGACGTGCTGAACAGCATCGTCGATTGATGAAGGAGTGCTGCCATGGTTGATATCTCACGGGTCGGCACCTACGCCCAACGCTCGGTCCTGGTCAGCCAGATGCTCGACATCCAGACCCGGCTTAACGAGACCCAAACCCAGGTCAACACCGAGAAGGTCTCGCAGACCTATTCCGGCATTGCCTCGCAATCCTTCCGGCTGCTCAATTTGGAAAATGATGCGGACCGGGTCGACCGCTTCATTTCGCTCAATCAGATCGCACTGACCAAGCAGCAGACCATGGGCACCATTGTCGATTCCGTCGATGATCGGGTCGCGGAATTCCGGTCGGAACTGCTCAATCTGGAAATCGGCACCCCGAGCGTGCCGCTGACCGATGAGGAGCAGGACAAGATCGATGACATCCAGGCCCGGGCCTTCGCCGCCCTGAAGGACATGGAATATTTCCTCAACACCGAATATGACGACAGCTTCCTGTTTTCCGGCGGCAAGACCGATACGGTACCAGTGAATTTCGGCTATTCCAGCCTGACCGAGCTGCAGGCGGTGTATGACGGCACCAATGTGCGCTGGCCGCAATCCCGGGACACCGCCTTGGAAGCGACCCGGATCACCGATACGCTGGATTTCGCCACCGGGGGGACGATCACGGACACCTCGTCCGGCGGGGCCTTTATTGCCCGGACGCAGACCCAGGCCGCTGGCGGCAACCTGACCGTGGACACCACGTCAAATACCTTGACCGCCGTAAACGCCAGCACCTTTGACAATTATACGGTCGGCTCCCAGATCCGCATTGGCGGCACCGGCATGGCTGCGGCCAATGAGGGCTATTACACCATCACCGCCGTCTCCACTGATGGCCGGACCATCACCTTAAATGACGACCCAACCTTGACCACCGATGAAACCATCACCGGCAACTGGACGGTTTCGGAGTTGAACTTCCCCTTGGGCCCCATCGAGGTCACCGGGGCCGGGGCCAACAACCAGACCTATACGGTCACCGACATTGCCTTGGACGGCAACACCCTGACCGTCTCTCCGGCCCCCAATCTGACGGCGGCCGGCGTCGCCGATGTGACCATCGAGCCGCAAAGCTATTACCAGGGCGATGGGTTGATCTATCAGCATCGCGTCGATGACAACCGCAGCATTGAGTTGGGCATTACAGCCAAGGACCCGGCCTTTGAAAAGGCGATCCGGGGCATGGGCATCATTGCCCAGGGTGATCTGGCCAACAACACCCAGCGGATCCAGGAAGCGTTGGATTTGCTCAATGACGCCTTGGACCACAACAGCAACAGCGCCGAATTGTCCAGCGATCTGGAAAGCCTTGCGGAAACCATCGGCTATAATCAGGTCACTCTGAACCGGGCGATCACCGATGGGCAGGATTATTCCAGCTTCCTGCGCACCCGGGCCGGTGAGATCGAGGATGCGGATATCACAGAAGCCGTGGTTCGGCTGCAGGACGACGCCCAAGCGCTGGAGGTCTCCTATCAGGCCTTCGCCCGGATCACCCAGTTGAGCCTGAACAATTTCATTTAGGTTTGGTCTTCACCCACATGACCCCTTTGGCCGCCGTCACCGCCACGGAAAACAATTTTGCCCCGCTGACCTGCGGCCTGCTGGCCAGCCTGCGCGCCCATCATCCCGACCTGCCCATCGTGGTGCTCGATCTGGGCATGGATGCGGATATCCGCGACCATATGATCAACCGGTTTGGCGTGCGGATTGTGGTTCCGGACTGGCATCTGGACCCGGCGATCATCGCCCATTGGGATCTGCAACCCTGGTGGAAGGCCCTGCTGTCACGGCCCCATCTGCCGATGTATTGCGAAGCCGAAACCGTGTTCTGGATCGATGCGGATGCCTGGGTCACCGGACCAGAGGCCCTAAACGGCTTTTTGCAGGCGCTGCAGGATCCCGGCGCGCAGTTCGTCGGCGTGCCGCAATTTGATCGCTGCTATGCCGACCGCTTTGGCCAGCACGCCTTGGAAGGCATGCTGATGATGCGCCAGATCTATGGCCAATTCCTGTCCGACGAAGACGCCCTGATCCAAGCGGTCGCCGATTGCGTCAATGGCGGAGCCTTTTGCGGGCCGAGCAGCTCTCCGGTGTGGGCGGCCTGGAATCAGCATATGACGGCGCGCTTTGAACGCTGCACCGCTGACAATCGCGGCTTGGCCCCGCTGATCGAACAGGTGTCTTTGAACGAGGTGCTGTGCCAACAGCCGGACGGTGCGGTCAGGCTGTTGCCCTCGCGCTATAACTGGTTGGTGGGTCGCGCCGCCCCGATGCTGGATCCGGACAGCGGCTTGCTCCTGGAGCCACAACCGCCCCATGACCCGATCCATATCATTCATTTGGTGCAGCATGGCACCGATGCGGCGTCAAAAAGCACCCCTCTGTCGCTGCCCCTTCGGGGTGGTGGTCGGCGCGAGGTCAGCCTGACCTATGACGGCTTCACTGGGTTAGAGCCCTTTCCGATCAAATAGGACTTTGACCTGAAAGCGGGTGACGCGAACAGGTCCAACGGATCGTCTCCACACCGACAAACCGGGCCATGCGGTCTAGCTCGCTATCCAGCTTCTTTTGCCGGGCGGTGGTCCATTGCACCGATGGTTCCGCCCAGAGCTTGGAGACGGTGAGCAACCCGGTCTTGCGCTCCGCTTTGACCTCGAGCCGCCCCACGAACCGATCCCCTTCCAGTAGCGGATAGACATAATAGCCCCAACGGCGCTGAGCGGCGGGCAGGAACATTTCCACGGTGTAGTCAAAGCCGAACAAATGGCTGAGCCGTTTGCGATCCCGGATCAACGGATCAAACGGGTTCAGGATCCGCAAGCGGCTGGTCGGCGCGGGCGTGTCGGCCAGGCGGGTTTCGATATCCGCCAAGGCAAAGGCGGATCGCCAGGACCGGTCGGCCCCTTCGACCTCGACGGGCACCAGACGCGCTCCCTGGGCCTCGATCCAGGCTTTGACCTCGGCACTCTCCACCGCGTCCCAAAACCGCTGCACATCCCCCGGGCTGCCAAAGCCCAAGCGCTGCAACGCGCCGTGACACAGCCAGTCGATCTGTTCGGCGCGCGGCACCGACGCCGACCGAAGGGGCGCTGGAATGATCCGTTCGGACAGGTCGTAAAACTTGGTGAACCCGTCCCGAAAAGCGGTCGAGACCACGCCGGAATACCACAAATAATCCAACCCCATTTTATGCGGCGGGCGGGCCCACATTTTTTTCGGTCCGGCAATCTTGGTGTCAAAATCCCGGGTGCAGAGCGGCCCTTCGGCCCGGAGCCGCTCGATCAGGACTTCCAGCCCCCCGGCCTTGGCCATGGATTGGTGCCAGCCCCGCTTCCGGGTCTTGGCCTCCATCCGTTGGAATTGGCCCTGCCAGACCGGATAAAACGCCATCGGGATGACCGAAGCATCATGGGTGAAATGTTCAAACACCCCCCGGTCCTGGCGCATAAACCGATCCAGCATCGGCTCGCGATAGCTCTGATTGCGGCTCCAGAGGATGTGGTGATGGGCCCGGGCCACCACTTGGATGGTGTCGAGCTGGACAAAGCCAAGCCGCTTGATCACCGCATCAAGGTCGAGCGCGCCGGTCGGATTGGCCGCAAGGCCCTGGGCCGCCAGCCAAAGACGCCGGGCCTCCCGATTAGAAATCTTAAGCGCGGGAGGCATCGCCAAAGCCCCCATGCAACGGGTCCGTGCGCAACGCTCTGACCAGGGCGGCAATGGGATCCGCCCAGGCCGCCTGGTTGCGCTCTGGGCGTCTATACAGCCGCGCAGTCGGATACCAGGCACAGCGATCGCCGACTGCCCCCCAGCGCCAATCCGGCGCTTCGACCAGAAGAATAGACACCGGTCGCCCCAGCGCCCCGGCCAAATGGGCCACGGCAGTGTCGACCGAAACCACGGCGGACAGCCGCGCCATCACCGCCGCCGTGCTGGCAAAATCTTGCAACAAAGGACCGGCGTCAAACAAGGCTTCGCCCGTCCGATCCCATGCTGGATTGAGCGCGGCGGCAGGGGGTCCGGTCTGCAAGGACACCACCCGCAGACCAGCGGCCAGCAAGGCCGGGATCAGCATCTCGGCAGGACAGGACCGGTTCTTTGGCTTCGGCTTGCCCACCCAGGCGACGCCCACAGCCGGACCCTGGTCCAGGAATGTCTGCAGCGCCTCCGGCAAGCGGTCTTCCGGTGGCGACAGACATGGCATCGGTCCCGGCACCAAACAGCGGTCGTCGAGCCCCAAGGGCCGGGCCAGGTCCAACGCCCCGATCCAGGCGGCCACCGGCGGTGGTGGCGGCCCCATCGGCAGCAGGATCAAACGGTCCGGATCTAAGGGCAAAGAGGCCGCGAACAAGCGATGCAGGGCCGGGTGGCATTCCAAAATCACCCTGCGATCCGGATCCTGCGTCGCCAGCCGATCCAGCAAGGGCCCAACAAAGCGGACCGCCATGATCTGATCGCCAAAGCCTTGTTCAAACCGGATCAGCAAGGGGTGCTCCGGCGGTCCGGGCACCGGCCCGTCCCCGGTCCAACAAGGGGCCGCGACCGGGGCATAACTCTGCTGGAATTCAGCGGTCTGCCAGCGCCACGCATAGTCGACCAGGCCCCGGCCATACTGCCCGCGCAAGCAATCAACAAAGGCCCGATTGACCCGACTGCCCGGATCCTCCGGGGCGAGGGACAAGGCTGACTCGCAGGCCTGGTCCGCCCCAGCAAGATCCCGAAGTTCAATGCGCGCGGCGGCCAGATTGGCCCAGCTCTCCACCCGGTCCGGCGCACAGCCCACGGCCTTTTCAAACGCCATTACCGCTTGGATCGGCGCGTCCGCCGCCAGGGCCGCACCGCCCAAGGCATCCCAGAGATCGGCCCGGTCCGGAGCCACTCCTGTCGCTCGGTCCAATACCTCCAATGCGGCAGTAAAATTCCCGGCCAATTTATGGGCGTGGCCCAGATCGGCCCAGATATCGGCCTGATCCGGCAGCGCCACCGCAGCTTGCTGCAGATCGTCGAGCACCGATTCCAGCCCTGATCCGTCCCCCGTCTCCAAACGGGCCAAGCCCATCCGACCCCGATTGTGCCGCGCCGGGCCATGATCGGGCGCAAGGTTCAGCAGGCGGTCCAGCAGGGATTGTGCGGCGCTCTCCTGACCACGCTCGATGAGCCGCAACGCCAGATCATTGAGCAGATCCGGGTCGCCCTGATCCTCGGCCGCGCGCAGTTGGGCGATGGCCAGGAGGGGATCGCGTTCACTGCGGGCCATCAGACGGCACCACAGGGAGAACAGCGGGTCGCCGGGATCTTCGGGACGCAAAGGACCAAGGGTGTCCCGCGCGGCCTCCAGCATGCCCGCATCCAGGAACAAGGCGGCCTGACGAAAACGCGGCGGGGGTATGCTCACCGCCAGGGTTCCACCGCAGCCTCCAGGGTGGCTTGCAAATCCCCTTGATCGAGGGGCACAGACTCCAGGGTTTCCGGACCGGCGCACCAGCGCTGCCACATCTGGCGATAGGCATCTTCCAGGCCAGCGACAAAGCGGGGCTCGTCCATGATCGAGGCCTGCTGCATGCGCGCCCGCAAGGTAAAGCGATGCCGGGACATCCGTTCCGGATCCGCCGCCAAGGCCACGGCGCGATCCACATAATCCTGTTCGCTTTCGGCCAGGAAATCCTCGTCCAGGCCGACATGGGTCAGGATCGAGGCCCCAACCCGGGCCATATGCCGATCCCCGCGCAGGCACAGCACCGGGACGCCCATCCACAGGGCTTCGAAGGTGGTGGTGGTGCCATTATAGGGGAAGGTGTCCAACGCCAAATCGATATCGCCATAGAGCGCCATATGAGTGCGCAGATTCTTGGCATAGGCGATCAGATCGACCCGGTCCAAATCCAGTCCAAGGGTTTGCAAACGTTGGGAAATCCGGTCCTTGGTCTCCGGATCCCGCAGCACTTTACCCTTCAGACACAGCCGGGCATTGGGCACCCGGCGCAGGATTTCCGCCCAGGCCTCGACCGTGCGCCGCCCGACCTTGGCGATGTTGTTGAAGGAGCCGAAGGTGACATGGCCTTTGGTCTGAACCGGTGGCGGCAGCGGGTCGGCCAAGCCTTCCGCAGGGCGAAAGACCAAAAAACTGCCCGGCAAGCGGCAAGGCATCTCGGCCATTGGGTCGGCCGCTGGTCCCTCCGGATCCGTCACCGCATCCACCAGCCGATAATCCATCGCCGCCAAGCCCGTGGTGTTGGGATAGCCGCAATAGGTCACCTGAACCGGGGCGGGCTTGCGGGCGAATAAGGGCAGCGCATTGCCGCCCGTATGCCCGGCCAAATCCACCAGGATATCGACCTGATCGGCCCGGAGCAGATCGGCCTGCTCATCCACCGACAGTGGGGCCAAATCCCGCCAGCCATCCGCCGCCGCCTTGAAGCGATCGGTCATTTTGTCGGTTTCGACCCCGGTGGCATAGCAAATGACCTCGACCTTGCTGCGGTCATGGCCACCAATAATCGGGGCGGAAAAATAGGCCACCGAGTGCAAACGGAAATCCGGTGAGACATAACCAATCCGCAAGCGCCGATCCGGATCCCGGTTGTGACGATGCGGATCGCCGGGCTGCATCGCTCCGGCACCAAACAATGTCTCAAAGGCGCTATGGGCCTTAAACAGCTCCGCCTTGTCGACGGAATCCCCGTAATGCAAGGTGTAGATCGCATTGCTCCAATAGGAGGAGCCCAAGGCCTTGCCGCCCTGGGTCATGATCTGACGATAGCAGCGCCGCGCCTCCTCATGCTCGCCCAGATCCAGCGCGATGCAGGCATGGATGTTCAACTCCGCCAAGCCATCGGGGTTTTGCGCCAGCGAACGCTTGGACATCCGTTCCGCATCGACCATGCGATAGGCGGTCCAATGGATCACCGCCAGGCTGGAGAGTGCTTTGGAGTTGGTCGGGTCCCATTTCAGGACCTCCTCATACACATCGCGGGCTTCATCCAGCCGGGTGCATTTATACAGGCAATTGCCCAGATTGATCCGGGCTGGGACATAGCTCGGATGGTCAGCCAAGGTTTGGCGCAGCACCGCCTCGCCCTCGTCCAGGGCATGGGTGGCGACCAGATAACTGCCCAGATTGCCGGGAAATTCCGGGCGGTCCGGGGCCAGCCTTGCGGCCTCGCGGAACGCGGCCTCTGCGGCCTCCCGGTCTTTGCGCGCCACATGGGTCAGCGCCAGATTGCCATGGCTGTCGGCGACCTCCGGAGCCAAGGCAATGGCCTGGGACAACACCGCCACGGCCTGCTCCGGATCGCCCGACGCCCGCAGGCTGTTGGCATGGGCATTCATCACCGCAATATTGCCCGGATCCAGCTCGGAGGCCCGGGCCGCATGGGTCACAGCCTCGTCAAACCGGTTCAGATCCCGCAGCACCAAGCCAAGATTATGGTGGGTTTCCGCCGAGCCCGGATCCAGGGCCAAGGCCTTGCGGAATTGATCGACGGCCTGGGCTTTTTCATCGGCGCTGCTGCCAGGGCCCGAAAGCAGATTGCCCAGATTGTTATGGGCCTGCGGACGATCGGGCGCAGCGGCCAAGGCGCGCTGATAGGCCCGGCGCGCACCGGTCCGGTTGCCGGTTTTGATCCGGATCACCCCCAACAGGTTCCAGGAATCCGCATCACCCGGATCGGCATTGACGGCCTGGGACACCGCAGCCTCTGCAGCGGCAAAATCCTCGCCCGCCAGATGAATGGTGGCGACCATGCGATGGCCTTGCCCGCTCTCCGGGGCCAAGGTCAAGGCATGGGTGGCAGCAGCCAAGGCCCGGTCCAAGGCCCCGGCATCCCGCAACAGGGCAGCCTGCCAGATCCACAGCGCCGAATCCTCAGACCGCACCGCAAGCGCCCGGTCCAGCAGGGCAATGGCCTCGTCGCGCTGGCCATTGGCAATCAGATGGTCACACAGGGGGGAGAGGGCTTCCAGAAGCCCCGGCAAATGCTGCAGCACACGCCGCCGCACATCCTGGGCCTGGTCACCCCGGTCGGTGGCCAGGAACAGATCGGCTTGCACCAACAAGGCCGCCGGATCATCACCATGGCGGCCCAGATGCAGCTCAAGCAAGGTCTCGGCTGTGAAACTGTCGCCCTCTGCCAAGCGCCGCCGGGCCTCATCCACCAACGGGGCGGCGATGAGCACTTCATCGGACGACGCCTGACCCGCTGGGGCAGACGTCGACGCTGGGGCGGTCTCAGGGGAGGACACGGGCGCAGACCCGGATCAGGATCAACCGGTTCCCGGATCGCTGCGCAGACCGGCGGCCAGATTGCGATTGATGTTGATCAACGCATCCAGCTTCGACACATCGCCAGAGCGCAGGGCCGAGGTGGTTTGCTTATCGACGAAAATCGACAAGCTCATAATGTTGGCTTTCAGCTCCGGCGGCAGGGTGTTCTGCGGCTCGGTGATGTCAGCCTGGATGATGGTCCAGAGCAGGTGGTTAAACCGCAGGGCCTGGGTGAAGGCGGCTTTGTCATCCGACTTCGATTTGGCGTCATCCATCATCACCGCTGCTTTGGTAAAGGCCATGGCCTCCACTTCACGCGGGCTCAGATTCGCCTTCTGGGACTGTTGATAGGCCCGGATCTGATCCTTGACCATTTTTGAGAACCTCCGCTTCGTAGTCGATTAGCCTTCTGCAAACCTTCAGCGCCCGATAATGGTCACCGGCGATGATGCACTGCGAGGCCTCCACCATCAGATCGATCCCCTCGGCATCGATGGGCATCAGGATCAATTGGCGCAGCAACAGGAAATACAGATTGTGAAAATCCTTTTCCCGCTCCGGCGCCACATACATGTTCAAGATCGCAAAATAGAGTTTCTTTGCGACCGTGTCGGCCTGCTCCTCGGTAATGATATCCTTCTGGCGCAGAACCGGTACCCGATTGAGGATCACCAGTTCGGACTTGGCCGGACCATTGGCGATCACTGCCGTTCCCACCAGGATTTTTTCGTTCGGCTTGAGTGTAACCTTAAGGGGCATTGAACCGATCGATCCTATCCACCAAGGGATTGCGATGCGACTTTGGCACCCGGTCCACCCTGGCCACCCCCAGAAATTCTTCTTCCGGGACCAGAGGGTGAGTAACCACACGCGGATTATCAATACCCCAATTATCGTTGAAAAAGTGTTGACGCGAAAGGGGCTAAACCGTTTCTAGAACGAACTAAATGCCAAATCCGCCTTTCCTTTAAGGCATTGATATAGTTTGTTTATCTGAGATATCCCATCAAGACTCCCTAATCTTGCTTGGATCACCCCCAGAAGCTGCTGCTTTGTTGGGCAGGCCCGCGCAAAAAAAGTTAAAAGAATTTACCGCGCCAACCACTCTCAAACCCAGGCAAGGACCTGGAACCCCGATGCTTCCCAGCCGGGCAGTGCCCGGACCCCCAATGCTTCCCAGCCAGGCAGGGCCTGGAGCCCTCATGCTTCCCAGCAGGGGTCAGGTTGCGCGAGGTTATGGTAGCAACGCTGACCGCTACCGTTCTCTCGATACAACAGGGTTGAAGTAGCAAATAGAATTTATGGAAGCGCCCTTAATTCCGACCCCACAAGGCTCGGGCGCCCCGCATTCCGGGAGGGTAAAAAGAGTCCCCAAGGCGCGCGACTGCGGGTCCGGGGGCACATGCCCCCGAAAGCCAAGCCCCATGCGGATGCATGTCTCCGACATGACGGCGCTGGCGATTGAA
>JBMYTN010000062.1:0-20346 GCA_049604415.1 Rhodospirillaceae bacterium | reverse complement strand
GCGCCTCCGGCTTGGCTTTCGGGGGCATGAGCCCCCGGACCCGCAGTCGCGGGTCTTGGGAACTCCCCGCACCCTCCAGAAAATTTGAATAGGCGCAGACTTCGCCACCTACATATGTAGTTGCATGCTTTATCTGGCACCATAACCGGCACCCCGTTCACCTCAGGAAACCTGGAGCAATCCGCAGGATTGCGACTGGCGCCCCGGACCCGAATGGGTCCAAAACTTTATCGCTGCCGCCATGTGGCGGCGGGGAGCGCTCGGACCCGAATGGGTCCGTGAGCCAAGCCGGAGGCGCCCGGCGCTTGAGGGCCACAAAGTGAGGGCAGAGCCCGAGCAAAAAAACCGACCCGGCAGCAAGATCTAAGAATAAAGGCACCCAGATCGGTCTGATTCAGACCTCGTCATCTGAACCCCCTTCTACGACCGGGCCGGTATCTGTGACTGGCACGCCGGGCAGGTTTTTGCCGGTCCGGATCGCCAAAGCCGATTTCACATGGGCCACATTGGGCGCAGGGGTCAGTTTCGAGGTCAAAAAGCGCTGATAATCATCCCAATCGAGCGCCACAATCTTCAGCAAAAAATCGGTCTCACCCGCCAACATGTGGCATTCCCGAACCTCGGGCCAGCCCTCGACCAAGGTCTCAAAGGCCTTCAAATCGGATTCTGCCTGGCTGTTGAGCCCGACATGGGCAAAGACGGTGACGTTGTAGCCCAGGATCGACGGGTTCAGATCCGCATGATAGCCCCGGATATAGCCCGCCTCTTCCAAAGCCCGCACCCGCCGTAAACAAGGCGGTGCCGAAATTCCGGCCCGCTTGGCCAACTCCACATTGGTCATCCGACCATTGCGCTGCAGATCATCGAGAATCCGCCGATCAATACGATCCAATTTTACTCTCTGACCGGCCATATGGTTCCCTTGCCTGCCTGTTTCGCCCTGACCGCGCCGCAGCCATTCGCGCAAGGAAATTATCCGATCAAATCTCCGGACGCAATGACCCTGCGCAAATGCGCAAGGATCGGTCGCAAACAGCCGCTATTCGGGTCTTAGGGTCATTGATCGAAAAACTTGGTGGGTTTCATGGATATTTCCGTGTTGATCCCAAAGCCGATCCGTCCGACATAGGGGGCGTCTTCGCAGATGCGAAAGAAACCCCGAGGCCTCGGGGTCGAAACCGCACCTGCCCTCCCCCGCCTTGGCATGTCTGCCCGCTCGTTGTGCTGCGAGAGCGGCGTGCCGCTTCATGCCTTAAGCCAGAGGAGCTACCAGACCCATGACCGACGTGATCACCACCCTGATCGGCAAGCAGGCCCCGGATTTCACCGCCCCGACCGTGATGCCCGACAACAGCATCAACACCGCTTTCAATCTGAAAGACTATTTGGCCGGTTCCTACGGGTTGGTGTTCTTCTATCCGCTCGACTTCACCTTTGTCTGCCCGTCCGAAATCATCGCCCATGATCACCGCTTGGACGCCTTTGCCGCCAAGGACACTAAGGTGGTTGCCATCTCCGTGGACAGCCAGTTCACCCACTTGGCCTGGAAAAAGACTCCGCAAAATGAAGGCGGTCTGGGCAATGTCCAATTCCCGATGGTTGCTGACCTGACCAAGCAAATCGCCCAAGACTACGGCGTTCTGCTGCCCGGTGGTGTGGCCCTGCGCGGTTCCTTCCTGATCGACAAGGATTTTGCCGTCCGTCACATGATCATCAACGACCTGCCGCTGGGCCGGAATGTGGATGAAAGCCTGCGCATGGTCGATGCCCTGCGCTTCCACGATACCCATGGCGAAGTCTGCCCGGCGGGCTGGACCGAAGGCGAAAAGGGCATGACCGCCACGCCGGAAGGCGTTGCCGCCTTCTTGGCCGAAAACGCCGACGCCCTGTAAACCGTCTCTGCGGGACCCCATATGGGGATATTCTACTTGTGGTTCCGGCCCTCTGGAACCACGATTGCTGAACGCCCGCCGGAGTCCGCGCCCCGGCGGGCGTTCTTTTTCTGCCCTCAGGACGGTTGATTAAGCCCGTTTTGGGCCTTAGTTAGGCTCTCCGAAGCGATTACCGGAAAGGATCCCCCATGGCCGAGCATCACACCAAAGTTCTTATCCTCGGCTCCGGGGCCGCCGGATGCACCGCAGCCATCTATGCCGCGCGGGCCAGCCATGACCCGATCATCGTTGCCGGCCTGCAGCCGGGTGGCCAGCTGACCATCACCACCGATGTGGAGAATTTCCCGGGCTTTGCCGAGGCGATCCAAGGCCCCTGGCTGATGGAGCAAATGCAGGCCCAGGCGGAAAATGTCGGCACCCGTCTGATCCATGACCTGATCACCGAGGTTGACTTGTCCAAACGCCCCTTTGTCTGCAAGGGCGATTCCGGCGACACCTATATTGGCGAGAGCTTGGTGATTGCCACCGGGGCTTCGGCCAAATGGCTTGGCTTGGAAAGCGAAATGCAGCTGCAAGGAGCCGGGGTCTCGGCCTGCGCCACCTGTGACGGCTTCTTCTTCCGGGGCCGCGAAGTGGTCGTGGTCGGCGGCGGCAATACGGCGGTGGAAGAAGCGCTCTATCTGACGAATCACGCGACCAAAGTCACCGTGGTGCACCGCCGGGACAGCTTCCGGGCCGAAAAGATCATGCAGGACCGCCTGTTCCAGAATCCGAAGATCGAAGTGGTCTGGAACAGTGTGGTTGAAGAGATCCTGGCCGAAGGCACACCGCCGGGTGTTTCGGGGGTCCGGTTGCGCAATATCCAGACCGATGAGACCCAGATTTTGCCCACCGAAGGCGTGTTTGTCGCCATCGGCCACGCCCCGAACACAGAGCTTTTTCAAGGGGTTTTGGAAATGGACGATTCCGGGTATATCGTTACCCAGCCCGACAGCACCAAGACCTCCGTAGACGGGGTTTATGCCGCCGGGGATGTCCAGGACCACGTCTTCCGCCAGGCGGTCACCGCCGCAGGCACCGGCTGCATGGCAGCCCTGGAAGCGGATCGGTATCTGGCCGAACAGGAGGGGTAGCACGGGCTTGAAGATCCCAAAAAACGGGACCGGGCGCTGGTGCGAGAATAGGAAGCGCCCACGCCATGGGATCTGAACAGGGAAGACGCGCCTGATGCTCCGTGCAAGTCACTTGGATTGGGACAAGCTGCGCATTTTCCACTCGGTGGCAGAAGCGGGCAGTTTCACCCATGCGGGCGATATGTTGGGCCTAAGCCAATCGGCCGTCAGCCGCCAAATCGGTGCGCTGGAGGAGAGCCTGCGCGTCCCCTTATTCCACCGCCATGCCCGCGGGCTGATCCTGACCGAGCAGGGCGAATTGCTGTTCCAAACCGTCCATGACATGGTCAGCAATCTGCACGAGGTGGAAACCAAGCTTGGCGAGTCCAAAGAGCTGCCAGAGGGGCCGCTAACCGTCACCACCACCTTGGCCTTCGGCTCGATCTGGCTGACCCCCCGGATTAAGAAGTTCATGGATCTCTATCCGGATATTGAGCTGACCATTGCATTAAATGATACGGAATTGGATCTGGCCATGCGCCAGGCCGATGTGGCCTTGCGTTTTATGCCACCCAAACAGCCTGATTTGATCCAGCGGCAAATCGCCACCATGCCCTATCACGTGTTCGCTGCGCCGGAATATCTGGAGCAATATGGCCAGCCAGAATCCCCGGAGTCCTTGGATGAACACCGGATTATTGTCTATGGCGAGGAATTCAAACCGCCGGTGAACAATATGAATTGGATGCTGACGGCTGGTCGGGAAGGCAAGCCCCCCCGCCGCCCGATTTTGGTATTGAACAACATTTATGGCATTTTCCGCGCCGTCCAGGCCGGGGTCGGGATCGCCGCCTTGCCGGACTATTTTTCCGGCGAATCCAACAATTTGGTGAAGATCCTTCCGGGCCGCAAAGGCCCCGACGAAGCCAATATGTACTTCGTTTACGCAGAAGAGCTGCGCCATTCCAAGCGGGTGGCGATGTTCCGCGACTTTATGATCCGAGAATTGTCCCAGTCGGGACTGCATTGACTCTAGTAATAGGGCGTCCAGCACTGCAGATATTCACGTCAGAATGTACATATTGACGTCTGAAGACCCCTAACAGCCTCAAACACCACCCTTTTTTAAAGTCATGCATTTGGTGCATAGCCCTTTTGAACAATAAGGGCATTCTCATTCCAGCCCTCTGCCCGTATCTTCCCCTCATCGAATGCTGCAGCGCACAATAGCGCATCAGACAGACGATACGGGTTTCGATCCCCTGCCGCCCTGATCGGTGACATCGGATCTTTTCGGTTTGGTCCCAGAGTAGGGATCACCATGGATGGTGGCTCACCTCCCTAGAGCCACCTGGGCCGGGGCCTTTCCCGGCAGGGGCATCTTTCTGAGGGTGTCCCACGTCTCCCAGACGTGAAACCTCCCTGTTCCGACTTTACCCCCTGGCTCCGGCCAGGGGGCTTTTTTTGTTTTATCCTTGGCGCGACGGCCTATCGATATTTGGCCGCCGCCACAAACTCGCCAAAGGCCTCGCACCACACCAGGACCGTATTGTAGGCCTCAAGATCGACGCCTTCCGGAAGGTCCAAGGCAAAGCCTTCAAAGGATTTCACCGGGCCGATAACGATGCTGTCTGATTTGATCGGCAGGAATTCGTCTTCATGCTCGACGAAACGGGGCACGAGATAGAGCATATAATCAGGACCGGGGGCGAGTTCTCCCCGATGCACGATCTGCGTTGGCGTCACACTGATGGTGCCCTTGCCCCAATGCAAAAAATCATGCCCCCGTAAATCCTGGGCGAAGTCCGCCGTATAAACGGCCTCTTCAGCCATCTCTTCAAGCGCAGCGCTATCCGGTGACGGCACCGCCGTCAATATCGGGAGCAGATAAACACCCAGCGCAAAACCAACAGCTAGCACCGCACCATGTGTTGTTAGGCCGATAAGAAGCCGCAGCATCAAAACGATCCTTTAAATTTCATTCCACGCATCAAAACCCTTGCCTAGGCCGTGGCCTAAGTCAGTCGTCTTGTCAGCTCTGCAATATGGGCTGGGCCGACCTCGCAACAACCGCCAATGATCGTCGCGCCCATGGCCGCCCAGTCCTCGGCAAAATCCGCATAGGCCGCCGGAGACAGATCCGTGCGCGCGGAGAGTTCCCGGACCGTTGCCCCGGCCTGAACATAGCTCTCTGCAATCCGAGTGAAGCCATTGGCATAGGCCCCAAAGGGCTTGCTGACCCCTTTGATCCGCCCGACAGCGACACTGACGGCTTCCGGTGTGGTGCAATTGATCAACAGCGCATCAACCCTGTCGGCCCAGTCCAGTACGGCCTCCACCGGCTCACCAGAGCGTAATTTAGCGCCATCGACATCATCGACAGACACGGCCAACCAGATTGGCTTGTCATGGGGGGAGGCCGCACTCAACGTTGCCTCGACCTGCTCAAGCGAGGACGCGGTTTCGATCAGAAACAAATCAACCAGGGGCGCATGGAGGCGACAGATCTCATCAAAGCGCTCCACAGCATCGTCGGGCAGCGGACCAACCCGATAGGAGCCGCCAATGGGGCCGATGGCGGCGGCCACTTGTCCCCCTCCGGCGGCGTCACGGGCCTCGCAGGCAAGGCGCGCAGCGGTGTGGTGCAAGAGTGCGAAATGGTGATCCAAGCCCTGTGGGATCAACCTGTCATGATGGATGGCATAGGAGTTCGCCGTTGCGATCGTCGCTCCGGCCCGGAAAAAATCGTCATGGACCGCGCGGACCAAGTCCGGTTCGTCCAGCAACACCTTTGCCGACCAGGCAGGCGTCGGTGCCGCAGAGGTTCGGGCAATCAGTTCCTGGCCCATGCCACCGTCGAGAATTGTGATCATTTTTTTGTCTCCCACCTTCGTTAGGGAGCCAAATGGCGTCTCAGTCCGCCTCCTTCCAGGGCAGAGTCATAATCAAAATTCAAAGTTTCGGGGAGATTTGATGTTCGTCAATGAGAAGGAACGCAACCGGTTCCTCAATAGGCCCGGTCGCCTTCAAAATCCCGCGACAAATCCAGCAGCATGGAACGGAAGGTGCTGAGCAGGGTCTGATCTAAGGTCGCGCTCATCTCCGCCATGCGATCAAGCGCCTGTTCTGCTTTTTGCGCCGCCTTATAAACCCGGCGGTCCGTCAGGGCGCTGAAAATATCGACGATGGCGGCCATGCGGGCCAAGTCGTTGATCTGCTTGCCCGCCAGCCCTTTGGGATAGCCGGTACCGTCGAGCTTTTCATGGTGCTGTCCGGCAATACAACCGACCCCTTTGGGCATATCCTCGCAGAGCTGGATATACTCAATGCCGAAATCCACATGCTTGCGCATGGAGACCCATTCCTGCTGGTCGAGCTTGCCCTTCTTGTTCAACACCTCCAGGGGGATGCGGGCCTTGCCCACATCATGCAACAGCCCCCCGGTGGTCAGCATCAGCAGGTCATCCCCTTTCAGACCAATGGCATGGCCGAACATGGACAAGCAGGTCGCAACACTCATGGAATGCACATAGGTGTAGTCATCATGCCACTGCACCGCTTGTAGAATATTGGTATGCCGCCCTTCCGTAATGGCGGTTTGCAAGGCCTGGCAACTGCTGGCCACGGCGTCATATTGTAGAGGCTGGCCGTTGATGATGTTGTCGGTGATGCTTTGAAACGCATTTAAGCTGCTGTGCAAAGCCGCACTTTCCAGCTCTTGCAGGCCTTGCCAATGATCTTCAATGGCAATGTTGATCGCCTGGGACACCGCCACCAAAACCTGTTTGCGACCAAAGGGTTTTGCGATCACCACCCCCCAGGCATCAATGGCATCCTTGGTCAGCGCGCTGTTGGCCTGTTCGGCCAAATAGACAATGGGAATGTCCGCCAGTCTGCGGCCCGCCCGGCTCGCCTGCAACAGAGCCCGGATCTGCGTTTCGCCAATCGCCTCATCGACCAGGATCACGGCGGGAAGGGCCGCTGCCGGGTCGTCCAGAACAGCCTCAAGCCGGTCCTCAAACGACAGCGCATAGAGCGTGGCCAAAGCCTCCTCAAGGCTGGGCTCACCTGCCTGAGCCGGGCGCAGGGACAAAACGCGCGGCTTCCGGATCCCGGTTATGGTGGATGAATGGTTCATTCACCCAGGATAACGCCGTGTCGCCGAACGGCGCAATCATTTGGCCCTCAACCTCGGTCAACTTGACCACAAAAGACTAGAATTACGAACGATTAATCATTTGCCCGACAACCGCAACAAGAGGCAAGACTAGAAACGCAGCAGATATGCCGAATTTTGCGCGATGCAGCACGAAGACTTTGCGCGGTATGGCAAAGAGACTCCAGAGCACCAGGGGAACCGCCGAAACCAACACAATCGTGATATCGACCAATTGAACCTGCAGGCCGAAGCCAAGCTCCAACAAGTCTTTGGAGCGGGCATTTTCGACCCCCAGCACCCCCATCCCGGCCTCAATGATCCGTCCCGTGGCGGGCACGGACAAAAAGATCATGGCAAAAACCAGAGCCTCCAGATGGCGGGCAATGCGGCCTTTGCGGGCCTCCCACACGGCCTGGAGGAAGAACAGAATGACAAAGCTGGCCACTAAGAACATGAAGATCACCGAGGTGATGCTGTCGGTGTTGGCGGCAAAGGTATAGGTGATATAGAGCCCGAGCAGGGAAAGGATGATGGCTGCAGCCGCCAGGAAGCGACCAAGCCAGCGATGCAGCCCCGCCATGTGACCCAATGCACCGGGTCCGGCCAGCAAGCGCCTGCCGAGCAGCGGCTGGAACAGGAACAAGGGGATCAACGCCATCCCGAACAAAGCATGAAAGTTGAGCGCTGCAGGGGCGAACTCAAAGGCTTTGGTCGCGGACTGGCCCCAGTGGCCCTCTAGCGCATAGTCCACCAAGCGCGGTGTAAAGGCGATCACGGACAACAGCACATAGGCCAGGAGCGTGATCAAAGGCCAGTGATGGGAGGCAAAAAAGCCCTGGGCCAGCGGATGGTCAGCGCCTCGGATGCCCTGTTTCGGCCCTGTAGCCGCAATTGGGGCCGGACCTGCGGCCTGTGTCGGCGCGTCTGTCTGCCCCATCGGCTGTCCCTCCTGATCCCGCACTGGTTCCTCCGACATACGAGAGATCCAGCGAGAATGGATTGAGATCAGCTGTCGATGATCACTTCAAAGCCGCCAAAGATCATCCGCTTGCCGTCAAAGGGCATCGGGTTGTTTTCTGGCTGCAGGCGCGGATCGGTCATGATTTTCGGCATGCCCGCATCCCGGGTTTCCCGGTCCGGCCATACGATCCAGGCAAACACCACCGTCTCTTCAGGCTTCCGCAACACGGCGGTGTGCATGGAATTCACCGTCCCTTCCGGCAAATCATCGCCCCAGCATTCGACCGCTGAGAGCGCACCATGGTCCTTGAACACCTCGGCAGCAATTTCGGCATGTTTGCGATAGGCCTCTTTGTTGGCTTCCGGGACCGGGATTACAAAACCATCCACATAGCTCATTACTCTTCTTCCCTGTTCTGAAAGACCCATATGCTGGAAACCGGGGCTGATCCTCGGCGTTTTTTTGAGCCGCAAAAGGACCCAAACGCTCCATGCCCTCGACCGCCCTAAAGGGTCTGTTTCGCTCCTTGCGGATTTATCACGGCCATCCCGATCACAATCACCGCTTGGACGCCACATATGGCCCGTTTCTGCGCCCAGGCAATGTGGCGTTCGATATTGGCAGTCATGTCGGCGACCGGATCTCGTCTTTCCGGCGCTTGGGTGCCCGGGTCATTGCCCTGGAACCGCAGCCTTTGGCCCAGCGCGCCCTGCGCCTCATCCATGGGCGAGACCCCTTGGTGAGCCTGGTTCCAGCGGCCTGTGGGGCCGAACCCGGAACCGTCACCTTCTTTATTAATCCGGCCAATCCGACGGTTTCCACCGGATCGGCCCAGTTCATCGATGCCGCCCAAGGCGCGCCGGGCTGGGAGGGGCAACAGTGGAGCACGGCCACCGAGGTGCCCTGCACCACCCTGGATCAGTTGATCGCCGAGCATGGCCGACCGGATTTTGTCAAAATCGATGTGGAAGGCTTTGAGGCGGCGGTGCTGGAAGGCCTGTCCGAAGCCCTGCCCGCCATTTCCTTTGAAATGACCACCATCCAACGCGATGTCGCCGAGGCCTGCATCCACCGCTTGATGGCCCTGGGGCCTTACCGCTTCACCTTTTCCTTGGGCGAAAGCCACGCCTTTGCCTTTGCGGAACCAATCACCGCTGAGGAGATGATCGCCCACCTCCAGGGTCTGCCGCCCGAGGCCAATTCCGGGGATGTTTACGCAATCCTGTCCAGAGAGCACTCACGCTAAGGCGTCTTCAGCATGGTGCCATCGGTGGCGTCCTTGGGCGGTTGGAACCGCCAGCCCACCAGTTCCAAATGCTGAACAATGGCATAGGCTGCCGTCTCGGCCTTGACCTGCCCATGCAGCCCCGGAATGCCGCGCATCGCTGCGGCGGGCACCTTTTGTCTGAGCGCAAATGCGATGTCCCAAGCCAAATCATCCATGGCTTGATCGATAGCATCTCAATCAGAACATTTCAAGAACACTTACGCTCGGAGCACGGTCTGCGCGACCCTAAGCCGGGGGAGCCGGATCGCTTAATTCTGGCTGGCGTTGTCTTCGGAGGTCACATCATCCGTGAACACATTAACCGGCTCCGTGACCACCGGAATGATGACGACCGATTCCTCCTGCACGGGCGTTTCGACAACAGGCGTCTGGACCACGGGCGTTTCAACCACAGGCGTTTGAACAATAACAATGGGGTCCGGATTGTTATTGTTGTTGTTCGCATCTGTCTGTTCTTCAGCACTGATGCCGGGCGTCAGGCGGCTGTTCAAAATCCCGGTCAATTGCCCAGAGAGCGAGTCCAAAGCTTGTTGGTTGGCCCCCGCTCCGGTTCCCGGTGTTTCCGTGGTCGGACCCGTGGGAGGCGGGGTGACTTGGTTCACCCCGGCCCGGGCCGAGGCCAGCAAGAGATTGGTGGTGTTTTGACTGCCGCCGGACACCACGACAATGGCCTGACGAACATTCACCGCAATATTTTCGGCCAACACGGCGGCAGTGGGTGCATTGGGGTCAGCGGGCCCCCCTGCCCCCCCAGTCTGAAGCACGCCGCTGACCGCACCAGCAACCATGGACTGAATGGTCGTGCCCAACTGGGCACTGCCCCTAGTCTGGGCAACATTGCGCACCGTCTGGTTCAGGATCGCGCCAGCCACATTGGGATTGGCCCGGGAAACGCTTTGCACCACGGACTGGGGGTCTGCCCCCTGGTCGATCAGGCTTGCGACCACAGCAGCAGCGCCATTCACATCACCGGCTGCCGCCAGGGCTTCGGCCTGGGCCAAGCTGGCGGAGACCGGGGATTGAGGTGGCGTCTGGGCCTGGGCCTGGGCCTGGGACATTGGCAAGCTTGCCACGATCGCCGGAAGACTGAGGGCAAAGCATCCACAGGCCATCACCGCGCCGAACACTCCTCGCTGCCATTGTCTGCGCAAAGCTTGTTTCCGCTGCCGCATTCCCACTCTCCCACCAAAACGGATCCACTGCCTGGATCAAAGGCTTGTTCGATTGACTGCCTAACCTTTTAGTAGATTTTCTGGTCCAGAGAAAGGTTCGTCACACCGGCGCAGCGCAAGGAGCCTCGCACAGGAACAAGGTTCTCGATGGTCAACGCTCAGCCAACGCTTTATTCTTAGGCTCTTCTAAGCGCATCACGGCCTTTGGCAGACCAAAAACAGAACATCCATGCTCTATCCCGAGGAATTCGTCGCCCTTTGGCAGACCGTTTCCCCCCATACCATGACCAGCGACAATCGGGGTTACGGTCTATATTCGGCGGTGTGCCATGTGCTGGACCACGGGATCCCAGGTGACTTTGTGGAAAGCGGTGTCTGGCGCGGCGGCTCGGCGATGCTGATCGCTGCCCTGCTGGCAAAGCGAGGCGTGACAGATCGGGCGCTCTATTTGTTCGACACCTTTGACGGCATGACCGCGCCAAGCAGCCGGGACAAAGATCTGTTTGGCAATCCAGCCGCCCAACTTATGGCCATCAGTGATGCCGATGATGGTGTTCATGCCCGCTGCGATTTAGCAACCGTCCAAAGCAATCTCGCCTCCACCGGCTTTGATCCGCGCCATATCCACTATATTGCGGGCGATGTGCGCCAGACCTTGTCGCACGCCCCTATCCAGCACATTGCCCTGTTGCGCCTCGATACGGATTTTTATGACAGCACGGTTGCCGAATTGACCCATCTCTATCCGTTGCTGGTCCCGGGGGGCATTTTGATTATCGATGATTACGGTCATTGGCAGGGATCCAAGGCGGCCGTTGATGACTTTTTGGCTGCGGAAAAAACAATGGGTCGGACCCATTTCCTTACACCTTTAGACTATACTGGTCGACTACTGGTGAAACCGTAGGTTCCTTAACTTGACCCTAAGCCCTTCCTAAACATCATTTATCCCGGCAACATACCTTTGTTTTTCTGCTGGACTGCTTACATCCCTACCCGAGAGGATGGCAGCCCTTGACCGAAAGCCCGTCTCGATCTGATCGGTGAGAACCTATTCGAACCGTCGGGCCAGCCTCTCGGTCTGCTGAGATTTCGCGAAGTCTGTTTCTTAAAAAAAATCTGAGGACCCGATCAAAATCCGTAGGGGTCCCTGTGAGGGCTATGCCATGTCGATTAAAGTCCGCATCCAGTTGATTGTTGGCATTCTAAGCCTTGGGCTGATGTTAGGCGCGCTTTGGGAAGCTTGGCAGTCGGGCACCAATCTGATCCAGGCCCATGACATGGTCGAAAATGAAACGGTGGCCCGCGATCTGCTGGAAGCGGCCCGCTTTGCAGCCGTTGAGCGGGGATTGACCCAAGGGGTTATTGGTGCCGGAGGCTCGGCCTCCGCAGACACCCAGGCGAAAATCCGGGCCAATCGGGGGGAGCTGGACCAGCGGCTGGAGCGCACCTTCGCCAAGCTCGGCCAACTGAGCTATGAAGACTCCAGTCGCTTGGGTGATCAACTGCGCCAATCCTATGGCGAGATCTTAAATTTACGCAAAGAGGTCGATGCCCTGATCGCCAATCCCGGTGAGGCTCCAGACGCCCTGCGCACAACATGGTTCCCAAAAGCCACCGGCAATATTTCCGTGATTTTCAGCCTGCGCCGCGATCTGGAAACCGGCGGCAGCATCAATGAATCTGTCGCGGCCAAATTGGACACCCGCCACAGCCTGGCCGCCTTGGCCGAAGTCCTGGGCCGGGAACGCGGACGCTTGGCCGGGTTTGTCAATTCCGGTGCGCAAATGTCCACCGAGCAGATGGTGCCGCTGCGGATCATCAATGGCTCCATTGAAGCCCGGCTGCAGGATATCGAGGATCTGACCCGCCGCCTGCCCGGAACCTTGGCCCGGCAAACCAAAGACGCTTTGGACTCCTACCGCGCCGGTGTGGCCGCACAGCGCGAAGCCATCATCACGGCGGGCCTGGCCGGTGCCGCCTATCCTTTGACCTTTGGCGAATGGTTTGGCTTGGCATCTGAAGGCATTGGGCGCTTCAACAGTGTTGCCGATGCCCTCAGCGATAGCGTGGCAGCGGAGCAACTTGCTTTTGAAGATTGGGAACTGGTGATCCTGCTGTTTTATTGCGCCGGTATCCTGGTGGCGTTCGGGGTTGTTGGCTTTGCGGTCTATTCGACCCGAAACCATGTGGAGCGGCCGATTACCGCCCTGGCCGACGTGATGGGCAAACTGGCGGGCGGCGATTATGAGGCCTGGGTGCCGGTGTTCCCGGAGAAGACCGAAATGGGGTTGATGGCCAAAGCGATTTACCGCTTTAAGCAAGAGGCCCGGGACAATGAGCGCTATCGGGAAGAACAAGCGGTCTTCAAGCAACAGACGGAGGAGGAACAGCGCCGGGTGCTGCTGAGCGTTGCCGATGACTTTGAAGCCGCCGTGGGAGAAGTGGTGGATACCATTGCGTCTAGCGCAGCGGAACTGGCCGCCAGCGCCTCTCAGGTCCGCGATATGGCGACCAGCTCGGTAACCAATGGCAGCGAGGTGCGCAGCATGGCCGAGCATACGGAAGGCGAAATGGCCACCGTGTCTTCTGCGGCCCAGGAAATGGACGGCTCGACCCGGGAGATCGCCGATCAGGTGGCCGCTGCGGCGGCGGAAACCGTCCGGGTCTCCGATTTGGCTGGTGACGCTGCGGATCGGGTTGAAACCTTGAACGCCAGTTCTGCCGCGATCAAAGATGTGATCGGGCTGATCGCTGATATTGCCGAGCAGACCAATCTGCTGGCTCTGAACGCCACCATCGAGGCCGCCCGGGCCGGGGAGGCTGGCAAAGGCTTTGCGGTGGTCGCCCATGAGGTCAAGAACCTGGCCAATCAGACCCAACGGGCGACCCAGGAAATCGGCGAGCGCATCAGCGGCATGGTCGACGAAATCGGCCACACCACGACGGGGGTGCAGACCATTGCCGAAGCCGTGGTCAATATGCGCGATACGGTGCGCGTCATTGAAGACCGGGCCAATGAACTCTCAGCCGTGGCCCAGGATATTTCCAGTCAATTGACGGCGGCCTCTGGGCGGGTGGCCACGGCCAAGGATGCCATTGGCGATATGGTTGGACTGTCTGACGAGACCCATTCCGCCTCGGAGCAGGTCGCCGCTTCGGCCAACAGCCTGTCGGAGAGCTCCAACAGCCTGAAGGTCAGCTCCACGGCGTTCCTGGAAAAAGTGCGCGGCGCATAGCCGCCTCGACCCGTTCATTGCCCGGGCCAGCGTCATGGTTTGTTAACCATTTTGCGGAAGGATAGGCTGCAGGCTCGAAGGTCTTTCGGAGAGGATTGGTTGGGGCGGAAATACCCCCAAACTCTCTCGGTTTGTCCTATGGAACGTCTCAGCCTATATTAGGCAGACAGTTCGGAGCTGCCCAGAAAGGGCGAGAGCGCCGAGCGTGGCCGATACAATGCCCGTACCGACGACCAGGAGGGTGGTTTGGTGGACAATCCCCGGATCTTATTGCTGCATCCGTTCAATATTGAAGAGACCTACCACTATGCGGTGCCGCAAGTGGCGTTAGGCTATCTTTCTGGTGCCCTGAAGGATGCGGGCTTTAACAACATCGATATTCGCGATTGCCATGTGTGGAACTGGGATGTTCCCAATGCCGTCGCGCATGCCTCGCTCACCCAGCCCAAACTGATTGGGATCCGGCTTTGGAGCCATCAATTGGCGCTCTGCACCCGCCTGATTGCCGGGCTGCGCCAGGTTGTGCCGGACGCTACCATTGTTTTGGGTGGCCCACATCCGACCTGCGCGCCGCGCTATCTAGATAGTTCCGGGGCGGACTATGCCTTCCAAGGCGAAGCCGAGGACGGCATTGTTGGTTTGGCCAAACATCTGTTCGAGGCCCCGCAAGATCTGGCAAAGATTCCGGGTTTGGTCTGGCGCTCGGTGGAAGACGGTCGGATCCGGGCCAATCCTATGGCCAAGGAAAAGGATCTGGATCGCTACCGCGTCGATTGGGATTTGCTCGATCTGCCGCGCTACCATGCCAAAAACAGCCGCACCCCGTCCTATGACCATGGACGGCGCAAAAACGGCTTTATCTTCACCACCCGGGGCTGCCCTTATCCCTGTACCTATTGCGCCGCCGGCCTCACCAATGGCAAGCAAATCCGCAGTCACTCGGCCGCTTACAGCCTGGATACGGTGGAGTATCTCTACAACAAATATGGCATCCGACATTTCAACATCATGGACGACAATTTCACCTTCTATAAGGATGTCGTCATGGAGTTTTGCGAAGAGTTGATGGGCCGCAAAGATCGTTTACCCGGGATCAGCTTCCACAATCCCAATGGGGTGCGGGTGGATCGCCTGGATGACGAGATGCTGGCGATGATGCGCCGTTGTGGCTGGGAATGGCTGCATATCGGCATTGAGTCCGGCTCCCCCGCGACCTTGGAAAAGATGCGCAAAAAGCTGAAGCTGCATTTGTGCACCCAGAACATTGCCAAAATCCGCGAACATGGCATGAAATGTTGGGGCTTTTTCATTCTGGGATATTTGGACGAAACCCGTGAAGACATTGAAACCACAATCAATTATGCGATCCAGTCGCGGCTGAATGCGGCGACCTTTAGTCTCTTCACCCCCATCCCGGGAACAGCGGTGTTTGACCAGTTGGTGGCGGCAGGGCGGATCCCGGAGGATTTCCAGGTCACGGCCTATCAAAAAGCAGATCGTCCGGTGTTCGCCCAAGGTGTCACCAATCAGGACCTGATGACCCTGCAGCGCAAGGCCTTGCTGCGGTTTTATGGCCGTCCGGATCGGGCGATTGGTTTGCTGCGGGGCATGAGCCCGCAAACCTTCTTCAACCGCCTGAAGACCACCTTCCTGACCCGGAGCGGCACCGGCGGCGGCGAACTGCCAACCGCCACACCCATGCAAGCCGCAGAATAAAGGGTGATCCTGGGGGAGATCGGCGGACCTCCCCTCTCTGCCTCTTCCATCAACCGCTTCCCTCTCCCTCCACAAGGTCACTTCAGGACGGAAACCTGAAGCTGCGCGCGGTTTCTCCTTTGTCGTTCCAAGCCACCTGTGCTACCCGGTTCACGCCAAGTGAGGGCCCGTTGCGCTCTCCTGGCTGCGCCCCAATAGAGGCGGGCTGGTAAAGGATTGGCAGACGGTATTTCGGGGGAGTTTGGAATGTACGATACGCAAGACTACCGGTTTGATCTTGTTGCCAAAATGATCGGACAGTCTGCCCAGAAGATGAGCGGCAAGACCTTGCTGTGGACCGGCACCAACGGCTTTCTCGGCACCTGGGTCGTCGGCCTGATCGGTTATCTGAACGAGCATGTGCTTGAAACCCCGTGCAAGCTGATCGCCATCGACCTCCGCATCCCGGACGATGCGGTGGTGAAAAAATTCGAACCGCTGAATGTGGAATTTCGCTCCCATGATCTGACCACCAAGCTGTGGCCGGTCGCTGAGAAGATCGACTATGTGGTCCACATGGCCGGGATCGCCAGCCCGCACCATTATAAAAAGCGGCCGCTGGAAACCGTTGATGTCTGTCTGGAAGGCGTGCGCAGCGCCCTGGAGATCGCCCGCCATTCCGGTGCGAAATTCCTGTTCACGTCCTCGTCCGAGGTTTACCAGACCGCCGATGTGATCCCGACGCCGGAGACCTATATCGGCGCGATTGCCTCGAACAATGAGCGCTCCTGCTACGACGTTTCGAAGCTGATGGGCGAGAACTTCACCTATATCTATTCCAAGAACCTTGGGGTCGATGCGGTCACGATCCGGATCTTCAACAGCTTTGGTCCGGGGATCGCCGAACATGATTTCCGCATCCTGCCCCGGATTGCCAGCTCCATGGTCAGTGGCAGCGAAATCTCGGTCTTCGCCAAAAAGCAACAGCCGACCCGGACCTATTGCCCGACCGGCAACACGGTCGCGGGCATGTTCTTGGCCCTGCTCGATGGCCGGTCCGGCGAGATCTACAATATCGGTTGCGACAAGCCGGAGGTTACCGTCCTGGAGCTGCTCGATATCATCGAGAAGCAGACCGGCAAAAGCGTCAACCGCAAGGTTGTTGAGCCGCTGGATGTCTATACCGATGAGCCGCTGCGGCGCTGCCCCGACATCACCAAGGCCAAAGAGCATCTGGGCTATTCGCCGGATATTTCCCTGGAGCAAGGCATCGACCTGTTCTTCAACTGGGCTCTGCCGCGCTATACCGGCCTGAAGGCGGACGAGTAGGTCTTCCCTCGGCTGCCCTATCATGACATCTGTCGCAGACCCCATCCGTCTGGGCCTGATTGGCCTGGGCCGATGGGGTAAAAACTACGCCCGGACCATTGCCGAGCTGGACGGGGTCGCACTGAGCGCGATTGCCACCCGCAGTGCCCTGCCGACGGGGTTTGACGGGATCGCCCACAGCACCGATTGGCGGGATCTCTGTGGGCAAGTGCCGGCGCTGGATGGCGTGATCATCGCCAGCGATCCGGCGCTGCATTTTCAAATGGCGTCGAGTTTCCTGGCCCAAGGCATCCCGGTGATCGTGGAGAAACCGGCTTGCGACACCGTCGCCGAGGCCGAGCAGCTGCGCGCGCTGTCCCAGGCAGGCGGTGTACTGTGCATGGTCGGCTACACCCATCTTTATGCCTCCGCCTATCGCGCTCTGAAAACCAAAGTGGCCGCTGCGGGAGCGATCCAGGCCATGAGCTCCGTTGGGCATAGCGCGGGTCCGTTCCGGGACAAGGTGTCGGTGCTGTGGGATTGGGGCAGCCATGACGTGGCGCTGTGCCTGGATTGCCTGGGCGAGGCCCCGGTGGACATCCAGATCACGGTGGAGGAGACAGACCCGAGCCGGGCCAATGCCGCACTGTATGAATTGACCCTGACCTTCCCCTCGGGCGTGCGGTCGGTTAGCCGCTTTGGCAATATCGCGACCGCCAAGGAGCGGAGCTTCACTGTCCAATGCGAGACCGATCGGTTTTGCTATGACGGCTTGGACCATGTTTTGAAATCCGGCTCGGGCCCGTCGGGCTGGGCTGCGCAAGATCCGTTGGGGCCGCTGCCCTTGGTTAATCTGGTCGGAGACTTCACAGACCGGCTCCGTCGTGGCATACGCTCCCACCAGAGTGTCGACTTGGCCGTCGAGGTGACGCGTGTGCTGTCGATGGCGGACCAAACCCTAAACCACTGAGGATATTTTGATGCAAAAGGACTGCATTTGCTGCGGGGGCACGCTCCGCCCACTCTTCAACTTGGGCCGCCAGCCTTTGGCGAACAAATACCCCAAGTCTGAGGACGCGTTTGCGTCGGAATATTCCCAGGAGATGGTGGTCTATAAATGTGACACCTGCGGCTATTGCCATGTGCCCTGCGATGCGGACCGGGCGATCTTCTTCGAGGATTATTACTACCTGTCCTCGGTCAATAAGGAGCTGGTCAACCACTTCGTCGCCCTGGCTGAGGAGCTGTCAAATGCGGGTGCCAAATTTGTTTTGGATGTGGGCTCCAATGACGGGGTGCTGCTGAAGCCGCTGCAGGATCGCGGCGTGAAATGCCTGGGCGTCGATCCGTCGCACAATGTGGGGGAGATCGCCAATAAGAACGGGCTGGAGACCTTTATTGGCTTTTTTGATCGGGAGATTTCCCAGCGGGTGATCGCGGAAAAGGGCCGCCCGGATGTGATCGTGGCCAGCAGCGTTTTCACTCATTTGGGCGATCCCGGCGACTTTTTTGCCGTCTGTGATGGCCTGCTGGACAAGGATGGCTCGGTCATTATCGAGGTCGAGTTCCTAAACGACATCATCACCACCATTGGCTTTGAGCGGTTCTATTATGACCGCCCGCATTACTACACCGTCGACTCTTTGAAGCGGTTGTCGGAGCGGTTTGGCTTTGCGGTGGTTAATGTGGACCGGATTGTGGCCCATGGCGGATCGGTTCGGGTGACCTTTAAGCGTCTGGCGGATTTGGCCAACGACCCGGCCCCGATTGCGGCGGACCTGGCCCCCCTCAGCCGGGAGCAGATCCTGGAGCATTTCGGCACTTTTGAAAGCTCCTGCGCGGCGTTGAAAGCGCAGTTGGAGACCTTTAAGGCCGATGGTGTTGCGGTGGGTGGTTATGGGTGCCCGGCGCGGTTTTCGACCATCACCAATTTTGCCGGGATCGGGACCGATCTGTTGCCGTTTGTGATTGATGACAGCCCGCTGAAGCAGGACCGGTTTTCGCCGGGCCAGCATGTGCCGATCGTGCCCTATGCCGCAAGCCCGGAGGTGTCGACCTATCTGGTGTTCGCCTATGAATATATTGCGTCGATCCGGGCCAAGGTCGCCAAGGACGAGATCAGCTATTACCGGCCGGTGCCGTTCCAGCAGCTGTAAGCGGTTTCGTGCGGTGGGGGGCGGCCATAATTTGGCAGGCCCTTTCCACTGGCACTGCCCTCCCCCTGCTGGGAAGCAGAAAGCCTGCCCGGGCTTCCGGGCCCGGGCTTCCGGGCCTGGGCTTCCGGGCCTGGGCATGAATGAGTCATTTTTGCTGAAAATCGGGCTGTTTTTGGGGCCGTTTTGCACGAAGTGAACACCCAAAACCGCCCTTAAAACCTTGATTTTAAGGGCGGAATCGGGAGTCCTAGTGTAGCAGGTTCGATTTCGGTCGGCAGCTACAGCCGAAAGTGTGGACTTGTCGATTTTCCCCTGAGTGTAGCAGGTTCGATTTCGGTCGGCAGCTACAGCGGATGACGGCCCTGACCGGAGAAGTGGGCGAGTGTAGCAGGTTCGATTTCGGTCGGCAGCTACAGCACTTGTTCCAAAGGCCACTGCCTAAGCCGAAGTGTAGCAGGTTCGATTTCGGTCGGCAGCTACAGCGGCCTCGTTCACGGGGATCCATTTGATATAGTGTAGCAGGTTCGATTTCGGTCGGCAGCTACAGCCGGAAGACACATATACAAAAGAGGAGGCACAGTGTAGCAGGTTCGATTTCGGTCGGCAGCTACAGCCCGGTGTGGTCCTCGCGCCACTCCAGCTCTAGTGTAGCAGGTTCGATTTCGGTCGGCAGCTACAGCATCAAATCATGCATCAACTTCGCATAGCCAAGTGTAGCAGGTTCGATTTCGGTCGGCAGCTACAGCCCTTACAGCGTGTAGTAGGTCACCGTTAGGAGTGTAGCAGGTTCGATTTCGGTCGGCAGCTACAGCGCGCCGGAGTTGCTGGCCATGGTGCCGGACAGTGTAGCAGGTTCGATTTCGGTCGGCAGCTACAGCCGATGCTATCCTCGCGCGTCATCTTAGGCGAGTGTAGCAGGTTCGATTTCGGTCGGCAGCTACAGCGAGGCCATTCTGTCCGAGATGATCGCCAGCAGTGTAGCAGGTTCGATTTCGGTCGGCAGCTACAGCTTCCCCTGCAGTGGGGTGCCGCCTGGCGGAAGTGTAGCAGGTTCGATTTCGGTCGGCAGCTACAGCGCAAAAAAAGGGCGGTCCTGGGTGACCCTGAGTGTAGCAGGTTCGATTTCGGTCGGCAGCTACAGCCCCTTGGTCGGCCTATTCACCGGTGCGCGGAGTGTAGCAGGTTCGATTTCGGTCGGCAGCTACAGCGGGGCACTGAAGGGGCTGATCCAAAATGGTAGTGTAGCAGGTTCGATTTCGGTCGGCAGCTACAGCGCCTATCGCAACCGGCCTTATAATGTCGATAGTGTGTCGACCGTGAAGATTGCTGATCAAGCGGAGAGATAGAGGCGCTGATCAGATTGG
>JBMYTN010000061.1:0-20962 GCA_049604415.1 Rhodospirillaceae bacterium | reverse complement strand
GCGGATCGATCCGCAGTGGGGAGCCGACCGTGCTGCCGCGTGTCGCGGGCGCCTCCGGTGGCGGAGTGCAGGCGCGTCGGGCTGCCGAGGCATCGTCGCCGAAGTTCGACCCTGTCAGGGTCACCTCAGTCCCCGCGCCGCCGATGGAGGGCGACACCTCGTAAATGACGGGCGTCGACTCGACGGGCGGCGACGCCTCGGGCTCCAGGTCGATGACCCAAAAGGCCGTGCCCGCCGAAAACCCGCGCCGGGCCAGGGCGGCAAGATCCTTTTGCCGCAATTCGGCGCGTTTGTCCGGGTCGGTGCGGAAGGGGCCGATCCGGCGGCGCTGGCAAAAGGCCAGGGCGGCATCGCGCTCCGGATCAACGCTGCCTTCGGTGGCCTGGGCGACCACATGGCTTGCCAGATCCTGGGCCACCCCCTTGGCCACCAAGGCCCGGATCACGCCTTTGGGCGGCTCGCCCCGGCGCAGCAGGGCATTGGCCCGGCCCTCGGCAAAGCGCTGGTCGTCGATCCAGCCCTGGCGGACCAGCTTGGCCAGGATTTCGGTGATCCAGCCCTCAGCCGCGGCCCGGTCGGTGCCATGCAGCCGGGCTGAGCGCTCAACCCGGCGGCGCAGCACCCGGGCGACACCGTCGCGGCTGGCGGAAAACCGCTCCAGATAAGCCAGTGCAGCCCGTTCCAGGCGCTTCGGCGTGGCCGGTTTGGCGATGCGTTTTTGCCGCTGTCCCGAGCCTGGATCTGGCTTTTTCGGGGTCTGCTCTTCCATCCGCCCACTTGGCTCCCAATGTGAGGGCACACCCCCACACCTTGTTGTGACCTTCTCCGGCCTTGCATCCCTGTGGATGGTCCGGTAGGGACGACGCGCCTTTTGTTTCCGGAGTTTGTGCCATGAAAGACGCCAGCGGCGCCAATCTACCCCCGATGCCCCGCCAGATGGGGCTGATCAACTGGCGTGGCCTGTGGGAGCTCTATCTGAAGGAGGTGCGGCGTTTCTTCAAGGTCTTCATGCAGACCGTAGCCGCCCCCATTGTCACCACCTTGATCTTTTTGGCGATCTTTACCCTGGCGCTGGGCCGCTCGGTGGAGGAGGTGGAGGGCTTTCCCTTTGCCGAGTTCCTCGCCCCGGGCTTGATTATGATGGCCATGGTGCAAAACGCCTTTGCCAACACGTCGTCCTCGATCATCATTTCCAAGATCCAGGGCAATATTGTCGATGTGCTGATGCCGCCGATTTCAGCCACGGAAATGCTGGTGGCCTATGTCATGGGCGGGGTGACCCGGGGCATTGTCGTCGGCTTGGCCGTGGCCGTGGGGATGATGCCCTTTGTTGAACTGCATGTGCATCACTTCGCCCTGATCCTGTTCCATGGCTTTGCCGCCTCGATGATGCTTTCGCTGCTCGGCATGATTGGTGGCATCTGGGCCGATAAATTCGATCACATCGCCGCAGTGACAAATTTCATCGTCACGCCCCTGTCTTTCCTGTCCGGGACCTTCTACACCGTTGAGCGCTTGCCGGAGAATGTGCAGATCCTGGCCCATTGGAACCCGTTCTTCTACATGATCGACGGCTTCCGCTATGGCTTTATCGGCCATGAGTCGGCCTTGCCGGTGACCGGGGTTCTGGTGGTCGGTTTGGTCAATGTCGCCTTGATCGCGCTGTGCTGGAAGATGCTGTCCTCGGGCTACAAGCTGAAAGCTTGAGGGCGGTCGCTGCGAGGATTGATCGGAAAACGGATTTGAGACGCTAGCTTATGGATTTCCCCAATATCGACCCGGTGCTGATCGAAATCGGCCCCTTCGCCATCCGCTGGTATGCCCTGGCCTATATTGTCGGCCTGATTGGCGGCTGGTGGCTGCTGCGCCGCCTAGTGGCCCAGCCGCCCTATGCCATGAAGGCGGAACAGGTCGATGACCTGCTGGTCTGGGCCACCCTTGGCACAGTACTCGGCGGACGTTTGGGCTATGTCCTGTTCTACAATCTGCCCGCCTACATGGACGACCCGCTCCGGGCGTTGATGGTTTGGGAGGGCGGCATGGCGTTCCATGGCGGCCTGATTGGCGTGATCCTGGCGGTGATCCTGTTCTGCCGCCGCCACAAATTACCCCTGTGGCAGGTGGCCGATGCGGTCGCCTGTGTTTCGGCCATTGGCCTGCTGTTTGGCCGCATCGCCAATTTCATCAATGGCGAGCTGTTTGGCCGGGTCGCGCCACCGGATTTGCCCTGGGCGATGGTGTTCCCCCGGGGCGGCCCGGATCCGCGCCACCCCAGCCAGCTCTATGAGGCCGCCCTAGAGGGCCTGTTGCTTTTGGTGCTGATGCTGCTGCTGTGGCGCTTCACCAAGCTGCGCTTCCAGCCCGGGCAATTGGCCGGGATCTTCCTGGTTGGCTATGCCCTGGCCCGCATCACCGCCGAGTTTTACCGCGAGCCCGACGCCCATATTGGCTTCCTGGCCATGGGGGTCACCATGGGACAGCTGCTCTCCCTCCCCATGCTGGCGGTCGGGGTGGCCTTTATCTGGCGCGCCCGGCGCGGCCCGGTGCTGGAGGTTACCGCGCCCCCGAAAGCCGGTAAGGCCAAAAAGGCCGGAGCCAAGGCCTCTTGAGCGATCCCGCCACAGCGTTGACGGCAGAGTTGGTCGCGCAGATCAAGCAACAGGGTCCGATGTCGCTGGAGGCCTATATGGGGGCCTGTTTGCGGTCCTATTACGCCGAGACCCCGGTGTTCGGCCAGCAGGGCGATTTCATCACCGCTCCGGAGATCTCGCAGATATTTGGTGAGTTGCTGGGGCTTTGGGCCGTCGTCGCCTGGCAGGCCATGGGCAGCCCGGAGCGGGTATTGCTGGTCGAAGCCGGGCCCGGGCGTGGCACCTTGATGGCCGATGCCCTGCGGGCTTTGGCCCCGGTGCCCGCCTTTGCCCAAGCCGCCCAGGTGCATTTGGTCGAAACCAGTCCATCTTTGCGGCAAAAGCAGGCTGCGGTCCTGGCCGACGCGGTGGAGGCCGGACGGGTGACCTGGCAGGACCGCCTGGAGGACCTGCCCCGGGACGCGCCGATCCTGCTGCTGGCCAATGAGTTCCTCGATGCCCTGCCCATCCGCCAGTTTCAACGCCTGGAGGCCGGATGGGCCGAGCGTCTGGTTGGGTTGACCGAGGACGGCGCGGGCTTTTGCTGGCGATTGGGACCGGTCGTCCCTGACGGCCCGGAGGGGGTGGCCGAAGCGGTGATCGCGCAGGCCAAGCCGGGAGACTTTGTTGAGACCTGTCCGCAAGCCCGCCAGGCGGTCCGGCATCTGGCTGCGCGGATTGCGGCCCAAGGCGGAGCGGCCTTGTTCATCGATTACGGTCCCGGCCACAGCGCGCCCGGGGACAGCTTCCAGGCGGTCCAGGGCCATCGCTTTGTCGATCCCTTTGCCGCGCCGGGGTCGGCGGATCTGACCGCCCATGTGGATTTCGAGACTTTGGCGAGGCTGGCACGGTCCGAAGGGGTTGTGGTCGACGGCCCCGTCCAGCAAGGCGTGTTCCTATTGCGCCTAGGCATTGAGGCGCGCGGGGGGCAACTCATCTCTCAAGCGACTGAAAAACAGGCCGATCAGGTCAGAAATGCCGTCCGCCGCTTGATTGACCCCGATAAAATGGGCATTTTATTTAAGGTTATGGCACTCCGCCATCCCTCCATGCCGGGTCTCCCCGGGTTCTGACCGAGGCCTTCTGCCCTGTCTTTGGGTGGTTCCCATTGGGTCTCGCTTCCTCTCAGGATCGCCCCCCCTCGGTCCCAACCTAGGAACGATTATGATCACCGTGTCTTCTCTGAACGCGTTGACCAATGTGCGCCACGGGTTCTTCACCCGGAACCGGGGGGTGTCGACAGGCATCTACCAATCGATGAATTGCGGCTTTGGCTCTGGCGATGCTCCGGAAAACGTTCGGCGCAATCGGGAGATCGCCATGGAAACCTTGGAAATGCCGCCGGAAGCGCTGGTGACCTTAAACCAACAGCATACCGCCACCGTGGTTCCGGTAACCGAACCCTGGGCACCGGGCGATGCGCCGGTGGCCGATGGCATGGTGACCAAAATGCCCCGGCTGGTGCTGGGCATCCTGACCGCCGATTGCGCCCCGGTCTTGCTGGCCGATCCGAAGGCCAAGGTGATCGGGGCCTGCCATGCCGGATGGAAGGGTGCGCGCACCGGGGTGTTGGAAGCCACCATTGACGCCATGGAAGCCATTGGCGGGTCCCGGGATCGGGTCATTGCCGGGGTCGGGCCCTGCATCACCCAACGCTCCTATGAAGTCGGCCCGGAATTTGAAGCCGATTTCATGGAAGAGGATGACACCAACGAGATTTTCTTTGCCCCGTCTCGCCGGGAACGGCATTTCCTGTTTGACCTGCCGGGCTATATCGCCAAAAAGCTGGTGCGGGCCGGGGTGACCGATGTCATGCCGACCCCCTGTGACACCGTGCGCGAAGGCGGACGGTTTTTCAGCTATCGGCGTTCGGTCAAATCCGGCCAGGAAGATTATGGCCGCATGCTCTCGGCCATCGCCCTTGAGCGCTAAGCCATAAGGATCCTCGGCCATGCCCTATATCATCATGCTCGGCGGATCCTTTATTATCATCTTGATGCTGGCCAGCTGTATCTTTTGAGGATTGGGTCTGTGGAAGCGACCGGGTCTTGGTTCCGGCGGGGTCTCCTGTGGGGGATGATGGCCATCTTGGCCCTGCTGCTGACGGCCTGCGGGGCCGTGCCGCAACCGTTCAAGCATGAGACCACCGGTGTGGCCAATCCATTGGTCGCCCTCAAGGCCGGTCCGGGCGTCACCATCCGCCCGACCCAGGGGCTTGATGTGCCCTGGAACCGTCTGATCGCCCTGGAGCTGGCGGAATCCCTGCGCGCCATGGAGATCCCGGCGGAGGCTGGAGCCAACGCACCAACCCTGGGCTATGTCCTGACCACCCAGGCCCAATTGGGACCCTCCGATGGCATTCGCCGGGTGGTCACCGTGTTCTGGCGCTTGGTGAGCGCGGAGGGGCAAACGATCAATGAAGGCCGCGCCGATGTGCCCGTGCCCTCCGAAGCCTGGCAAACAGCCGCCCCGGAAGCCGCCGCTATGGTGGCGAGCCCGCCCGCCCAAGCGGTTGCGGCCGCCACAGCCTTGCCCACCGGTCTGCCGACCCGGGTCGCCTCGCGCGGGCCAGGGGGACGCGCCGGACCGCCACAACCGGTCGGCGTCCAGCCGCCGCCGCCGGTCGCCGCACCGTCTGCACCCGGACCGGTGGCAGCGGCCCCACCGCCGCCGCCATCGTCCCCGGCATCTGCTGCACCCCGTGCGGCCCCGGCGGCAACCGGACCGGCCCCGGACTCGGCTGAGTCGCAAACGCTTGCGGTCTATGTGAAGGTGGAACGCGCCCCAGGCGATGGGGTGCAGGCCCTGACCGATACGCTTTCGACCATGCTGCGCCAGGCCAGGGCAACGGTGGTCACCGATCAAAGCAAAGCCACGGTGTCCTTGATCGGCACCGTCGATGCCACCCCCCAAGGCGATGGCCAGGATGCGGTGGTCATTGTCTGGACCGTGCTGGATTCCGACGGCACCTCGCTGGGCAAGATCAATCAGGACAATATGGTGCCCTCTGGCAGCCTGAATGGTCCCTGGGGCGGGGTCGCGCCCTTAGTGGCGCGGGGCGCTTTGGTGGGCTTAGGGCAAACCCTGTTGGGGCAAGGGCCGCCATAGGGGCTTCGATCCGGCGATTTTGGCAGAGCAGAAGCGTCCTCAGTGCGCTCTAGTGGCCACCAAAGCTCCATATTTACACCCAACCGTCACATTGTTAAGGTGCGCGCGCTGGTGGCCCTGGGCCATCAAATCCCGGATGTGTCCTTGTTCCTGACCGACTGGCGGCCCTCGGTTGGGATTTCTAAAAATTACTGCCAAGTCAATGGCCTAGAGCTTATGCCCTTTGCTGTGTCAACCCCAGCGGAGGCCTTCGAAAGCGCTTAAGGCTGGGTGACTCGGCGCTTGAGATGCCATTGCCGCATGGCCTGTTGTCCTGATGGGAGAGACCGGTATGAAGGTCATGAGCTGTAACAGCAACCGCCCCTTGGCAGAAGCCGTTGCCAATTACCTTGATATCGAGTTGACCGAGGTCTCCGTCAGACGGTTTTCCGATCAGGAAGTCTGGGTCGAGATCCTGGAAAATGTCCGGGGCGAGGATGTGTTTGTGGTCCAGTCGACCTCCTACCCGGCCAATGACAATCTGATGGAGTTGCTGGTGGCGCTGGATGCGCTGAAGCGGGGCTCGGCCCGGCGCATCACCGCCGTGATCCCCTATTTCGGCTATGCCCGGCAGGACCGCAAAACCGGCCCCCGGACCCCGATCACCGCCAAGCTGGTCTCCAATCTGATCACCGCCGCCGGGGCCGACCGGGTGGTGACCCTGGATTTGCATTCCGGTCAGATTCAGGGCTTTTTTGACATCCCGCTGGACAATCTCTATGCCGCCCCGGTGTTTGCCCGGCGGATCCAGGAAACCTTTGAGGGCGAGCGGCCCTTGATGGTCTCGCCTGATGTCGGTGGTGTGGTCCGCGCCCGGGAGCTGGCCCGGCGCATTGGGGCCGATCTGGCCATCATCGATAAGCGTCGCGAACGTGCTGGTGTCTCGGAAGTCATGAACATCATTGGTGATGTGAAGGACCGCAATTGCATCCTCGTCGATGACATTGTCGATTCTGCGGGCACCCTGTGCAATGCGGCGGTGGCTCTGAAAGAAGCCGGAGCCGTTTCGGTTCAAGCCTATGTCACCCATGGGGTGCTGTCCGGCGGTGCGGTGTCCCGGGTCAGCTCCTCGCCGCTCGACAGCCTGTGCATCACCGACAGCATCCAGGCCACCGAAGCGATGAAGGTGGCGGAAAACATCAACCCGATTTCCATCGCGCCGCTGTTGGCCGAGGCCATGCGCCGGATCAGCGATGAGAAATCCGTTTCCAGCCTGTTCCGTTAAGGCACAGGGTCCAGCCGGACCCTGGCGGATGGTGGCTGCTCGGCCCTAGACTCTTGCCCCTCTGTGGGACGGTCGGGCCGGAACCCTCTTTTAAGACAGGAAAGGATCCCACCTGTGAAAATCTTGGTGGTCGGATCCGGAGGGCGCGAACATGCGCTCTGTTGGAAAATTGCCCAATCCCCGCTTTGCGACGTGCTTTATTGCGCGCCGGGCAATGCGGGCATCGCCGAGGTCGCCCATCTGGTGCCCATCGGCGCGGAAGATTTGGAAGCCCTGGTCTATTTCGCGCAACATGAGGCCATCGATCTTGTGGTGATCGGGCCGGAAGCCCCGCTGGTCGCAGGCTTGGCCGATCAGCTGCGCGCCCGGGAAGTGCCGGTGTTTGGTCCGGGTCGGGCGGCGGCGGCCTTGGAAGCCTCCAAGGGCTTTATGAAGGATCTGCTGGCCAAGGCCGGGGTGCCCACAGCGTGGTATGGCCGGTTCACCGACGCTGACACCGCCAAGGCCTTCGCTAAGGAAAAAACCGCAGCGGGCGATGGTCGGATTGTGGTTAAGGCCGATGGCTTGGCGGCGGGCAAGGGGGTGATCCTCTGTGCCTCCCTCTCCGAAGCCGAGGCCGCCATCGATCACATCATGGTCGACCGGGCCTTTGGTGCGGCCGGGGCCGAGGTGGTGCTGGAAGAGTTCCTGGATGGCGAGGAAGCCAGCTTTTTTGCCCTGGTCGACGGGTCGGTAGCCTTGCCGCTGGCCGCAGCTCAGGACCATAAGGCGGTTGGCGAAGGCGATACCGGCCCCAATACCGGCGGCATGGGGGCTTATTCTCCGGCACCGATTGTCGATGCGGCGATGCAGGATCGGATCATGGCCGAGGTGGTCGATCCGGTGGTCAAAGCCATGGCCGAGGCTGGTGCACCCTTCTCCGGTGTGCTGTTTGGCGGGCTGATGATCCAGGACGGAGTGCCCAAGGTTTTGGAATTCAATGTCCGTTTTGGCGATCCGGAATGCCAGGTCTTGATGAGCCGCCTGACCTCCGATCTGGTGCCGGTGCTCAAGGCTGCGGCCTCTGGCCCGGGCGGCCTGGAGGGCATGAGCCTGGACTGGTCTGACGCCGCCGCCATGGTGGTGGTCATGGCCGCCAAGGGCTATCCTGGATCCTACGCCAAGGGCAGTGTCATCGGCGGTTTGGACCAGGCCAACGGCCAGCCCGGAGCCATTGTCTTCCATGCGGGGACCAAAAACTCCGACGCGGAGCCCCCGGCTGTTTTGGCCAATGGTGGCCGGGTGTTGGGCGTCACCGCCACCGGAGCCACGGTTCGGGAGGCCCGGGATCGGGCCTATGGCGCAGTGGATGCGCTGGACTGGCCGGACGGTTTTTGCCGTCGCGACATCGGCTACCGTGCCTTGGCCCGGGAAGAGGGTTAAGCATTAAACGAAGGATTTCTGGGTATGACCGCTGCAGCCCCCGCATCCCCTTTGAGCCTTGCCGAGATTGAGGCCGCAGCGGATCGCATTGCCGGGGCGGTGGCTGAAACCCCGATCCTGGAAAACCCCTTGGTCAATGCCCAGCTCGGCGGGCGATTGTTGCTGAAGGCCGAGTGCCTGCAGCGCACCGGCTCCTTTAAAATCCGCGGCGCGACCAATTTTCTGGCGGCGATGGATCCAACGGAACGGGCCCGGGGCGTGGTTACCCATTCCTCGGGCAATCATGGCCAGGCGGTGGCCTGTGCCGCCCATCGCTTCAATGTGCCTGCTTATGTGGTGGTGCCCCGGGATGCCCCGGCCTTGAAGGTGCGCCTGACCGAGGCCTGGGGGGCCAAGGTGATCCGCTGCGAGCGTTCGGACCGGGAAAGCACCGCCCAACAGATCGCCCAAGAAACCGCCGCGACCTTGCTGCCGCCCTATGACCATCCGGCGGTGATGGCCGGGCAGGGCACAACGGGGCTGGAAATTGTCGCCCAGTTGAAGGCCGAAGCGGTGGTGCCGGACCGGGTCTTGGTTTGTTGTGGTGGCGGCGGGCTGACGGCGGGGATCTCCACGGTGATCCGCGCCACCTGGCCCGATGTCCCGGTGTATGCGGTCGAGCCGGAAGGCTGGGATGACACCGGACGGTCCTTAGAAAGCGGCCAGCGGGTTGCCAACAGCCCCGGAGCCGATCCGCTATGTGATGCTCTGCTGGCACCCATGCCCGGCGTTCTGACCTTCGAGGTCAACCGCACCACCCTGGCCGGGGGTGTCGTGGTGTCCCGATCCGAGGTGCTCGGGGCCATGGCCAGCGGCTTTGTCGATTACAAAGTGGTGTTGGAGCCGGGCGGCGCGGTCGCCCTGGCGGCGGCCTTGGCCGGTCGGGCCGGAACCGGTGGGGTCACGGTGGCGGTGTTGTCCGGGGGCAATGTGGAGCCTGCCACCTTCGTCCAGGCGTTCGATCCTTAGGGCGGTTATTTCCCGCCTTTCAGCATATGGATGGTGAAATCATCCTCCACATAGCCGCTCAGCAGCCGACAGCGCCCCGATGGCTGTGATTGCCGGGCGATGGCTTCGCAGGCCAGCAAGGTCTGATCCGGATCGGCGTGGAACAGCTCCCATTGATCGGCCTCTTCCGGGCAATGGGCGCTGGAGAGGGAGTTGAACGCCACCCCCTTGCGGCAGATCCGGTACATTTTGGCCACCAGGGCCAGCATGTCAGGGAAAGGGTCTTCTTTGCGGTGGGCGAACAGGCCGCTGGCCAGCACCCAATCCACCGCATCCTCTTTTCGGGATAAGGCCGGATCCCCCAAATCCCCCAGGACGAAATTGTGGCCAGGGTAGCGCGTCTGGCAGTGTTTGATCATGGCCGGGACCATGTCCAGCCCGACATAGCGCACCCTTAACCCGCGCTTGGACAGCCAGTCGCACAGGTCACCGGTGCCACAGCCCACATCAAGCACGGAATCCCCCTGGCGCACTCCGATTTTTGCCAAGGTGGCAAAGCGGATTTCCTGGCGATCCCGGCTGCGCCATCCCACCGCGCGGGCAGTGGTGCCGAACCGGCGCAGCTGGTTGGTGTAGAGGGTGGCGATGCGGTGGTTGTCCGCATCGCGCGGGCCACGCTTGCGGGGTTTGGTGCTGGTCTGGCCGATCACTTGCAAACCAAGGAGAGGGTTTCGTTTTCCCGGGATTGCTTCAGCGGCAGCCCTTGCTCCAGCCGCACATCCTTGAACACGCCCGGCCCGGCGATCAACTCGGTCAGGGCCAGGATTTCTTGCTTGTTTTTGCCCTGGGTGATGTCGGCTAAGGCCTGACGCTGGCTGGGATGGTTGTAGAGATGGATGATCAGTGCCTCCGCCACCCAAGGCGTGCGGTAGCAGGCTTTGTTGACCTGCTCCGGATGGATTTCCAGATAGGGCGTCAAGCCGACGGCCTGGAAGGTGCCCTGGCCGGTGGGCACGGGGATCCACATGGTTTCCAGCATGATGGTATCACCGCCGATCAGATGGGCCTGATCCCGGGGCCGCTTGGTGGTGTTGTCATCGCGGCTGCCCGCCGCCGCGCCGCCTGCCGCTAGAGCGGGCTCAACGGGACCGATCAGGCCTCCGGAGACCGGCAGCAGGGCCAAGGCAGCAATCGCACAGAGCATGGGCAAGCGGGGCCAGGGCATGGTGGAGCCTCCTGGAGGGTCGATCAGCGCGCGTGGTCTTTAAGGTAATGCGCAGCACGGTCGGAACTCAAGCGACCCGTTCATGCGGGCGCGTTTGGTTTTGCGTCCGGTTTTTGGTTTAGGAACCAGAGCACCAAACAGCGGCGCTGCGGCACCGGGCCGCTGGGGTCATGGACCCGCAGGGGTGTGACCTCATGCAAAGCACTGGCGGGAAAGGCGACGGTAAGGCCGGAGCGCGGACGGATCAGGGTTTGCCCTTTGCCATCAGGGTCATGGAGCACCAGATCGCCGCCGCTGAAGGCCTCGCTGTCGATTTGCAGATAATGCACCATGGTCAGCAGGCGCTGCCGGTCGCCAAAGGCGCCGTCTTCCGGCTTGCTGTCCCGATGCTGCAGATAGCCGCCTTGATCGCCATAGTCCAACAAGGTCGCTTCCACCGCTTCTGGGTCCATGGCGTCCGCGCAGAGCAGGCTGTTGGCCCGCTGGGTCAAGGCGGCGCTGTCTTTGAGAGCGGCGCGGAGCAGCTCCCGGGTGACGCGCCAGGCCTGGGCTTGACGCAAGCGCTTGCGGGTTTTGCCGAAGGTGATCGCCTCATGGGCTTTGCGTTCGGTTTGGTGATCGCGGAGCTGCTGATCCAAGTCCGGGCTGATGATCTGTTCGGCCCAGAGAAAGGGCGTGATTGGCAAGTCTAGCGGGAGCGGGTCATCGCCGGGCGCGCCGGACAACACCGCACTACAGCTCTGCCACAGGGCCCCATTTGGTCCCATCTCGGCGGCCTGGTGGTAGCTCGCGGCGGCCTGGGGCCATTTGCCTTGCAGCCTTTGCGCCTGGGCCGCCTTCAGCCACAGGGCTTGGGTTTCGGCCCCGGTCGCCAGCGCGTTTAAGGCCTGTTGCTCCGCCAGGGCAGGCAGGCCAGAGCGGATCACCTTGCTGATGGCTGACTCCGCCATGGCCCAATCATCGCGATGCGGGTTTTGATCTGGCGGGGGGGTCATGGTTGGGGGCTCATGTTTGAGGGCTTGGGTTGGGGGCTCGGGGGTTTGGTCATCATCGGCGTTCCTGGAAGAAGGCGCGCAGCAGATCGGCACAAGCGGTTTCCTGCACACCGCCGACAATTTCCGGGCGGTGGCGGCAATTGGGATGGTCTAGGACCCGAGGCCCATGGTCGACACCGCCGCCTTTGGGGTCATAGGCCCCAAACACCAGCCGGCCGATCCGGGCATGCTCAATGGCCCCGGCACACATCGGGCAGGGCTCTAAGGTCACCCAAAGCGTGCACTCCACCAAACGGGCCGAGCCAAGGGCTTTCCCGGCGTCGCGCAGGGCCAGGATCTCCGCATGGGCGGCGGGATCCTGATCGCCAAGGGTGCGGTTGCCCGCCCGTGCCAGGACCGCGCCATCGGGGCCGGTGACCACCGCGCCGACCGGGACCTCAGCGCGTGCAGCCGCAGCGCGGGCCTCTGCCAAAGCAAGATCCATAGGATCCAGGCTGGGGGGCTCTGGAGTGGGGGGATCCAGGGTGGCGGGGTCTGGACTGTGGGTGTCCGTAATAGGCGGGTGAGCGTCGGTCATGGGCGGCAGAATAGGGCGATTATGGCCGCTGGAAAAGGCGAGCAATTGCCTTGGTGGTCTGGGAGGGCGTACAACCATCCCACAAGCGCAGTTTGACAGACCAGACGAGGGTTCCATGGGCAAGCCGGTGATCGGCATTACGGCGGACAGTGAAGACGGTGGCGGCTATTCCAAGCTGCCCTGGTATGCGCTGCGACAAAACTATTGTCAGGCGGTGGAGGCCGCCGGTGGATTGCCCCTGATCCTGCCCCATGCCCCCGACAATGTGTCCGGCTATTTGGATTTGATCGATGGCCTGCTGGTTTCCGGCGGGGCCTTTGACGTCGATCCGGCCCTGTTTGGGGCAGAAACCCAGCATGAGACCGTGGCCCTGAAACCCGGGCGGACCGATTTTGAGCTGGCCATCACCCGGGGCGCTCTGGAGCGCGACATGCCGCTGTTGGGCATTTGTGGCGGCCAGCAATTGCTTGCCGTGGTGCTCGGCTGCCCGCTGATCCAGCATATCCCCGATGCGGTGCCCGAGGCCTTGGCCCATGAACAACCCAACCCCCGCACCGAGCCCGGCCATGAGGTGACGGTGTTGGAAGGATCACTGCTGCATCGGATCACCCGAGATGCCGTTGGCGGCCAAGCCAAATTTCCGGTGAACTCCGCCCACCATCAAGCCGTGGCTGATGGCGCGCCCAATGTGGTGGTCGATGCCTGGGCCCCTGATGGCGTGATCGAGGGCATTGAAGACCCCTCGAAGCGGTTCTGCCTGGGGGTGCAATGGCATCCGGAATATGACATCAGCCCCGCCGATGGCGCGATCCTGACGGCCTTCGTCAAAGCCTGCCAAGGGCAGGGCGCATGAGCGCGGATCAGGCATCGACCGACGCTCAACCGACTGGGGACCGGATCGCCAAGGTGATGGCCCGGGCCGGGTTGTGTTCCCGGCGTGACGCCGAACGCTGGATCGCCGAGGGCCGCGTTGTGGTCAATGGCAGGATCATTGAGACCCCGGCCACCTTGGTCACCGCTGACGATATGGTTCTGGTCGATGGCAATCCCTTGCCGGGACCCCAGCGCACCCGGCTGTGGCGCTATCACAAGCCGGTGGGTCTGATGACCACCCATAAAGATCCGGAAGGCCGCCCGACGGTGTTTGAGCGCCTGCCCCCGGATTTGCCCCGGGTGATCTCGGTCGGGCGTTTGGATTTGAACAGCGAAGGCCTGTTGCTGCTAACCACCGATGGCGGTTTGGCCCGGGATCTGGAATTGCCTTCCCGGGGCTGGCTGCGGCGCTATCGGGTGCGGGTCCATGGCCGCCCGGACCAGACCCGCCTGTCGAGCTTGGAAAAAGGCGTTCGGGTTGAGGGCGTCGATTACGGCCCGATCAAAGCGGTGTTGGAGCGTGAACAAGGGGCCAATGCCTGGCTCAGCGTCTCCCTGACCGAAGGCCGCAACCGGGAAATCCGCCGGGTGATGGAGCATCTTGGCCTGCCGGTCAGCCGTCTGATCCGGGTTGCCTATGGCCCGTTCCAGCTCGGCACCTTGACCTCCGGCGCGGCCCAGGAGGTCACCGGGAAGGTGTTGCGCGAACAGTTGGGTGTCGGCTCCGCCGCCCCCGTGAAGCGCGCACGGTCCCGCAAGGGCGGCGCGGGGGCCTAAGCCGTGATCGGGCTGATATGACCCCGCGCGGGCGATCCGCTGCGAAGCGATCCCAGGGCAGCGGTCAACTGCGCATTGTCGGCGGGGCCTTAAGGGGACGCCGGATCGCACTGCCCCCGTCAGCCGATGCCAGCTTGCGCCCGACCACCGATCGGGTCCGCGAAGCCCTGTTCAATATCCTGGAGCACCGCTTTGTTGGCCAGGAGGGTTTCCGTCTGGTCGGGGCCCGGGTGCTTGACGGCTTCGCCGGCAGCGGTGCCTTGGGGCTGGAAGCCCTGTCGCGGGGTGCGGCCAAAGCGGTCTTCTTGGACAAAGATCCCGGCCATTGTGCGGCCCTGCGGCGCGCCGTCACCGAACTCGACCTTGCCGACCGGGCTGCGGTGCTGCGGGCGGATCTGTTGGCCCCCGCCCCGCCCCAGGACGGCCCAGTGGATTTGGTGCTGCTGGATCCACCCTATGGCACGGATCTGGGGCGAAGGGGCGTTCAGGCCTTGGCCCAGGCTGGGTGGACCCGACCCGGCACGATCATCAGTCTGGAAGACAATGCGGCCATTGCAGAGGCGGACCTTCCCGGTGTCCAACTGGTGGATCAAAGGCGTTATGGCAAAGCCTGGATATCACTTTGCCGTGTTTGAGAGCCCTTATTTGGATCAAAATGGGCTTTATGACCTTTGAATGGTTTATCAGAATTTCAAAAGGACTATTTTTGGTAAGTGATGTTTTGAGATGGATGGTCAGAGTTGGAGTGCACTCTATGATCCGAGCCCATGGTGTTTCTGTATCTGTTTTGGCCCTGGTGATGGCCTTAAGCGGGGCCACTGCCGTGCAGGCTGCGGATAAGGTGGGGGAGGTCAGTCGGCTGATCCCCGATGCCACGGCCATCCCCGCCGGTGAGGTCACCTATCGCACCCTGTCCGTTTCCGACGGTGTGCAATATGGCGACACCCTGTCCACCGGCTCTGGGGCCAAGCTGTTGGTTGATCTGCGCGATGGCAGTGAATTGACCCTGGGCGAAGACACGGTGGTGATCCTGGATGACCTCGTGATCCAGGAAGAGCAAACCTCCGGCGTGATGACGGTGATGTCCGGCGTGTTCCTGCTGGCGGGCGGTGAGCAGACCAAGCATGAGAACATGGTGATCAAGACCCCGATCGCCACCATCGGCATTCGTGGCACCTCGGTCTGGGGCGGCGAGATCAATGGCCAGTTCGGGGTTTTGCTGCGCGAGGGCGAGGTCACTGTGACCACTCCCCGGGGCTCCGTGGTCCTGGATGAACCGGGCGAGGGCACCTTCATCTCCCATTCCGGCGCAGCCCCGACCGCCCCCGACATGTGGCAGCCCGATACCCGGGATGCGGCCATTGCCACCGTGACGTTCTAAGGCTTAGACCCGTTTCCGCGACAATTGGGTCGCGACAAGCTCCCCGTGCCTGCGTTAGACTCCGCCAAACAGGGCGGACTCCGCGTGATTCCAGGGTTCAGGGCTGTCCATGGCCGACGAAGATAAAGACTCCAAAACGGAAGAGCCGACGGAGAAAAAACTCTCCTCGGCCCGCGATGAAGGCAATGTGGCCTCCTCCCAGGAGATCAAAAGCCTGGCCACCCTGTCCGCCGCGCTGATTTTGGTGACCGTGTTTGTGCCGTGGATTTCCGGGGCCGTCACCGACATTGCCCGAACCTTCCTGGAACGCCCCCATACCTTTGCCATCACCCCAGAGAGCGTGACCCCCTTTTTGGCGACCCTGTCGCTGGAGATGCTGCTGTTGCTGGCCATTCCCTTTGCCATGTTCGTCATGATCTCGGTGATGGCGAATATTTTGCAGTTCGGCTGGCTGTGGACCTTCGCCAAGATGAAGCCGGACATCAACAAGATCAGCCCGATCAGCGGCATCAAGAAGATGTTCTCTCTGCGCCAGTTGCTGGAGGGCGCCAAAGCGATCCTGAAGCTGGTGATCATCGCCCCGGTGGCCGGGTTGATCCTGATCCCCTATCTCAGCGAGCCGGAACGGCTGATGAGCCAGCCAATCGGGGTGACGATCCAGGAGCTGCGGGAAATCCTCATCCTATTGCTGATCATTGTCGTGATGATCATGACGGTGATTTCCGTGGCCGACTTTTCCTTCCAGAAATGGAAGTTCAAAGACGACATGAAAATGTCGAAACAGGAGGTCAAGGAAGAGCATAAAAACGCTGAAGGCGATCCGCAGGTCAAAGCCCGGATCCGGAAGCTGCGGATGAAGCGGGCCATGGAACGGATGATGGCCCAGGTCCCCGATGCCAGCGTGGTGATCACCAACCCGACCCACTATGCGGTGGCGTTGAAATATGACATGGACAGCATGTCGGCCCCCTTGCTGGTGGCCAAGGGCCAGGATGCGGTGGCCCTGCGCATCCGCGACACCGCCGAAGCCAATGAGATCCCGGTGGTGGAAAACCCGCCTTTGGCCCGGGCACTCCATGCCACCGTCGAGTTGGATCAGGAAGTGCCGCCGGAACATTACCGGGCGGTGGCCGAAGTGATTGGCTATGTGATGAAGCTGAAGCGGGTGACCTCTGGATGAGTGCTCCTCGGCGTGCCCAGCCCCAAGCCCAACGATCGCGCAGCGGATCTTCGGCCTTATCGACCCCTGTTGCGCAGCGTCTGATGCGGGTTTTGCCGGTGCTGCTGCCTGCCTTGGCCCTGCTGCCGCTGCTGATGGGCCTTGTGGCCGATCCGCTGTCCCTGGTGCTCTGGGCTGCCCTGATCCCGCTGCTGGCCGGGGTGGGGGCCGGGCTCTGGGCAACCCGCCGCTTGGGCGCGGTGGACCGGTTGCACCGCACCAGCCAAGCCACCCAGGCCCTGTTGGACCGGGAAGAAGGGGTCCGGATCTACGCCGATGAGGGCGGGACCCTGGTGGCGGCCAATGGGGAGGGCCGCGATGCCTGGCGCGCCAAGGCGACTGTGATAGAGGCTCCATTTGAAGTCACTCGGGGGTCTCTGGACCCCCTGGACAGCGAAACCCCAAAACCGGAGTCGAACGCAGAGGGGTCTGGTGGAGCGGAGCCAGTTGGGGCGGAGGCAGAGGCTGTTGCTGTGGTCGAGGCCAAGCAGGCCGTGGCGACGGCCTTTGCCGGGTTGCTCGACGGGCTGGAAGCGCGCCTCCATGATGACTTGCCCGATAGCCGGGATCTGTTCGACCGGCTGCAGGAGGCCGAGCGCCTTGGGGTCAGCGAGACCATTGATTTGCCCTTGCGCGATCCCGGCGATCCGGAGGGCGAACCGGAATGGCTGCGGGTTTCGGTCACTGGTGTGGCGGGGGAGCCCGGGGCCCGGATCTGGCAAAGCCGCGATGTGACGGCCCGACGGGCCATTGACGAGGTCCTGACCCGAGAGCGCGAAGAGCTGGCGGATTTCCTGTTCTTCCTGCCCGTTGGCCTCTATTCCACCGATGCCAATGGCACTTTGCGCTATATCAACCAACGCTTGGCCCATTGGCTGGGTCTGGAGCCCGATGATCTGGGCGGCAGCCGGATCGAGGATTGGGTTGACGGCGATCCGCCGGATCCCGATGGCGAATGGGAAGGCACCCTGACCTTTAAACCGCGCTATGACGCGCCGTTTTTGGCCGCCGTACGGCAATCAACCTTCGATGATGCCGGGGACATCCGGACCCGCTCGGTCGTAATGCGGCTGTCGGAACGGGTCGAGGCGGCCTCGGAAGGCAGCTGGTCGAAACGGCGGCCCTGGCTGTTTGACGCCGCGCCGGTGGGGATCGGGCTGATCGGGCCGGATGGCTTGCTGACCGATTGCAACACCTCCTTCCTCGATATGCTGGGCCGGGTGCGCGACGATGTTCTGGACCGCCCGCTCTCGGAATTCATCCATGCCGAAGAACGCGATGCGGTCCAGCAGCAGATTGATTTGGTGCTGACCGGTCGGGTCGAACGCCGACAGGCCGATCTTCGCCTGCAACTAACCCCATCTGTGGAGCCCCAGGACAGCCCGGAGGAACGGGCGGTCACCCTGTACCTGTCGCCGATGACTTTGGACGGGGCGGAGGTCAATTTGATCGCGCCCCAGGGCCGGTTCCAGGAAGGCCTGCCGCCCGAAGGGGTCGTCGCCCATCTGATCGATGTCACGGAGCGCAAGAGCCTGGAGCAGCAATTCGCCCAGGCGCAAAAAATGCAGGCCATGGGGCAGTTGGCCGGTGGCGTGGCCCATGACTTCAACAACCTGCTGACCGCCATGATCGGCTTTTCCGACCTGCTGCTGCAACGCCATGGCACCGGGGATCCGTCCTTTACGGACATTATGCAGATCAAGCAAAACGCCAATCGGGCGGCCAATCTGGTCCGCCAGCTGCTGGCCTTTTCCCGCCGTCAGCCCTTGCGGCCGCGCTTGCTCGATGTGGTCGATGGCCTGTCGGAACTGTCCCACTTGCTGCGCCGTTTGCTGGGCGAGCGGGTGGAGCTGAAACTGGCCCATGGCCGGGAGGCCGGGCATATCCGGGTCGATCCCGGCCAGTTCGATCAGGTGGTGATCAATCTGGCGGTCAATGCCCGGGATGCCATGCCCAATGGCGGGGTGCTGACCATTTCGACCCGGCGCGACACCCTAGAACGTCCGGAACGCCGGGGTGCGGCGGGCACCGTCCCGGCAGGGGACTGGGTGGTGATCGACGTGACCGACACCGGCGAAGGGATCTCTCGGGAGCATCTCTCGCGCCTATTTGAGCCGTTTTTCACCACCAAAGCCGAAGGCACCGCCGGGTCGGGCACCGGCCTAGGCCTGTCCACGGTCTATGGCATCATCCGCCAAACCGAGGGCTATATATTCGTCGACTCGACCCAAGGCGAAGGCGCGACCTTCACCATCTATCTGCCGCGCTTTGAGGGCGATGAGGCCGAAGACCATGAGGTTGAGAGCGATGCGATCTTGAACGCAGGTGAAAGCGTGCCCTCCCAAGACCCGGGCGAGACGCCGGAGGCTGTGTCGGAAGACGCCGCCGAGGCGCCTCAGCCCAAACGCCGTCCGCGCCGACGCAAAAAGACTGAAGAGGACGGCGATGACTTAACCGGTCGCGGCACAATTTTGCTGGTGGAGGATGAAGACGCGGTGCGGGTCTTCGGGGCTCGGGCCCTGCGCAATAAGGGCTATGAGGTTGCGGAAGCCCGCTCCGGTGAAGGCGCGCTCGAAGTTCTTGATGGTGGTTTGGCGATCGATTTGCTGATCACCGATATGGTGATGCCGGGCATGGACGGGGCGGCTTTGGCGACACGGATTCGCACCCTGAAACCGGGGCTGCCGATCATCTTGATCTCCGGCTATTCCGAAGATGTGATCCAAGGCGATGTGGTCAATCAGCCCGGCACCCATTTCTTGCCAAAACCTTTTAGTCTCAAGCAGTTGGCGGCAAAGGTCCGAGACGTGCTCGGGCAGGCCGATGAGCCAAAAAATGGAAATAATGGGTGACTAATTCACCCGGAAAAACAAACCAAGAACGAAATTTTTACATTTCTCCCCAGTATATCGGTCGGGCATCGCACCGGCTCTGATCTGGTTTTGTTCGAAATTTGTTCTTGCAAAAAAGAACAAATCAGGCACATTTGACACAGAAAGCCGGAGGAACCCGGTTCCGGTCGTTGCGCCCGCCCTCGGCGCCATGTGATAAGGAGGCTGCGGTATGTCGCAAAATGTGTTGCGCCTGGTGGACAGGGATACGATGGACAAACAAAAGGCTTTGGAAGCAGCAGTCACCCAGATCGAACGTGCCTTTGGCAAAGGCTCGATCATGCGGTTGGGGCAGAAGGATTCAGCGGTTGAGATCGAAGCGGTCTCCACCGGCTCATTGGGGCTGGATATTGCCCTGGGCATTGGCGGCCTGCCCAAGGGCCGGATCATTGAGGTCTATGGCCCGGAAAGCTCCGGGAAAACCACCCTGGCGCTGCATGTGATCGCCGAAGCGCAAAAGGCCGGTGGGGCCTGCGCCTTTGTGGATGCGGAACATGCCTTCGATCCAATCTATGGCCGCAAGCTGGGCGTCAATCTGGACGAGTTGCTGGTCTCCCAGCCCGATGCAGGCGAACAGGCCCTGGAAATTGCCGACACCCTGGTGCGCTCCGGGGCCATTGATGTCTTGGTGATCGATTCCGTGGCCGCCCTGACACCGCGTGCCGAGCTGGAAGGCGAGATGGGCGACAGCCATGTCGGTCTGCAAGCTCGTCTGATGAGCCAGGCCCTGCGCAAGCTGACCGGTTCGGTCTCCCGGTCCAACACCCTGATCATTTTCATCAACCAGATCCGGATGAAGATCGGGGTGATGTTTGGCAATCCGGAAACCACCACCGGCGGCAATGCGCTGAAGTTCTATGCCTCGGTGCGCCTGGATATCCGCCGCATTGGGTCGATCAAGGACCGGGATGAGGTGGTCGGCAACCAGACCCGGGTCAAGGTGGTTAAGAACAAGGTCGCTCCACCGTTCAAGACGGTCGAATTTGACATCATGTATGGCGAGGGGATCTCCAAGCTGGGCGAATTGCTTGATCTCGGTGTGAAGGCCGGGATTGTCGAAAAGTCCGGGGCGTGGTTCTCCTATGGCTCGCAGCGCATTGGTCAGGGCCGAGAAAACGCCAAGACCTTCCTGCGGGAAAACCCGGTGATGGCCGATGAGATCGAAACGGCGGTGCGCGCCCATGCGGGGCTGATTGCCGAGGCGATGATCACCGGTCCGGAAGACAGCGATGGCGATGGCGATGGTGATGGCCCTGACAGTGCCCCCGCCCCAGACGCTGCCCCCAGCACCGGCAAGGGGAAGGGCAAGGCGGCAAAGGCTGCTACTGAGTAGGAGCGTTCCTGTGGAACGCTCCAGGTTCCCTGAGGTGGGGGAGTTTTTGGGGTTCGGGCGGGTTTGTTTATCGCTCGGGCTTCGCCCTCGCTAAGCCCTCAAGCGCCGGGCGCCTCCGGCTTGGCTTGCGGGACCTAAAGGTCCCGGGGCCTCAACGGCCCAGTTGTTTTGTTCCGTTCGGGCTTCGCCCTCACTGGGCCCTCAAGCGCCGGGCGGCCTCCGGCCTTGGCTTACGGACCCATGCGGGTCCGGGCGCTCAATGCGCCAGTCGCGCCCTTTC
>JBMYTN010000060.1:0-21104 GCA_049604415.1 Rhodospirillaceae bacterium | reverse complement strand
GCCATGGCGACCAGGTTTTCCAGGGTCGAGAGACCGGCAAAAATCCGTCGCCCTTCGGGCACCAGCCCCAGACCGCGCCGGGCGATGCGATGGGCCGGTTCCTCGGTCAGGGGCTGGCCGTCCCAACGGATCTCGCCCGCCATCGGCGGATGCAGGCCCAGAATGGCCCGGATGGTGGTGGTTTTGCCCATGCCATTGCGCCCGAGCAGGCCGATGGCCCCCTGGGGGGCCAAGCTGAGATCAACGCCGAACAGCACTTGGGCGCTGCCATAGGCGGCACACAGCCCGGAGACGGACAGCAAGGCGGTCTCGGACGATGGGGCATCCCTCATGTCTCGGTTTCCCCCAAATAGGCCGCCCGGACCTCTGGATCGCTGCGGACTTGGTCGGGGGTGCCGTCGGCCAGGGCGCGGCCATTGACCAGAACCGTGATCCGGTCCGCCAAGGCGAAGACCGCATCCATGTCATGCTCGACCAGCAAGATGGTGACCGAGCCCTTCAGGCCACCCAGCAAATCGACCATGCGGCGGCTTTCCTCCGGCCCCATGCCCGCCATCGGCTCATCGAGCAACAGCAGGCGGGGCGCGCCAGCCAGGGCCATGGCCAGCTCCAAAGCCCGCTTCTGACCATGGGCCAGGGTGTGGGCCGGAGACTCGCCAAAACCCGCCAAACCAACCCGTTCCAGCAGGGCCTCGGCGCGGTCCTGGAGGTCATTGTCGGCTTTGACCGGGCGCTGCAGGGACCAGGTTTTGCCCTCCCGCCCGATCAGCGCCAGGGCGACATTTTCCCGGGCGGAGAACTCCGGAAACAGGCTGGTGATCTGGAAAGATCGGCCCAGGCCCAGCGCGGTGCGGCGGTGGACCGGCAACGCGGTGATGTCCTGGCCCCTAAACAGCACCTGGCCAAAGTCCGGGCGCAAGGTGCCGCAGATCTGGGCCACGGTGGTCGATTTGCCCGCGCCATTGGGGCCGATCAGGGCATGGACCGTGTTTTCGCTGACCGAGAGGTTCAAGCTGTCGGTGGCTGGGATGCCGCCGAAATGCTTGGTCAGATCTCGGGTTTCCAGCAGGGCGCTGGCCTCTGTCAGCGGCACAGCCGTCATCCCCGGGGCTCCTTGCAGATCAGGCCCCACAGGCCGGTGCGGAAAAACAGCACGCACAGCACCAAAGCGGGGCCGAACACCAGCGCCCAATGCTCGGTCCATCCGGCCAAGACATGCTCCAGGGCGATGAAGGCGATGGCCCCGAGCACCGGGCCGAACAGGGTGCCCATGCCGCCTAAGATCACAATCACCAACAACTCGCCCGATCGGGTCCATTGCATCAGACTGGGGCTGAGATAGCCGGTTTGGTTGACCTCCATGGCTCCGGCCAGCCCGGCGACCGCCCCGGCCAGGGTGAACAAGATCAGTTTGTGGCGGTAGACCGGCACACCCAAGGCCGCCAAACGCTCCGGATTTTGCCGTGCGGCGCGGATCACAAGGCCGAAGCGGGATTGGGTCAGCCGCCGGGCCAGGAGTAGAAACAGCGCCAGCAGCCCAACCGCTAGGTAATAGACCGACAGGTCGTCATCGAGCCCCAAACCCGGGACCTCGGCGCGGTACCACAGCGGCAAGCCATCATCGCCGCCATAGGCCTCCAGGGAGACGAAGAAAAAGAACACCATCTGGGCGAAGGCCAGGGTGATCATGATGAAATGCACCCCGGTGGTGCGCAGACAAATGGATCCGATGACAAAGGCGGCAAAGCCACCGCCGAGCATGGCGGCGGACCAGAGGATCAGTAGATTGTTGGTACCGCTGGCCGCCAGACCGAAAAGCACCGGCTCACTCATCATGCCATGATAGGCCAGCAACCCGGCGACATAGCCGCCAACGCCAACAAAGGCCGCATGACCGAAGCTGACCATGCCGCCATAGCCCAGGATCAAATCCAGCGAGGCCGCCGCCAGCCCATAGATCACCATGCGGGTCAGCAAGGTGATGTAAAACTCCTCCCCCATGCCGAGAAACACTGGCGGGGCCATCAGCAACAGCCCCAGGCCGAGCAGGGCCAGCGGCCCGGCTTGGCGGTACCAGGGGGTCAATGCTGGAACCGAAGGAACCGCAGCCGCCGCCGCTGGTGGGGCCTCCGACGGAGAGGGTTGGGTCTGCGGATCAGCCATGGGCGGGGAACAGTCCCTTGGGCCGGATCGCCAGGACCACGGCCATCAGGATATAGATCGACATCGAGGACAGGGATGCGCCCGCCCCATCCGCATGGGCGTCAGACAGCACCAGGCGCAGGATATCGGGCAGGAAAGCCCGGCCCAGAGTGTCCACCAGCCCGACCAGCAAGGAGGCCGCCAAGGCCCCCCGGACCGAGCCGATGCCGCCAATGACGATGACGACAAAGGCCAGGATCAGCATGCCCTCGCCCATGCCGGATTCCACCGACAGCAGCGGTCCGGCCATGGCTCCGGCCAGAGCGGCCAATCCCGCGCCCAAGGCAAAGACCAAGGCATAGAGCAAGGTGATGTCCGCGCCCAGGGCTCCGGCCATTTCCCGGTCCGCCGCCCCGGCGCGGATTTTCATGCCCAGCCGGGTGCGGGTGATCAGCAGCCACATCCCTGCGGCCACCGCCAGCCCCACGGCGATGATCGCCAGCCGATAGAGCGGGTAGGGCAGGCCGGGCAGCAGCTCCACCGAGCCATCCAGAAACGGCGGCACGGTCTGGAACAGCGGCTGGCGGCCAAAGATCAGCCGCATGGCTTCGTTGAAAAACAGAATCAGTCCAAAGGTCGCCAACACCTGATCCAAATGATCCCGGGCATAGAGCCTGCGCATGACCACAAGCTCGACGACCAGCCCAACCAAGGCGGTCACGGGCAGGGCGATCAGCAGGCCGAGCAAAAAACTGCCGGTCCAGGCGGTCCCCACCGCCGCCGCATAGGCTCCGATCATATAGAACGAGCCATGGGCCAGATTGATCAGGCCCATAATGCCAAAAACCAGGGTCAATCCGGCTGAGATCAAAAACAGCATGATGCCGAATTGTAAGCCGTTGAGCAGTTGTTCAATCAGGAGCATGGCAAGGGGGCGGGATGAACAAGGGCGAGAAGGGTTGCGGCGAAAAAACGTCAGGGGGAAGGCGTTTCCAACCTTCCCCCTGCTTGTGACCTGGGTATCGATAAGGTCGGGCGACCTTATATAGGATTACATGGCGCAGTCACCAACATAGGCGTCTTGGTGATCGGTCAGGATGGTTTCCCGGGTGACATTGGTGAAGCCACCGCCCTCTTTGGCCACCACTTCGCGGACATAGAAATTTTGCACCGGGAAGTGGTTGCTGTTGAAACGGAAGGCGCCCCGGGTCGACTCGAACTCGGCTTTTTCCAGGGTCTCCCGGAACAGAGCGGCATTGGATACATCGCCGCCGGTGGCTTCCAGGGCGGTGCCGATCAGCATGGCGGTGTCCCAGCCCATGGCGACATATTGGGTCACCGGGCGGTCATAGGCGGCGGTGAAGGCCTCGATCATCGCCTTATTGGCGGCATTGTCGAAATCCCAATTCCAATGGCTGGCATTCTTAACGCCTTCCGCAGCGGCCCCGACGGCACCGAGCAGACGCTCATCAAAGGAGAAGGCCGGGCCGTAAATCTGGATGTTGTCCTTCAGACCGGCCTGATCAAACTGCTTTAAGAAGTTGATGCCCATGCCGCCGGGCAGGAAGTAGAACACCGCTTCCGGCTGGGCATCGCGGATCCGGGCCAGTTCAGCGGCATAGTCGGTTTGGCCCAACTGGGTGCTGATTTCGCCAACAATCTCGCCCTCAAAGAAGCGCTTGAAGCCCGACAGAGCATCTTTGCCCGCCGGATAGTTCGGGGCCAGGATGAAGGCGGTTTTGACGCCGTCATTATTGGCCATCTGACCGGCGGCTTCATGTTGGTTGTCATTCTGCCAGGAGATGTTGAAGAAGTTCTCATGGCAGCCCTTGCCCGCCAATTGGGACGGACCGGAATTGGGTGACAGGTAGAAAATGCCTTCGCGGACCATGCGCGGCACCACGGCCAAGGACACATTGGAGAAGATGATCCCGGTCAGGATCGGAGTCTTTTCCTGTTTCACAAAGCGCTCGGCAATTTGCAGGCCGCGCTCGGGCTTGCGTTCGTCATCCTCGACCAGGACCTCAACCGGCACACCGCCCAGGGTGCCGTTGCCCTGTTGCACCGCCAGCATGAAGCCATCCCGGACGTCTTCACCCAAATAGCCCGCCCCGGTGGACAGGGTGGTGATCAAGCCGATCTTGACCGGATCCTGGGCTTGGGCGGCAGAGGACGGTGCCAGGGCCAAACCCAATCCGATGGCCATTGCTCCAATGGAGCAGGCAAGGCTGCGCAGGGGGCCATTGGCACGGTTAGACCGCGTGGGGTTGAGGCTCATGGTCTCGTTCTCCCGGTTTGATTGTTGTTTGAAACAGGTAGGGGCAAGGAAGGGGCAAGGCTCAGAAGGCATGGAAAGGTAGGCAAAGTGGGGGGGCGGTCTGCCAGGATCGGCAGAAGGGCAAGGCAATCAAAACTGCTGTTAGGAGGGCATTTGCGCCATTGTGCAAGGCAAAACTGCACAAAAACCCCACCTACCCATCGGATCGAAATACCCGATGGGATCAAGTGGTTCAGCGACCCGGAGGTCAGGTGGGTCAGGCCAACGAGACCTTGCCAGCCATGGGACCTTTTTTCCCCATGCGGATCTGCATGCGGACTTTTTGGCCTTGTTCCAGGACCGTCACACCGGAGTCTTCCAAAGCGCGGCTGCCGACATAGACATCTTTGCCCCCACCATCGGGGACAATGAAGCCAAAGCCTTTTTCCGCGTTGAAGAACTTGACGGTGCCGTCGATGTCGCCTTCAGGAAGGGGCTGGTCGCCATAGCCGCCACCACCGCCATAGGACGGTTGCTCGCCATAGCCGCCACCGCCATAGCTGTCGCGCCGGTCATAGCCGCCACCGCCGCCATAGCTGTCGCGCCGGTCATAGCCGCCACCACCGTAGCCGCCACCGCCGCCGCCATAGCCGCCACCGCCACCATAGCCACCACCGCCATAGCCGCCAGCATCCCCGCCGCCACCAGCGGAGGGTTGCCCAGGCTCAATGCCTTCGACGGAATGGACATGGGAGACTTGGATGCCTTTCTGGCCTTCGACGAGATCACAAACGACCACCGCGCCTTCGGGAAGGTCGGCGTAACCCGCTCGCTGAAGAACAGAGATATGAAGGAAGGCGTCTGGTGAGTCGTCTGATACCTTGACGAAGCCGAAGCCCTTGGTTGCATTGAACCACTTAACTTTGGTCGTGGACCGTTCCAACATAACTGATACTCAACCTTGCCAACGTATTGCCTATGATCGTGATACCCCAGAGGCTTGCTATCTCCAAGGTCGAACATGAAAAGACCCCGGCGCGATACAAGCCCTAAGCGTGGAAAACCGGGTCTAGGCAAAAACAACCCCTTGTTCTCTCACATAAAACCGTAGCGGAAATCTGGAGGTTGCGAAACTGTTAAGTTTGCGAAATCGAGGATTCAGCGGCACTAAACTGCAAAAAAACCCTTCAAACTACTCGGAATCCAAACCGAGTCCCAAATCGCTAGGTAGAGCGGGTTTTGTCCAGCGCTTCATACCAGCCCTCCAGCAGGCTCCGGCGGATGGTTCCGGTCATGCGCGGTTGAAACACCCCGCCACTGTCTTTGGGGCCCGGCGCGTGGCTCCATTGGCCATACCGACCGAGCACATAACCGGCCAAAACGAAGCTGCCATAGGCGGCGGCTTCGGGGATTGCGGAGCGCCCAACCGGGATGTCTAGAATGTCGGCCAGGAAGGACAGCAGCCAGTCATTGCGCGACAAGGCTCCATCCACATGCAGGCGGTGCGGGCGACCCATGCCATCACTGACCATGGCGGCGAGCATGTCATGGGCCTGGTAACAGAGGCTTTCCAACGCCGCGCGGGCCAGCTCCGCCGGGCCGCTGGTCGGACCCAGCCCATAGATCGCCGCCCGGGCATGGGGGTCGCGCCGGGGCGGCCCCAGGCCTGAAAAGGCGGGCACCATGTAAACCCCGCCATTGCTCTTCAGGCCCTTGGCCAGGGTTTCGAAGGTGCGCGGGTCTTCGACCAGCCGCAATTCATCGCGCAGCCAGCGCAGGGCCGATCCAGCATCATAGGGGCCGGCTTCCAGGGCAAAGACCGTTTCCTGTCGGGTGCGCCAGGCGACGGTGGCGCTGAGCCCATTGCGCGAGCCAATGGCGGATCCACCGGTATTGGCCAGCAGGGCCGCCTCTCCCCCCATATCGCCCAGACAGAGGGTCATGTGATCGCGGTCGGTACAGCCATGGCCGATCAGCGCGGCCTGACGGTCGCAGAGCATGCCGACAATGGGGATCGGTCGCCCGTAAATCTCCTTATCGGTTTCGCCCAGCTTGTCCGCACTGTCCCGGACCTCGGGCAGCAGCGCATCGGGAATGCCGAACAGGTCCAATAGATCCGCATCCCAGCGGCCCATATGGATGTTGTAGAGCATGGTCCGGGCCGCATTGCTCGGCTCGGTGCGGAACCGCTGCCGCCCGCTCAAGCGCCAGAGCAAGAAACAATCCAGGGTGCCAAAGGCCAGCGCGCCAGTGGAGGCCTTGTCCCGCGCGCCTTCGATCTCATCGAGCAGCACCGAGAGATTGGCCGCCGGAGAGGTGGTCTCCACATTCAAGCCGGTGCGGACTTCGATCAACGAGCCGGAGCCCTGGGCAACCAACGCCGCCAGACGCTCGGTGCCGCGCCGATCCGTTGCGGCTATGGCATTGGCCAGCGGCCGTCCGGTCTCACGGTCCCACAGGACAAAGCTATCGGCCTGGGTCGCCAAGGTCAGGGCGGCAACATCATCGGCCTTGGTCATCTCCAAGGCCCGCCGCCAGACCGTCAGCACATCGCGCCAAATGTCTTCCGGGTCTAGCTCCACCCGCCCCGGGGCCGGATAGATCCGGGCCAGCGGGATAAAGGTTTCGGCTTGCCGACGGCCTTGGCTGTCAAACACCGAGGCCCGGGTGCCGCCCGCACTTTGGGTGATGGCCAGGATCAGGTCATTGGCGATCATGGCCGCCATCAGGAGGCTCCCTTTTTGCCCGGAGCCCGCTCGGAAGCGCCCTCATCGGCATCAATCCAATCCTGTTCCCCGACCTCAACGGTTTGGGGCAAGGCCCATTCCGGGTCCACCACTTCGCGCATTTCTTTGCTTTCCAGCAGGCCGTCCACCCGCCGGAGGTTCTTTTTGGCGACGGCGGCAAGGCGTTTGACATTGTGCAATTTGTAGGTCCCCAGGGCCTTTTGAAAGGCTTCCCGGGCTTCTTCAAGAAATTCGCGCTTTTGGGTGTGCTTGGCGAGCATGAACAGGGCCGAGCCGAGATTGTTTTGTGTCACCGCCCACAGCAGGGGCTGGGCTTCGAACCGGCGCACCTCCAGGGCCTGGTGGCAGCAATCCACGGCGCGCTGCAAGACCTCGGTGCTGCGCAGATGGTCGCCATAGACCTGGAGCACTTGGGCCAGATTGTTGATGACCTCGGCCCAACGATAGGGATGTTCCGAGCGATTGTAGATCTGCAACGCAGCTTGCAAATCGCTGACCGGTTGGCGCAGGGCGTCAAGCTCCCCGGCGGCCATATGGAGTTTGAACCGCACCATGCCCATGCGGTTTTGCAAGGCCGCCCATTCCCGCGGGGTTTCCTTCGGCAGCATGGCTTCCAGAGCCGCACCATAGGCATCGGCGGCCTGTTGCAAGGCCTCCAAGTCTCCGTTGCGTTCCCCCATGGCCTGCAACACCACCCCAACGGCCCGGTGCAAGGCGGCCCATTCGCCATCGGCTTCCCGGGGCAAGAGGCCGATGGCAGCACCATAGCAATCCACCGCCAGGCCATACCAGTCGCTGCCCCCGGCGTGATTGCCCACCGTGGCGGCAGCATTGGCATAGCAGGTCAGCACACCGGCCTGTTCCAGCGGGGTGTATTCCTGGGGCGGGGCGGTGCCGATGGCCTGGGCGGCTTCCGTAAAGGCGGGCAGGTTTTCTGCCAGGATCTGAACATGGGTTTCCGAGCGAGGGTCCATCGCCGCCAAAACCACACAGCGCAGCAGGGTGACCCAAGGCTCGTCCAACTGGCTCGGGGCCAGGAAGGGCAAGGTTAAAAAGGTCAGGGCGCCCGGCGCACCGATCCGGTCGTCTTCATGGGCATGGGCATGCAGCCCCGGGGCGGCGAAGCGCAAATAGAGCAATCCAGCTTCGGCATCACAAAGACCCCAGATCAGCAAATCGGCCTCGGTCTCCGTGGCGGTGCGGCAGCCCTCCTGATAGCTCTGATAGGGGGTCAGCGGCGGATCCCGGGTCGGATCGCCAATGAACCGGGCCAGTTTTTTCGCGTTCATGATCTCCGCGATCTCGAGCAGATCGGGCAGGGCCTGCTGCAGGCCGCCATCCGGATCGCCCTCGATCCCGGCGACCAGGACCTGGAACGGGCGTCCCGGCGGGACGGGGGCGGGGACGCCACCGCCTCCGCCCTCTGCGGCGCTGCGGGCCGCGCTGCTGCTGAAGCGGAAGGCGCGCAACAGGCGTTCAAAAAAGCCGCCCCGATTGGCATCAACGGCCTCGCTATCGGCAATGGGGGTGGCACCGCTGTCATCCAGGGCGACCCCGGTTTCCATCAGGCGGTCGGTCAGGGACACCACCCGGTCATCGGTGTTGCGCAACCGCTTGGACAGCTTGGCCAGGATTTTCATGGCCATTTCCGGATCCCGGGCAAAGCGGGCCAGCAGATCTTCCCGGTCCAGGCCTTGGAGCACTACTTCGCCCACGGTGACTGCTGTGGCCGACCGGGGACCCTTGTCGATCAGGGCCATTTCACCGACCAGATCGCCCTTGCCGAGGCTGGCGAGCGGCACGGCCCCGCTGCGGCCTTCCTTAAACAGGTCGACCCGCCCGGCCAAAATGACATAGGCCCCCCCGCCTTTCTCGCCTTCGCGGAAGAGCACCGTCTTGTCATCAAAGCGTTTGCGGGCCGTTTTCATGGCGCTGCGGTCGACGCGTCTGGCGGACGCTGATCGATGTCCTTAGGACAGGGTTTGCGGCGGCGGGGCTTCGTCGGGTTCCTCTTCGCCTTCATAATGGATGGCATCCTTGAAGATCCGCGCAATGCGACGGTCTTCCCCATGGCCATAGCTGGCCAGGACAAAGTGATTGTCGTTTTGATCCTGTCCCATTTCTAGGACCAGAGTGCCGGTTTCCAGGGCCTTGGCGGTTTCTTCGGCGGATAGGGAAAACGCTTTGGCGAGGCTGCCAAACAGGGCCTCGACGACATCCTTGGTCTCTTGTTCACTCACGATCAGGGTCTCCGCTACGGGGAAAGGCGCACAGGTCTGTATGTGGACGATCCGATGATGGGTCCATGGCCTAGAGCTCTAGTGCGGCATATCCCACATCCGGGCGGCCATCAAGCGCGCCTGGGCTTCATCCAGGCCGGTGAAGCGGGCATTGGCGACGAATTTTTCTTCAACGGTTTTGTCGTCCAGGGGTTGCTCCGGATAGCCGGTGGCGATTCGCCCCAAGCCTTGCAGGCGGCGGCCATCATGGGCCTGAATGGTGATCTTGGCGGCAAAGGGGGTGCGGGCAAGATGCTCCTCATCGCCCGGATTGGCCTTGGCGGTGGCCACTTGGACCTTGGCGGCGTTTTCCACCAGGGTCGGACCAGCCATCACGGAGCGTTTCAAATGGGCAATGCCATAGGTCCCGAAGCTGAGCAGGCAGCCAATGACATAGCTGAGGTCATATTGGGCATGGGCCATGATTTGCGGTTTGCCTTGGAACAGATCGCCGATGACCTGTTCGCCCAGATGGCAGGTGACGCTGGCCACATCGGCGGGCGGCAAGCGGTGCTCCGCCAGCAGCCGGGCGGTTTCTTCCAAGGCGGGCAGGACATGGGGGGCAGCCGGGTGCAGGCGGTAGACCAGCCCCGGGGCTTGCAGCAGCCAAGTGGTGCCAAGCCCGTTCATGGCCCGATGCAGGGGCATGGTTGCCGCCGCATAGCGGCCCAAGGCCTGCTCGCCTTCCACCGCACTGTCCGGGCCGCCCATGCCGCTATCGGCCAACAGGACCGCACGCACGGCGGCTTCTGCCGCCAAACCCATCTGCAGGGGGCGCACCGAGGTGCCGCTGGTTAGGGCCAAGCCGCCATGGATGCTTGCGGCAATGCGCATCGCTTGGGCGGCCGCGTCCTCGTCCAGGGCCAGGGCGCGCGCGGTGCCCAAAGCAGCAGAAATGGCGCAGATCTGGGTGGCCAGATCATCGGGTGCGGCGTCCAGACCATCGCGCAGCAGGAAGGAGAGACGGGCGGCGACCTCCAGACCAACCACCAGGCCGGTGAACATATCCCCGCGCGGGGTGCCGGTCTGCTCGGTGGCGGCCAGCACGGCGGCAAACACCACGCCGACGGCGGGCACGCGCCCGCTTTCAAAGCCGGGATCCATTTCCAGGGTCCCGGCGGCCGCACCATTGAGTTGGGCCGCGCCGAGGGGATTGAGCCGCAGGGCATTGCCGAGCACCCGGCAGCGGCCAGAGGTGAACACCCCAGCGGCTTGGTGGCGCAAGGTTTGGGAGACCGGCGTTGTCGCCCCAGCCAGCATACAGCCAGTGGCATCGACCAGGGCGCGCCGGGTGGCCTGGGCCACCGGTTGGGGGATGGCCTCCAGCTCCAGGCTTGTGGCCCATCGGGCCAAGCCGTCACACAGGTCACTCATGTCGAAGGCTCACGCGGAGGGGGACCAAAGCGGTCCAAGCGGCGAAGTCGGACAGGACGAACAAGACAGCGCTCCGGAAGGTCGCATGGAAGCCATATTGTTTCGCCTTCGGCGCGAAGCGGCAAGGACTTCCGAGCCTCTCGGGGCGTCTTTTCGCATTTTGGCAAGCAAATCGCCGATTGGAGCGGTCTTTTGCCGTGCCTTCAGAGCTCAATTCCGGTTCGGACGCCCCGCAGACCCACTGGTCGACGGCGGGGTCAAGGTCTCGGGCGGCTGACCATCATAGGCGGTTTCGATGATCACATCGCGGACCAGCATTTGCGGCGCGAGGGTGGCCTTCATCATCGCTTCTTGCAGCGGCACGGGCTTTTTGGCGGTGATGGTGACGGCCAGGCTGGTCGGGTCCCGCAAAAACTTCACCGCATGGTCAGACAATTGGGCGGCCAGATCCGGGCCGACAAATTGCCCCAGCATGGCCGGTCCCTGGGTGCTGATCATGGCGGTGACGAGGTCAATGCTCATGCCATCCTTGTTCAGCACCTTGGGCAGCACCTCGCGCACAAAGCCCTCATCCTCGATGAACAGGTTCACCGATTGGAAATTGGCGCTTTGCAGCAAGGCGGGGCCATAGGTTTCCGGGTCGCCTTGCAGGGGCGGCACATCGCCCAGGGTCATGCCAGCGGAGATATTGATCAGCTTATCGACCTCCGCCTTGGTCGGACCCAGGGTCAAGGTCCCGGAGGCCGGATCGAAGTCATGGGCCCAGGCAAAAGACAGCTTCATGCCATTGGCATAGACTTCCGGCGGGATTTCCGGCGGCACTTCGTCATCGGCCAGTGCAAACAGCTCCCCAGGGATGGTGAGGTCATCCATCTGGAACCGAATGTGATTGAACACATTGTCACTGGCATCGGCCCCGCCCATGGCGAAGCTGATTTGCTCCATGCCGAAGGTCAGATCTTGCACATCCCAGCGATAGCCCTGGACCTCCATGGATCCCATGACCCGGGCAATTGGATCCATCAAGTCCAGGATTTCCGAGACGTCTGGTTCTCGGTTGGTTTTAGCGGCATCGATGATGCTGGCTTGGAAAGCCGGGATGGCATTGGCCACCGCGCCAAAATCCATATCGCGGAACCGCATAGAGTCTACGGTCGCGGTGAAGGCCACGGCCTCCGAGACTTCCGTGGCCGGGGCTTCCATGGTCTGGGTGATGTTCTCGGCCCGCATCTCGGGGATCTTGCCATCGCTCATCCCGGGAATTTCGGTCTTGCCATAGGTCACGGTCATCAGGACCGGTCCGGCGGACGGCACTTCGCCTGCAAAAGTGGGATCGACAATGGCCGTGGATTTGAAATTGGTCATGGTTTGGGAGGCGAAGGTCAACCGCCTGATCGCCTCGGAAATCGCGTTTGCTTCAGCATCCGTTATGACCCAGTCCTCGATCTGGCCCATGGGCTGATTGGTCGCAATCGCCTCGTTCAACACCTGCAAGCGGGCGTAGAGCGTTCCCAGTGGGGCTGAGTCGAACCCCTTATAGCGGTCCAGCTCTAGGCCATAGATCGAATAGTCATCCCAGGTGATTTCGTTGTTGGTGACCCCGGCGGTTGGAATATTTCTGGCCGAGCCGTTCTTCGTCACGATGGTGATGGGATCGCTGAGATCGGCTGAGACGCCTTCAACGGTGATGCTGTCGATGGTGAGCGCTTCGACATAATCCGGGATGTCGGCGGTCACATCGCTGAACACAGCGGTTTTGGCGAAGGGATCCACCGAGACGGCACCATAGGTGATCGAGGAGCCGGGCGGCAGTTGCTGTTCCAGCGCCTGGGCCCCGGCCTCCACCTGCTCTTTGATCGAATTGACGACATAAAAATAGCCGCCAGCCCCAAGGCCACCGACGACGACAACGGCACCAATCGCAAGGCCCATACGGTTCATATCGATCTCCAAACCCTATCCCAAAAAAAACAACTCTGAGGCGGCGCTCAAACCTAAATCGTAAAGCGCACGAGAAACCCGTCAAGCCCCGACCGATGACAATTTAAACTCGTTCACGGTGGCTGGCATTTAGTCGATGCGCGGGATGTCGGGATAGGTCAGATAGTCCGGGCGCGGGGTGCCGTCGGCCACCGTAATCGACAGGCCGTCAATCAGGGCCGTGGGCGAGCGCGAGGATTCCAGCATCATATCCATCAACCGCTTGGGCTGATGGGACACAATGTCCAGGGCGAGGCTGTCCTGTTTGCGCATAAAGGCGGCCATGGGGCGGGAGATGGACAAGGCCAGCTCCGGGCCGAACAGCTCATTCAAGAAGGTGCGGAAATCCCCCTCAACCACCGAAACCAAATAATCCATCGACAGGTTTTGCCGGGCCAGGATTTGCGGAGCCAGGCTGCGCATCACACCCTGATCCGCATAATAGGCCCCCATGGAGCGGAAGGTGGCAGCGTTGATCAGCTCCTCAGCAATCTGATCCGGGCTGCCTTGGAACGGGCGCACCCCGCCCAGACTCATGGCAAAGCCCATTTCCCCCAGATTGTCCGCCAGCATGGCAAAGGGACCAATGTCGAAGGTGCCCGATTGGCGGTCATAATTATGCGTCCAGAGCAAAGACAGGTCCAAGACATCGGTCGGCAGGGCAGAGACGATTTCTTGCGGGGCCTTTGGCACCAGAGCGAAAGGCATTTTCAGATGATTGACCTGGACCCGCAGTCGATCCAGCGGAGTGTCGGGACGGTCCTGGGCACTGCCTTCCATGACAATGCCGTCCAAGGTGATGGCCCCGGAGGGCGTGGCGATTTGCAGGTCCTGGACATCCAACCGGCCCATAGCGCGGAAAAAGGTCTGCAAAAACGGCATCGGATTGGCGGTGGCCGATTTGGCCATGGCAGCGGCTTCTTTCAGGCGCAGCAGGTCCAGCGAGGTCAGGCGGATCACCCGGATTTGCCCCTCGCCAATCGGGGTCTGGCCGGATCCACCGCTCAAGCGGACGGTGCCGCTGCGGCCATCGGCGAAGCCATCAACGGAAATATCGGACCAGACCAGACGGCTCTGGCCCTCCGGCATGTCACCGGGCAGGGGTAACAGTTGCGCCGGCAGGCTGACCGCCAGATCTTCGATCTCTAAGCCCTCAAAGGAGGCCAGTTTCAGGGCCTCTTCCGCAGAAGACGGGCGTCCGGAGCGCAAAGCAGCTGCATCCAGGCCCTCTAAGCGGATTTCCGCCCAGGTGATCCGCTTGCCGCCCTCATCGGTGACGCTGCCGGGGCCCAAAGTGATCTCTTCCACCGACGGCGCGTCCAGATCCAGGCCGACCCCGGCCACGGAAATATCATCCAGCCGCAGCGTCAGCGACCCGTTCAGGGCTGCTGGCCCGCTGCCAAGGCCGTCCGCCGGGACGACCAGGGCCAGATTTTCCATGGTCATGCCAAGGGAGAACGGGTTGATTGCCATGGAGCCATAGGTCAAGGACGCTCCGGCGGGCAGTCTTTGCTCAACCCGGGTCAGCACGCTGCGCAGCTTCTGGTCGGCCACCTGCATGCCATAGCGATAGCCAAACAATCCCAAACCGACCAACACAAGCAGAACAATAAAGGCGATGGTCAGGCGCTTCATGCAGAGGGACTCCGGGCACTTATGGGGTGAATTGCGGTCATGTTAGGCGTGACTGTTGCCCAGGGCTGGGGCAAGGTCAAGGCGGGAGGCACACTCCAATGCTCCTGAGATCAACAGAAGGGTGCCAACGCCGCCAAAACGGCTTGGTGAGACAGGTTTGATGCGGCCAGAAGAGCCAAAGGCACAGTTAGACCAGGCAAATCCTGGGGCGGAACCGGCAAAACCAGCGGCGTGGCTGCATGCAACCACGGTGGCCCGGGACGGCTGGGCTCTGGTTCTGCGTGGACCGTCCGGGTCTGGAAAGTCGGATCTGGCCCTGCGGTTGATTGAGGAGGCGGGGTTTGCCCTGCTGGCCGATGATCAGACCCCGTTGTTTGCTCCGGTCCAGCCGACAGATCCGCCCTGGGTCGGGCCGCCGGAGCGCCTAAGCGGCCAGATTGAGGTCCGGGGGCTCGGGATCCTGCCCGCGCGCCGCCATCTGGTACAGCACCTGCCAGTGGCCTTGGTGGTGGATTTGCAGCCCGATCCGGCGGCGATTGAGCGCTTGCCCGAAGCCGAAGAGCAAACAGCAGAACTGGACGTCGGTGCCCCGGTGCCCAGGGTTTTTCTCTGGGCCTTCGAGGTCTCGGCGCGCTTAAAAGTGGTGCTTGCCTGGGAACGGGCTCTTGCCAGGATGGCGATTGTTCCGGATAGTGAACGCCCATGATCGATTTTGATTGTCTGCTCCCCCACCCTCGGCCCTCTACGAGCCGTCACACGCGCCCCCATCCCCGATGCAAAAAACCGTAAGCCTGCGGGCCTCTCGGATCACGGTGATCACCGGCATGTCCGGTGCCGGTCGGACCAGCGCCCTGAAGGTGCTGGAGGATCTGGGATTCGAAGCCGTGGACAATTTGCCGCTCTCGATGATGACCGATCTAGTGGGCCTGCGCATGGCCGCCCCATCGCCGCTGGCCGTGGGCATTGACTGCCGGACCCGGGGCTTTGATGTCGGGGCCGTGGAGCGGGTGTTGGACAGCCTGGGCTCCGGAGCAGGGGGCGAGGATGTCCCGGACAGCACCTTGGTGTTTGTCGATTGTGACGATGATGTGTTGCGCCGCCGGTTCACCGAAACCCGGCGCCCCCACCCGCTGGCCGCAGGCCGCCCGGTGGGCGATGGCATCGCCCAGGAACGTGCTTTACTGGCCCCGCTGAAGGCGCGGGCCGATTTGGTGCTCGACACGACCAATCTGCCGCCCGGAGAATTGCGGCGGCGGCTAGAAGAGGCCTTAGGCGCAGGCGACGGCCAGGGTTTGACGGTGTTTGTCACCTCCTTTGGCTTTCGCAATGGCCTGCCCCGGGAGGCGGATCTGGTGTTTGACGTCCGCTTCCTGTCCAACCCCCATTACGACCCGGATTTGCGCGACCTGACCGGCTTGGATGCCCCGGTCGCGGCCCATGTGGCGGCGGATCCGGACTATGAGAGCTTTTTTACCCGATTGACGGATTTGCTGTCGGTTTTGGTGCCGCGCTACCAGGCCGAGGGCAAAAGCTATCTGACCATTGCCGTGGGCTGCACCGGGGGACGGCACAGGTCGGTTTACACGGCAGAGCGTTTGGCGGCATGGTTGGGGGACCAGTCCGTCGGCGCCCATGTGCGTCATCGGGATTTGGTGGCAGTGCAGGAAAGGCGAACGCCATGATTGGAATGGTTCTCGTGACCCATGGGCGGCTCGCCGATGAACTGATCGCCGCGACGGAACATGTGGTCGGACCACAGGACCGGATCGCAGCGGTCTGCATCGGCCCGGATGATGATATGGAACGCCGCAGAGAGGATATTCTGCATTGTGTTGAAGAGGTTGACGCCGGTGATGGGGTGGTGCTGCTGACCGATATGTTTGGCGGAACCCCGTCCAATCTGGCGATTTCGATCATGGATAAGGCCAATATCGAGGTCATTGCCGGGGTCAATCTGCCCATGTTGATCAAGCTGGCCAGCATCCGCGATCAACAACCCTTGCATGATGCCTCCATCGCCGCCCAAGAGGCCGGGCGGAAATATATCAATGTGGCCTCGCGGCTGCTGTCCCAAGAATAGACCTGCCTCGGAAGGCCACCGCCCCATGTTGTCCCCAGACTATCTCATCACAGCCTTGATCGTGGTGATCAGCCCCGGGACCGGTGTGCTCTACACGGTGGCAATGGGTCTGGCGGGTGGGTTTCGCGCCGGGGTCTTCGCCGCGCTGGGCTGTACCTTCGGCATTGTGCCCCATCTGATCGCTGGGATTTTGGGCCTGTCGGCCCTGATGCATGGCAGTGCCGTCCTGTTCCAAGGGGTCAAGCTGCTGGGCGCGCTCTATTTGCTGTGGCTGGCCTGGAGCATTCTGCGCCAAGGCGGAGCCTTGAGTGAAAGCGGGTTAACGGACGACCGCCACTCTGGGGCCTCGGCCTGGGTGCTGATGCGGCGCGGGCTATTGATCAACATATTGAACCCGAAGCTTTCCCTCTTTTTCCTGGCCTTTCTGCCGCAATTCTTGTCCCCGGAGACAGCAACCCCAACCCATGACATGATGGGGTTGGCCTTGGTGTTTATGGCCATGACCTTTGCTGTCTTCGTGGTCTATGGGGCCTTGGCAGCCGGTGCACGCCGCCATGTGTTTGAGCGGCCCACGGTGATGCGGGTGTTGCGCTATGGCTTTGCCAGTGTGTTTGCCTTTTTGGGCGCACGCTTGGCCTTGGCGGAGCGATAAGGCCCCGGAAATCGAGTGGAATTTGGCATATAGTTGATTTGTCTAGTATGATTTAGGTGTGAGTGGTGTTGGTTAGAGGCCACGCTGGGGCAACCGGCGGGCGATTGGATGGGAAGCGGAGCATGGTTCGTCTGGCCTGGGTCACAAGAAGACTCGGTCTGATCGGATCAGGCTCTCGGAGAAACGCAAGAAAGGGACCCCGATGACAACCGAGGGCGATTCCCTGTCTCGATCAGAAGACGGCGCAGCCGGTGGGGAAGATGGATCCCTCAGCCGAACCGTTCGCATCATCAATGAGCGCGGCCTGCATGCCCGGGCGGCGGCCAAATTCGTTAAAATGGCCGCACTCTATGACGCGGCGGTCGAGGTCGAGGCCCGGGGGCAACAGGTCTCGGGTGCCTCGATCATGGGGCTGATGATGCTGGCCGCCGGGCCGGGCACAGAGATCCTGATCAAAAGCAGCGGTGCCCAAGGCCAGGAGGCCTTGGACGCGCTTTGCGGCTTGGTTGAGGAAGGCTTCCATGAAATTTGAGCCGCATCGCCCTGCCGGTGCGGACACCGGGACCCGAGGCGAGGGCGGTGCTGTGGCCCCCGGCAGCCCGGAGGTCTCGGGACTGACCCCGGCGACGGCTGCGACGCCCCCATCCGAGATGGCACCCCAGGCACCCCGCTCCTTGGCGCTGTCGGGCTTGGCGGTCGGCCCCGGCGTGGCCATTGGCGTCATCCATATCCATGAAAGCGGGATGGTACAGATCCCGGAATACCGCATCCCCTCGACCCGGGTTGAGCATGAACGGCTGCGCCTGGCCGAAGCGGTGGATAAGGCGGATCGCCAGCTGAAAAATCTGCGGACCAAGTCCGAAACCCTGCCCGGGGCCGCCGGGGAGGAGTTGGGCTATCTGCTGGATGCCTATCGGCAGATGATGCGCAATTCCCGGCTGGTCAGTGGGGTGGATGCCCGGATCGCCTCGGAACGGATCAATGCCGAAAGCGCGGTGAAGCGCGAGATGGAGGAGATCGCCGAAGCCTTTCGGGCCATGGACGACAGCTATCTGGCGGCCCGGGGCAAGGATATCCGCGATGTGGGCTGGCGTTTGATCCGGGTGCTGACCCGCTCTGCCGCCAAAGGGCCAGTGGGGTTGCCGCGCAATTCCATGGTGGTGGCCGATGATCTCAGTCCCGCCGACACCGCGCTTTTGAACCCGAAGCAGGTCGCCGGTCTAGTGACCGCGACCGGTGGCTCGGACAGCCATACCGCGATTATGGCCCGCTCCCTGGGCCTGCCAGCCGTTGTCGGGGTCTCTGGGCTGATGGATGCGGCCCGGGGTGGTGAGACCATCGTCATTGATGGCACCGAAGGCACCGTGGTGCTCGACCCCGAGCCGGAGGTTTTGCAGCAATATCGCCAGCGCCGGGCGCAGTTCCTACGGGCGCGTCGGCGGCTCAATCTGCTGAAAACCCTGCCTGCAGAGACCAAAGACGGCGTCGGCCTGTCCCTGCTGGCCAATTTGGAATTGCCGTCTGAGGTCGAAAGCGCCCTGCATTGGGGGGCGGAGGGCGTTGGGCTGCTGCGCTCGGAATTTCTGTTTATGAACCGGGATGATTTGCCCGGCGAGGAGGAGCAGTTCCGGGCCTATCGCCAGATCGTCAAAGGCATGGACGGGCGACCGGTGACGATCCGGACCTTGGATGTGGGCGGCGACAAGCTGTCCGATGCCTTGGCGATCCGGAAGTCGCCGAATCCGGCCTTGGGCTTGCGGGCCATTCGGCTCAGCCTGGACCGCCCGGATCTGCTCGATACCCAATTGGCTGCGATTTTGCGCGCCGGGGCCTTGGGGCCGGTGCGGATGCTGTTGCCGATGATCGGCAGCGTGGAAGAGCTGCTGCGGGTCAAGGCGGCTCGGGACCGGGTGGCGGCCCGTCTGCAGGCCGACGGGGTGGCCTTGCCCGATCCTTTGCCGCCGCTTGGGGTGATGATCGAGATCCCCGGGGCGGCCTTGCTGGCGGATGCGTTGGCGGCCCATGCAGACTTTTTTGCCATCGGCACCAATGACCTGATCCAATATACCCTGGCCATTGACCGGTCCGACCAGAGCGTGGCCCATCTTTATAATCCGGTGCATCCGGCGGTCTTGCGTCTGATCCAGTTCACCGTCGGGGCGGCGCGCCGGGCCGGGATCCCGGTCTCGGTCTGTGGCGAAATGGCCGGGGATCCAGCCTTGGCGCTGGTGTTGATGGGCCTTGGCGTGCGCGAGCTGTCCATGGCCGCCACCGGTGTGCCCCTGGTCAAGCAAGTGGTCCGTCGCCATGACGGCCAGGCGGTGACTGAGAAGACGGCACAGCTGATGCTGGTAAACGATACGGTGGAAATCACCCGTATGGTGGCGGACTTGGTGGCCTCCGCTTAGGGCGGCTGCACAGACCTTAACGTCCGCTGCATCTCCCTGTCGAAATCACTTGATAAAGATATAAAGATATCTTTATATTCCGCCACAGCGGGGAGACGCCGAGGCATCGGGGGGACTCCCCTAACGAGATTGCGGAGCGGGTCCGGTGACTGGACTGCGGCCCCGCCCGAGACGAACAGCCCATCCGGAGACCTCCATGAGCTTCACCGATTATAAGGTGGCCGACCTGTCGCTTGCCGATTGGGGCCGCAAAGAAATCAACATTGCCGAAACCGAAATGCCGGGCCTGATGGCTCTGCGCGAAGAATATGGCGCCAGCAAGCCGCTGCAGGGCGCCCGGATCGCCGGTTGCCTGCACATGACCATTCAAACCGCCGTGCTGATCGAGACCCTGACGGCTCTTGGCGCGGAAGTGCGGTGGTCCTCCTGCAACATCTTCTCGACCCAAGATCAAGCCGCTGCGGCCATTGCGGCAGCGGAAATCCCGGTCTTTGCCTGGAAGGGCATGAATGAAGAAGAGTTCTGGGACTGCATCATCGCGACCATCGAAGGTCCGGATGGCTGGCGTCCGAACATGATCCTGGATGACGGCGGTGACCTGACCCAGATCATGCACGAAAAATATCCTGAGTTGCTGAAGGATGTCCGGGGTCTGTCCGAAGAGACCACCACCGGCGTGCACCGTCTCTATGAGATGGAAAAGGCGGGCACTCTGTTGGTCCCGGCGATCAACGTCAATGACAGCGTGACCAAGTCCAAATTCGACAACAAATATGGCTGCCGCGAGAGCCTGGTCGATGGCATCCGTCGCGCCACCGACGTGATGATGGCCGGTAAGGTCGCCGTGGTTGCCGGTTATGGCGATGTGGGCAAGGGCTCTGCGGAAAGCCTGCGGTCTTCCGGCTGCCGGGTGATCGTGACCGAAATCGATCCGATCTGCGCCCTGCAGGCCGCCATGGAAGGCTTCCAGGTCATGACCATGGAAGACGCCGTGCCCCATGGCGACATCTTCGTGACCACCACCGGCAATGTGGACATCATCACCATCGACCATATGCGGGCGATGAAGGATCGGTCGATCGTCTGCAACATTGGTCACTTCGACAACGAGATTCAGATCGAGTCCCTGCGCAACTTCAAATGGGACAATGTGAAGCCGCAGGTCGACGAAGTGGAATTCCCCGATGGCAAGCGTCTGATCGTTCTGGCCGAAGGCCGTCTGGTCAATCTGGGCTGCGCCACCGGCCACCCGTCCTTCGTGATGAGCGCTTCCTTCACCAACCAGGTGCTGGCGCAAATCGAGCTGTGGAACCATGCTGATAAGTATGAGCGCAAGGTCTATGTGCTGCCCAAGCATCTGGACGAAAAGGTTGCCATGCTGCACTTGGCCAAGCTGGGCGTGAGCCTGTCCACCCTGTCCAAGGAACAAGCCGATTACATCGGTGTGGATGTGGCCGGTCCGTTCAAGCCGGAAGCCTATCGCTACTAAGAACAAGATCGGGCGCGCCTTCGCTGCGCGACCTTTTCAGTTCTAAGAAAACCCCGCTCGG
>JBMYTN010000059.1:0-21473 GCA_049604415.1 Rhodospirillaceae bacterium | reverse complement strand
GCATGCCGGGGGAAGGTGTGGCGTAAACTGTCAGGTTATTACCGTCACATCACACATTTTCTAAACCCAACGCCACACGCAAGAAAACGGCGGCTCACTGAAGCCGCCGTTTTTCATTGGTGAAACGAGGTCTACGCCACGTCGCGGGTGCGCATCGCAGCCTGTTCCGCCGTTTGCGGCTTCGGCACATCCACTTGGCCCTGCACAAAGTCCTCGAACATCCATTCCGCCGGGCGCTCATTCTCGAACGAGACTTCCGGTGCCATCGGACCGTCGGTTTTGATGCCGTTGCGCGACAGCTTCCAGGCCTTTAGCGGGTTGGCCACCGTGTCCGCCACCGCCGTGGCCTCATAGCCGCAATGCATCATGCAATTGGCGCATTTTTCGTAGCGCCCAGTGCCGTAGCTCTCCCAATCGGTCTCTTCCATCAATTGCTTGAAGGTCGGCACCGTGCCCTCGTTCAGCAGATAGCACGGACGCTGCCAGCCAAACACATTGCGGGTCGGGTTGCCCCAGGGCGTGCACTCATAGGACTGGTTCCCCGCCAGGAAGTCCAGATACAGGCTGGATTGGTTGAAGCGCCAATTCGGCTTGCGCATCTTGAACAGATCGCGGAACAGCTGCTTGGTCTTCTCGCGTTGCAGGAAGACCTGCTGCTGCGGGGCACGCTCATAGGCAAAGCCCGGAGCGATGGTCACCCCTTCCACACCCAACTCGTCGCAGGCAAAATCGACAAACTTCGCCACGCGCTCCGGAGGCACGCCGTCAAACAAGGTGGTGTTGCAGGTGACGCGGAACCCGGCGTCGCGGGCCATTTTGATCGCCTCGACCGCCTTGTCGAACACGCCTTCCTGGTCCACCGCAATATCATGATGTTCCTTATCGCCATCCAAATGGATCGAGAAGGTCAGGTAGGGCGACGGCTTAAAGTCCTTCATGCGTTTTTTCAACAGCAGCGCATTGGTGCACAGATAGACAAAACGCTTGCGGGCCACGATGCCTTCGACCATCTGCACGATCTCTTTGTGCAGCAGCGGCTCGCCACCGGCGATGGAGACAATCGGGGCCCCGCATTCATCAGAAGCCGCAATGGCTTCTTCGGCTGACAAGCGCCGGTTCAGAATGCTGTCCGGATAATCGATTTTGCCGCAACCCGGGCAAGCCAGATTGCAGCGGAACAGGGGTTCGAGCATCAGCACCAAGGGATAGCGCTTCTGGCCCGTCAAACGTTGCTTCATCAGATAGGCCCCGACACGGACCTGTTGAATCAAGGGTACACCCACAGCCTTCTTCCTTCTTTTGCGCGTGTTCCGGCCTGCCGCTCTTCAGCACGCCCGATCAAACGGCACTTTGGCCGAACCCGCGATGTCCCCGCATCACAGTCGCAAAGCACCTGTGGTCTTGGCCGATCCTTCAGGACATCGGTCCAAGCCAACTCTCAAAAAACTCAAAACCTCTTGGTCCCGCATCGGAGACCCCTTGGCCATGTCGCTCCGCCACCCCGATCAGGCCGCGCTGCTTTCCCCCATGGCCTCCAGCAATTGCCGGGGCAGCTTGAACTGCATGTTTTCCGGCACGCCTTCCAGCTCGACACCGTCTTGCCCGCCCAGGGACCGCAGACGGTCGATCAGTTCCGCCACCAGCTCTTCCGGGGCCGAGGCACCGGCGGTGACGCCAACCACCTTCACGCCATCCAGCCAGGCTTCTTCCAGCGCTGAGGCGTCGTCGATCAAATAGCTCGGCACGTCAAATTCGGACCCGATCTCGGCCAAACGGTTAGAGTTGGAGCTGTTGCGCGCGCCAACCACCAGCAGCAGATCGGCCTTGGCGGCCAGATCCCGCACCGCCGTTTGGCGGTTCTGGGTCGCATAGCAAATGTCTTTCACGTCCGGGCCGACAATGGCCGGGAACTTTGCCTTCAGGGCATCAATCACCGACCGGGTGTCATCGACGGACAAGGTGGTCTGGGTGACATAAGCCAGCTGGTTCGGATCTTCGACCTCCAGCTGTTCCACATCTTCCACCGTGCCGACCAAATGCACCCCGCCCGGGATCTGACCCATGGTGCCTTCGACCTCCGGATGGCCCTTATGGCCGATCAACACCACGGCCCGGCCCCGGGTGACATGGTTCTGACCTTCCTTATGGACCTTGGAGACCAAGGGGCAGGTCGCATCCATCACCGGCAGCTTGCGCAGCTCGGCTTCTTTGATCACCGCCTGGGAGACCCCATGGGCGGAGAAGATGGTCACCGCGCCATCCGGCACTTCGTCCAGCTCGGCGACAAACACCGCGCCCTTGGACTTCAAGGAGTTCACCACATGCTTGTTATGCACGATCTCATGGCGCACATAGACCGGCGGCCCATAGATCTCCAGGCATTTCTCCACGATATCAATCGCCCGGGTGACCCCGGCGCAAAAACCACGGGGATTGGCGAGAATGACCTTAAAGCTGCGATCGTTGCTCACGGATGTTTCCTTGTCTGACGCGCTGTGCCGGAAAAAACGGTTCATAAACCGACTTTAAGGCCAAGATGTGGAGCAGGTGCCCTCGGCGCTGCAAAAAATTTTCCGCTTTGCGAAAAAAAGCTGCAGGCCCGATCTTCAAAGCTCCTTCCGCCTATGCTCTTTTGAGCGTATACGGCTTGGCACAGTCATCCGGTGCGTTGCACAATACTATTTTCCGCACAGGGCCTGCAATCGTGCTAAAACCATGCTTCACAAGGGGTTAAGCCTGTCCCAGGGCGGGGCTGGAGCATAGCGCGAACAGCGGGGACGGCTGTATCCCATCGGCAAGACGTTGATTTATGGGGTTTTCTCCAGGAAGGTAGCATGACCACCCTCGTTACGGGCGCCACGGGCTTTGTTGGTGCCGCCGTTGCCCGCGCACTTTGCGCCAAAGGTGTTGCCGTTCGGGCACTGGTGCGTCCGGGCTCTGACCGGCGCAATCTGGACGGATTGGATGTGGAGTTGGTCGAGGGCGACCTGCTCGATCCGCCCTCTTTGACCCGTGCCACCCAGGGCTGCGATGCGCTCTATCACGTTGCGGCGGATTACCGGCTCTGGACCCGGGATCCGGCGGCGATGTTGCGGGCCAATGTGGATGGCTCCGTGGCGATCCTGCGCGCAGGCGCGGAGGCTGGCATGGCCCGCATGGTCTATACCAGCTCTGTTGCCGTGCTGAAGGCAGGCACCGACGGCACCCCAGCCGATGAAACCACCCCAACCACCGAAGCCGACATGATCGGCATTTACAAACTGTCGAAATACCGCGCCGAAGAAGCGGTGAAACGGCTGATCACCGAGGACAGCCTGCCCATTGTCATCGTCAACCCCTCCACCCCGATCGGTCCGCGCGACATCAAACCAACCCCGACCGGGCGGATGATTGTCGAAGCGGCGTCGGGACGGATGCCCGCCTTTGTCGACACCGGCTTGAATGTGGTCCATGTGGAGGATGTCGCCGACGGCCATTTAGCGGCCATGGAGCGCGGCGTGCTGGGCGAGCGCTATATTCTTGGCGGCGAGGATATGGAACTGGGCGCGATCCTGGCCGAGGTCGCAGCGCTCACCGGACGCAAGGCCCCGACCGTCAAACTGCCCATCGGACCGCTGATGCCGCTGGCCTATGGCGCGGAGGCCGTGGCCAAGCTGTTGAAGTCGGACAAGGAGCCCTTTGTCACCGTCGACGGCCTGCGCATGGCGCGGAAAAAAATGTTCTTCTCCTGGGCTAAGGCCGCCCAGGCGCTGGACTATAAACCGCGCCCGGCCCAACAGGCCCTGGCCGATGCGGTCGCCTGGTTCCGCGAAAAGGGTTACCTGACATGACCTCCTCCGCCGTCCCAGCCCAGGACGCGGCCACCAAACCGCCCTCGGCCTATACCCGGGCGATGATGGCCTGGGTGGGGATGGTGGCGGACCGCCCCTGGCTGTTGCTCAGCCTGGTGATCCTGCTGATGGGCTTGTCCATCGGCGCTGTGGTGACCCGCTTGGGCGTGACCACCGACACCACTGACATGTTGGCCCCGGAGCTGCAATTCCGCCAGGACGACCGCGCCCTGCGCGAAGCCTTCCCGGATCTGGGCGGCAATCTGATCGTCGTGGTCCAGGCCGACACCCCAGAGCTGGCCGATGCCACCGCAGCGGCCCTGACCGACAGCCTGACAGCGGACAGCGCCAATTTCGATCTGGTGGTCAATTTCGCCGGGCTGGACTATTTCCGCAAAAACGGCCTGTTGATGCTGCCCATGGTGGAGCTGGAAATCATCGCCGATACGGTGATCCCGGCCCAGCCCTTCCTCGGCTCCCTGTGGCAAGATCCGAGCCTGGATGGGCTCTCGGACCTGCTGGACCTGGTGATCGACCCGCCCGGCGGGGGGGATGCCAATGCGGAAGCTGACCTGTCCGGCCTCGCCCCAATGCTTAATGCCATGGCCGAGGCCACCGCCGCCGGGCCTGAGGCCTTAAGGCCGGTGTCCTGGCAAGGGGTGTTGCAGGGCCAGGAAGTCACGGCCGCAGACAAGCGACGCTTCCTGCTGGTCAAACCCCGGCTGGATTACAGCTCCTTGGCACCCGCAGCCAAGCCGATGCGCAGCATCCGCGAGAAAGCCGCCACCCTGGAGCCGGTGATCGCCGGACAAGCCCAAGTCCGGCTGACCGGCCCGGCGGCGCTGTCGCAGGAGGAGCTGAACAGTGTCAAAACCGGCATGGATATGGCCGGGATCCTGAGCTTTATCCTGGTCTCCGTGCTTCTGGCCATCGGTCTGCGCTCCGGTCGGGTAATCTTCGCCACCTTAAGCGCCTTGGTCGCCGGGCTGGTAATCACGGCGGGCTTTGCCGCCGTCGCCGTCGGCACCTTAAACCTGATCTCCGTTTCCTTCGCCGTGCTGTTTATCGGCCTGTCGGTGGATTTCGGCATCCATTTCGGCCTGCGCTATCGCGAGGAACGGCTGAAGACCGAGACCAATCGCGACGCCTTGGTCCGGGCCGCAGAAGGCACCGGCGCACCGCTTGGCCTAGCCGCCTTGGCCGCTGCGATTGCGTTTTTGGCCTTTTTGCCCACCGACTATATCGGTCTGGCCCAGCTGGGTTTGATCTCCGGCGTCGGGATGGCCATTGCCCTGACGCTGAATTTGACCGTGCCCCCGGCGATCCTATCCTTGCTGCCCGGCAAGATCCCGGAGCGGCCGGAAGCATGCCCCATGTCCCAGGACTGGCCGGAAGGCTGGCCCGATGAACCGGACGGGCCGAACTCTCCGACCACCTCCAGCGCCGCCTGCCAAGCCCTGTCCCGGGGCCTGACCGTGCGGCCCAAGATGACCCTGCTCTGTGCCGGGGTGGCAGGCGTGATCGCCCTGGCCCTGCTGCCCTTCACCCGATTTGACTTCGACCCGCTGAACCTGAAGGATCCGGGCACGGAATCCGTCGCCACCTTGATGGAGATCCTCGGCGATCCGGGCATTGACCCCTATGCCATCGAGATCCTGGCCGACACCCCGGACCAAGCGGCCAGTCTGGCCGAAGAACTGACCGCCTTGCCGCTGGTGCGCTCCGTGCTCTCGCTCTCCACCCTGGTGCCGCAGGAGCAGGACGACAAGCTGCTGATTGTTGAGGAAATGGCCTTCGCCCTGGGTCCGGGCCTTGCCGGTGAGCCCGGAGCACTGGCCCCCGAGGACCCAGTCGCCGCCCTGGAAAGCCTGCAAGCGGTGCTGGCCAAAGCCGCCGCCGCCGAAGACCGCCTGGGTCCCGAAGCCGCCGCCGCCAGCCAGGCCTTCCTCGACAGTATGAGTGCTTTTCCCAAGGATCCCGAGGCGATCATAGCCCTAAACCGGGCCCTGACCAGCGGCCTGTTGCTGGCCCTGGAGCAGCTGCGCACCAGCCTGGAAGCCGATTGGGTTGAGGTTGAAGACCTGCCCGCCGCTCTGGCCAACCGCTATGTCAATGACCAGGGCCAAGTCCGCCTGGAGGTCCTGCCGACCGAGGATCTGCGCGATCAGGCCGCCTTGCGGGACTTTGTCGCCCAGGTCCGCACCGTCTCCGACCGGGCCATTGGCGCCCCGGTGGTGATTGTCGAAGCCGGGGGCGCGGTGCTGTCAGCCTTCGCTGAAGCCGCCCTTTTGGCCTTTATCGCCATCACCATCCTGATCTATGCAGCCACCCGATCCCTGCGCGCGGTGCTTCTGATCTTTGCCCCGATCCTGCTGGCCGGATTGCTGACGGCAGCAACGACCGTACTGCTGGGCATCGCCTTTAACTTTGCCAATGTCATTGTGCTGCCGCTGCTGGTCGGGCTGGGGGTGGCTGGCGGCATCCATGTCGTCGGCCGCGAGCGGGAAGAGGCCGACGTCACCAAGGCCATGGACAGCTGCACCCCCCGGGCGATCCTGTTCAGCGCCCTGACCACCATCGGCTCCTTCGGCTCCATCGCCCTCTCCAGCCATCCGGGCACCGCCAGCATGGGGGTGTTGCTGACCTTTGCCATTGCCTTGGGCTTGCTCTGCACCCTGGGCATTTTACCGGCCCTGATGCGCTTGTGGCCCCAGCGGGACAACGCCGGGGCCACAACCTAACAGGATTTTTTTTTGGGAGCGGCTGCTTGCCTTACAGGCCGCCTGCCAGCCCTTCGGCTTTGTTGATCAGGGCGGCAGACAGCCCGTCCAGGCCGCCGCTGCTCAGCACCCCACCATATTCGGATTTGCGCACCGACAGCTCGCTGATGGTGCCTTGCATCAGCACATCGATCACCCGCCATTCACCGGATTTGCGCTTGGCCAGCACATAGGTCAGATCGATGGTATCCCGCCCCGGCGAGAGCAGCTGGGTCATCACCATCCGAGTGCCCCGGGGACCGTCATCGACCCCGGCGGTTTCGAAGCTCTGGCCGGAAAAGCCCTTCATCCGCGAGGCATAGGTCGCCACGCTCAGCTGAGCAAAAGCATCGGACAGGCGCTGCTTTTCGTCCGCAGAGCCGCTGCGCCAGGACCGACCGGCGGTCAACTGGGCGATCCGTGGGAAATCAAATGTCTCGCGCACCGGACCATCGAGCATTTTGGCCCGACCGGTCACGCCTAAGCTTTCAGCCTGCTGCATGGCGCTCAGCAAGACCCCATGGAAGCGCTCGATCACCGCTTGCGGGGCCGTCGCAGCGGCCTGTTGCACCGGCTCTTGCACAATAGGCGCCTGTTCCGCGCTGCCCGGTTGGGTCAGCAGAGGGCTGTCCAGGGCCAGAACCGGGCTGACCCACAGCGCCAAGCCCGTCAACGCCCCGGCCGCCGCGCCACCGGCCACCGACAAAGCCATTAAGCCATAACGCATTACTTTTTTTGACCCAATCATGGTCCTTCACCTTCGAATCACATTGAACCCCAGAGGGGTTACACAGACGTGTATATTGCAGTGCAGCATAGACTGCAAGGACTCTCGTCCTGTCACCGCAGAGAAGAAATCCCAAAAAAAGGGCGGTATTTTGGCAACACTTGCCACGCTCAATGGTCTCTGCTGTTACGGGTGCCGGGCTTGCGGGTTGCAAGATCGGGATGCGCTTCGTAAAACCGACGGGCCGACGTCCGCGCAAAATACCGGGGCAGCCGGGGATGGTATTGGGGTGCAGCGCCTCGATCTCCGCCGAACCTTGGAGTGGGCAAGGCAGTAGGGACTAAGAGTGATCGGGCCCTTCCCGGGGTCCGTATGCCGAGCAAGCTTAACCATGTTGTTTTATGCGGTATCGCCGAAACGGAACCCTTTGATGCAGACCATGAAATCAATATTTCTGGCCCTTCTTGGCCGCTTTCGTCGCACCGGCCCCATTGTCGTGCTCGGATCTGCCCTCGCTTTGGGGGCGTGCTCCTCTTTCGATTCCGATCAAATGACCCTGGACGCCAGCGCGCCCCAAACGGCCCAGGCCGCCAGCACGGATGCGGACACCGACTCCGATGAGCTGATCAGCGATCCGCTGGAGCCCTGGAACCGCTATGTCTTCGCGGTCAACGACCTGATCTACACCTTGGCCCAGCCCTGGATCGCGCCTTATATGGTGCTGCCCCAAGAAGGCAAGGATGCCGTCGACAACTTCCTGCACAATCTTCAGTCCCCGGTGATCCTGGTCAATGACCTGCTCCAGGGCGATCTGGACCGGGCCTGGACCACCACGGCGCGCTTCGGCATCAACTCCACCGTCGGCATTGGCGGTATTTTGGATGTCGCCGCCGATCACGGGCTGGAGCGCCACTCCGAAGACTTTGGTCAGACCCTGGGCACCTATGGCGCAGGCGACGGCCCCTATCTGGTGCTGCCGCTGTTTGGCCCGTCCAACCCCCGCGATGCGGTGGGCCGAGTGGTCGACTTCGTCACCGACCCACTGTTCTGGGTCAACAATGACACCGTTGAAGCGTTCAACAATGCGCGGACCTACGCCACCGTTTCCAACCAGCTGGGCCGGAACTATGGCGATCTGGAAGCCCTGCGCTCCACCTCGCTGGACTACTACGCCACCATCCGGGCGCTCTACATCCAACGCCGTCGGGCCGAAGTCTCCAATACGGAGAACGATCCCAGCGCGGCGTCCCAGGACTATGATTTTGACTTCGACGACCCGGAAACCGAGACGGCGAACTGATCCCATCCCGGGCAGCGGATAAAAAGGTCTTTTAAATCAACGACCGAATCCGTGTAAAAAATTGAATGAGTATGGCAGGGTCGGGAATTTTCCCGGCCCTTTTGCTTTTTTTGCTGCCTAAATTTTAGCCATTTGAATACATCTTTAAAGTGCATTCCCTTGGGGAAGCTGGAGCCGTAATGGCGAAATTGGCCCCGAGTCGGCTTAAGTTTTCCGCGATTTTGCTGACTTCAGGATGATCCGCGAGGAGGCTTGGAATACCCGTACGGGTATGTCTATACTCCCGCCATCCAACGCTTTTGGGGCTTTGCCGGGTCCGGATCACGGACCCGCAGCTCTGTCTGAAGGGTTGGGCTGGTCGACACAAGGCGGTGCCTTTGAACGCCCGCCAGGGATTCGCGCAAATGTTGCAGAGCCCAGACCAGCCCGGTTTCAGATCAGCGTGGATCGGAACGGGCCATGCTCCTGCCCCATAACGCGGGAGGAGCATGGGGAGGGGTCAACAAGCAATTTAGGAAGTGGAACACTCCGTATGCAGGACATTATCCGCCAGGTGGAGGAGAAGCGGGCAGCGGCCCGGGCCGGCGGCGGCCAAAAGCGGACCGATGCGCAACATGCAAAGGGCAAGCTGACCGCCCGGGAACGGATCGATCTGCTGCTCGATCAGGGCTCCTTCGAAGAATGGGACATGTTCGTCGAACATCGCTGCACCGATTTCGGCATGGAAAAGAACAAGGTCCCCGGCGACGGTGTTGTGATCGGGGCGGGCACCATCAATGGGCGGCTGGTCTATGTGTTCTCCCAGGACTTCACGGTTCTTGGCGGCTCTTTGTCGCAAACCCATGCCGATAAGATCGCCAAGGTGATGGACAAGGCGCTGCAGGTTGGCGCGCCGGTCATCGGCCTGAATGACAGCGGCGGGGCGCGGATCCAGGAAGGCGTGGACAGCCTGGCCGGTTATGCCGATGTGTTTGTCCGCAATGTGATGGGCTCGGGCGTCATTCCGCAAATCTCCATGATCATGGGCCCCTGCGCTGGGGGCGCGGTTTACTCCCCGGCCATGACCGACTTCATCTTCATGGTCGAAGACAGCTCCTACATGTTCGTCACCGGCCCCGATGTGGTGAAGACCGTGACCCAAGAGGTGGTGACCGCCGAGGAACTGGGCGGGGCCTCGACCCACACCAGCAAATCCGGCGTGGCCGACCTGTCCTTCAACAATGATGTGGATGCGCTGCTGCAACTGCGCCGCTTCATGGACTTCCTGCCGCTGTCGAACAAAGAAAAGCCGCCGGTGCGCCCCTGCGAAGATCCGGAAGACCGCTATGACATGTCGCTGGACACCCTAATCCCGGACAATCCGAACCAGCCCTATGACATGCGCGAGCTGATCCTGAAGGTGGTCGATGAGGGCGATTTCTTTGAAGTCGGCACCAATTTCGCTGGCAATATCCTGACCGGCTTCGCCCGCATGGGCGGTCATTCGGTCGGCATCGTCGCCAACCAGCCCATGGTGCTGGCGGGTTGCCTGGACATTGACAGCTCTCGCAAGGCGGCCCGCTTTGTTCGCTTCTGTGATGCCTTCAACATTCCGCTGGTGACCTTTGTTGACGTGCCCGGCTTCCTGCCCGGCACTGCCCAGGAATATGGCGGCATCATCAAACATGGCGCCAAACTGCTCTATGCCTATACCGAAGCAACGGTGCCCAAGGTCACGGTCATCACCCGCAAAGCCTATGGCGGGGCCTATGACGTGATGGCCTCGAAGCATTTGCGCGGTGATGTGAACTATGCTTGGCCGACCGCCGAAATCGCAGTGATGGGACCGAAGGGCGCGGTGGAAATTATCTTCCGCCAGGATCTGGGCGATGAGGAAAAGATCGCCGAGCATACCGAGAACTATCGCAAGCTGTTCGCCAATCCCTTTGTCGCCGGGTCGCGGGGCTTCATTGACGAGGTGATCCTGCCCCATGGCACCCGCCGCCGGGTCTGCCTGTCCCTGTCCCGCCTGCGCAACAAGGACGTCCAGAACCCCTGGCGCAAGCACGGCAATATCCCGCTTTAAGACCTGGGCCGCCGGACCCTGTGATGCGGTCCCGCGCCCGCCTTTGCGACCCCACCCTTCTGATGAAGTGAGTGACGACGAGAATGTTTGATAAAATTCTGATCGCCAACCGTGGCGAAATCGCCTGCCGGGTCATCAAGACCGCCCAACGCATGGGCATCAAGACCGTGCAGGTTTACTCCGACGCCGACCGGGACTCCCTGGCCGTCTCCATGGCTGATGAGGCCGTGCATATCGGTCCGTCCCCCTCTGCCGAGTCCTATCTGCTGATCGACAAGATCCTCGAGGCCTGCAAGACCACTGGCGCTCAAGCGGTCCATCCGGGCTATGGCTTTCTGTCGGAAAACAAAAACTTCCAAAAGGCCCTGGATGATGCGGGCATCGCCTTCATCGGCCCGGGCACCCTGGCGATCGAGGCCATGGGCGATAAGATCGAGTCCAAAAAGCTGGCCAGCGGCGCAGGCGTCAACACGGTCCCGGGCTATATGGGCGTGATCAAGGATGCCGAAGAAGCGGTCAAGATCGCTGAGGACATCGGCTTCCCGGTGATGGTCAAAGCCTCTGCCGGCGGGGGCGGCAAGGGCATGCGGATCGCCCGCAATGCCGAGGAATGCCGCGAAGGCTTTATCTCGGCGACCAATGAAGCCAAATCCTCCTTCGCCGATGATCGGGTGTTCGTGGAAAAATTCATCGAACAGCCGCGCCATATTGAAATCCAGGTGCTGTCCGACGGCGAAAACTGCCTTTATGTCCATGAGCGGGAATGCTCGATCCAGCGCCGCCACCAGAAGGTGATCGAAGAAGCCCCGAGCCCGTTCCTGACCCCGGAGGTCCGGAAGAATATGGGCGAGCAGGCCGTCGCCCTGGCCAAGGCCGTGGACTATAAAAGTGCTGGCACGGTGGAGTTCATCGTCGATGCGGACCGGAATTTCTACTTCCTGGAAATGAACACCCGCCTGCAAGTGGAGCATCCGGTGACCGAGATGATCACCGGACTGGATCTGGTGGAGTGGATGATCCGGGTCGCCGCTGGGGAAAAGCTGACCATCAAGCAAGAAGACCTGACCATTGATGGCTGGTCCCTGGAATGCCGGGTCTATGCGGAAGATCCCTATCGGAACTTCCTGCCCTCCATTGGCCGTCTGACCCGTTTGCTGGCCCCGGAAGAAACCGCCGACAATGGCGTGCGGGTCGACACCGGCGTGGTCGATGGCGGCGAGATCAGTATGTATTACGATCCGATGATCGCCAAGCTGATCACCCATGGCACCGACCGCGATGATGCCATCACCAAAATGCAGGCCGCGCTGGATGCCTATTACATCCGGGGTGTCTCCCACAATATCCCGTTCCTGGCCTCCTTGCTGGCCAAGGATCGGTTCAAAGAGGCCCGCCTGACCACCAATTTCATCGCCGAGGAATATCCCGACGGCTTCAATGTCGAAGACCTGCCGCCGGAAGATCCGACCGCCTTGGTTTGCGCGGCCGCCTTCCTGCATCAGCGCCGGGTCGACCGGGAGGCCAAGATTTCCGGCCAGATCAGCGGCTATGAGAAAAAGGTTCTCGATCACTGGACCGTGCGTCTGGGCGAAGGCCGGGGTGAGGATCGGACCTTTGACATTCGCATCCGCCCCCTAAGCCTGACCCATGGCGTGCACACCTATGCGGTCCATCTGGGGGATGCGACCCACACCATTGCGTCCTCCTGGAAATTTGGCGAGCCGCTGCTGAAGGCGGAAATCGACGGCGTCTATAAAGTGATCCAGGTCGACCCGGAGGGCATTGGCTATCGCCTGTTCCATGGCGGCAGCCAAGCCAAGGCCCTGGTGGTGTCCGCTCAGGCCTCGGCCTGCATCGACATCATGCCGGTGAAGGAGCCGCCCGATACCTCCGCCTTCCTGCTTTCGCCCATGCCGGGCCTGTTGGTCTCGCTGGCGGTCGAAGCCGGACAAGAGGTCAAAGCGGGCGAGCCGCTGGCAACCGTCGAAGCCATGAAGATGGAAAACATCCTGCGCGCCGAGCGCGACGGAGTGATTGCCGAGCTATTCGCCGAGCCGGGCTCCAGCCTGCAGGTCGACCAAAAGATCCTCGGCTTCGTGGTCGACTAGGGTCGCAACAGCCGTGCATAGCATGGCGTGACGCATCAAAGAGAAAGCCCGGCAGGACCCCCTGCCGGGCTTTTTTGCTGCGCAACAAAACTCGGTGACCAGCCCTTCCGGTCGGATACGAGAGCCCTATCCGATCAAATAGAATCATTCTGACGGAGTGCATTTGTGACAAGATCAAGCGGAAGTCCGCAGGCCATATCCGTAGATACGGACAAGGACTTATGCGCAGGAGTTGGCGCAAATACACCCGTCCCGCAGGGTTTCCGATTGGGGGGCGCCCAGCGGCAATTCGGTCTTGACCGATGCTTTGGCATCGCTCCGCGACCGACTGACCACTGGATCGCACAACCCAATCGAGAAACAGAATCGATCCTATTTGATCGGACAGGGCTCTAATTTAGGGGTTTTACCTCCTGGCGTGACTCGATCCGCCACCCTCTCGAAAAGGTTTCAAACAAGCCAAAAAACCCAACTGCGGCGCTGAGCTTCCCCTTTATCTCGCAATCGATCCGTTCTATCGTTTTTTCGCTTTTCTTGACCATTGCAGGAGGACATTTCGATGAAGGTTTTGCTTTTTGTGTTTGCCCTCGCCCTTGGCGGCTTTGCCCTGATGACCCATGCCCCTGACGCCGCTGCCGGTTCGGCTGCGGTGGATCAAGCCATCGGTTCTTCCATGGTGGAACTAACGGATCTGGAGGCCTTCATGACCGAGGCCACCAAAACCACCAGCAATCCCATGTCCATGCCGGAAACCCTAAACGGCTCCTGCCTGGACTCCGGCTATAACTGCAATAAGGACTCAGAATGCTGCAATGGCACCTGCGTCTCACCGCCGGGGATTTGCCAGTAAACCGGATCTAACCTACCCATATATCTGATCAAACCGGCCCAGAGCCACGCCGAACAGTTAGGCGGACCCTCTGGGCCGGTTTTCTTTATGGTCTCAAAATTATATTAGGCCGTCATAGGCCTTGCGCGGGACTTGGCAGGCCAACAGGGTAAAGGTCTCCCGGTCATGGAGCGCAGCGCATTCAGCGGCCATGGTTTCCGCATCCTTGACCAGAACACCAACCCCGCCCATCGCCTCGGCCAGTTTGACAAAGTCCGTCGGCGGGAAATCGACGCCCAGATTGCCGAGGCCCGAGCGGCGCTGTTTCAGCTCGATCAGGGCCAGACTCTCATCAACCACCACCACGACGCCGACCGGCAGCCGCAAATCACGCAAAGTGGCCAGCTCGCCCAGGATCATCTCCAGCCCAGCGTCGCCCATAAAGGCCAGCACCGGGACGTCCGGAGCCGCCAGCTTCTGGCCGATGGCCAAAGGCAGAGCGCAGCCCATGGTGCACAGCGCCGAGCTTTGCAGCAAAGTCCGGGGCGTCGGGCAATCCCACATCTGGCTCAGCAAGATCCGATGCGCGCCACTATCCGCCGTGATCACCGCAGTGTCGGGTGCCCCTCGGCGGGCGGCAGCAAAGGCGGCACGCGGCCCCCAGGGCTGATCCGGCTCTGCAACCAGGCTATCGGCGAACACCGCGCGCAAGGCGGCCCGGACCTCGGCAGGGCGGCCACAGGGCCAGGGCTGTGCCGCCGGGGCCACGCCGTCTGTGACCACCCGCAATCCGGCGATCCCGTCGCAGACCGTGCTGAGTGCGGCCCCATGCATGCCATGGCGCGGCGGGCAATGGGCCAGCTCGATGACCTTGTCCGGATCCCATGGATCGCGCCAGCCGGTGCGCATCTCGATGGGGTCATAGCCGACCGCGAGGATCAGATCGGCCTCCGCGAACAAGGGCAGCAAGAGGGCATCGGATTTCGGCGACAGGCCATGGCCTCCCAGGCAGAGGGGATGGGTTTCCGGGATCAGACCCTTGGCCTTATAGGTGGTGATCAGCGGCATGGAATAGGTTTCGCAGACCCGCAGGATCTCCGCCCCGGCCCCATGATGCAGCGCCCCCATGCCCGCCACCAGCAGCGGGCGTTGGGCGGCGGCCAGTTTGGCCCGGGCGGCCTCCAGCCACGGCCCTGGCCCTGGGACCACGGGTCCGGGCAGAGGGCTGTCAGCCCGGCGCGGGGCCGGTTGGGCCCGATTGGCCAGGCTGACCGGGATGTCCAGATGCACCGGCCCCATCGGGTCGGACAGGGCCAAGCTGACGGCCTTGTCCACCGCCACATCCACCGCACCATCGGCCACGGTGACCGTGTCCTTGACCACCGGGCGCAGTAGTTGGGAATGATCAAAGACCTGGTGGGTGTAGGTCGCGGCTTCCGCGCCATCCACGCAGCCGGTCAGCACCACCAAAGGCACCTGATCTTGATGCGCATTGACAATGGCATTGACCCCATTGGCGAGGCCAGGGCCGATGGTCGCCAGCAGAATGCCTGGCGCGCCAGTGGCCTGATGGGTGCCCTCGGCCATGAAGCCACCGCCATTCTCATGTTTGCACAAAGTGAAGTCGATCCCGGCGCGTTGCAGGGCATCCATCATATGGATCACCTCACCGCCGGGAATGCCAAAGGCATGGCGGCATCCGGCCCGGGCCAGACGCCCCGCGATCAGATCAACGGCGGTGCCGTCCTGTCCAGTGCTCATGCGGAGCGGGCCTGGGGCACGGCAGAGACCTTGGCCGAGGCGGCGGCGCGGGCTTTGAGATCCGCGCGCAGAGGCTCCAGATTATAGCCCGCCTGACCTGCCGCAGCGATCAGCCCATCGATGGACTGTATGACGGCTTGGCCTTGCGCCCACATCTTCGCGATCCGGGTGCCGGTGCGGCAATAGGCAAAAATCGGCCGGGGCAGCTGGGCCATCATGGTTTGGAACGTCGCGATATCGTCCTCGGTGGTGCCGCCGGAGATCACCGGCAAATGGGCAAAGGTCAGCCCCGCCTGTTCCACAGCCGCGCCAATCTCGCTGGCTTCTGGCTGGCCGGGATCCTCATGGTCGGGACGGCAGGCAATCACACTGCGAAAGCCCGCCAAAGCCAGGGCCGCCGGATCCGCCACAGAGATTTGCCCAGAGACCGCCAAATCCGGCGACAGGGTCCGGATCTCAGCTCCGGACGGAAGGGGGGAAACGGCATCCGAAGCTGACATCGGAAACTCCTTAAAAAAAACCATGACCAATCAGGCAGAAAAATGGCCCCCGGTGCTTTGCGATTGCTCCGGAATGACCATATGAGTCCTCTCGAACGTCCAGGAATGACCAAAAATAAGGCAAAGGCCCAAAAAATAGGGTCCTCGGCCCGTGGTCAGACCCCGATCCGTGTTGGGGGGGCTCCTACGGTTAAGTGACCGGCCCTGCCCCGGTTTTCAAGAAGAAGAGTTTAGGGAGGACATCATGCGTTTTCAGTCTCCGATTTCCCGCCGCGCCTTGGCCGGTCGGGCTCTGGGTTTGGCTCTCGCCGGGGGCGCACTGGCCCTGGCCGCCGGTCCGGCCCAAGCCGACAACCATGGCCTTGAGGAGGTCCACTTCCTGATCCCCGGCGGCGCTGGTGGGGGCTGGGATGGCACCGCCCGAGGCACCGGCGAAGCCCTGACCGGCTCCGGTCTGGTTGGCAATGCCTCCTTCGAAAACATGTCCGGCGGCGGCGGCGGCAAGGCCATCGCCCATCTGATCGAAACCGCCGATCAGGCCGACAACACCTTGATGGTGAACTCCACCCCGATCGTCATCCGCTCGCTGCAGGGCGTGTTCCCGCAGTCCTTCCGGGATCTGACCCCGGTGGCCGGGACCATCGGTGACTATGCGGCGCTGGTGGTCAACACCGACAGCGATATCGCCGATTTCCGCCAGTTGGTGGCGCGCTATCGCGGAGCAGCGGATCAAGTCGCCATTGGCGGCGGCTCTGTGGCCGGGGGCATGGACCATCTGGTCGCCGCCATGGTCATGAAAGCCGCCGGGGCCAATCCGCAAGAAGTGAAATATGTGCCCTATGACGCGGGCGGGAAGGCCATGGCCGGTCTGCTGTCCAAGGAAATCCAAGCCCTGTCCACCGGCTTCAGTGAAGCCGTGGAAATGAGCAAGCAAGGCCAGGTCCGCATTCTGTGTGTCACCGCCCCGGAACGGGTCGGCACCATGGCCGACGTCCCGACCTGCACCGAGGAAGGCGCGGAAGCGGTCTTCGTCAATTGGCGTGGATTCTTCGGCCCGCCGGGTCTGTCCGAGGAAAAGAAGCAGGCCTATATCGACACCTTCAACAAAATGTATGACACCCCGGAATGGGCCACCGTGCGCGACCGCAATGGCTGGGTCGACATTTACAATCCGGGTGCTGACTTCATCACCTTCCTGGAAGCCCAAGAAAAAGAAGTGGGCGACCTGATGAAAGAGCTGGGCTTCCTGTAATCCGCCCATCTCGGCCTTTGTTGGCTGAGAAACCTTAGACGAAGGGGAGCGGATCACATAGGTCCGCTCCCCTTCAGTCCGTTTGGACCCCTTCACGTGTTTTAAGAAAAATCAGACCGGGAGAGCCCCATGCTCAACAAGGACCGGATCGGCGCGCTGGCCATTCTCGCCTTTGCGGTGGGCTATGGCGCGCTCACCTTCAACATCCATTTGCTGCCGTTCCAAGCCAATTCCGCCTTTACCGCGCGGACCATGCCGTTCTTTTTGACCCTTTTTGCCATTGGTCTGTCTCTGGCCATTTTGCTGCGGCCCTCGGACCTGTCCATGCCCGATGTCAAAGGCTTCCAATGGAAGCGCGGGCTGCTGGTCTGCATCGTCATGCTGGCCTATGGCTTCCTGGTCCGGCCCTTGGGCTTTATCACCGCGACCACCCTGTTCCTGATGGCGGGTTATCTGATCCTGGGCGAGCGTCGCCCGGTGATCCTGATCGCGGCCTCCTTGCCCATTGTCGTGGCCTTTTGGGCCTTGATGACCCAGGTCCTCGATGTGTTCATCGAGCCCTTCCCGTCCTTCTTAGCCGGTTAAGGGAGGGCCAAGATCATGCTTGAAGGCATTCTGATTGGTCTGGAGACCGCGATTTCACCCATCAACCTGATGATGGTGATCATGGGCTGCTTTGTCGGCACCTTTATCGGCATGTTGCCAGGGTTGGGGCCGATTTCGGCGATCGCCTTGATGATCCCGATCACCTATGGCTTTGAACCGGCCACCGGCATGATCCTGATGGCCGGGGTCTATTACGGGGCGATTTTTGGCGGCTCGACCTCCTCGATCCTGATCAACGCCCCCGGGGTGGCGGGCACTGTGGCCACCGCCTTTGACGGCTATCCGATGGCGAAAAAGGGCATGGCGGGCAAAGCCTTGGCCATCGCCGCCTATTCGTCCTTTTCCGGCGGCACCATTGCGGCAATCTTTTTGTTGGTCGCCGCACCGTCCCTGGCCCAGGTCTCCCTGGCCTTCCAATCCACCGACTACTTCGCCCTGATGGTGCTGGGCCTGACCGCCGTGGCCGCCTTTGCCGGGCAGGGCAAAATCCTGAAGGCGCTGTTGATGGCGGTGGTGGGCCTGATGCTCTCCACCGTCGGCACCGACGAGACCCAGGGGGTGGCCCGTTTCACCATGGGCAGCATGGATTTGATCGACGGCATCTCCTTCCTGCTGCTGGCCATGGCCACCTTTGCCCTGTCTGAAGCCCTGATGAGTGTGCTGCGCCCGGTCTCCGATGCCAGCCGCCAGAAGGAGATGGAGGCACAGCAAAATCTCGGCTCTATGAAGGTCTCCAAGGCCGAGGTCAAGGAAATGGCCCCGGTGATTGGCCGATCCTCGGTGCTCGGCTTTTTGGTTGGCGTGCTGCCTGGGGCCGGGGCGACCATTGCCTCCTTCCTGGCCTATGGCGTCGAGCAGCGCTTGGCCGGGACGAAAAAAGGCGCGGAGTTCGGCAAGGGCTCGGTGCGCGGTCTGTCCGCCCCGGAAACCGCGAACAATGCCGCCTGTTCCGGCTCCTTTGTGCCGCTGCTGACCCTGGGCATTCCCGGATCAGGCACCACGGCGATCATGCTGGGCGCCCTGATTTCCTATGGCGTCCAGCCCGGCCCGCGGCTGTTTCTGGACGATCCCGGGGTGTTCTGGTCGGTGATCCTGTCGATGTATATCGGCAATATGATCTTGCTGGTGCTCAACCTGCCGCTGATCCCTTACATCGCCCGGATCCTGGCCGTTCCGTCGCGCTTCCTGATCCCGATGATTTTGTTCTTCTCTCTGATCGGGGTCTATTTCGTCTCCTTCAACACCTTCGACATCAAGCTGATGGTGTTGTTTGCGGTCTGTGCGGTGGGGCTGCGCTTGCTCGACTTCCCGCTGGCACCGATGCTGCTGGGCTTCATCCTGGGCGGCATGATGGAGGACAATCTGCGCCGAGCTCTGATCATCAGCAATGACAGCTGGGCCTTCCTCTGGGAGCGTCCCCTGACCATGGGCATTCTGATCGCAGCAGTCCTGGTGCTGGTGGCCCCGGGGGTGATCACCAAGATCACAACCCATTTGAAGCAGCGCAAGGAACAGGCTGGCGAGGGCGGATGAGCCAAGCCTGCGCCCTTCACACAACCCTGATCCCACGGATCTAATCTTGAGGCCCCGGCGAGAAAAGAGTAAGCCGGGGCCTCTTTCGTTTTCTTCTTCGGCACCCGCACCCCATCATGTCCTCCATCGCCCCGTCCGCCCATGCGACCCCTGGCTTGCCCGCTCCGGACGCCTTGGACCCAGGCGGCTTTGTGGTGTTGGGAGCCGGGATCATCGGCATTGCCAGCGCCTATTGGCTGGCGCGGCTGGGCTGCAAGGTCACCGTGGTCGACCGGGCCGCCGGTCCGGCCCTGGAGACCAGCTTTGCCAATGGCGGTCAGATCTCCGCCAGCCACACCACCCCTTGGGCCACCCCCGGCGCCCCGTTTCAGGTGATGAAATGGCTCCTGGACCCCAAAGCGCCTTTGCGGTTCACCCCCAGCCCGGATCCCGACCAATGGCGCTGGATCCTGAAATGGCTGCGGGAATGCACCCCGGGACGGACCCGGAGCAACACCGAGGCGCTGTTGCGCCTGTCCATGTTCTCCCGTTCCCAAACCCGGCATCTGCGCCAGCGGGAACAGATCCAATATGACTCCCTGCAAAAGGGCATCCTGCATTTCTTCCGCTCGGAAAAACTGCTGACCCAGGCCAAGGCCTTTGCCGAGCACATGACCCAAATGGGTGGCGAATGCCGCCCGCTCACCCGGGCCGAGGTGTTTGGCATTGAACCGGCGCTGGAGGAAGGCGGAGCCGATATTCTCGGCGGCATTTTCACCCCGGAAGATGAAAGCGGTGATGTGCATAAATTCACCACCGCGCTGGCGGAACGCTGCGCGGCGCTTGGGGTGACCTTCCTGTTTCAGCATGGGGCGGAACGCCTAACCTGGGAGCAGACGAAAGGCACCAAACGGGCGTCTGGCATTTTGCTGCGCGATTTGGCCGAGACCTATTACCAAACCCGGCATCTGCCCTGCGAGGCGGTGGTGGTGGCACTGGGCTGTTGGAGCGCGCCGTTCCTGAAAGCCGAGGGCTTTCCGATCCCGGTCTATCCGGCCAAGGGCTACAGCATCACCCTGCCCGTTGGTCCGGAGCATAATGCGCCCACCGTCAGCCTGATTGATGATGCCCATAAGCTGGTCTATAGCCGCTTGGGCGATCGGCTGCGCGCGGCGGGGGCGGCGGAACTGGTCGGGTATGACCAGAGCATAGATCCGGTGCGGGCGGCGGCGATTTTTGACACCGTCCGGCGGACCTTCCCCAGCGGCGGCGATTATGATGCCCTGCAGCTCTGGACCGGCTTGCGGCCCTCGACGCCGTCAAACCGACCGCTGATCGGTGCGCTGCACAAGGCCCCGGGTCTCTATCTGAACACCGGTCATGGCACTTTGGGCTGGACCATGGGCTGCGGCAGCGGACGGCTGCTGGCCGAAGCGGTGGCCCAGGATCGCGGTTTGGACAGCAGCGGCCTTGCCGATCTGGACGAGGAAGAAGATCAAACCCGGTTAGGCACTTTGCTGAACAGCTTACCGTGATCGGAGATCGCCCATGTCCGCCTCGTCTTCGAGCCGCAAGGCCTTTGGATTAACCCTTGGCATCCTTGGCTGCGGTCTGATCGGTTGGTGGGGTTGGACCCAAATCGGCCCCTCCGACCCAGCGCCGCAGCGTTTCGATCTGGCCTTGGGGGCGGAGATCTATGCCGACCAATGCGCGGCCTGCCATGGGGTCAATCTGGAAGGCCAAACCCCGGACTGGCGCAAACGCGATGCCGACGGCCGTCTACCAGCCCCGCCCCATGACGAAACCGGGCACACTTGGCACCACCCCACAGAGCAGCTGTTTGACCTGACCAAATATGGCGTCGCCGCCTTTGCACCCGAAGGCTATCAGAGCAACATGCCCGCCTTTGAGGGGGTGCTGAGCGACATGGAAATCCGCACCGTGCTGGCCTTCATCAAGAGCCAGTGGCCTGCGGAGATCCAAGCTCGCCATGACCAATTGGATGCTCGGCCGTAGAGCCCTATTCGACCAAATAGAATCATTCTGACGGAGTGCATTTGTGACCACAGCATTTTCAGCCGAAGTGGGTGCCGGTTCGGTGGTTCGAAAATGCGACTACACAAAGTTCAGGGCCAATTCCGCGATTCAATTGTCGCGGAAATGGCTCGTGGTCAAGCAGAAGTCCGCAGGCCATATCCGTAGATACGGACAAGGACTTTTGCGC
>JBMYTN010000058.1:0-21601 GCA_049604415.1 Rhodospirillaceae bacterium | reverse complement strand
TGTTGAATCAGATTTACGCCGCTTTTGGAATCCCGTTTATGAGTTTACGGCCTAGCATAAGTCTTTCCACGCTCTATTCTTTCAGCACCACTGCCATTATCAATAAGTGTCGCTCGTGCTTTCGAGGCTTTCCAAATTTCTGCCAAAGGAAATTTTTCCCTCCAAGCGCATTTGTATTTAGTAATACCAAGAATGGTATCTTCTTCAGATATAAAATATTCACTCTGGCCATCACTCTGAGCTTCTAATTCGTCAGAAGATTTACTTTTATCTTCATCATCTAAAATTATTGAATCAGGAGGTAAAATTTCATTTACAATTTTACCATTTGACTGTTGTCCACTATCACTCAGAGCATTGTTATCCTCGCCCCGAATACTATCTCCTAATATAGCAATAACAACGCCTATAGTGGTAACTACTAATGTAGCGGCGACCATAGTGTATTTATATTTTGAGAGAAATTTTTCCATCTTATGCACTTTTCACATCATTAGGTTCATATTTAGAGCATCGTGGGCGCATTTTTTTTTTGCATTTATAAACTTGATATCAACAAATTCGACAAACTCAACCTATAATCATATTAAATGACGAATAAAGTTATCCTACTCATCGACTGCCAACTCACCCCCTTGTGACCCCATGGCCGAGTGGTTTCGGGCATCATGGAATGCATGAAACCGATCCAACGCCCCTCCCCGCTGACCATCGGCCTGCTGGCAACGCTGTTGCTCGCCGGGCTGGTCCAAGACACCTCCCTGCGCCAAGCCCTGGCGCAATCCGCGCCCAATGATGCCGCCTTGGCGGCCGAGCGCGCACCAACGGTGATCGAGCTGTTCACCAGCCAGGGCTGCCATTCCTGTCCGCCAGCCGATGAACTGCTCGCGGCCCTGGGTGAACGCTCCGACATTGTCGCCCTGTCCTTCCATGTCACCTATTGGGATCGGCTTGGCTGGAAAGACCCTTATGGATCCGAATGGGGGACCAACCGCCAGCGTTCCTATGCCGGGCGGTTGGGGCTGTCCTATGTCTACACCCCGCAAATGGTGATCGACGGCCATATTGATGCGGTTGGGTCGCGCTTGAGTGATGTGGACCGGGCCCTGCAACGCAGCCAATCCGCAGCGGCCAACCGGCTGCGGATCTCCGTTGAAGAGGACGAAGCGGCCAAGTCCCTGGTGGTCTCCATCCCGGGCTTGGTTAGCGCCCCACCGCCAGGAACCCGGTTGCTGCTGCTCTCCCTAGACAAGTCGCGCAAAAACGCCGTGCCCAGGGGCGAGAATGCCGGCAAGAACCTGCATCATGCCCATGTGGTCCGTGATGTGACCGATCTCGGGGCCTGGGATGGTGCGGCCAAAGCTTTCTCCGTGCCGGTTCCGCTGCCGATCCCGACCAATGCGGATGATCGGTCCGTTGAGCGCCTGTTCGCTGTATTGGCCCAGCCCATTGCCAGCAATGGTATTCCAGGCCCTATTCTTGGGGCCGGTTTGACCAAGCCAAACTCCTAAAATCCCGCAGCAAGGGTTTCCGATTGTGACAAACCCCTTATCTGTTCGGGGCGTATCCCGATCAGGCAGGAGGTTACATGTCGGACAATTCTGGTCAGCAGCCCATTCTCACCGGTCCGGCTTTGCCGCCAGTGTCCGGCAACAAGCCCTCCTCCCTGGTGGTGCTGTTGCATGGCTATGGGGCCGATGGCGATGACTTGATCAGCTTGGCCCCGTTTTTCGCCAATGATCTGACCGACACCCTGTTCTACTCCCCCCACGCACCACAGCCTTGCGAAATGGGGCCCTTCGGGCGGCAATGGTTCAGCTTGGCCGATTACGACCCGGAGCTGATGCGCCGTTCGCCCGATACCATGGTTCCGGCCTTCGAGGCCATGCTGGCGGGGGCCGAAGCCTCCACGCCGATCCTGGAACACAGCATTGAAACCCTATGCCGGGAAAACGACATTGCGCCTGAGAAGGTCGCCTTTGTCGGCTTTTCCCAGGGCACCATGATGAGCTTACATCTTGGCCTGCGGCGCGCCCCGCCCCCGGCCTGCATCATCGGGTTTTCCGGGGCCTTGCTCGGGGCAGATCAACTGAGCTCCGACACACTCGGCGCAGAAGACCTGAGCAAGACCCCGCCGATCCACCTGATCCATGGCGATGCGGATCCGGTGGTGCCTGTCGAAGCCTCCCGGACGGCCCTGACCCAGTTGAAGGACCTTGGCCTCTCGGTCTCTCTAACCGAGCGCCCGGACCTCCAGCATGGCATCGACCCGGAAGGGGCGAACCATGCCCGCCACGCTTTGATCAAAGCGCTGGGCGGCTGATCCGCGATTAAAAAAAACGAAGGAGTGTCCATGCATGGATGGCGACGGATCCCTGGCCACTCACCTGTTCTGGCTGCTAGGAGCCGGGCTCGCGGTTTTTATCTTTTCCCGCAAACTGGCCAGCCTCAATAAGCGCGTTGAAAAGGCCGAACGGGAACGGGATGCGGCCCTTGCGGACACGTCAGCCACAGATCTCCGCGACCTGCTGACCGATGCGGTGGACAGCATCAGCGAGGGATTTGTTCTGTTTGATCGGGACGGCACCTTGGTGGTGGTCAATGACCACTATAAAACGGCCTATCCCTCGCTCGCCCCGCATATGCAGCCGGGCATCACCTTCGAAGACCTGCTGCGCCAAGCAGCGGAACTGCAAGGCCTGGGGGAAAACCCGCAGGAGCTGGAAGGCTGGGTGCAAAAGCGCTTGCAGCGCCATTTGGGTGCCTCCAGCAATGCTGATGTGCTGCTGTCCGATGGCCATTGGTACCGGATTTCGGAACGGGCGACCCGCACCGGGGGCGTGGTGAAGCTGCTGACCTGCATCACCGAGCTGAAACAACAACAGGCCGAGACCGCCAACCATGCGGCCTTGCTGGATGCCACCTTCTCCTCAGTGGTCCAGGGCATTGCCGTGTTCGGTCCGGACCGCAGCCTGACCATGATGAATGAACAGGCCGGGAGTTTGCTGGATCTGCCCAAAACCATGAGCCAGCCAGGCGTGCCCTATGGCCGCTGGGCTGCCCTGAACCGCGATCGGGCGGCGACGGTGTCGGAGCGGGAAACCGGCGTCATTCTGATTGGCGGCAGCTCTGAAGACCCCGATGCCTCCGAGGGCTCCCATGCCCGGTTCCGAGATTGCCATGTGCAGTTGCCGGAGGGCCGGACCTTGGATTGGGTTCATACCGGTTTGTCTGATGGCGGCATGGTCCTGACCCTGACCGACATCACCCGCAGCGAAAAACTGAAAACCTTGCTCCAGGGTTTGGCGCAAACCGCCGGTCAGTCCGCCCAGGAGGTCTGCACCCAGCTTTGCAGCGGTCTCGCCCAGGCCTTAAACACCGACTACACCTTTATCGGTCAATTTGAGTATGAGGGGGATGGCGATGACGCCGACCCGCGCGCCGAGGACATTATGGTCCGGATCGCAGCGGCCCAAATCGACAATGCACCCAGCGACACCCGACCGTTTTCGGCCAAAGGGACACCGAGCGAAACCCTGCTGACCCAGGTGACCATGATCCTGCAAAAAGGTGTCGCGGCGGCCTATCCCGAAGACAGCCATCTGCAAAGCTTTGGCGCGCAAAGCTATGCCGGACAATTGCTGCTAGACAGCACCGGCAAACCCCTTGGCGTGCTGGCCGCCATCGGTCGCCAGCCTTTCCGGTCGCTTGATGAAGTCCAAGAACTGTTGCCGGTGTTTGCCACCCGGGCCGCTGCGGAATTGGAACGCAACAAAGCCGCCGAGAGCTTGGCGGTGCGCGAAAGCCAGCTGCGGACCTTTGTTGAGTTTTCCCCGGCGGCGGTGGCGATGACCGACCGAGAGTTCCGCTATTTGCGCGTCAGCCGCCGCTGGATGTCGGACTTTCAAATTCCGGAAAACCGCATTCTGGGCTGCAGCCATTTTGAAGTCATCCCGGAGACCCCAGACAGTTGGCGTGCTGATTTCGAACGGGTTTTGGACGGCGCTGTCCTGGAAGAAGACGAGATCACCCTGGAACGGCTGGGCAAGCTGCAATGGCTGCGGCGGCAATTGCACCCCTGGCAACGCTCCGATGGCAGCATTGGCGGGGTGATGATGTTCATCGAGGTGATCACAGCGCGCAAGGAAGCCGAAATGGCCTTGCAGCATTCGCAAAAGATGGATGCGGTCGGTCGCTTGGCGGGCGGCATTGCCCATGAGTTCAACAATATGCTGAACGCCATTGGGGGCTTCGCGCGCATGGCACGGCGCACCCCGGAGCGGGCCGACCGGGTCGAAACCTGCTTGGATGAAATCATTGGCTCCACGGACCGGGCCAGTGAACTGACCGGCCAATTGCTCAGCTATTCCCGGCGTGATGTCACCGGCAAGGTGAACAATGTGGCCCCCGGTCCCTTGCTCCGGGACAGCGCCAAATTTCTGCGTCCGGTTTTGGGCGAGAACATTGATGTGAGCGTCAACTGCCCGGAGGATCTGCCGGAGTTGCGCGCCGATGGCAATCAATTGCGCCAAGCCTTGACCAATCTGATGATCAATGCCCGGGACGCTATGGAGGGCAAAGGATCGATCACCATCACCGCCAGCCTCGTATTGCCTTCCATTGCACTGCGGCGGCGCTTGGCCCTGCGCAGTGAAGAACGCTTTGTCTTACTGGCGGTGACGGACAACGGCCCGGGAATCCCGGAATCCCTGCGCACCCGGATTTTTGAACCCTTTTTCACCACCAAGGAACAGGGTAAGGGCACCGGGTTGGGGCTTGCCCAGGTCTATTCCACCTGTGAACAGGCCGGTGGGGCGATTGATATTCAAAGCCAAGTTGGGGATGGCACCACCTTCCTGCTCTATTTCCCCGAAGGCAAAGAACTCAAAATCGACGACAGGGCGATCGCCACAGAACCATCGCAGGGGCTAGCCGCCCAAACTCCGGGGGATGGCGAACAGGAGACATCTCCGGATGACTATGACCCCTTGTCCGAATTGGCGATTTTGGAGGATCTGGAAGGGTTAGAGGAGTTGGAAGAGTTGGAGGCGGAAGCCAACGCCGCGCCCTCTCCATTAACCATTTTGATGGCCGAGGATGATCCGGCGGTGCGCCGCCTTGTTCGTCTGACCCTGGAAGAGGAAGGTCATGTGGTCTATGCCGCTGAGGATGGCCAACAGGCGGTCGATTTGGCCTTGGATGACGGATTGATAGAGGAAATAGATCTGTTGGTCTCTGATGTGCGTATGCCGAAAATGGGCGGTCTTGATCTTTTGGCTGCGTTGCGTGTCCGTCGACCGGATCTAAAAGTTATTTTTCTCTCTGGTTACGTGGAGGAAGAAGATCTGGACGTTTTGGTTTCAGATCCATTAGGGTTACTCTTAGACAAACCCGTGTTACGCGAAACATTATTGGATGCTCTTTCATCCATAAGCAAGGAATGACCCCTTGGAGGACACATTTGCAGAGCCGGACGAGAAAGAGGGAGTGGCCGCGTCCACTTCCGAACCGTCTCTGACGTCCTCCTCCAGCAATCATGAAGCGGACGCTGAACCGCCCCGACCCGAAACCCCGGCGGGCCAATGTGCCTGCTTGGAAGATTTCGACCGGCTGCGCACCCGACGCCTGTTGGCTCGACAAGCCATCGGTTTCTTTCAGGCCCAACAGGCCACCCCGACAGAGCTGCTCTATCGCACCGACCTGCTCCAAGCCCTGCAACAAGCCGATTACTTGCCGGAGATCCAAAAGCGGTCTTTGAGCAGGCGGCCCACCGGCCCAGAATATCTTGAAGATCTGGCCAATTTGGCCGAGCAACAGGAGGCCTTGACCGCTTTCCTGGCCGAGATGACCGCAGCCCGCTTGGCCCAATTGGAACCCTTGGATCAGACCAGCACCTCGGCTGACGATCTCTATTTCCACCTCACCTCTCTGGCGCTGACCGAAGACCCGGACTTTGACGACCTGCCCGATGAGCATAGCGAGGATCATGGGGATCTGGTCCTGACCGGATCGGCCGGTCAATCCGAGACGCAAACCCCTGAAGAGCAAGATGAAAATGCTTTGGATCAAACCCGCCTGACCTTGGCGGAGTTGGTGGCCCATGTTCGTCCCATGGCCGAGGCTGGTGACAAAATTGCTGCCCTGGTCGATCTGGCAGCCCCCTTAAGCCAAGGTCCGGGCCTAGAGCTGTTGGATCGCTTGATCGGGGAATATTGCGCGACCCCGGCCCATGCGGCAAAAGCGCTGGACTGCCCCGAGCCTATCTTGGAGCGCCTGGCATTCCTATCGGATGTGATCGCCTTTGACCCGGATGGCGAGGACACATCGCCGCAAAAATGGATCTACACCCCGTTGGGGGCTCTGCTGGCGCGCGCACCGATGCCCGAAACCCGGACCGGTCTGACCGATGCCATTCTGATCTTGCTGGAGACCACCCCCTCCTTCCTGGCCACGCCAAAACCATCCGTTGCCGATCCTATGGACGGCGACGGATCGGATGAGGATGACGAGGACGCCTTCTTGAAAAAGGTGATGGACACACCGACCCCGGCTTCGCAAATCCAATCGATCATGGCCGAGCTGTTGGCGATCGGTGAAGCGGTCAATGTGCTGCGCAAAGGCGGGCGGCGCATCGGCGGCAGCGATGTCAATCGGGTCTTGGATGCCCGGCTACTGAGGCTGCTTTCACCCGATACCTTGTCCGATGCCTTGCAAACCGCTGGTACGGCGGACAAGATCAAAACCCTGGTCGAGTTCCAAAGCGTCTCCAATGGCGAGAAAGCCAGTCTGAACCTGGCAAAGCATTTGGTCGAGGTGGTTGAGGATCGCGATCTCCCCGGTCAGCTCATGGATGAATTCCCGGCGGTGCGGCAACGGATCGAAAAAATCGGTGAAATCGCCCAGTCCGTCGGCCAAGCAAAAATCGGCCAGCGCACCCGCAGCCGCCTGAGAGAACGGCTGGACGATTTGCAGCTGGAACAAGTCCGGTCCTCCCGCATGCTCGATGGCCTGAAACGCACCGGACCGCCGACCCCAGAATCCTACGAAAAGGTCTTGGACCTGGCCTCCAAGGGCATGTTCGTTGCCGGGCGGACCAGTGCAGAAGTGTCGGAGTTATTGGAACAGCATGCCAAGCGCCCGGACTTCGTCCGTTCTTATCTCGGCTGGTTGCGTGACAATGGTCAATCCGGCTCAGCGGCTCGAGATTTGGGCGAACGCCTGCGGCAAGCCGGGGTCGATTTCCGGGATGTCGCGGAAATGCGGGTCATGGTCGTTGATGATGAAAAAAGCGCTGCGGCCTATATGGAAATGGTTCTGGCCGATATGGGCTTTGAGGACATCACCGTGGCCCATGACGGCACCGAGGCTTTGGCCGCCCTGCAAAACCGGTCCAATGAAATCGATCTGATCATTTGCGATTGGATGATGCCAAAAATGAGCGGGCTGGAACTGCTGAAACACATCCGCAAATCCCGGCTGCCGATCCCATTTCTGATGGTCACAGCGCTCGCCAGCCATGAAAAGGTCGCCCAGGCGCTGAGCAGTGCCGTGACTGCCTATATCGCCAAGCCCTTCCCGCCGGAACAGCTGGAAGAAAAAGTCCTGGTGCTGATGCACAAGACCTATGGCATTGTTCACTCCTCAGGCAAGCACTGAACCAAAAGCAGACCGGACCCGGGGAGGCTGCAGGGATGGAGCGGATTTCAATTTCCTTGGATGAGGATTTACTGGCCGCGTTTGACCGGCTGTCAGAAGACCAGGGCTATACCAATCGCTCCGAAGCCTTTCGAGACCTGCTCCGAGACCGGCTGGAACGGGATCATTTGGCCCGGGAAGAACATGGCACCTGCATTGCCGCCTTGACCTATGTGTATGACCACCAAAAACGTCAATTGGCAGCGCGCTTGGTCAAAGATCACCACCACCGCCATGATCTGAGCCTCTCGACCCTGCATGTCCATATCGACCATGACAATTGCTTGGAAACGGTGATTTTGCGCGGCCCGGTTTCCGAAGTGCGGGCCTTTGCCGATCGGGTATTGGCCCAACCGGGCGTCCGCCATGGGGATCTCCATCTGATCCCGGTGACCACCGGCCATGTTCCCCATCACCATGGTGCCCACAGCCATGCTCCAGCCCACTCCCATGGGTCAGAGACTGGCGATACCGGAGATCAGGGCCATGACCATGACCACCGCCATGGGCCAGGGCACGAGCATTACTCCCCCGTGAGTTAAAGGCTAACCTTCCAAGCTTTCCTTGAGGATTTCCAGTTCCAGCAGTTGTTCTTCGGCAGCACCATGGTCTGCCTTGAGAGCCTCTAGGGCGTCGGCGGTTTTGGCATAGCCCGCCGGATCTTTTTCATAGGCCCCCGGCGCGGCCAGAACGGCCTCCAGGCGATGCCATTCTGCTTCCAAGGCGGCAATGCGATCGGGCAATTGCTCCAGGGCCCGCGCGTCCTTATAGGATAGTTTCGCTGATTTTTTCGGGCCTGAGCTCGTTGCGCTAGCGCCGCCTCCGGAAGGCTTTTTCCCGGCTTTGGGCTTCGGCTCGGCCTCGGCGGTAACCTTTTGCCAGGGCAAAACCCCATTGGTCAGGGCAAGCACATCTTGCCAGCCTCCGGCATAGTTTACCGCCCCGCCCTGCCCGTCGAGCACCAGGGTGGAGGTCACCACCCGGTCGATGAAATCCCGATCATGGCTGACCAGCAACAAAGTCCCGTCATAGTCGGACAGCACATCTTGCAGGACATCCAAGGTCTCCATATCCAGGTCATTGGTCGGCTCATCGAGCACGAGGAAATTGCTTTCCTTGGCCAGGGCCTTTGCCAACAGCAATCGATTGCGCTCGCCGCCAGACAGACTGCCCACCGGGGAGCGGGCTTGGCGATCTTCGAACAGGAATTCCCGCAAATAGCCCATGACATGGCGGGATTGGCCGCGCACCATGACATGATCGCCGCCCGCATCGCAGAGGGTGTCCCAAACCGACAAGTCAGGCCGCAAGGCTGACCGGGACTGATCAATAATGACCGGTTCCAACCGCGTGCCCAACCGGATGGAACCCCCGGAAGCGGCTAAATCTCCGGTCAGCAGTCGCACCAGGGTGGTTTTGCCCGCGCCATTGGGCCCAACGATCCCCAGCCGGTCGCCACGCATCAGGCGCAAGGTGATCCCACTTAGGATCTCCCGCCCACCTAAGGATACGGCCACGTCCTCCAGATCTGCGACCAAGGCACCGGATTTTTCCCCGGCCACGGCTTCGGTGGTCATCTGGCCCGGACGCGCAATCTGATCAGCGCGGGCTTTGCGCAACGCATAGAGTCGAGCCAAACGACCTTGATTGCGTTTACGTCTTGCCGAGATGCCTTGGCGGGACCAGCGGGTTTCCTCGGCGATCAGCTTGTCCATCTTGGCCTGTTCGACCGCTTCGGTTTCAAAGATCCCGTCCCGCCAGGCTTCAAAGCCCGCAAAACCCTCATCCATCCGTCGCACCCGACCGCGATCGAGCCATAACACCGCTCGGCTCAGCCGGGTCAGGAAGGCACGGTCGTGGCTGATCAAAACCACCGCGCCAGGGAAGGCCTCCAAGCGGTCTTCTAAGGCTTGAACGGTCGGAAGGTCCAAATGGTTGGTGGGCTCATCAAGCATCAAAATGTCAGGTCGCCCCACCAGCGCCCGAGCCAAGGCCGCACGTCGCGCTTCCCCCCCCGATAGCCCAATGGGTTCCCGATATGGATCCAGTCCAAACCCTTCCAGCAGACTATCGGCCCGATGGGCTTGGTGTGCATCGGCTTCGGGCAGGCCATCCGCCACATAATCCCGCAGAGATGCCCAGCCAGACAGATCAGGTTCTTGCTCCAAATAGGCGACGGATGTGCCGGGCTGGCGGAAAATCTCGCCGCTGTCGGGCTGCACCAAACCCGCCATAACCTTAAGCAAAGTGGATTTCCCGCCGCCATTGCGCCCAACCAGGCACACCCTATCCCGGGCATTTAGGGACAGGTCAACTCCATCAAACAAAGGACGCCCGCCAAAGCCGAGGCGAACATCGCGCAGGGAGAGAACCGGTGGTGCCATCGCTTTAGCTCAACCCTCTATATGACAACGGGATGAAGATCCTAATGATTGAATTTCCTTAAAAAAATTGCTATAAAAGTGAAAAAAAGAATGAGGCATATCGCGTCCTGGATGACAAACCCAACAAATAGGTTGTTCATCTAAACAAGTTTATCGTTTTACGACCCTTGGCCGAGCCTTCCCTACAGTAGGGGCTGTTTTTGAGGGTGACCAGGGCAAACGGTTGGATATGGATCGGACCAGTCCCATGCCCCTGCGCAATTGTGATGTCCTTCTGGTGGACCCCATCCCGTCCCGGCGCCATATCTTGGCCAACACTCTGTTTGGGCTGACCGCCAAGTCGGTCTGTGACTTTACCGGGCCACAAGAACTCTGCTCCATCAAGCAAGGCTACCCCATCACTTTTGGTTTGATCGGGGTATGTCCGGGATATGAACAAGATTGCCTCGCTGCCATCAAACAAATCCGACGGGATGCCGCGCACGCTCCAGGCTCATCTGACGCTGATGAGGTTCCCATCATCGTCTATGGAGACTATGTATCTGAGACCTTGAAAGCGGCCTTGAACACGCTTCAGGTCCATGACTTTATCGATGGTCCCTATAGTTTCGGTGCCCTATGGAAGCATATCTCCCCCTACACAGCGATGGCCACACCACCCAGTCACGGACTGAGTGCAGCGGCACGATAAACGCCCCCCTCTCCGAACAGAAGGTCAATGGGCTCGGATGGCTGGGCTGGGCGTTGCCTGTCTTGTTGGCCTGTGCCCCCATCCAAACCATCCAGGCCCAATCGACCTCTGATCCTGCTCAAGACTGGCCAAAGCTGTTCCAAGACTGTGCCGATTGCCCGGAAATGGCCGTGATCCCTTCAGGGACCTTCTCCATGGGAGCTTCCGGCGATCACCGGTTCACAGAACCGGTCACGGCCATCACCCTCGCCACCCCCTTTGCCATTGCGACCACGGAAGTCACTTGGGATCAATGGGGTCTCTGTGTGGCGGACGCCGCCTGTCCTGAAGTGCTTTCGGATCATGGCTGGGGCAAAGGCCCGCATCCAATCATGAACATGTCTTTTTTTGAGGCCCAGGGCTATGCGGCATGGTTGTCGGGCTTAACGGGCCAAAGCTATCGCCTGCCAACGGAAGCAGAGTGGGAATATGCCGCCAGAGCAGGGTCGGATGCCGCCTATTGGTTTGGCGATGATGTCGGCAAGGGCAAAGTCAATTGCCGGAAATGCGGCACCCAGTGGAGTGGGAAAGGCAGCGGGCCTGTGGCCTCTTTTGATCCCAACCCCTGGGGCGTTTACGACATGCACGGCAATTTGTGGGAACTCACCCTGGATTGTTGGCATCCATCCCTGGACGGGACGCCCCGGGACGGCTCTGCCCGGATGACCCCAACGCCAACGGATTTTGCTGCCAAAAATCCCGACAGCGAAGGCCCCTGCCGAGACCGGGTGATCAAAGGGGGATCTTGGTATTATATCCCCAAGCTGTCACGCTCTGCCGCCCGGGCGCGCAATGATTCGCGCATTCAAAGCTACACTGTGGGCTTTCGCGTGGTCAGGGATTTAACGGCAGAGGAGCAAATCCAATTCGGGGTGGAGGCCGCAGCAGATAAGTGATCAGCGGATCACTTCGACTTCCAAAACACCCATCGCCGCCAGCAGGGAGTAAGCCGCCAGTTTGACGTCAGCCTCGGCGGATTCCGCATCGCTTTGCGCGTTAAACAGCGCAGTTTCCCCCGCCAGCAAGTCGATCAGAGAGCGTTGGCCCAATTGGCGCTCCCGACGGGCCAACTCCAAAAACTCCCCGGCGATATTGGCTTGGTTGCGCAAAATCGATGCGTTGGAGCGGAAGGTCTCCAGATTATGCCAAGCATTGCGCACCCGCTCTTCCACCTGTCGGCGGGCGTCGGCAAAGGTTCGGTCCGCAACAACCGCATCGGCCTGGGAGGCGCGCAAAGTGTTGAAGGCTGTGCCACCCAGATTAAAGCTCCAGGTCGCTTGCAGCTTGACCAAACCTTCGGTCTTGTATCCTTCGGTTCCGCCCACATTGAACTGCTCAGAACGGGAGCCTTCAAATTCGATCCGCGGGAAAAAGCTGTCGCCCCGGGTGCTGCGCACGGTTTGGTGCGACGCCGCTGCGGCAAATTGGGCCGCGCGCAATGACGGATTGACTTCAAAGGCGATGGACAAAGCCTCGTCCAAAGATTCAGGCATCACGGCAAATTCAGGTTCCCGAACAATAGACAGCCCATCCAAATCACCGGGCAGGGTGTCAAACACGGCTTTATACCGGTTCATTGCCAACTGTAAGGCACCTTCGCCTTGGACCCGACGCGCTTCAGCGCCCGCCAATTGTGTTTTGGACTGCAGGACGTCGGTGGTCAGGCCAGATCCTCGCTCAACCCGGGTTTCTTCCAGGCCGGTTTGGCGCCGAATATTGTCTTCAGATTGCCGGGCATAATCGACAATCGAGGCTGACCGCTGCAGATTGATGAAAGCCGTCAAACCTTCCAGCAAGAGAGCCTGCCTAGCCGCATCCAGGGAAGCCTTACTTTGCCCCATGATCAAGCGGGCGGCCTCGACCTGACCATTGGTCGCACCGAAATCCCACAACAGCTGAGTTAAGGTGAACTCCCACTCCCAGTTGGTGAAATTGGTGTTCAACTGTTCTGGTTTTTCTTGCCGCTCATACGCAATGTTCCCAGTACCCGAAAGTGTTGGGAACCATGCGCCCAGGGCCTCACGCGCCCTGTTGGACGCGGCATCCACCTGAGCCCGCGCAGACTGCACCCGGTCATGATTGACAATCATGTCCTGCAAAACCGTCCGCAGCTCTTCGGCCCGCGCTCCGGTGGGGGCCAGAAAAACCGACAGGCTCATCACACCCGCAAGCAAAAAGGCGCTCAACGTGCGCCTCAGAGGGCGTGCGGATCGTGATTTAAAACTTTTAAGGGGGAAACTGGTGATCAAAGGTGGACGGGACATGGCACCGCGCTGACATCTGGACTGGGCAGAAGCATCGATTTTGTTCATATACTTAAGAAAATTCATCGACAATACCGCCTGATCCGTTCCCTCGGCTTTCTCGCACACCCCGCAGCCTGTGCGGTATTTCGGCTGCCACCGAAACAATCAACGTTTCTCCGATCTTCACTTTATGACTGTATGCCAGTTTCAGGGCATTACGTCGAGCCCCTTCCCAAGGTTGAAAGGCCTATCTCGGTGATAATGTGGCAAAAATCCCGCGCTGCACCCAATCGCTGCCCTATGACCTCCGCATTAGGTCTAAGGAATGAGTCAACGACCTTGACTCAGAGGGTGGAATTTCAATTAAATAATAAAAATGAATTATTATACACCCGTAAGACGAATAGGTTTGTGGTCTGGCGGTCCGATTAAAACGCCACCTCCGGCAAGATCACTGGTGAACCAACCGCGCCGCCGCGCTTCCGCGACCAAAATGGGCACGCTTAAGGCTTCGAATCCTTCCTGATGGTGTTGATAACCCAAACCTTGGGACCAGTGCAGCAGTTCTTCAACCAAAAATCGATCCGTTAGCGCTTTGACTCGGCCGCGCTGCCAGCGTTCACTCAAATCTTGTCTTTGTGATGCGTCCAACTGATCAATCAAACCCGCAGAGGTCAAATCCTCCAAATAGCCGCGCCAAGAGGTCGCGCCTTCCAACGCAATGAGCGCTTTGCGCATGGCTTCCGAGAGCTGGTCGCTCGGGACGTCCCCATTGGATAAAGGTGGCTCTGACTTATCTGCTGTCATGGTGCGATGCTTTCTACCGAGGGGGCCTCCCCGCCAGATCCGCTTCCAGCAAGGCCATCCATCGCTGCAGGCGGGCCTGATTAACCCCCAAATCCGAGTACCCATAAATAGATCGGCTAAAGGCCATCAGGCTCGAGCGTCCATCTGCCAACGCAACTGCCTCGACATCAATGATATCGGGAAAACCAATCAACTTTGTTCTTTGCACCAAAATGGTTTTGAGCCCGCCCAACCCCTCTGGCTCCCGCAGAACCGCAACAGCGGGCTCTTGGCTGACCAGCGCAAGCAGACGCTGCAGCAATTGCTCGGCAGGCAGCGTGCTTTCCAAGGCCGCGCTGCGAGTCTCTGGGTCTGACCATTGGGGACAAAGCTGGGACGGACAAACCAGAGCAGCGTTCGGACTATCGGGTTTGAGCAAATTGGCGAAGTCAACCGGAGCGGATTGCCGGAGTGGTAGGAGACCCAACATCGTCGGCAGTGCCCGCCCAGTGAGCATTGGGGTGAGCAGAAAAACCCCAATGCCAAGGCCGAGCACTAGGGCAAACCCAATCCCATACTGCATGTCACGCGCCGCCTGTCCTGCTTGTCCAAGCTCCCCATATGATCTTGCGAGGATACGGGATCAATGGCAGCGACCCCGACAGGGACGGTTGGCGGTTACGCCGTATAGCCCAAGCGCAGATTGCCCCAGATTTCACCATTGACCCGGATGGGGCAATCAACCTCTTTCAAATAAACGGTTTTGCCCCCGCCCATATCGCGATCATAGGTTTGACAGAGCTTTTCTGCTTGGTTGTGGGAGGCCAGCAGCCCCGCCCGATCCGGCCACATCCGGCGCTGACGACAAGATCCGGTGTTATAGGCCAGGTCGCCGGGCCTTTGCGGATTGGTGTATTTGTGATTATGGGTCGGGATGAAGCCGTTGCGGTCAATGGCGACACAGAAAATAACCCCCTCAACCTGCAACAGTTTCTCCTGAACCTTCGGGAACAGGATGTCGGTCATTTCGCAGGCTTTGTTGTTGTATTGCTGCGGGGCCGTGTTCTCGACGGGGATATAATCCTCGTCCATGAAGTCTTCTTTGGAGATCCGACCGGAGCGAATGGCGTCATCAGCCAATTTGGAGATGTCCCGCGCTCCGTCCTGACAGGCTTTGAACATCCGCTCATCCACTTCTTCGGTCTTTTTCAGAAGATCGAGAATGAACAGTTTGCTGTCCTGGGCCAGATTGCGGAATTGCAAATGCACCGAGGCCCCCGAAGACATCAAGACGATGGCTTCAAAGTCGCCAAGGGTTCCCATGGAGAGCGTAACCGTCGCACCCATCGGCAATTGCTCGGTCAGATCATCGGTGGTGGTTGCGGCAGCCCCTGGGCTCTTTTTGGGTCGAACAAAGGCGCTGGCAATGGACAGGTCGACCACCATCACCGGGAGCACCTTCCGGCCATGGTTAATCTTGGCCTCGATGGCGACGGGTAGATGCAAATGCTCTTCCTTCACCGTCGATGTGGCGACAATCCCAAGAATCCGAGTCCGAAGGGTTTCCATATCCTGGTTCAAAGCCCCGGAAATCTCGGCCAAGGCCCCAGCGGAATGATTGGTTTCCTCGGTGCGTTGAGAAATTTCGGTCAGGCCATGGGCAACCCGCCCAGCCCCCTCTGCGGCCCCCTCCATACAGCGGGCGATGTCCGCTGACGCAGCACGCTGTTCTTCTGTTGCCCCAGCAATTTCCGCTGCGATCCGGTCCATGTCTTCAATGGCAGAGGACACACTTTCCATGGTGCGCACGGTGGAATTGGTGCCCTGGCGGATATCATCGGTGCGTCCCGCAACATCGCCAATGGAAGATTCTGTTTGATTGGCCAGCCCTTTAACTTCATGGGCGACGACGGCAAAGCCGCGCCCGGCCTCACCGGCGCGGGCGGCCTCGATGGTGGCATTCAAGGCCAGCAATCGAGTCTTGCCGGAAATATCCCGGATCAGTTCAACGACTTTAGAAATCCGCTCTGCCGCATCGGACAGTTGGGACACACTTTCGGAGGCTTCCGTGGTGCGGCGCTTGACCCCCTCCGAGGCTTCCGTGGTGCGGCTGACCCCGGCGGTGATGCCATCACTTAAGGCTTCCAACTCGGTAGCGGCAGCGGCAACCGTTTGGATTTCATCAGACACATTGGCCGACGTGTTGGCCAGTTCGGTGGTGATTTCCTCGAGTTCTCGGGAGCGCCGGGCGACCTGTTTTGCGATCTGGTGGAACTTGGCCGCTTTATGGCCAATCTCACCGACCGTGTTGGTGGCTTCCCGCTCCAACATGTCCGACAGGGTCAGGATCTCGTTCTTCATCGCCGAGATCGCACCCATCTTCACATAAGCGGTCAGGGAAATGCTGATGTCATAAAACAAGGCGGAGATCAGGAGACCAATGTCTGATTTGAGTTGGCCATTTTTGCGGCCACTGTCGATCACCTTATCGATCATCGCGGTCACAAGGTGACGGTAGCCGCCCAAATACATTTCCGGATCCAAGCCAATCCGCTCATGGGCAGCCCCAATGCGAATGGAGCGATCCTTGAAATCCTGTGAACCCAGGGATTGGAACAGCGCATCCCAATGCTGTGCCTGAGCCTTCTTCAGGCCATCTGACCCGCCAGCCTTGGCCACCATGGCCGCCAGACGGGGCTGGTCGCCGATCCGCTCATAAAAATCATCCAGAATACTTGGAAAGGTTCCCTTCAGACGACCACCCAGTTCGGCCAAATGGCGCAGTGAATCATCCTGAAGGCCGAAATAGTCCCGCATTTCCGCATCAGACAAATCCGCTTGCGTTTTGATCGGACCGTCGAGCATACCGGGTCCCTCCCCTCTGTCGCGCGCTTGTTTCGGATCCGTTGCAAGTAGAACTGCCCCTGGACGCCCCTGAACAAGACTTATTTTTCAACAGAGCTTAGGATTTCACGGCTTGCAGCAATGGGAAATAGTTTTGCAATGCAAAAATACACTTATCATTATCAATCAACTGCTTAGCCACAGCGGTACACGGGTTTTCCGAATTGATCTGCTAACCGTTTTGGTAAGGTTTAAACCCGACTCGAAAATACACAAACCTGTAAGATCAAAGACTTAGTCCAGGCTCAACCAATTTGACCTGTCATTTGGTATAGGTTTTGGTGAATGAGAAGTGTAAACCACTCCTCATTCACCCAACTATAGCGGTTATAACAATCCGTTTATTTTCACAGCAATCCTGCGGTCTTGGCCTTTTCTTTCAACTCATCGCGAAACTTTGGATGGGCGAGAGAAATAAGGGCTGATGCACGCTCAGGAATAGTAAGACCCTTTAGGCAGACGCAGCCAAATTCGGTGACCACATGGTGGGTGTCCATACGCGGATCGGTCACAATGCCGCCCACGGATGGCACGATCCGGGACAGCGTGCCCTTCTTGGCCGTGCTGTGCAGGGCGACGAAGGATTTGCCGCCTTTGGCCGCATAGGCACCGCGGATGAAGTCCAACTGGCCTCCGGGACCGGAGAATTGCTGACCCGCAAGGCTTTCCGAATTGATCTGACCGGTTAGGTCAACCTCAATGGCTGCGTTGACGCTGATCATGTTGTCGTTTTTGCGGATCACGGCGGGGTGGTTCACATAGCCCACCGGATAGCCGACAATGCTCGGATTGTTGTCCATGAAGTCGTACATGTCCCGGGTACCCAGGGCCAATGTGAACACATGCTTCATGGGCAGAACGCTTTTGCGGCGGCCATTCAGAACACCCCGCTTGATCAAATCGACCATAGGCGGGCTGAACAGTTCCGAATGCAGGCCGAGGTCATTGTGATTGCGCAGGAAGCTCATTACCGCTGCGGGAACCCCGCCAATGCCCATCTGCAAGGTCGCGCCATCGGGGATCTGATCAGCAATGTGGCGGCCAATGATTTCATCGGCTTCACCGAAGGGCTTGTCCGGCACTTCCTGGATCGGCGCCGTATGCTCAACCACCGCGTCGATATCAGAGATGTGGAGCAAGCTTTCGCCAAACACGCGGGGCATGTTCGGGTTAACCTCAACAATCAACCGCTTGGCATGGCGCACCACGGTGGCACCGTAATCCGCATTGGTGCCCAGGCTAAAGAACCCGGCCTTATCCATCGGCGAGACGGTGACCAGGAACACATCCGGGGAAATGTTTTCGGTCAACAAGCGGGGTGCATGGTGGAAGTTACAGGGGACGTAATGGACCCAATTCTTGCCCTCGGCGAGGCCTGCATTGGCCAATTGCCGGTCATGGCCGCTCATGAACAACGGACAGGGCTTGACCGTTTCCATCAAATCCGGAACCAGCAAAGTCTTCATCGCCATTTCACTGGCATGCATATAATAGACTTTGAGGTCTTCAACGGATCCGGACCGCGCCCGTCCAGCCAACGCTTCCATCAGGGCCGGAGGCTGTGAGACCCCCATCGACAGAATGACATTGGATCCGCTCTTGATCGGGGAGACCGCCTCGGCCGGCGTGGTTACCTTGCGTTGATAGTCGTCCTCATACTGGGACATCGGAAACACCTCCGAGAGAAATGAGGAATTCGACGCTCAGGGGAAGCCCTTAAGGACACCCTACCGCATCGCAATAATCCTCGGGACCATACTCCCGGACGGAACCTCTGGCCAAGGTGAAAAATATGAAGAAAAACCGACGATTACGAGAATTTTCCGTAATTTCTGTAGGGCTTTACCAGGCCCGTGGTGTCCCAGAGTCCAGATGGACAAATCCTGAACGCGGATAATAGCCCACGCCGCCTGCCTTAAGGGCAACTGCCTGGTTTCGGATCTGGCGCAACTCCACGCCGGGCAGGTTCATGTCCATGGCCATGCCAAGCATATGGAAGCTCTTTTTCGCAACGCCGCGATTGCCTCCGGCACGCATGGAAGAGTTGGAGTCCGGTGAGCGGTAGCCAGAGATGATCTCGGTCGGCACATCATCTTTCACCAAGGCCCGACGCAAATGGAACAAGGTGTCGAGCAATTTGGGATCAATGGCATGGACATCCCCGGAGCGTCGATCCCGCAAAACATGGGCAATTTCCTGCATGGCGCTCGGAACATAGGCGCCATCTTCCCAATAACTTACTTTGAGCTTCTCATGGCTATGCAAGTTGTAGAAAAAAAGAGAGCGCCGATTGGCGCTTTTGGGGCTGGCAAACACCGGCGTTGCGGAGACAAAAGAGGCAACACCAGCGGACAGTGCGATAAAACCACGACGGCTGACAGGCCCTCGCAGCATAGAGTGAGTCCCTTTGACCATGCCCTATCCCTGTTTTATTGGAGCGTTAAGGATTTTGTTTCGTTTCGTTGACAGATAGTTAACAAAAACCAGGGAATTGGCGCAAGCAAAAATAAAGCCCCAGCAGATTATGCGGGTTTTATCTTATGAAATCTTAGGGTGCAGTGCGAAGGGCGGCGCAAGCCACTGGGAGTTCTGGCGGCCAATTGGGTCGAGGACCGCTATAACCTCCGATCACAACACTCAAGTTTTCTGCATTGAACCACCATTCCAAACCCGCGTCACAGCCATCCCCTGGCGGAACCGGGTCTTGGGCGACACAATCGGGCGCATTGGCCGGGCAGGACAGGCGGAAATGGAAATGGGAATCATGGCCCCACCACGCCCGCACCTTGCGCAAGCTCTGCTCGGTCAAGCCAAGGCGCTGAGCCACATCCGGCCCCTGATCGCGGGCCAGGCAAAGGCTCTTCTTGATGGCTGCATTGACAAAAATCCGCTGGACCCTCGCATGGGCGGCGGTGGCCATCAGCAGCTGGATCCGCTCCTCGGTCAAGAGCGTTAAATCCGCTTGCAGCTTGTCCGGCCGCACCATGGAAACCGCTTTGGGCTTTGCCAGCCAGCCCGCGTCATAGGGCGGGGATTGATCGCCAAGGAACCAAATATCCGCATCCAACCCGGATTGATGGGATTTATGCCCACTGGGCATCGGACCGCCTCGGGGTTGCGCCATATCGGCGACCAAAACCGGATCCCACCCCTTCTCAAGCGCCAAATCACCCAGATGATGCATGACCTCAACAACATCGGGGTGACCGTAATAGCGGTTCCGCTGCGGTCGCAAAATGGCCAGTCCGGGATGCTCCCTGTTCACCGAAACCCCGCCTGCCAGACAGCCCGCCGTATATTTGCCAATCGGTTGCGCCGGACCGGCAGACGGACCGGTCATGTCGGGCCAAGGGTTGTCTGCCGCTTGGGCTGAAGCTGGGCCTGCAAGAAGGGTGAGGATCACCAGAACAAAAACACCAACAAACCCATCTGAGCGCAATCGCAACGTCATTTCCTACCACCCCGCCGCCAGTGCCGAATTTGGGATCGGTTGGCAGGCGCTGCGGATGTCCTGGATCCGGGTTGCATAGTCGTCCTTAAACACCGCCGACCCGGCCACCAAGCTGCTGGCACCGGCGGCCACCACCGCTGGAGCGGTCTCGGGATTGATACCGCCATCGACCTGCAATTCGATCGGACGCTCTCCGATCATGGTCCGCAACCGGGCAATCTTATCGACCATCGCCGGGATGAAGGCTTGTCCGCCAAAACCCGGATTGACCGACATCACCAAGATCAGATCAATTCGATCAAGCACATAGTCCAGAACGGTTTCCGGCGTGCCTGGGTTCAGGGAAACCCCGGCCTTACAGCCCAATGACTTCACATATTGCAGGGTCCGGTCCAAATGCGGCCCCGCCTCCGCATGGACCGTCAAGACATCGGCCCCGGCTTTGACGAAGGCTTCGACATAGGGGTCCACCGGCGCGATCATCAAATGCACATCCATGACCTTGGTGGTGTGCGGCCTAAGGGCCTTCACCACCATCGGGCCAATGGTCAAATTGGGCACGAAATGACCGTCCATCACATCCACATGGATCCAATCGGCCCCAGCCCTGTCAATAGCCCGGACTTCCTCGCCCAATTTGGCGAAATCCGCCGACAATATCGAGGGTGCAATTTTAATGTCAGCCATGGAGCGCTCCTGAGCGTGACCCCGCAAGACCAAGTTTGGGTGGGTTTGGTCGGCAGAACCATCGGGTCATCTTTTCTGGGACATGGCATAGGCAGAGCCGACAGATCTGGCAAGAGCCAAGGTCAGCGGCAAAGTTTTCACGTTCCTTGAGCAACCATCATCGGCTATACCCGAACAGGATCTCTCGATTCTGGATTGCAATTGACCCGACCTCTTTAGGTCCGTCGGTGACGGCCACAGCAAACGAGGCTCTCCAATGTCTCTCCATGTGCCCCAAACGCCAATGCCCAAGCGTCCAAGCCAGGACATGCAACATCGGTCCGAAGGCGCTTTGAATGATCCGGCGCGACACCGGCAGCGACAGCTGCGAGCAGTCCCCATCCGGTTCACCGGCACCGGGGAAGAGTATTTCCGCATCTGGATCGTAAACACCTTGCTGACCTTGGCGACCTTGGGGATCTACTCTGCCTGGGCCAAAGTGAGACGTCTGCGGTATTTCTATGGCAACACCTACATTGAACGATTTGGATTTGACTACCACGCACGCCCCATAGATATCCTGAAAGGTCGTCTGATTGTCGTCGGCGGCCTTTTTGGTCTGAGTATGTTGCAAAGCTTTGCCCCCATCTTTGGTGGCGTCCTGTATTTATGCTTAATAGCCGTCGTGTGATGTGACGGTAATAACCTGACAGTTTACGCCACACCTTCCCCCGGCATG
>JBMYTN010000057.1:0-22891 GCA_049604415.1 Rhodospirillaceae bacterium | reverse complement strand
TTAGCGCACCGCGCTTGAGTCTTTGCCACTCGGTAGGGCCTCTCCGGCGGCCTCGAAAGCCTCGCGCAGATCCTCAAGCTCGTGGCAATCTTCCGGGCAGGCAGCGGCCAGCCGTCGATAGAGCACCCGTGCGGCTTCCGGATCCCCGGTTTGGAGTTCCAATTCGCCCTTATATTCCAGGGCACCGAGATGGGCGGGCTCCAGTGCTAAGGCCCGGTCGTAATGCACCCGGGCCTCAGTGAATTCGCCCTGCTTGCGCAGGACAAAGCCGAGCATATTGGCGATATCGGCATTGTCCTGATGGGTTGGCAGCAGGGTTCTCAGCTCGGTTTCGGCGCGGGCAAATTGCTGCTGCTCGATCATGACCCGGATGTCAGCAAAGGGCGTGTCTGGGGCCCAAGGGTCCGATCCGGGGTCCACCGCATGGCCCGGCAGGGGGGCCAGCATCAAAAACAGGGCTGTCAGCCCGGCACCGCGCAACAGGGTAGAGTGGTCGCGCATTCTGCGGCCAAGAAGGGGTCCGATCATGGTTGGTCTCCAGCCTTAACAACGCGGCCTTGTACCAAACTTTGACCCCGTCAGGGGGTGATGTTTTGCAAAGAGCTGCGCAGTTTTTGCTGGATCTCCTCGGGCTTGTCACCGGGCTTGATGTCGTCAATGGCTTGGCTCAACTGGGTGGTGCGCACCAACAAATCCTGTTGCGCGGACGCCTTGGCCTCGGCCTGGAAGCGGGCTTTGGAATTGCCTTCAATGGCGGCCAGGAAGGTTTCCGTCACCCGGTTCATCGCGGCAGACACATTGTCAGCGGCAAAGGCCCCCAGAAAGGCCATGGCTGCGCGGTAGAACGTCCAAAGCTCATGGTTCGTTGCTTGGGCAGAGGCTCCGGTTGGGTTGAGCGGGCTATCAAGTTGCTGGACGCTGAGGCCCAGCCATTCCGGGGGAACCTGGGACAGAATATAGCCCGCCATCACCCCAAACATGAACCGCATGACATAAACCGAATTGTAGCGCGGATCGAAGGTTAGGTCGCGAATATAGGGCCGCGCCGATTGCAGGGCGTAAAACGCCGCCCCCAATCCGGCCGCCGTCAGCAGGTGGATTTGCAGGATCAGGATCGACAGGAAATACCAGCCTTTGTCCGCGTGGGATTTTTCACCCATGCCGTAATAGAGAACGGCTGACAGGATGGTGACCGCCAAGCTCCAAAATCCCAGACGGGCAATGGTTTTTAGGGTCTTATTGCGTTGCAGATTGCTGGCTTCAATGCCGCCGGGGCTGACCGGTGTCAGGGCCGCATTCAACCGGCTCAAGACCGAGAGCGCCAGGGTCAATTGGCCGACGGTCGGCGCATGGTCAGCGGCTTTGTCCTGATGCATGGAGAGCAGTGCTGAGAGATCTGGAATGATCTCTTGGGGCAGGGCTTTTCCGGCCTCATTGGCATATTCGGTCAGGGTCAGAACATCTTGGAGCGTCTGGTGATAGAGCGGATGGGCCTGCTTTGACAGCAGGGCATCTTGATCACCAGAGCGGTTTTTTTGTTTCTGCGGCGGCGAAGGCGGGGTCTGGTCGGACGGGGAGGACGTGCTGCCTGTGTCGGTCGGATCGGTCATTGCGCGGGTCACTCCAAATGCGTTCCGGTGCTTTTGGAGAGTATACAATATTATTCGCGCAATGAACGAATTTCACCCGTTTCAGGTTGTTTTCATCCCTTTAACAGGACTTCCATGCGGGCACAGAGATAGTGATACAGCACGATATGGACCTGTTGGATCAGGGGTGTGCTCTTCGACGGGGCCTCCAGGCGGTAGTCGCAAAACGGGGCCATTTTGCCACCGCCCTGGCCGGTCAACCCGACGGTAATCATGCCGCGCGCCTTGGCGACCTTGAAGGCTTCAATAACATTGTTGGAATTGCCGCTGGTGCTGATACCCAGAATGCAGCCACCGGGGCGGGCATAGGCCTCGGTCTGGCGGGAAAACACTGTGTCATAGGAATAATCATTGGACCAAGCGGTCAGAACCGCCGGGTTGGAGGACAAGCAGATCACATTCAGGGCGCGGCGTTCTTCCAAAAACCGACCGACCAGCTCGCCGGTGATGTGCATGGCATCGGAGGCTGAGCCGCCATTGCCGCAGACCAGCAGCGGTAGGTCTTTGGCCAGGCTCTCGGTCATCACGGCGACCACTTTGTCGACCTCAGCCGGATCGACGCTGGTCCGCACGGCCTCCAGCACGCTCAGGCTTTCCTCAAGATAGGCGGTCCAGGTTCCGGACAGGTCGGGTTTGTCGGCTGAAGCCATGATCGGGCATCCTTGAGGGCAGAAGGGGGGCGGTAAGAGGCGATGAATTGATGCCAGTGCGGGCTTAGAAGATCAAGGGCACCGCTTGGATCACAGATGCTTCTGCTCGGTGACGTCATTCGTTAAATTGTCACCGCAGCCTATAGCCTTCCGCAACCGGATCAGACTAGTCTGGCGTCAGTCATTTCAATGAAGCGCGCCTTATTGAGAAGGAGTTGGCGGGTTTGATTATCACCAGAACACCCTTCCGGATTTCCCTGTTTGGCGGCGGATCGGATTATCCGCGCTGGTTTGAGCAGCATGGGGGCTGTGTGCTCGGCTTTGCCATCAACAAATATTGCTACATCTCCTTGCGCAAATTGCCGCCCTTCTTCGATCACAAGCATCGGATCATCTATTCCCGGGTGGAAAACGTCCGGGATGTGGAAGCCATTGAACATCCAGCGGTCCGCCATGTGTTTTTAGACCATGGGGTGACCGACGGCATCGAGCTGCACCATGACGGCGACCTGCCAGCCCGGTCTGGTCTGGGTTCTTCCTCGTCCTTTACCGTCGGTCTGCTCAACGGGCTCTATGCCCTGGAAGGACGGATGGCCTCTAAGGAAATGCTGGCCAAGGAAGCGATCCGCATCGAACAGGACGTGATCCAGGAGAATGTTGGCTCCCAGGATCAGCTCTGGGCGGCCTTTGGTGGCTTTAACCGCTTCGATTTTCACCGTGACGGCAGTTTTTCCCGCAAGACCATGATCGTGAAAGCCGAGCAGCGCAAAAAGCTGACCGACGGCTTGATCATGGTCTTCACCGGCATTTCCCGTTTCGCCACTCAAGTGGCGGAGAAAAAGATCGCCAATCTGCTGGAGAAAGAGAAAAGCATCCTGCGGATGATGGCGATGGTCGATGAATGCGAAAAGCGGCTGTCCGAGGGCGGCGATATTGTCCGGGATCTCGGCGAGATGCTCCATGAGAGCTGGATGATCAAGCGCAGCCTGTCCGATGCGGTGACCTTGCCAGAGATTGATCAGATCTATGACGAGGCTCGGGCTGGCGGGGCCTATGGCGGTAAGCTGCTCGGGGCTGGCGGCGGCGGCTTTATGGTGTTCCTGGTTGATCCGGCCCGCAAGCCCGAGGTCATGCGCCGTCTGGACAAGCTGGTCAAAGTGGCCTGCGAGATTGATATGGATGGATCACGCGTGGTGGTCTATGAACCCGATGAGGCGATGCTGTAAACATCGCGTTGTTCTTGGCACTTAGAGGACTTGATCACCATGACCGAGGCGTCCGGCGCCGACGGCCCTTCTGACCAGGCGGTCCCGTCTCAGGCGGTGATCCTGGTCGGCGGCATGGGAACCCGTTTGGGGGACCTGACCAAAGCAACCCCCAAACCCATGCTCCAGGTCGGCGACCGTCCGTTCCTGGATTATTTGATCGAGCTGTTCGCCCGCCATGGCTGCACCAAGATCCTGCTGTCCTGTGGTTATCGCGCCGATCAGATTGCGGACCGCTATCACGGCACGGAGCGGCTGGGGGCCAAAATCTCTGCCGTGGTCGAGCCGGAACAAGCCGGAACCGGCGGCGCGCTGGTCTATGCCAAGGATTACCTCGACGACCTGTTCTTTCTGTGCAACGGCGATTCCGTTCTGGATTTCAATGTCCTGGATCTGGTGACCCTATCAGTCGAGGGGCCAGCGGAGGAAAGCGAGACCCGCTGGATCGGCAAAATGGCCCTGCGACCGCCGCCCGAGGGCAACCGCTATGGGGTCGTCGAAACCGATCCGACCGGGCGGGTGACCGCCTTCCGGATGCCCGAAGACGGGGCTTCTGGGCCGATCAATGCCGGGATCTATCTGTTCCGCAAACAGGTGGTGGAGCGGATTGGGACTCTGCCCTGTTCCCTGGAGGCTGAGATTTTTCCGGCCCTGGCCGCCGAAGGCCGGTTACTGGCCAGGGCCTATGACGGCTTTTTTATCGATATCGGCATTCCCACCGATTTTGAGCGGGCGCAGACCCTGATGCCAGCCTATCGCCGTCGCAAGGCAGCCTTTCTAGATCGCGATGGCATCATCAATGTGGATCACGGCTATATCTACCGCCCCGACCAAGTGGACTGGGTGCCCGGCATCATTGAGGGCATCAAGGCTCTGAACGATGCGGGCTATTACGTCTTTGTCGTGACGAATCAGGCGGGCATTGCCCGGGGCTATTACCAAGAAAGCGATGTGGTGGCCTTGCATGGCTGGATGCAGGCCCATTTGCGGCGTTTCGGGGCCCATATCGATGCCTTTGAATATTGCCCGTTCCACCCCGAAGGCGACATCCCGGCCTATACCCGGGTCAGCGAGCGCCGTAAGCCGGGGCCGGGCATGCTGCTTGATCTGATGGCCAGCTGGCCCGTGACCCTGGAAGGCAGCTTTTTGATCGGTGATAAGACCTCGGATATTGAGGCCGCAGAGGCCGCTGGAGTCCCCGGATTCTTATTCACCGGTGGCGGAAGCGGAGAGGCTGTTTTACCGGTGATAGAACAGGCCATCTCTGGCAACAATCCGTAACTCAAGGTGATTTTGCCCGGCGCGGATTTTTTGGCATGTTGCAGTGCACGCGCCAAAAGCCGCCTTGCCCCTGTTCACTAGGACTGCTGTGTAACCATGTCTTCTGATCTTGCTGTTGTCATCCTGGCCGCCGGAAAAGGCACCCGGATGAAATCGGCCCTGCCCAAGGTGCTCCATCCCATTGCCGGGCGTCCCATGGTCGCCGCCGTGGCCGCCACCGCCGCCGCTCTCCAGGCCAGCCGCATGGTCGGGGTCATCGGTCCGGAACCGGAAATGGCCAGCGTGGCTGCCGCCTTGGCTCCGCATCCCTGCGTCATCCAGGCCGACCGTCTGGGCACCGGCCACGCGGTCCAGCAGGCACGCTCGGAGTTGGAAGCCAATCCGCCGCAAACGGTGCTGATCCTCTATGGCGATACGCCGCTGATCCCGACCGAAGTGCTGGCCAAGATGATTACGGCCCGCAAGGACGCCGCTGTGGTCGTGCTTGGCTTTCGCCCCGACGACCCCGGAGCCTATGGTCGCCTGATCACGGCAGCCGACGGATCCCTGGAGGCGATTGTTGAGGCCAAAGATGCCACGCCGGCGCAATTGGCAGTGCCATTGTGCAATTCCGGGGTCATGGCGGTGGATGGGGCCTTGCTGTTCCCGCTGCTGGACAAGGTCGGCAATGATAATGCCAAGGGCGAATATTATTTGACCGATCTGGTTGCCCTGGCCCGGGCCGCCGGACAGCGCTGCGCGGTGGTCGAAGGGGCCGAGGCCGACATGATGGGGGTGAACTCCCGGGTTGATCTCGCCGCAGCGGAGGCCGTGGCCCAAGCCCGCCTGCGCCGGATTGCCATGGAGGGGGGCGCGACCCTCACCGCGCCGGACACCGTCTTCTTTTCCTATGACACCCGCCTGGGCCAGGATGTGGTGGTTGGTCCCTTCACCACCTTCGGTCCTGGGGTCACCGTCGAAGATGGCGTGACCATTAAGGGCTATTGCCATTTCGAGGACTGCCATGTGTCCTCCGGTGTCATTCTCGGTCCCTATGCCAGGCTGCGTCCGGGGGCAGAGATCGGCCCCGACGCCCATATCGGCAATTTTGTTGAGATCAAAAAGGCGACGGTCGAGGCCGGGGCCAAGATCAACCATCTGTCCTATGTCGGCGACGCCCGGGTTGGGGCCAAGGCCAATGTCGGGGCCGGGACGATCTGCTGCAATTATGATGGCTATAACAAGTCCCATACCGATATCGGTGCCGGGGCCTTCATCGGCTCCAATTCCGCCTTGGTCGCTCCGGTGACCATTGGCGATGGCGCGATCATCGGCGCGGGTTCAGCGGTTTCGGGCACCATTCCGGCGGATTCCTTGGCCTTGACCCGGGCGCCGCTGGAGCAGCGCGAAGGCTGGGCGGCGAAATTCCGGGAAATGCAGCGCCGGGCCAAGGCGGCCCTGAAGGGCACTGGCAGCAGCAAAGTGTAAACCATACCGCCCATCGCGTTGCTTGCGGGGCCGAGCGTTTAGGATTGAGATCAAGGGGATTACCATGTGCGGCATTATTGGCATCATCGGCAAACAGGACTCCGTGCCCCTGTTGGTGGAAGGGCTGCGCCGCCTGGAATATCGCGGTTATGACAGTGCCGGAATTGCGGTGCTGGAGCAAAGCGGGGCCATTGCCCGGCGTCGCGCCGAGGGCAAGCTGACCAATCTGGAACAGCGCTTGGGCGATGACCCGCTGTCCGGCCTTGTTGGCATTGGTCATACCCGCTGGGCCACCCATGGTGTGCCCAATGAGACCAACGCCCATCCCCATGCGGCGGGCCGGGTGGCTGCGGTGCATAACGGCATTATCGAGAACTTCCAAGAGATCCGCGAAGCCCTGGTCGCCAAGGGTCGGGTGTTTGAAAGCGAGACCGATACGGAATCCGTGGTGCATCTGATCGATGACAAGCTCGACCAGGGTCTGGAGCCTGTCGAGGCGGTGCGGGAGGCGCTGAAGGAACTGCGCGGTGCCTTTGGCTTGGGGATTATGATTCACGGAACCCACGACATGTTGTTTGCCGCCCGCAAGGGCAGCCCGTTGGCTGTGGGCTATGGTGATGGCGAAATGTATCTGGGTTCGGACGCCCTGGCGCTCTCTCATTTGACCAAACGCATCGCCTATCTGGAGGACGGCGACTGGGCGGTGCTAGACCGGCGTGGGGTCACGATCCATGATGCGGCGGGCACCCCGGTGGACCGGCAGATCCATATTTCCGCCATGAGCGGGGCGATGATCGGCAAGGGTGCTTATCGGCATTTCATGGCCAAGGAGATCTTTGAACAGCCCCAGGTCATTGGCGATACGTTGAACGGCATGTTCAATCCCACCGAGCGCACCATCACTCTGCCGGATCTGCCCTTTGACCCCAAGGATGTGGAGCGGGTGACCCTGATTGCCTGCGGCACCTCCTTCTATGCCGGTCTGGTCGGCAAATACTGGCTGGAGAAAGTCGCCCGTCTGCCGGTGGAGCTGGATACCGCCAGTGAGTTCCGCTATCGCGAACCCCCCTTGCGCAAGGGCGACGTGGCCTTGTTCATCTCCCAATCTGGGGAGACCGCCGACACCTTGGCTGCCTTGCGCCACTGCCGGGAGGCCGGGCTGCATTGCCTGTCCATCGTCAATGTGCCGGAAAGCACCATGGCCCGGGAAAGCCATGCGGTGCTCCAGACCTTGGCCGGGCCGGAAATCGGCGTGGCATCCACGAAGGCCTTCACCACCCAATTGACCGTGTTGGCTTGCCTGGCCATCGCCTTGGCCCGGGCGCGGGGGGCCATTGACCATGGCACCGAAGCCGAGCTGTGCAAAAGCCTGACCGAGGTTCCGGCCCGGATCGCCGAGGTGTTGCGCCATGATGATTTGCTCAAAGACATTGCCGAGACCGTGGCTGAGGCCCGGGATGTGCTTTATCTGGGCCGGGGCACGGCCTTCGCCATCGCCATGGAAGGCGCGTTAAAACTCAAGGAAATCAGCTATATCCACGCAGAGGGCTATGCGGCTGGGGAAATGAAACATGGCCCGATTGCGCTGATTGACGAGCGGGTGCCCGTGGTGATGCTCGCCCCCAGCGATGAGCTGTTTGAAAAGACTGCATCCAATGTGCAGGAGGTGGTGGCCCGGGGCGGCAAGGTCATTTTGATGACCGATGCGGAAGGGGCCGGGCGGATTGGTGCCAAGCCAGCCCATACGGTGATCCTGCCGAAGCTGGAGTCCTTTGTTGCGCCGATCCTCTATGCTGTGCCGGTGCAGCTATTGGCCTATCACACGGCGGTGTTTAAGGGCACCGATGTGGACCAGCCGCGCAATCTGGCCAAGTCCGTGACCGTGGAGTGAGGGCATAGTGAGTCTGGAAAGCATCTCGAAATTGACACCAGAAAACAAATATCAACATTATTCGACATAAGATCCCGGTCTCGGCCGAAATTTTCGGAGTGCTTGAAGATGGCGAAAGCGATGAACGTGTCCTTGACGGAGCCATTGCGGGCCTTTGTCAACAGCCGAACCGGGGATCAAAGCTTGTTTGCCACACCGAGCGAATATATTCGGGATTTGATCCGCCGGGATATGGAACAGGCTGAAATTGTCGAGCATGTAGTCCAGGGTCTGAATGATTTGCAGAACGGGCGTTTGTCCGAGAAATCCATTCTCGATCTTGCCGATGAAGATGACTGAGATATGTCAGGCCTAAGTCCGTCCTACCAACTCACAAAGTTGGCAGAAAGTGACTTTCGAAATGCCCGCCACTGGTCCCGGCAAAGATGGGGGCGCGATCTTACCAGGACTTATTTCAAAGATTTGCATGAAGGGGCGCTTTATGTTGCCCTGAATTGGCGGGCTCTTCCGAAGAAAAGCAGTTTAACGGGTTCGTTGGAGTTAGGGATCTACGCTGTTCGTGAACATTATTTGGTTTATGTGCCAATTGGAGAAAAAAGTATCGTTATCTTAGCGTTAATCCGTCAGAGCAGGGACGTTCCTGCAATATTGGCGGCAAACAAATTTTTGATTGATCGTGAAATTAAAAAATTATCCAAGCTTTGAGTTTCAGAACTTAGCTCTATAGACTTTGAGTGATTTCAGAAGGGTGTGTTTCTGTTTGCCTGACGCTTTAGCACTGAGTTTAAGATGCCTAGGCCTCACATCATCGGACCTTGACCATGGCGAGGTCCGTGACCGTGGAGTGAGGGCATCTTCCATCGGATTTGATCTTCCGTTGCCGTCCGGTGACGTTGCGGTGTACAAGACGATTTCAGATTGTAGAAGCCTCATCTCTCTCATAAGATCCTGTGATTGATTTCGGCCTTGCATTCTTATATCCGCCGAAATTGTGAAGGAGGGTCTCATGGGTTTTGGTGAAGCGATCTCAACATGTTTTGGTAAATATGCGACCTTTACCGGGCGCGCCCGACGCAGTGAGTTTTGGTACTTCAATCTATTTTACTTTTTGGTGTCTTTCCCTGCTGCGTTCATATCGGACTTTTTCGGCGAGTCCATTGGTGGTTTGGTGAACTTGGTCATAGCCCTAGGATTGATGCTGCCGAGCCTGAGTGTCGGTGTGCGGCGTCTGCACGATATCGGCAAAAGCGGGTGGTGGTTTCTTCTTTGGGTGATCCCGATCATCGGATGGATCGTCCTGATTGTTTGGTGGATCAAAGACTCCGATCCGACCGAAAACATCCATGGCCCGTCGCCGAAAGCGAATATGGACGCGATGGCGGTGTCATAACCGGCGTTGGTATTCGACGAACAGCATTTGCTGTGTTCCCAAAAAGGCCCCAGGCAGCGCGCCTCGGGGCCTTTTCCTTTTCCACCGCAGGGTTATAAGGTCTTGCACGGGTTCGTTCGTATGATAAATTCAAAAAACGTAATACAGCATCGATTGTTCACGCGCATAGGATTTATATCATGCTTCGTTTGTCCCTTCTTGCAGCTGGGTTCCTCGCCGCATCGGCGTCCCCGGCTTTGGCCCATGTCAGTGCGGAACATGGCTCCGGCCTAGTGTCTGGCTTTAGCCATCCGGTTGGCGGCCTCGACCATGTGCTAGCCATGGTCGCCGTGGGCATTCTCGCCTCTCAGATTGGCGGGCGCGCCATTTGGCTGGTCCCGGCCGCGTTCCTGGTGATGATGGTCAATGGCGGGTTGCTGGGCATGTATGGCGTGCCGCTGCCCTATGTCGAACTCGGCATTGTCGGCTCGGTGGTCATCCTTGGCGCCGTCATCGCCATCGGGCGGCTTCTGCCGGTGGCGGTCGCCATGGCCTTGGTTGGCGGTTTGGCCATCTTCCACGGCCATGCCCATGGCACCGAAATGCCCGCAGAGACCAGCGGCCTGCTCTATGCCCTTGGGTTTGTCGCAGCCACCGCCTTGCTCCATGCGGTGGGTGTTATCCTGCCGATGGAATTGAAAAAAGTCGCCGCCAAGATTACCCCCACCGTTGTGCGGGCGGCCGGTGGCGTCATTGCAGCGGCGGGCTTGTATCTGTTCGTCGCCTAATTCCTGCGAGAGTCGTTTCTGCAAGGCCTCGGAACTCCGGTTCCGGGGCCTTTGTCCTGTTTGAACCGTGCCGCAACCGCGAAAAAAAGCGTGCTCTGTCTCGCCCCATCAACCCCACCGCCCTATATGGAGGAGCCGAGACCCTTTTTTTGCTGGGGCTTTCCGGCCTTTCTGTCGCCAGAGCCCATAGCCTTCTGCCCAGACGAGGTTCCCCATGTCCCGCTATGATTATGACCTTCTGACCATCGGTGCCGGTTCCGGAGGGGTGCGCGCCACCCGATTGGCGGGCGGCTATGGGGCCCGCACCGCCATCGTCGAGTCCACCCGGGTCGGCGGCACCTGTGTGATGCGCGGCTGTGTGCCGAAAAAGCTGTTGGTCTATGGCGCCCATGTGGCCCATGACCTGGAAGACGCGGCGGGCTATGGCTGGACCATTGAAGGGGCCAAGCATGACTGGTCGGCTTTGATCGCCAACAAGACCAAGGAACTGGATCGCCTGGAAGGCGTCTATCACAACATCCTGAAAAACAACGCGGTTGGCCTGCTGGAAGGCCGGGGTGTGGTGGTTGACGCCCACACCGTCGAGGTCAACGGCCAGCGCAAGACGGCGGAAAAGATCCTGGTGGCCGTAGGCGGTTGGCCAACCATGCCCCAGATCCCGGGCATTGAGCATGCCATTTCCTCCAACGAGGCCCTGGATCTGCCCGACCTACCCAAGCGGGTCGCCGTTGTCGGCGCGGGCTTTATTGCCGTGGAATTCGCCGGCATTTTCCACGCGCTGGGTTCAGAGGTGCATTTGATTTTCCGCCGCGACAAGGTGCTGCGCGGCTTTGATCAGGATATCCGCGACACCTTGACCGAGGAACTGACCAAACAAGGCATCGCCATCCATGCCGAAAACAACGTCACTCGGATCGACAAGCTGGACAATGGCTGCTTCAAGCTCGCCATGGTCTCCGGCGATCCGCTGGAGGTGGATCTGGTGATGTATGCCACTGGGCGGGCGCCGAACACCGCCAATCTTGGCCTGGAAGAGGCTGGCGTTGCCCTGGCGGAGAATGGCGCGATCAAGGTCGATGCGGACAGCCGGACCAGTGTGGAGAGCATTTTTGCCATTGGCGATGTCACCGACCGGATCAACCTGACCCCGGTGGCGATCAATGAGGGCCGCAGCTTTGCCGAGACCTTCTTCAACAACAATCCGATGCGGATGGATTATGACAATGTCGCCTCGGCGGTGTTCAGCCAGCCGCCCTGTGCCTCGGTGGGTCTGACCGAGGACGAGGCCCGGGCACGGGGTCCGGTGCGGATTTTCCGCTCTCGCTTCCGACCGATGAAATACACCCTGTCGGGCCGCGATGAAAAAACCATGATGAAGCTGGTGGTCGATGCGGTGACCGATCGGGTTCTGGGCTGCCATATGGTTGGCCTTGACGGTCCGGAGATCATCCAGGGTCTGGCCATCGCCCTGAAATGTGGGGCGACCAAGGCACAATTTGATGCCACGGTGGGCATCCATCCCACGGCGGCGGAGGAATTCGTCACCATGCGCGACCCCGTACCCGAGCCGCAGGCTCAAGCTGCCGAATAAGCCGAAGGACGGTTGCGGGGCGCGCCTGTCGCCACCCAACCGCCCCTTTTGTTTCATAAGGGGCCAAAAGTGGCCCAGAAACGGTGTTGTCATAGAACCGTGCCCTTTTTCGACTCGCTAAAGGGCGCAGGCTCTTTTATATCGTCCCGTTCTGAACAAATTCGTCCGTCATCTTGCTCTTGCCTCGGAGGGGCAGACCATGGCTTCCACAGCCACACCAACCAGCACCGCTTCCGCTCAACCGACCTGGACTCCGCGCAGCTGGCGCGACAAGTCCATCCGTCAGGTGCCGGACTATCCGGATCAAGACAGCCTGAAGGCCGTCGAGGAGCAATTGGCCATCAACCCGCCGCTGGTGTTTGCGGGCGAGGCCCGGCGCTTAAAGCAACGGCTGGCCGATGTGGCCGCAGGCAAGGCCTTCCTGTTGCAGGGTGGTGATTGCGCCGAAAGCTTCCTGGAATTCTCCGCCAACAACATCCGCGATACCTTCCGGGTGATGTTGCAGATGTCCGTGGTGCTGACTTATGGCGCGTCCCTGCCGGTGGTGAAGGTGGGCCGCATGGCCGGGCAGTTTGCCAAGCCGCGCAGTGCCCCGACCGAGGAAAAAGACGGCCAGTCCCTGCCGTCTTATCGGGGCGATATGGTCAATGCCATGGAGTTCGACTCGAGCTCCCGCATTCCGGACCCGCAGCGCTTAATCCGGGTCTATAACCAGTCGGCCTCGACCCTGAACCTGCTCCGGGCCTTTGCCCAGGGCGGCTTTGCCGATCTGCACAAGGTCCACCAATGGAATGTGGATGTGATGGCGGGCAGCCCCTGGGGCCAGCGCTATGCGGAATTCGCCGACCGGATCGCCGAATGTCTCGACTTCATGGCCGCCTGTGGCATCACCTCCGATGAGGTGGCGCAAATGCGCGAGACGGAGTTCTATACCTCCCACGAAGCGTTGCTGCTGCAATATGAAGAGGCGTTGACCCGCGAGCCCTCGACGGAGCCGGGCAATTGGTATGGCTGTTCCGCCCACTTCCTGTGGATTGGCGACCGGACCCGTGATCCGGACGAGGCCCATGTGGAATTCCTGCGCGGGGTGAAGAACCCGATTGGCGTCAAAGCCGGTCCGTCCCTGTCGCCGGACAGCCTGCTGAAGTTGTGCGATTTGCTCAATCCGGAAAACGAGCCGGGCCGTCTGACGGTGATTGTCCGCCAGGGTGCGGGCAAGGTGGAAAATGGTCTGGTGCCGTTGGCCCAGGCCATCGCCAAAGAGGGCCGCAATGTGGTGTGGTCCTGCGATCCCATGCATGGCAACACCATCAAGGCCGCCAATGGCTATAAGACCCGGGACTTCAAAAAAATCCTGCAGGAAGTCTCCGAGTTTTTTGCCGTGCTGCGGGCTGAGGGCCAGCATCCCGGTGGCGTGCATTTCGAGATGACCGGTCAAAAGGTCACCGAATGCATTGGGGGCGGCAGCGCCTTGACCGAGGCCGATTTGTCCTCGCGCTATCACACCCATTGTGACCCGCGGCTGAATGCGGATCAGGCCCTGGAACTGGCCTTCCTGATCGCCGAAGCCCTGAAAGAAGAACGCACCCGTGTGCGGGCGATGGCCCAGGCCTCATAATACGCCCATCAAGACCCATAAGGATTGCTCCCGATGGCACCCAAGGACGCCGCCCCGCCCCACGCTTCCGACCGTTGGCCGGATGCGGAGACCCTGCGCCGCTGGACCGACAAATATTTCACCCGCACCGCCGATGTGGTGACCCAATTCGGCGATTGTGTGGTGACCTATGCGGTGTTCATGCGCCGCCCGGTGCTCTATTCGGCCGGGCTGGCGGTGACATGGCTGCGCGCAGTGGCGGAAGCCCGGGGCTCCGAAGTTCAGATCGAAGAGCAGTTCAAAGAAGGCGACTGGGTCGGTGCCGGTGAGCCGATGATGTATATCACCGGCTCCTTCGCCCGGCTGTCGGAGATGGAAACCCTGTTCCTGCAAAAGATCGGGGCCTGTTCCGTGGCGGCCTATAACGCCTATCACATGTGCCTGGACATGCCGAAGGTGGCCTTCCTGGCCATGGATGCCCGCCATTGTGCCGGGACGGAAATGGCCGAGCTGATGGCCTATGCGGCCTCGGTGGGCTCCAAGAAGGCCCGCTCCAAGGCCGGGGCGGTGGGCTTTATGGGCAATGCCACCGACGCCACGGCGCATTATTTCGGCAATCCGGAAGGCCGGGGCACCATGCCCCACAGCCTGATCGGCTATGCGGGCTCCACGGTCCGGGCCGCTGAGATGTTCCACGAGGCCCTGCCCGAGGTCGATCTGACGGTGCTGGTGGATTATTACGGTCAGGAGATCACCGACAGCTTGGCGCTGTGTCGCCGTTTCCCGGAGCTGGCCGGAGAGGGCCGCCTGGGCGTGCGGCTCGATACCCATGGCGGGCGCTTTGTGGAGGGGCTGGACACCCAAAGCTCCTATGCGGTGTTGGAGCGCAATGCACCGGAATCCATTCGCGGCTATCGCACGGAGACCGAGCTGCGCTATCTGATCGGCACCGGGGTCTCGGCGGCGGCGATCTGGCATATGCGCGAAACCTTGAACGAGGCCGGGTTCCCCAAAGTGCGGATCATTGCGTCCTCGGGCTTCTCACCGGCAAAATGCCGGACCATGGCCTTTGCCAACACGCCGATCGATGTGATCGGCACCGGCTCCTATTTGCCGAGTAATTGGGGCGAGACCTACGCCACCGCCGATGTGATCGCCTATGATGGCGAGCCCCGGGTCAAGGTCGGGCGTGAATTCCTGCTGCGCGCCCATGCGGACAAACAGGCCGAAGCCGACAAATAGGGCCGCTGCTATCAAGCCTCTTTAAAGCTTTTGCCGCTAAGGTCGAGGTCCCCTTCTTTGACCGGGACCTTTTGCCGTGACGGACAGTGCCCCTTCCCAACCCCGCAAAACCGCCTTGATCACCGGTGTGACCGGTCAGGATGGGGCCTATTTGGCCGAATTCCTGCTGGCCAAGGGCTATCATGTCCATGGGGTGAAGCGCCGGGCATCGTCGTTCAATTCCGCCCGGGTCGAACATCTCTATCGCGACCCCCATGAGCCCGATGTGCGCTTTCGCATGCATTATGGCGACCTGACCGACAGCACCAATTTGATCCGCCTGGTGCAGGAGGTCCATCCGGACGAGATCTATAATCTGGGTGCCCAAAGCCATGTCCAGGTCAGCTTTGATACCCCGGAATACACCGCCAATGCGGATGCGATGGGCACCATGCGCCTGCTCGAGGCGATCCGGATCCTAGGGCTGACGGATACGGTCCGGTTCTACCAGGCCTCAACCTCGGAGCTTTATGGCAAGGTAAAGGAAGTCCCGCAGACCGAGGAAACCCCCTTCCACCCCCGTAGCCCCTATGGGGTGGCCAAGCTTTATGCCTATTGGATCACGGTCAATTACCGCGAGGCCCATGGCATGTTCGCCAGCAATGGCATCCTGTTTAACCATGAGGGGCCAACCCGGGGCGAAACCTTCGTCACCCGCAAGATCACCCGCGCGGTGGCCTCCATTGAGCTTGGTCTGCAAGACGTGCTCTATCTGGGCAATCTGGACAGCCGCCGGGATTGGGGCCATGCCCGGGACTATGTGCGTGGCATGTGGCAGATCCTGCAGCATGACACCGCCGATGATTTTGTCTTGGCCACGGGGGAGACCCATTCGGTCAAGGAGTTCGTTGAGCTCGCCTTTGCCCATGTGGGCCGTCCGCTGGTTTGGCAGGGCTCTGGTGTCGAGGAAATCGGCCTTGAGCAGGCCACCGGCACCGTTCGGGTCCGTGTCGATCCGCGCTATTTCCGCCCTGCCGAGGTCGATTTGCTGCTTGGCAATCCGGCCAAGGCCCATGCCGAGCTAGGCTGGCATCACGAGATCGGCTTTGCCCAGTTGGTCACGGAAATGGTGGATGCGGATCTGAAGCAGGTGGCCCGCGAGCAAGAAACCCACCGCACCGAGGAATAGGCCGGGACCGGCCCAATCCGCTGAGACTCTGGGTCGTTTGACCCCACGGAAGATTTAGAAAAAATCAAGATATTAATTGCGGTTGCAAACACGCCCTGATCGCATAAGGTAACCAGAGTCGCGGTCGGCGATGGTGATCGACTGTGCCATTTGGCGATTTAATTGGGTGGGGAAGCGTGGGATGCGGATTGGTTTAAGGGCTCTGATGGTGGTCTGTTGCTTGGCCTTGCTCGCACCGGGGCCGGGTGCATATGCGCAGTCTGTGCCACCAATGGCGTCTCCCATACAGACACCGGTGCCGGACCTGTTCGTTCCCGTTTCAAATGAAACCGTCGACTTTCGGTATGTCCCTACTGGTAAAATTGAATATCAGACACTGTTTGAAGATAAAGAAGATGGCACCCATCGAAGTTCTTATACGGTTGAGGTTGTAAAAGATGGTAATGGTTTTATTATTGAGCGATATAGTAATGAAAGAAATTTATTCCATAAGTATCATATAAATGAAAAAGGAAAACTCAAGAGAATTGTTGTCGGAAGAGATAGAAAGATTAGTGAAGATCATGAGCGGTCAATAAGAGAGAATATCGGCAATACATTCCCCGCCTATTTAAAGGGGCCAAAAAAAATTGGCGATATGGTGGCGATGACGGAAATCAAATTTGGCCGACATCCCATACAGCTCAGGCATATTTTTCAGGGAGAAGGGACAAAGGGCAGGTCTTCAAAACCAGGATATATTTTGAAGACAATGATCGTCCATTCGCAATCGGGGTGGAGTGAAAACGTCGGGTATATTGTGGTTGATAAGGAGACTTTTCTGCCTCTGGAAATGCGGGCAGAGTTTGGGGATTTGCCTGGGGACCGTGTGCTAACGATTTACAGAAAATGATAATGGGATCCGCAGAATGAAGCATTGTTTGGCCAAAGGAATAGTGGTGATCTCCATGGTCCTTGCTGCCTGTCAGACCACATCATCGCCTTCAACGGCCTCTAAACCTGTGACGACCCCTCCATCCAACCGGGCGGAAACAGCCCCGGCGGCCATCGGTGCGGTGGAGTTCAAATACGCTCCCATGCCCCGGACGCGCTATCAACGGACCTTTGACCGGGGACCGAAAGGACATTTTTCCGGTCCGCTCTATTTGCGGTCGGCTCGATCGCAACGCGGTCTGACCATAACGGTCGACTCAGATATTTTGGTCGAGCCGCAGGCCTTCGTCATCACGGATCGTGGCAAGGTGCGAAGCTTCGATCTTGGGTTTGGCATCACCAATCAAGCCTCTGCACAAATGCAAAGCTTTGGTCAGTTCTTCGCCCTGATGCTGCCGGAATATCGCGTTGATCCTCAAGCCGTTGGCGACATTGTGGCGTCCAATCCGATGGGGGAGGGCACTAATATTTTTCGAACCAAGCTCGAATTCGTCGGTCGAGGCTATAGCCAGAAAGCCAAAGCAGAGGGCTACGATCTGAAATACGCCCTGGTCGACCTCATGACAGGCGAGGAATTAGACGTCGGACGCCTCCTCGTTGACGAGAAAACCTTTATGCCTATTGATCTCACCTGGGAGTTCCAGGAGCAGGGGGAAGAGTACCGCTTTGAGCTTTATCGCCTCCCGGAAGGCGGATGAGGTATGAACAGGTCGACCCAGCCAGAAGAGGAATAAGCACCATGCGATACTGGTTTCTGATCAGCTTTTGCGTTTCTGTGATCACCATGGCCGTTGTGCCGATGGGGGCACAGGCGCAATCCGTCCCGCCTCTCGGCAATGACCAGCAGGGCGGGGCGCTGGGATTAATTCGGCCCGCTGCAAGTGGGACAGTGGATTTCCGCTACGCACCGATGCCTCGAACGGAATACGTCTTTTCGGTCAAGACAGGGGGCGGCAGCAGCGGATCCGGCCCCTATTTCATGGAATTGACCCGGGATGGCAGAGACGTGGTGATCCACACCGATGGGTTTATGCAGGAGACCGGCCATAAATACTACATGACCGAAAAAGGCTTGATCAAAAACATTGATGTCGGCAGGGGCGTCACCAGCAACAACAATCAAGATCTCGGCAAGATGGCAGATTTCCTGTCCTTAATCTTCCCCAACTATGTCAAAGATCCGAAAAAAGTCGGTCAAATGGTGGCGGTGACCCAGATGCGGATTGGCCGCTATAAAATGCAGGTGCGCCATGAATATAAAGGCGAAGGAACCAAAGGGCGGTCCCCCTTCCCCGGCTATATTCTGAAGACCAGTCTGGTCCATGCGCAATCCGGCACGCGTTTGGATGTGGGTCATCTGGTGGTCGACAAAGAAAGCTTCATGCCCATCGACATGAAATTCACAATCGGGGACGGCTCGCAGCGCCAAGTCGTTGAGCTGTATCGCGTGAAATAAATGGTCGCGCTTTGGCAGACGGGAAGGGCTGACAAGATTTTGATCGGTAAAACCTGCCGTCTCTCGGCAGGATCGGCCCGGTCTCGGCTGGGGGATACCGCAAGAGGTCTCTGCGGCAGGTTTGGAATCGTTTAATTTTCAGGGGTTTAGTGTCGCGACAAGATCGGCACGCTGTTTGCTTCAAGGGTTTCCGAAGCAAAAAAGATCACCCCATGGAGACCAAATCATGCTGGCAGAAAGCAAAGCGAAGATTCATTCCTTGGCGGATCGGCGGGGCATGTCCCAGCCCGGACCCGCCATTCCCACCCCCGTCATGCCTGCGTTGGAAGAGGAGCGCGCCGAACCGGATGGTCTCGTCTTCCGGGAAAGCGGGCTGACCACAGCGCAATTCACCCGTCACCTGTCCCATGTGGAGGAGGAGGCGACAAAATCCGCCCTGCAACGCTATGTCGGGGAGGTCAGCGCCAATGAGATCGTGACCATGGTGCGCAATCTCTCCCGCCTCAAAGCCCGCTATGTCGCCGTGACTTTGGCCGCTGGCACCAACAGCAATCCGCCAACCCCGGATGACACCAAGGAGATGCGGGCGATGCGCGAGCGCATTGAGGAACTGGAGCAGGGTGTTCGGGCGATCAAAGAAGCCATCGCCCATGAAATGGTGCCGGTCGCCGAAGTCGTGCCGGACTCCAGGCGCTAAAAACGGAATAAGCTTTGGACAGTGGGATCAGCTCTGCTGGGCGGGAAGCTCTTCCGGCGGGGCGGATTCCAGCAATTTATACTCGCGGTAATCAAGCAGGGCGCTGCGGGCCACGGTCATGGTGCGGAAATTGCCGCCATGTTCCACCAGTCGCACATGGGGTGGGATATCGCCATATTCCAAAATCCGGTCCACCCGCCACACCGAATGCGGCGCGGAGACTTTGCGGTAAATATCACCCGGATTGACTACAACGCGTTTGGGCATGCCCGACCTGTCCAGCTTGGGCCTCGCTTCCGGCGCTGGGCGGCGCTTGCGCACCCGAAATCCCATAGCCTGCGGAGGCCGCTTCTCTCTCTGGAGCCCCCGCCCGGATCATCCAAACAAACTGGACCATCCAACCAAATGGCTCCTCCCCTGTCCCGCTGCCGAAACGAGACAGGGGACGAGGGGTATATTTATGGCTGAAACGCGTTGGGGCAAGGTCTGAAAAACAAGACCTGGGATTTGAGCCCTATAAGGATTTCAAGAAGGCGATCAAATAATCCTGGGTGGCCGCATCGGTGATGGAAACATGGCGCATCCGGGTTCCGGGGATCAGGGCCTCATTGTTGGTGATCCAGAGCCGCAGATTGTCTTCAGTCCAGGACAGCGTGCTGTCGCGCATGGCATCGGAATAGGCAAACCGTGGCACGGTACCGGCTTCGCGCTCATAAACATCGATCAGGCTGGGACCAAAGGCGTTTTTGGAGGTGTCCAGGGTATGGCAGGCCCCGCAATTATGGGTAAAGACCGTCTCGCCCTGGGCCACCATGGCCGGATCTGGCTCGGCATCGGATTGGGCAAAGGCGGGCGCGGCCACGCAGGCGGCCAGGAAAGCTCCGGCGAGAAGAGGGCGCAGTGTCATGGTCATTCCCCTATTGAAGCGCTCGAGCGAACGATCCCGGGCGCAGCGCAGAAAGGCTGCGACGCTGCCGGGTCGACGAACATCCCTAGTTCTAGGGGGGGGATCGCAACGGCTCAATGCGACATCGGTATTAGATAAAAGGCGCGGTCGTCCTGGGACCGGACCAAATAAGCCTAAGGTCGCATGGTCCCCCGGCTTTGGAGTGGCGTAGGCTCGATCCCAACAGGAAAAAAGGCGGCACAGCCCGCCAGGGGGAGCGTCATCATGGGGACCGGCATGTTGGATCGCCGCTTCGCTGCCAGGATCTGGGATCTCATCACCACCGTTTTGTCGCTCAGTTGCCTTGTGGTCGGTTTGATCCTGGGCACCATCGCCGTGGCCCAGGCGGACGAGCCGCCGACCTTGCGGCTGGCCTTGCTGAAATTCGGCACGGTGAATTGGGAACAAAACGTCATTGCCCATCACCAGCTGGCCAAGGACGTAAAGATCGAGATCATTCCCTTGGCCAATCCCCAGGCGGGCAAAATTGCCCTGCTGGGTGGATCTGCCGATGCCATTGTGTCCGACTGGCTTTGGGTGTCTCGGCAGCGCCAGGATGGCCATGCCATCGGTTTTGCGCCCTATTCCAAAAGCGTCGGGGCCTTGCTGGTGCCCGAGGACTCCGCGATCCAAACCCTGGCCGATTTGAAGGGTAAAACCGTTGGCGTTGTCGGCGGTCCGTTGGACAAAAGTTGGCTGGTGCTCTCCGCCCTGGCCCTGGAAACCGAAGGCCTGGATCTGGCCACCGAAACCGAAGTGATTTCCGGCGCACCGCCGCTGCTGAACAAGCAGATGGAAGCGGGCGAGCTGGATGCCATTGTCACCTATTGGCATTTCGCTGCCCGCCTGAAAGCCAAGGGCTTTCGCGCCGTGGTCTCTGTGCCCGAGGCCATGACCGAGCTCGGCATCGGGGCGGCTGTGCCCGCTTTGGGCTATGTGTTCACCGACGCCTGGGCCGCCGCCCACCCGGACGCCCTGGCCGGGTTCCTGCGAGCCAGCCAACAGGCCAAAGCGATCCTGGGCAGCTCCGATGCGGAATGGGAGCGGCTGCGGGATCTAACCAAGGCCAAGAGTGATGCGGAACTGATCGCCTTGCGCGATGGCTTCCGCGAGGGCATCCCACAAGGCTTTGGCGCGGCGGAACAGGATGCCGCAGCCAAGTTCTTCGCCTTCCTGGCCGATCTGGGCGGACCTCAACTGGTTGGCCCGGGCGATGGTCTGGCCACGGGGACATTCCTGCCCGCAACGGATGGCTAAGCGCGCGGTGGCCGCGTCAAAGCATCGAACCGCCCCCGCACGCCCCCCACAATGGGAATGGCAACGCCCGGCCTCCATTGCCCTGGGTTTGGGGCTGTGGGCGATTGTTGGTGGGGTTGCCCCCGATGGCCCGCTGCCTGGGCCTGTGGCGGTGTGGGACGCTTTCCTGTTCCAATGGCAGCAGGAAAACCTGCTCGGCCATTTGCTCGCCACCCTGCGCCGGGTGGTGCTGGCCTTTGTCCTGGCCTATGTCGGCGGCTGTGCCTTGGGTTTGCTGATGGGCCTGCGCCGCAGCGCCGACCGCTGGCTTGATGCGGCGCTGGGTCTGTTCCTGAACATGCCCGCCTTGGTGGTCATCATCCTCTGTTATGTCTGGTTTGGTCTGACCGATGTGGCCGCCGTGCTGGCGGTGGCGGTCAACAAATTGCCCTTGGTGGCGGTGACGGTGCGCGAGGGCGCTCGGGCCCGGGACCGGGATCTGGAGGAAATGGGCCGGGCCTATGCCCTGGGGCCGGTCCAAAGCCTGCGCCATATTGTCTTGCCGCAACTGGCCCCGTTTTTCCTCGCCGCTGCTCGGTCCGGCCTGTCTCTGGTTTGGAAAATCGTTTTGGTCGTCGAGTTGCTGGGGCGGTCCGATGGCATCGGCTTCCAGCTGGGCTTGTTGTTCCAATTGTTCGACATTGCCGGGATCCTCGCCGTCGCCTTGAGCTTTATTGCCGTGGTGCAGGTGATCGAGGCCCTGGTGATGCGCCCCTTGGACCGGGTGGTATCGCGCCGCTATCGCGATCTGGAGCCAATTCCATGATTGGGGGCATGACGGCTGTGGATCCCAAGGATGGGCTGACCCTGGATCTCCGGTCGAAGATCTGGCCCGGCGAGACGGTGCCGGTGCTCCGAGACCTGCGCTTGGACTTGCGTCCTGGGGACCGGGTCGGTTTGTTGGGACCATCCGGCTGCGGTAAGACCACCCTGTTGCGGATCCTCGCCGGGCTGGATGGCCAGTTTCAGGGCTCCATCGAAGGTCAGGCCCGCAAGGTCGGCATGGTGTTCCAGGAACCCCGCCTGCTGCCTTGGAAAACGGTTTTGCAGAATGTGGCGCTGGTCTGTGGCTCTGAGACGAAAGCAAGAGCGGCCTTGAGCGCAGTGGGCATGTTTGAGGCCGCAGCCCTCCGCCCTGTGGCGCTCAGCTTGGGCATGGCGCGTCGGGTTTCCTTGGCCCGGGCTTTGTCGGTGGACCCGGATCTGCTGATCCTGGATGAACCCTTCGTCTCTTTGGATCCGGACACCGCAGCCAGTTTGATGGCGGTGGTCGGTCGGGTCTTGGCCGATCCAAACCGGATGGCCTTGCTGGTCACCCATACGGAGGCTGAGGCGCGGGCGCTTTGCACCAAGCTGCAATGGCTCGGTGGGCACCCGACCACCTTACAGCGGAGCGAGGATCTTTCGCCTTAGTCCTCGGCCTAGCTGCTCCCACCACCTTTTTTGATCTCACGAAATTCTGCGAATTTCTCCGATGGGGCGGGCCATGGGGCCCGGGGCCGCCGTCGCGGCCCTGTGTCGGGTTCGAACTTTCCTCAGTTGGACCCACCATCTTTTTTGATCTCACGAAATTCTGCGAATTTCTCCGATGGGGCGGGCCATGGG
>JBMYTN010000056.1:0-23279 GCA_049604415.1 Rhodospirillaceae bacterium | reverse complement strand
CCAATCTGATCAGGGCCTCTATCTCTCCGCCTGATCAGCATTCTTCACGGTCGACCAAAAAGTCAGCGCACAAAAGCAAGCAGCAACACCGCACATCACTGCGAACAAAACCAAGGACAGCATCCCCAAAACCCCGCATGCATTTGTTTCCAATCAGAACGTAGGAGCGCTCTGCATGCGTCGTTTTGGTCCCGCATAATGGCTGGCTTGGGAAGGCTTTCAGCAGTTTTGGTGCAGATCTAATTCGGGTTTGGACTGCGCTTTTGGACATAGCCCGCATCCAGCTCGCGCCACACAAAGGCCCCGCAAATGGCTACTGCGAGCGGACCAAATAGATAAATGAAGGCGAAAAGAAACATGCCGACAGGCCCATCACAGGGATGAATGACCCGGCCAAGTCCTCTCTCCCCGGTTTCGGGGGGAAAGTATAGGGGCGGCGCATGACACTGAATGGCAAAGTCGAGAATGTAATACAGGGCAAGCAGACACCCGAAAACACCAATGAGGGCGGCCACCGCCCGGTGTATAAAACGCTTCGCAAAAACCATCACACCGAAAATCGTCAAACAATACCCAACGACCAAAGCGATAAACACTCCGAAGAATTTAAGAAGAAAGAGCAACATCATCGATACCTCGACCCAGATTCGTTCAAATAAACGTCAATTTCACGGAAAAATTTTATTTAAATCTGGATTCAGGCAGTATTTCGGCTGATATTTGCAAAAATCCTGCAGTGTCAGGATTCATAAAATGCTAGGTCGAAGCGCTTAGAAAACTTCCTTTTTTGCTGGGAATCTGCACAGGACTGCCACAATACCGCCCTCGCCCAAAGGCACCGTCATCGCTGACGCCAACAACATCCGTCCGCGCAGAAGGTCTCATGAAGGGCTTACTAATATTATACCTGACAATACAGGTCTTGATTTACTGTGCGGTCAGTCTTGGAAGCAAGTCGGCATAGACCGACAGGAAAGGACATCCACGGAAGAAACACCGCTCCACCTACCCCTCGCCATCCAGCAAGGCCCGGCCAAGTTCGGTCATCATCCGCCAGACCGGAGCGCGCCAATCGCCCACCATGTCCTGGCGGAACAGCCGCATGCTGGGATACCAGGGCGTGCTGTCCGCGCCCAAGCCCCAATGCCAGGAGGCCTGCTTCGACAAGGCGACCCAGACCGGACGGCCCAAGGCTCCGGCCAGATGGGCCACCGAGGTATCAGAGGTCACCACCAGATCCATCGACATCATCAAGGCGGCGGTGTCGAGGAACGCCCCATCTTGGTCCAAGGCCGCGCCAAAGCTGCGCAGCCGCACATCAACCGGCAATCCCGCCAGTTGGTCGAGCCCATCACCCTGCTGCAAAGACACATATTGCACCGCTGGCAAGGCCAGAAGCGGCAACAAATCAAGCAGCGGGATGGAGCGGTCCGGCTCCAAAGGACTGTCCGGATTGCCCTGCCACGCCATGCCAATGGTCAGACCATCGGTCAAATGATCGCGCCAATGCACCACCCGGTCCAAACCGGCTTGGATATAGGGCCCCTCGGTGGCGACATCCTCTGGCCCCAGACCCAATCGCCAGGGCAAATCCATCAGCGGACAATGGCCGTCAAATTGAGCCGCAACCTGTTCCGGTGCAATCTGGCCCCGGGGCACTACCGTCACCCCCTCTGCCGCTTCTGCCAGCAAGGGCAGCAGCCGCGCCGGGACCTCCAGGGTGACCTGCGCACCCCGCGCCGCCAGCTGTCCGGCGAAGCGGAAGAACATCAGGCAGTCGCCCAGCCCCTGCTCGGCATAGAGGAACAGCCGCTTGCCCGCCGGATCACCGCCGGTCCAGGGATCCCCGCCCATGCGGCTGGGCAAATCCGTTGCCCCCTCCAGCACCCAACGCGCGCCATAGGCTTGGAACCCGGCGGCAAAGTCACCCTGGAGCAGGGCCAAAGTGCCGAGATTATACTGAACCTCCGGATCCTTTGGTGCCAGCGCTGCGGCCTTGTCCAAAGCGCTGCGGGCCGCCGCGATATCGCCGCGCGCCCGTTCAAACTGACCCAACCCGGCCCAGGCCACCGCCGAGTCCGGATCGGCCTGCAAGGCGGCCTGAAAGGCCTCTTCGGCCCCTCCCGCATCCCCTGCGGCCAGGGCCCCATGGCCCAAGATCACCGAGAGATCAGGATGGGCGGCCTGTTTGTCGATGGCCGCCTTGGCGCAGGTCACGCCTTCTTTATGGAAGCCCGCATTGCTGTAAAGCCGGGCCAGACGGCCCAGGACCTCGCCGGAGACGGCTTCTAGGGGGTCAGCCTGCTCCAATTCCTCGGCCAGGGTCAGGGACCCGCCCACCCGGGCGATCAGCGCCAACATCCGGCGCAGCCCCGGCGCGTCCTCGGGGCCATCGAGCAAGGCCCAATAGGCCGGTGCTGCAGCCCCCAAATCCCCCTGCAAATGCAGAGTATAGGCTGCGTCCCAAGACAGGGATTGATCCGCTGGCGTGCCTGGGCTCACCGCAAGCCCTCCCTAAACCAGGTCCAGGACGGCTTCCGGCGGTCGCCCCAACCGGGCTTTGCCGTCCACCACCACAATGGGCCGTTCAATGACTTTCGGATTGGCCACCATGCCCTCAATCAAGGCCGCATCGCTCAAGGACGGGTCATCCAGACCAGTTTCCTTGGCCTCTTTTTTGCGCATCAGGGCCCGGGGCGACATGTCGAGCAGGCGCAATAAATTTGTCAGGGTGGTCGCATCGGGCGGCGTTTTCAGGTATTCGATGATCTCAACATGCACCCCCTTCTCCTGCAACAGCGCCAGGGTCTGCCTGGATTTGCTGCAGCGGGGATTGTGGTAGATCGTTGCCTGCATACGTCCCTCTCCTCGGCCCCCTGCGCTGTCCTGCGCCTTCTTTCGGGGTCTGTTCGCTTCCAATGAGAAGTCTAGCCATGTTCACCCTCCCAACTCAAGCCACCCTGCGTCTTGGGGGCCACTGGATTTTCATCCTTCTGGTCGGTTTGTTGCTCAGTCTTACACATCCGCTCGCCGCGCAAGAGGCCAGCACAGAGCCCACCGAGGCCGCAGCAGCCCTGGAAGCAGAAGGGCTGGCGGCTCTGATCGAGGTATTGGAAAACCCGGACCAGCGCGACGCTTTGCTTGAGGCCATGCGTGCAGCAACAGCGGGAGACGTTGCAGCGCAGGGCCCGGCTGCGGACCCTGCCGAGCCCCCGGAAACGGCTGAGGCCCCAGAGACCGCCGAGACTCCTGAAAGCACCGAAGGTCCCGAGACACCGGACATCGCCGAGGACCGGCCCAATCTGCTGCCGTTTGATTTTGCCGAAACCCTCGATCTGGCGCTGACCGAGCTGGAGGAGACCGGCGCGGAGCTGTCCGACCTCTCAGACCCGCATTTGCTGGCGATCTGGCTGTCCGGCGGCACCGCCTATGAGCTGGAAACCGCTCTGCTCAACTTTGTCGGCCAATTGGGCCTGATCTTGGCCGCAGCCTTGATCCTGCGCTGGGTGATGCGCGGCGTCACCGCCGGGGTGCGGGGCAAGGTCTCTCGCCACGCCCGGGAAAGCGAAACCGTTGGCCGATGGAGCTTCACCGCCCTCCTGGCGGTGTTGGAGCTGTTGCCTCTGGCCGTGGTCGGGTTGGTGTTCAATCTCGGCCTGCCGCTGCTGGACCTGCCGATCAGTGTCAGCTTTTCCGCCGTCTTGACCATCAACGCCCTGATCGCCGCCCGGGCGATCCATTTGGTCGCCAAAACCCTGCTGGTCCCTCGGGAGGTGCCACCACCACCCATGCCGCTGCGCCCGGAAAGCCGTGGCTATCTGTATATCTGGATCAAGCGCTTCACCAATGTGATCACCTTTGGCGTGCTGATCGATGGCCTCGCCGCATTGGCCCTGATGCCCGAAGGCCCGCGCCTGCTAATGATCCGTCTGATCGGGCTGGCGGTGCTGAGCATGATCTTCATCCTGGTGCTGCAAAACCGCCGCCATGTGGGCAAGAGCCTGGGCAGCAGCCTGCGCGATGCCTTTGGCGACACGCCTTTGACCACCCTAGCCGCCCGCTTTGCCGAGCTGTGGCATGTGTTTGTGCTGCTCTATGCCTCGGGCCTGTTTTTCACCTGGTTCCTGGGCATCCATGGCGGCTTCACCTTCACCACCTTGGCCACTTTGCGCTCGGTGCTGGTCATCATCGCCGGGATCCTGATCTACCGCCTGATCCGCAAGGGCATGACCATGCTGTTTGCCCTCAGCGATGATCTCTGCCGCACCTTTCCGGGGCTGGAGCGGCGCTCGAACCGCTATTTCTCGGTCATGCTCGGGATCATGCGCATCGGGGTTACGGTGCTGACCGTGCTGACCCTGCTCGATATGTGGAACCTGGACACTCTGGCGATCCTGACCAGCCCAGAAGGCCGGGTGGTTGTGGTCCGGCTGATCAGCGTTTTGGTCATGCTGGGCGTCGGGGTGGTGCTGTGGGAGATCATCGCCAACACCGCCGATCGCTATCTGGCCGGTCGGGAAGGCCAAGACGGCAGCGTGATCGAGGTCAGCCAGCGGGCCAAAACCTTGGTGCCCTTAATCCGCACGGTTCTGATGATCGTGTTGATCACCATCGTCTCCTTGGTGGTGCTCTCGGAAATCGGCGTCAATATCGGCCCGCTGCTGGCCGGGGCCGGGGTTATCGGCCTAGCGATCTCCTTCGGCTCCCAACGCCTGGTTCAAGATGTGATCACCGGGGCCTTCAACCTGATCGAAGACACCATTGCCGTGGGGGATGTGGTCACCATTGGCGGCCACAGCGGCGTCGTCGAGGGGCTCTCGATCCGCTCTGTGCGGCTGCGGGATCTGGCGGGCAGCGTGCACACCGTGCCCTTCAGCAGCGTGGATACGGTCACCAATATGACCAAGGACTTTTCCTACTATGTGTTCAATGTCGGGGTTGGCTATCGCGAGAACACCGACAATGTGTGCGCGGTGCTGGTCGAGCTGGGCAAGGAACTGCGCGCCGATCCGGAATTCGGGCCGCAGATCCTGGAACCGCTGGAAATCCTCGGGGTCGATTCGCTGGCCGACAGTGCCGTGGTGATCAAGGCCCGGTTCAAAACCAACCCGATCAAGCAATGGTGGGTTGGCCGCGAGTTCAACCGGCGCATGAAGCTGCGCTTTGACGAGCTGGGCATCGAAATCCCCTTCCCGCACACCACGATTTATTTTGGCGAGGACAAGCAAGGCAACGCCCCGCCGGTCAATGTGCGCATGGGCAAGCCCGATCCGAAGCCGGAAGAGCATACCCCGACCACCAATTGGGCTGCGGAGGCTCCGGCAGCCCCGGCCATTGTGGCCACCGATGAATGGGCCGGTCTGGCCGAGGCCGACCAGAGCGTTGGCCTGACTCTGGCCGCGAAGCCCGCGCCCATTGTTGAGACGGCAGCCCCTCTCAAAGCCAAGGAAAAGGCCCGGTCCAGAGGCAGCTTGCGGCGTCAGGCTGTAAAGCGGCGTCGGGCGGACCGCAGTTAGCGCGGAAACATTTTCCGGTGCATCCACACCGTCAGGCCGACGACAATGATGCCGGAGAACAGGACGTCGGACAGGAAATGGGCTCCGACGACGATACGGGCCAAGCCGACCCCGGCTCCAAACACCAGGGCGGCAATCAAAGCGCTCTGACGGAGGGCTGCGGGCAAGCACTTGGGTAGGATCAGCGCCAAGGCCACCGCCCAGAAGCCCAAAGCGGCATGGCCGGAGACAAAGGAGCAATTGCTCTGGCATTGGTCGGCGATCAGGATTGCCGGGGTGAAATCCTGGCTGCCGCCAAAGTCCAGGATCTGGCTTGGCCGTGCCCGGCCCCAATATTCCTTCAGGATCAGATTGACGATCACCCCGGGGCCGAGAAACAGCGATCCGGCCAGGAAGGTCAAATGCCGCCCGGTGAACCAGCCCAAGGGCGGCCCGACCAGCTTGGAGAGCAGCCATAGCAGGGCCAAAAACAGCAGGATCCCATACAGCAGGGCGGGCACCCCCATCCGGATGAACTCCAGCCCGGGGCCTCGGGGGTCATAAAACCCATCCGCTTCGGAATAAAACCAATGGGAGACCGCCTTATCCACGCCGGGAAAGGTTAGGAAAAACGCCGCCAAAGCCACAACCGGCAGCCAATAGCGCCATTGGCCCGCTGCCCAGCGCAGCCCGCGCCCAAGCCGATAGCCCCAGACGACCGCCGGGTTGGGGGCTGCCACAGCCTTAGGATCCATTGCTTGGCGCTCCCGCATCGGATTTCAGCAAAAAGGCATGCAGATCCAGCCAGATGTCATCTTGGATCTCCAAGATCAAATAACCCGCCGAGCGGCTGAGGCGACCGGGTCGCCGGGCGATCATTTCACTCACCCCTTCCGGGCTGCGGGTGATCAACAACAGCGGTCGGTCCGGTTGGTCCTGCAACAGGGCCTCGGCTTGCTGCAGATCGGCTTCGGAGCGCACCAGCCGGGCATCCAGCGGATGGGGCACGATATAGAACTGCAACACCCGCATCACCTCGGGGTCGTCAAAGGCCAGCAAGGCCCCGGGATAGCGTTGCGACAGGGCCGCCGCCCAATCCCCGGCGGTGTCCATGCCCCGCACCGAGAGGAACGGATCCAGGGACGGTGCCGGACGGAACCCGGCAACCCGAGCCCCGCTTTCCAGGTTAAAGAACAACACTGCGCCCACCACATGGAGCACCAAGGTCGCCCGCATCACCGTGCGGCCACCGGTGGTTCGGGTCAAAGCCATGGCGGTCAGAAGGGCTCCTGGGGCCGCTGCCGGGGTCAGCAGCACCAGATCGATCTCGCCTGTCACAACCGTCCAGGCGATGGCGGCGATGAGAACGGGAAGAAAGAAACAGCCTAAGAATTTGACCGGATAGCCCCGCCCCCGACCGTCGGTGCGCAGTCCGGCCAGGCCCCGGGCCAAGGCGGTGGCCTGGGCCCCTTCCGCATCGGCGCTGGATTCCAGCCGCGCCCCGGTCCGGGCAAAGCTTTTGGCAATCAAGGTCACCAGCGGGGTGATCAGGGGCACCGGACCCAGGGCCAGCAGCAAAATGCCCAACAAGGCCGCCAAGGCCCAGCCTGTCCCAGCCCCGGCTCCGCTGCCAACACCGCTCCCGGCCTCTCCCAGCAGGGGGGCCAGGGCCCCAAGCAACGCAGACCACTCATTTTGCGCATTCCAGAGCAGATGCGGGGCGATCAGCACAGCGGCCATCGCCAAGCCAAGCCAAATCCCGGCGCGCCGCCAGACCCCGCGATGTTCCCGCGAGAGCAAGGTAAACAGAACCAGGCAGGGCAAAAACAACACCGCGACATAGCTTGAGAGCATGCCAAAGCCCCAAGCCAAGCCGCATTGCAGCCAATGGCCCAAGCGGTTGGTCGCTAAGGCCCGCTCCAAAGCCACCATGCCCCAGCCCCAGAACGCCAGGACAAAGGGTTCGACGCAGGCAATGGCGGAGATATAGGACACCAGCGGCAGGGTCAGCAGCAGCAGCGCCGCCCACAAGGCGACCCGGACATTGACCAGCGCCTGGCCAAGGCGGAACAGCAGCCAGCAGGCAAAGGCCGCCGCCACCGTGCCCGGGATCCGCAAGGCGGCCTCTTCGTCGTTAAAGCCATCAACGCCCGTGATCACATCGCGGACAAACAGGCCCTCGCCCAGCAAGCGATCGGCCAATCCGAGCACCATGGGGACGAAAAAAGGACCGTCCGGGGTGCCGAAATCGGGCATCCGCCCACGCAGCCACAGGGCGGCCTCCTCCGGGAACAGATTGGTCCCGGCCACCATCAGCAGTACGACCCGGATCAGCACCACCGCAGCCAAAATGGCCAAAACCGCCAATATGGAGGTCTTGATAAATGTCCGGTCGGTGGGATCGGGGCCGTCACCGGGGGAGACTGACTGCGCAAACATCGGTGCCGGTCACCAAAAAGAGGGAACGAGGAACAGAGGAACGAGGAAGCCTAGACGCCTAGCCATCTTCCAGATGAAACAGCATGGCCAATCCGGTAAATGTGGTCACCACCGCCGGGCTCCAAGCCGCCAGGATCACCGGCAGGGTTTGCGAACTGCCCAAGGTATAGGTGATCCGGCTGAAGAAATAGACCGCAAAGCCCGCCGCGACACAGCCAATGACCCGGAACAGCCAATTGACCGAGCGTTGCGAGGGTTTCAGGGAAAACACCGCTGCGACCAGCACCATGGCGATGAACAGAAACGGCCCGGCGATCAAACTATACAAGTGCATTTCATGGACATGGGCGGAAAAGCCAGCCGCTTCAAAGAACTCGATATGGGACGGCAGCTCCCAAAAACTGACCGTATCGGGCGGCGAAAAGTTTTGTTCAATCCGGGTAAGGGTCAGCCCGGTTTCCAAGGTATAGCTCGGTTGCGGGAAAGGCAGTTGGCCAGGCTCAACGATGGAGACATCCCGCAACACAAACTGGCCATCGATCAGCTCGGCCTCGGTGGCATCAATCCGGCGGAGGAATTTGGTTTCTTCCTCATAGACAAAGACCACCACGTTATCCATCACGAAGGTCTCGTTGCGCTGTCGGACGGACGGCGCATGCAGCACCACTTGATGTTCATCGAAGGATTCGCGCAACCACATGCCGCCCTTGGAGACCTTCATCGGCGTGATGTCGCCGATCTCCAGCTCGCGCTCCATGGTTTCATAGCGGACATAAAAATCCGCCGCGATCGGGTTGAGCAAGGTGACGGCGACAACGCCCAGGCCAAACACCAACAGCAGCACCGGGGCTAAGAACTGCCAGACCGAGAACCCGGCGGAACGGATCACCACCAGCTCGCTGGACCGGGCCAGGCGCCAGAACACCAGCATTGCCCCGGCCATGAAGACAAAGGGCAAGGCATTCTGAAAAGCCATTGGTAGCCGATAGAAGGCCATGAAAAAGACCGTGTCCATCCCCACATCCTGGGCGGCGGTCTGGCGCATCATTTCGATGATGTCGAACAGCAGCAGCAGGGTTCCCACCACCATGGCCGCGCCCACCAGACCGTTCAGGTAATTCCGGGCGACATAGATCAACAAGGTGCGTGCTTGAACCATCCCGTCTCGCTTTTCCGTCTACCTGTCCGTCTTGGGGCCAGAAGTCATAAGGCTTCGGGGCGGGCGGATCCCCACCTCTGAATTCGTTTGGGGTTTGAATTCCTCGAAGCCCCAAAAGCAGTCCATACCGTCACGAAGCAAACCGGAGTTTGGCACATGGTAAGATTGACCCGCATTTATACGCGCGGTGGGGACCAAGGCAAGACGTCCCTGGGCGATGGCCAACGGGTTGCCAAACATGCCTTGCGGGTCGAAGCCTATGGCACCGTGGATGAAGCCAATGCCATCCTCGGCTTGGCCCGCCTGCCGCTGGCCGCAGATCCCGTGGACCGGCGCCTGGACAATCCGGGGGGCCGGTCCCCCTTCGACATTCTAAAGCCCCAGGCCGACCGCATGCTCGCGGTGATCCAAAACGATCTGTTCGACCTTGGCGCCGATCTGTGCCTGCCCCTGCCCGAGGAAGGCCAGCGCGATGCGGAATGGGCCTTGCGAATCACCGAAGGACAGGTCACCCGACTGGAAACCGAGATCGACCAGATGAACGCGGATCTGGAACCGCTCAACAGTTTCATCCTGCCCGGCGGCAGCGAGGCAGCGGCCCAATTGCACCTCGCCCGGACTGTGGTGCGCCGGGCCGAGCGCATGGTCACCCATCTGATTGAACAGGAACCGGTCAGCGAGCCCGCGCTGAAATATCTTAACCGGTTGTCCGACCATCTGTTTGTCATGGCCCGCTGGCTGAACAAGGCCTCCGGCGGAGATGTGCTCTGGGTGCCCGGTGCCTCGCGGGAAGCGACCGGAACCGAGTCTTAAAGCGCCGGATTTGGCTTTAGACTGCGACAAAAAAAGGCTCTAGAAACCAACGCCCTAGCCGGAACAGACGTTACAAAGTTTCACAATTGCTTACATTGTGGACATCATTGAACAGCGCGTTGACAGGGTCTTGGCGCTCGCTTATTGTGCGCCGCGATTTGCCTTGCCGTTTCCTGCTTCGAAGGCTGGGTTAAGTCCCTTAGGACTTTGATCGGATCCGAAGCGGAGCTGCCAGCGCTGCAGTGCTTTTTCAAAGCGAAGCGAGAGGCACCGGGCTCGGGAAGGGGGTCCGGAACGCTGCCCTATGGCGTGGGACTGGATTACAGCATGATCCGCCCGCCTCAAGCAGCGTGCCGATGGCCCTTGTCTGGGTCGCTTTATTCACTGACTGCCAAGCGAGTACCCCATGAAAGCTTTGGTCGCCGTCAAGCGGGTCGTTGATTACAACGTCAAGATCCGGGTCAAGACCGACAACAGCGGTGTTGAAACCGCGAATGTCAAAATGTCCATGAACCCCTTTGACGAAATTGCCGTCGAAGAGGCCGTCAAGCTCAAGGAAGCGGGCAAGGTCACGGAAATCATCGTGGTCTCCATGGGCGTCAAACAATCCCAGGAAACCATTCGCACCGCCCTGGCCATGGGGGCCGATCGCGGCATCTTGGTGGAAACCGATGCGGAGCTGCAGCCGCTGGCCGTGGCCAAGATGCTCAAGGCCATTGTCGATAAGGAATCCCCGGATCTGGTGATCACCGGGAAGCAGGCCATCGATGATGACTGCAACCAAACCGGCCAAATGCTGGCCGCCCTGTGGGGCCGTCCGCAAGCCACCTTTATTTCCGGGCTGGAAATCGATGGCGACACCGCCAAGGCGACCCGGGAAATCGATGGCGGTCTGGAGACCCTGGGCATTGCTCTGCCCTGTGTGGTGACCGTGGATCTGCGGCTGAACACGCCGCGTTATGCCTCCCTGCCCAATATTATGAAGGCGAAGAAAAAGCCGCTGGAGGCGATCAGCCCGGCGGATCTGGGGGTTGATCCGGCCCCGCGCCTGACCACCCTCAAGGTCGAAGAACCGCCGGTGCGCCAGGCGGGCGTCAAGGTCGGCTCGGTGGCCGAGCTGGTTGAGAAACTCCGCAATGAGGCGAAGGTGATCTGAGATGACTGTTCTTGTTATTGCTGAACAGGGTCACGGAACCCTGCGACCCTCCACCCTGAACACTGTCACGGCGGCTAAGGCTCTGGGTGGCGAGATCCATGTTCTGGTGGCTGCGGGCACCAATTGCGCCGACATTTGCGCCGAAGCGGCCAAGATCGATGGCGTGGCCAAGGTGCTCTGCGCCGAAGGGGCGCAATATGAGCATAATCTGGCTGAGCCGCTGTCTTTGAGCATCAAGGACTTGGCCGGTGGCTATAGCCATGTGATGGCTCCGGCCACCACCTATGGCAAAAATGTCATGCCCCGGGTTGCCGCTCTGCTGGACGTCGCCCAGATCTCGGATATCACCGCTGTGGTCTCCGAGGACACCTTTGTGCGCCCGATCTATGCCGGCAATGCCATGGCCACGGTGCAATCCGCCGATGCCATCAAGGTCATCACCGTGCGGGGCACCGCCTTTGATCCGGCTGCGGCGGACGGCGGTTCTGCGGCTGTGGAAAGTATCGGCGCGGTGGAAGACCCGGCCCACACCAACTTTATTGGTGAGGAGCTGTCCAAATCCGAACGCCCGGAATTGACCGCCGCTCAGGTGATCGTCTCTGGCGGTCGCGGCATGGGATCCGGGGAAAACTTTGCATTGCTGGAAACGGTGGCCGATAAGCTGGGGGCCGCCATTGGCGCGAGCCGGGCCGCTGTGGATGCGGGCTATGTGCCCAATGATTATCAGGTGGGGCAGACGGGGAAAATTGTCGCGCCTGAACTCTACGTGGCTGTGGGGATCTCCGGTGCCATCCAGCATCTGGCTGGCATGAAGGACTCCAAAGTCATCGTGGCCATCAATAAGGACGAGGAAGCGCCGATCTTCCAGGTCGCAGACTACGGTCTGGTTGCCGACCTGTTCGAGGCCCTTCCGGAACTCGCCAACGCTCTGGACAGCTAAGGGGCTGGCAATCGCCGGGCCCTTGACCTGCCTGAAGGGGAGCCTGTTTCCAACATCTCCGGATCGCCACGGCACTCCCGGAGATGCTTCGGATCAGGCTCCGTAACTTTGTTTCGGGACCGCGCCTCCTCCCACCAGGGAGACGGAGGAATGCGGGGCTCCCATTTTGAATGGTTCCGACCTGCGGTCGGGGTCCACCGGATCAGGGCAGCTCTCTAAAAGAAGAGCGCCCCGGCCAACCGGTCGGATCGCAACATGAGGAATAAAGGCGTGATGATCAAAAAAATCGGCGTGATCGGCGCTGGTCAAATGGGTAGCGGCATTGCCCATGTCAGTGCCGCCGCAGAGTATGACGTGGTGATGCTCGACATTTCCGAAGACGCCCTGAAGCGGGGTGTCGGTTCGATTGACAAGAACCTGGGTCGGATGCTGTCCAAGGGCAAAATCACCGAAGACGACAAAGCGGGCACCCTGTCCCGCATCACCACCTCGGTCAGCATGGAAGCCATGGGCGACTGCGATCTGGTGGTGGAAGCCGCGACTGAAGACGAGGCCGTCAAGCGCAAGATCCTGACCGATCTGTGCCCGCATCTGAAGCCGGAAGCCGTGTTGGCCTCCAACACCTCCTCGATCTCCATCACCCGTCTGGGCGCGACCACCGACCGCCCGGAGCGGTTCATCGGCATGCACTTCATGAACCCGGTGCCGGTGATGAAGCTGGTCGAGCTGATCCGGGGCATCGCCACCGCCGAAGAAACCTTCGGGGCCGTGCGCGATGTGGTGGTCAAGCTGAACAAGCAAGCGGTGTCCGCTGAAGACTTCCCGGCCTTCATCGTCAACCGCATCCTGCTGCCGATGATCAACGAGGCGGTCTATACCCTGTATGAAGGGGTTGGCAGCGTCGATTCCATCGACACCGCCATGCGCTTGGGCGCCAACCACCCGATGGGTCCGCTGCAACTGGCCGACTTTATCGGTTTGGATGTCTGCCTGGCGGTGATGAATGTGCTGCATGTCGGCTTGGCGGATACCAAATACCGTCCCTGCCCGCTGCTGGTGAAATATGTTGAAGCCGGTTGGCTCGGCCGCAAGACCGGCAAGGGATTCTACGACTATTCCGGCGACACCCCGATGCCGACCCGCTAAATCGGGTTCGTTTTGCTTAAACAAAAAAGGCGGCTGGTTCAGCGACCAGCCGCCTTTTTGCTGTTTATGACCACTCTCAAAGAGACTCAGTATTTGTCTTCGGCCATGCTCATGACGCCAATGCCCATGGCCACGCCGCCAAAGGTGACGAACAGGCCAAAGAACAGCAGCACGGAGAATAAGATCCCATCCTCGCTGTTAAAGACCATGGACCCGATGGAGCCGATGTCAAAAAACAGGATCAGGAAGGTGAACAAAGCCGCCCCGATCACGCCGGTCAGCAAATGCAAAAACATGAACCGGATCAAGGGCTGTTCATGGGGCTTCAAAGGCTTAACAGGCTTCAACGGCATGACCGCCTCCGGCTGCAGAAGGTTTTTGAGCAAAGCGATGGTGCGCCTGTTTAACCAGCCAGCGCAAGCCCTTCATTGAGCAATATCAATCACTGCCAATCTCAGGCTCTTCGCCCAAGGACCGCATCAGGGTTTTGACCGCCTCGCCCGCCGCAGTCAAGGCCGCCTCGTCGGCCGAGCGCAACACCACGCTGACCCCAATCCGACCGCCCCGGCCAAAGGGGTAACTGCCAATATCGACGGTCTTAAACTTAGCCTGGATCTCGCCCAAGGCTTGGGCCAAATCACCTTCGCGCAAATGGGCCGCCAGGGACAAGGACAGGATCGGCGCGCCGCCGACAATGGTGTGGGCGATGCCATCGAACATGGCCTGCATGATCGGCGGCACTCCGGCCAAAACATGGACATTGCCCAACCGAAAGCCCGGAGCCACGCTGACCGGATTGTCAATCAGCTCCGCAGTTTCTGGAATATCGGCCATGGACATCCGGGCTTCGTTGATGTTTTCCAGGCCGTAATGGGCCCGCAGCCGCCGGTCCGCCTCGGGATGGCGGATCACCGCCACGCCAAAGGCCTTGGCGACGCAAGCGGTGGTGATGTCATCATGGGTCGGGCCAATGCCGCCGGTGGTGAAGACATAGTCGTTGCGGGCCCGCAGGGTGTTGACCGCCTCAACAATCGCCGCCTCCACATCCGCCACCACGCGGATTTCTGACATGCGCACCCCCATGCCCGACAGCCGGGTGGCCAGCCAGGGCGCATTGGCGTCCTTGGTCCGGCCAGACAGCACCTCATTGCCAATGATCACCAAAGCAGCGGTTGGGGCAACGGTTGGGGCAGAGACAGCAGGCTCGGTCATCACCAAAGGGTCCTATGATTTAAAGAGAGAGCATTAAGCATACTACGCGATGGGGGCCGAGCTGGTTCAGAGCCAATCGCGCAGGATTGGAATCAGCGGCAAATCTGCTTCGGGCATAGGATAGTCCTTCAGCTTGTTGGCCCGCACCCAGGCCAGCTCCTGGCCTTCCTTTGGCGTCGGCTGCCCGCTCCAACGGCGACAAACGAACAAGGGCATCAACAGATGAAAGCCCTCATAGCTGTGCGAGGCAAAGGTCAGCGGCGAGAGACAGGCGGTGGAGAGGCTGATGCCCAGCTCCTCGTTCAGCTCCCGGGCCAGAGCCTGTTCCGGGGTCTCGCCTGGGGCCAGCTTGCCGCCCGGAAACTCCCACAGACCGGCCATGGCTTTGCCTTCGGGCCGTTTGGCGATCAACACCCGGTCATCGACATCAAGCAGGGCGGCAGCAACCACCAGCAGGACCTTCCGGTCGGGATCAAACGGGGTCGAGGGCAGGCCGAGGCAGCCCTCTTCGTCATCGTCATAGGGCATAAAATCCCCTTTCATCTCGCCTGCGCGGAACCTTGTCCCAACCAAAGCGGTCGAATGGACTAAATCCTGGCCGGTGCGGCCCGAAGAGCGGGCTGGCGGCCCCCCTCAAGGGTCCAGACGCTCCAGTGTGACGTCATTTCAGCGATGCCGTCAGGTTCGATAATCGGCGTTGATGGATATATAGCCATGGGTCAGATCGCAGGTCCAAACCACATCCCGACCACGCCCGCCAATGCCGACATCGACCGCGATGACAATATCCTGCCCGCGCATATGCTCGGCCACCGGCGCCTCGTCATAGGCGGGCACGGCTTCGCCATCCTCGGCAATCACCACCCCGCCCACAGCAATGCGCATCCGATCTCGGTTGGCTTCCTCGCCGCTTTTGCCCACCGCCATGACGATCCGGCCCCAATTGGCGTCTTCCCCGGCAATGGCGGTTTTGACCAAGGGCGAGTTGGCCACCGCCAAGCCGATTTTCCGCGCCGCAGATTTTGAGGTCGCGCCAGAGACCTGGATCTCAACAAATTTGCTGGCCCCCTCGCCATCCTTGACCACCTGATGGGCCAGGTCCCGCAAAACCTCATCCAAGGCCTTGCGGAAGGCCTTCAGGCGCGGATCTTTCAAATCGGTGATCGGGTCATGCCCGGCCTTGCCGGTGGCGAACAGCATCAAGCTGTCGCTGGTGGAGGTGTCCCCATCCACGGTGATGGCATTGAAGCTGTCCCGGACGCCCTTGGCCAACAGGGCCTGCAGCACATCGGGCGCAATCGCTGCATCGGTGAAAACATAGGACAGCATGGTCGCCATATCCGGGGCAATCATGCCCGAGCCCTTGGCGATCCCGGCAATGGACACCGGCTGGCCAGCAATTTCGGTGACCGCCCCGGCCCCTTTTGGATAGGTGTCGGTGGTCATGATCGCCGTGGCGGCGTCCTCCCACCCCGCACTGCCCGCGCGATCCGCAGCCTCGGTCAAGAAGGCGACAATCGGCCCGGCATCGAGCGGCTCACCAATGGTGCCCGTCGAGGCGATAAAGACCTGATCCGAGGAGCAATAGGCCAAGGCCGCTGCGGCCTCTACCGTTGAGACCACCGAGGCCAGACCCCGGCTGCCGGTAAAGGCATTGGCGTTGCCCGCATTGACCACCAAAGCCCGCGCGGCCCCGCCCGCAGTCTCCAGGGCTTTGCGGCACCAATCCACCGGCGCAGAGCGGGTTTTGGAGCGGGTAAACACCCCTGCCGCCACTGTGCCGGGGTCAAACAGGGTCACCAGCAAATCCGGGCGACCCTGATAGCGCAACCCGGTCTCATGCACCGCCATCTTCACCCCGGCAATGGCAGGCAGGCTGGGAAAGGCCTCGGGGGCCAACGGCGAGCGGGGTGCGGTGTCTGCCATGGACGGGCTCTGTGGTTTGGGAGGGCTTATTGCGGCTGGGTCGGATCGCCGGGCTCTTGGCCGGTGGGCAGCGGCTCGCCATCCGGGGTCATCAAGGTGACATCGGCGGCGTCATAGAGCTCAGCCAGCACCGAAGTCACGGTTTGTTCGTTCAGGGCCTGGCGAATTTGCGGTTCGATTTCGACTAGCTCAGAAAACTCCGCATCCCGGGTTTCTTCCAGCTTGATCACATGCCAGCCAAATTGGGACTGCACCGGGGTTTCGGACACGGCCCCAATTTCCATGGCGACCACCGCATTGCTGAATTCCGGCACCATTTGCTCGGGCTGGAACCACCCCAACTCGCCGCCATTCTGACCGGACGGGCCCGTGGACTTCTCCTGGGCCAGTTCTGCAAAGTCTTTGCCCTCGGCCAGCTCAGCGATGAGCGCTTTGGCTTCCTCTTCAGCTTCCACCAGGATATGGCGGGCACGGTATTCCGGAACCGGCGTATAGTCGGCTTTCAAGCGCTCATATTCGGCCATAACGGCCTCTTCAGTGACCGCCTCTTCAACCCGCTCTTCGATATAGATCGCAGCGGCCAAGCGGTTGCTGAACGCCTCCATTTCCTGCTTATAGACCGGGTTGTCGGTGACACCAGCCTCAACACCGGCATGGGCCACAATGCGCTGATTGACCATTTGTTGCAGCAGATTGCCAAAAATCAGACTCAGCGGCATGGAGGCCAATTGCGGTTGCTGTTGGGCCGCCGTGGCCCGATAGGCTTCGACTTCTGACAGGCGGATCTCGCCACCTTTAAACTTCGCCACCACCGGGTCTTCCGGGGCAGGCTCTTCGGTTGCCGCCCCATCGGCGGTGCTGTCCTGCGCCAAAACCGGGGCCACACCCCATCCGGTCCATCCCGTCAGCACCGGTGCCACCAGCGAGCCTCCGACCAACAGAGCGGACAAGGCCAAAGGCGCGGCGAAAGGCAAACGAATGCGGGTCATCGGGGTCTCCAAGACTGAATGGATCAGATGAAAATGGGGAAACGGCAGAGGGACCCCTGCCGGGAAAGACCATCACACAGAAGCATAGTGGCAGCCTGATGGCAACCACAGCGGTGCAAAGCGAGCCCTACCAGTCGGGCACGGATTCCAGGGACATCATTTCTTCAAAGCTGGGGCGGCGGCGGATGACATGGAACCGGTCACCGGAAACCAGCACTTCCGGGGCCAAAGGCCGACCGTTATAGGTCGATGACATCACCGCCCCATAGGCCCCAGCGGTGGCAAAGGCGATCAGGTCCGCAGCGGCCATGGGGGGCAGGGGCCGATCCTTGGCAAAGGTGTCGCCGGTTTCGCAGACCGGGCCGACCACGTCATAGGGCTGGGTCCCCGCCGCCGGATCGGGCTGGGTGATCGGCACCAGATCGTGATAGGCCTCATACATCGCCGGGCGGATCAGGTCGTTCATGGCCGCATCCAGGATCAGAAAGGTGCGGCTCTCGCCCTTTTTCACATAAAGGGTTTTGGAAATCAGCATGCCCGCATTGCCTGCAATCAGGCGGCCGGGTTCCAGCACCACCTTCAGATCAAGATCGCCCAAGGCGCGCTTGACCATGGCGGCATAGTCATCCGGCGGCGGGCTGTCACTGTCGACCCCACGGCGATAGGGGATGCCCAAACCGCCGCCCAAATCGATCCGCTCCAGAACCACGCCTTGGGTCCGCAACAGCCGGACCAGATCGGCCAGTTTGGTAAAGGCGGCCTCAAAGGGGGCCAAATCCAGGATCTGGGAGCCGATATGCACCGCCACCGATTTGACCGCGATCCCCGGCAGCGCGGCGGCCTTGGCAAACATCTCCGGCGCGCGATCCCAATCGATGCCGAATTTGTTTTCTTTCTTTCCGGTGGTGATCTTGGCATGGGTGTCCACCGCCACATCGGGATTGACCCGCAGGGCAATGGGCGCAACCAGCCCCAAGGATGCGGCGGTGGCGCTGAGCAGCTCCAATTCCGGCTCGGATTCCACATTGATCTGGAAGATCCCGGCCTTCAGCGCCGCCTCCATCTCGTCCTTGGTTTTGCCGACGCCGGAGAACACGATCTTGCTGGCCGGGATGCCCGCCTCCATGGCCTGGCGCATCTCGCCGCCGGACACCACGTCGGCCCCGGCCCCAAGCTTGCCGAGCAATCCGATCACGGCGCGATTGCCATTGGTCTTGGTGGCAAAACACACCGTCGCATCCAGCCCGACCTTCTCAAACGCCCCGGCAAAGACCGTGTAATGGCGGGTCAAGGTGGCGGCGCTATAGACAAAAAACGGCGTGCCGACCTGTTCCGCCAAGGCGGTTAAGGCAATGTCCTCGGCATGCAAAATGCCATCGCGATAGGTGAAATGGTCCATAGGGCGGGGGATCTCTTGTTACAAGCGGGGCAAGGACAGGCTGCCATCGGGGTTGCTTGGCGGCAGCAATGAGGGTGCAGACCAGGCACTGCCGCCCTGATTTGTTGCCCGTTTGCGCGCTTGTCCAGCCTTATCATAGGGCGACGGCCCGGCGGGCTCGGGCACATATTGCGGCGTTTCCGCCGGGGAGCGGTCCTCGGAATAGACCAAGCGATCGCCTGGATCTTCCGGAAAATACCCCTGATAGCGATAGAGGTCGCCGGGCTCAGACGGGTAGGATCGGGGATAGACGAAGGGATCAGGCGGCTGGTTTGGGGCCACCTTGCCACAGGCTGACAGCGCGAGCCCGATCAGCACCACGCCCATGACCGGCACGGCTTTTGCGCCGTAGGGAAATCCTTTTTGCCCCATCATCCCCTCTCCTTACGCCCCCAAATAGCGCTGACGGGCCGCAGCGACCGCGTCGCGGACCCGCGCCGGAGCGGTGCCGCCAAAGCTGGTCCGGCTGGCCACGGAATGCTCAACCGTCAGAACGCCAAGCACATCGGCACTCAAGGACGGCTCAATGGCTTGCATATCCTCTAAGGTCAGGCCTTCAAGCCCGACGCCCTTTTGATCGGCCAGCTTGACCATGCCGCCTGCGATCTCATGGGCGCGCCGGAAGGGCACGCCGCGTTCGCGCACCAGCCAGTCGGCCAAATCGGTCGCCGTGGTGTGACCAACCCCGGCTGCCGCGCGCAGGGTCTCCGTATTGGCGGTCATGGTCTCCAGCATACCGGTCATGGCCGCCAGACACAGGGCTAAGGTATCGGCTGCCTCGAACACCGGCTCTTTGTCGTCCTGCATGTCTTTGGAATAGGCCAGCGGCAGGCCTTTCATGACAATCAGCAACGCATTGAGCGCCCCGATCACCCGACCGGCTTTGGCCCGCACCAGCTCTGCGGCGTCCGGATTGCGCTTTTGCGGCATGATCGAGGAGCCGGTGGAATAGGCATCGGGCAAACGGACAAAGGCAAATTGGGCACTGGTCCAGATCACCAGCTCTTCGGCCAGGCGAGACAAATGCACCGCCAGGATCGAGCCGCTGGTCAAATATTCCAGGGCAAAATCTCGGTCGGACACAGCATCCAGGGAATTGCGGGTCGGGCCATCAAAGCCCAAGGCCTGGGCGGTCTGGTCCCGATCAATCGGATAAGGCGTTCCGGCCAGGGCAGCGGAGCCCAGCGGGCATTCATTCAGCCGCGCCCGGGCATCACGCACGCGGCCCCGATCCCGGCCCAGCATTTCCACATAGGCCAGCAGATGGTGGCCCAGGGTGACCGGCTGTGCGGCCTGGAGATGGGTGAAGCCCGGCATCACCGTCTCCACATGGGCCGCTGCCTTGTCGATCAACACGGTTTGCAGTTTGGTCAGCCCGGCGTCCAGATCGTCCAAGGCATCGCGGACCCAGAGCTTGAAGTCGGTGGCCACCTGATCATTGCGCGAGCGCGCCGTGTGCAGGCGTCCGGCGGGCTCGCCAATCAACTCCCTAAGCCGGGCCTCCACATTCATGTGGATGTCTTCGAATTCCGTCCGGAAGGGAAAGGTTCCGGCCTCGATTTCGGCTTCGACGCTGTCTAGTCCGCCGAGGATCGCCGCCGCATCGGCTTCGTTCAGCAAGCCAACTGCGGCCAACATGGTGCAATGGGCCCGCGAACCCGCTATATCCTGAGCATAGAGTCGTTTGTCAAAATCGATTGAGGCATTGATCGCCTCCATCACCGCCGAGGGACCGCTGTCAAACCGCCCGCCCCAAATCGCACTGGCTTTTTGCGGGGCTGCGACGGCAGAGCCATCCTGTTCGGTCTGGGAGCGCTCGGAGGAGCCCATCTTGCTGTTCCACTTCACCACAGGCCCGTCCATTCCGGGCCGATCCGCTGCCATGGACCACCGAAATGCGGTGCTGGCCTGCGTCCTGTTCACATTGCTTGGCCTGTTCTCGACCATTTCCCTGTCGGATGCAAGGGCGGCGGAGGGGGCGCAGCTGACCCCGATCCTGACGCCAGAAGAACGCGGCATTCCGATGGATTTCACCTTCCAGGACAAACAGGGGGCCTCGGTCAGGCTGAAGGATTTCCGGGGTCAGGTGGTGATGGTCAATTTCTGGGCCACTTGGTGCGCCCCTTGCGTGGCGGAAATGCCGGCTCTGGATCGCCTGCAGGCCGATCTTGGTCCTGATGGCTTGGAGGTGCTGACCTTGTCCCAGGATCGGGGTGGCCCGTTCCAGGTCGACCGGTTTTTCACGGACAATGCGCTGACCCATATGGTGCCCTATTTCGACGATAAGGGGGCCACCGGTCGGACTTTGGGGGTGCGCGCCCTGCCGACCACCTTGATCTTTGATCGCCAAGGCCGCCAAGCCGTCCGCCATTTGGGCGTGGCCGATTGGGATGCCGGACATGTGCGAGAGATTCTCGAGGGCATGTTGGCCGAAGCCGGGCCGGATCAGGACAGCCCATCCGCTTTGCCCGAACAGCAACAGACGTGGCTCTCAAACAATTAAGGTCTTAAGGGGCCGTAACGCTTTTCAAACCAGCGCTGCACAATCAGGGCAGCGGCGATGCCCAATGCGGCTCCGGCAATGACATCGGAGACATAATGCACCGTGGTGGCGACCCGGGAGACGGTGATCAGGACACCCCCGGCAAGCCAGAACGGCCAATGGCGTGGAAACAACACCACCAACGCGACGGCGACGGCCATGGACACCTGGGAATGGCCTGAGGGGAATGAATTGGCCGACGACTGGAAGGACAAGGGCGCGAAGCCATAAAGCTCCTGATCGAACCACATCCGGGGCCGCCAACGGCCAAACAGGGCCTTCAGCAGGGTCACTGCGATCCCGGAGCTGATCAGCACGGCCAGGAAATAAAGCCAGCCGCGAAAGCGCCGCATGAACGCGTGATGGTCTTCCACATGCAAGGCCATGGCCGCCCGGAACCGCCAGAACACCGCCGCAATGATGCCGAGCAAATACCAGTGATCAGCCTTGCCGATATCGGTCACGACCTTAAAGAACCCTTCCCAATGCACATGCAGATGGTGGCGGAAATGCTCTGCCACGGGCATATCGACCCACAGCATCAGCGGCGGACAGACCACCAGAACAAGCGCCAACAAGCAGAGGCCTGGACGGGTTTGCCATAGGCCAAACAGCGTGGCGAAGGGGCCTTGGTCAGAGGGTTGGGCAGGAGTCAAGGATACAGACCCCATATCTTTTTGCAGGATCGACGGGCGCTTGGTCTCTGCTTACACTGGAGATCCCGGTGGAACAAGTCAGGCTTCCCTCGGGTAAGAAAAGGATCTGTGGAGAGCGTTCGTGGACCCCAGTCGCGCAGGAGCATCCTCCGAAGCTGTCATGGATGGGTTTGACCCCAGCGATGCCCGTGCCGCTGCGGCTGTGATCCGCGCGGCCTCGGTCGTCTTGCTACAATCCCTGACGCCGGAAGGGATTGAGGGCTACGACCACATCACCTCAGAAACCCAGATCTTGGCCCGCTCCAGCCTCGCGGGCTTTTTCGCCAGGGTGATCCGCGAGCGCCCCTCCGGTCGGTTATTGGCCTATGCGGAATGGCAGATCAGCGAGGGGCATTTGGTGTTGATCTTTGTCCACCCCGATGTGCAAGGCCAGGGCTTGGGGCATTTGCTGCTGGAGGATGGGATCAGTACCCTGCCCCAACGCCATCCTGGGCTGGTGCGGATCACCGTCAACAGCGCGCCGGAAAGCGTGGGGTTTTACCGTCGGCATCGGTTCCGCCCTGACAGCGGCATGCAATGGCAAAAGGGCGTGCCCTTCATCCGCATGAGCCGCCCTGCCGAACGCACCACCATGGAGCGGTTTACCCGCCTGGTCGCGGGGTAGGGATTTTGTATTAAGTTCGGGCGGAGTTGGAGTCTTTGGTTTCTTGCCCTCAGACGCCAGGCGGGTTTTTTATCGCTCGCCTTCGGCTCGCTGTGCCCAGTTTTGTTCCGTTCGGGCTTCGCCCTCACTGGGCCCTCAGGCGCCGGGCGCCTCCGGCTTGGCTTACGGCGCCATGGGGCGCCGGACCCGCAGTCGCGGGTCTTGGGGACTCCCCGCACCAATTATTTTTATCGCTCGCCTTCGGCTCGCTAAGCCCTTGTATGTCAGAGGGGACATCAGCGTTAAGCTGGGTCAGATGGCGAAGGGTGAGCTTGTTAGGCCCTTTTTCTCTTAAGTACGGGTTTGAGATCAGGCCCCCTTCGCCGTGCCGCAAGTGAGATCGGACGGTATCGGAGGCCCCTTCACTGGTGAGCCTGGATGCACAAGGATGATTGTCTGTGCGGCCAGCTTCGCTAGGCTCGGAGGTAGATATGACCAATGTTCTTGGGATCGATATTGCCAAGCATAAATTCGATGCAGTCTTTCTGGAGGACACCAAAAAGCGCCACAAGGTTTTTGATAATGATGACAACGGGTTCGCTGCGTTGTTGGTTTGGTTGGGTGACAAAACGAGCAGCATTCATGCCTGCATGGAGGCCACCGGCGGGTTCGGCGACGACTTAGCCCTGTTCCTTTATGGACAAGGCATAACGGTCAGCATTGTG
>JBMYTN010000055.1:0-23613 GCA_049604415.1 Rhodospirillaceae bacterium | reverse complement strand
CACGTACTGGCCCATGGCAGGGGTGTTCCATAGCGTGATCCAGGACTGCCGCCTCAATCTCTTCCGAGACACGGTTGGGATGAGGACCTCTGGGGCCGGGAAGCCTATCGACCAGCCCGTCGGCGCCGTAGGTCTGATAGTTGCGCCGGATCTCATAGAACTGCTGACGGGAATAGCCCATCACCTTGCAGGCTTTGCTGACGTTGCCGATTTCCTGCGCCAATTCGAGCAGGGAAAGCTTCCGCCGTGCTACTTTCTTCTCCGTGGTCATGTCGTGTTCCTTGGTGTCGGTGGATGGTTTTTGGCGATTTCATCCTACCGCACTTCCAAGGTCGGCATGGCCACACCTTCCCCCGGCATGCCGGGGGAAGGTGTGGCGTAAACTGTCAGGTTATTACCGTCACATCACACGGCAACTCGATGGGGTCGAAGAAATGGCTGAACTGCTAAGCAAGCAAATTAACTAAGTAGCGGAGTTCTGAGGCGGAGAAGCCTTTTTGCCCGATGGAATAAAAGGTGGTTTGTTCAGGATTTACTCTAAGGACAGGCACCTTTTGGGCATTCGGTGAAGGGGATGCGTATCACCGAGGAATTCGCAGATTTCGACCCGGCGGAACTGTAAAGGCCTCGTGAAGCTAAAGATCAGATCATGGTGGAGATCGAAAAGCACCTTACGGTTATGGAAAGCCCAAGGTCTGTTTTTGCTACCAAATCGCCACCTAGCAGAAAAACCACATATGTAGGTAGGGATGGAGATCGGTAATTACCTATTATTTTTCAACTAGGTAGGTGGTGGGCGCGACAGGGATTGAACCTGTGACCCCTGCCGTGTGAAGGCAGTGCTCTCCCGCTGAGCTACGCGCCCGAACCCGTTCCGGTCTCGGCCCTCAATCAAAACACCGATCCGGCGGAAGGGCCGTTGTCTAAGGGACCAGCCCCACACTGTCAAGGCCTCCGTGCGCTCCTAAGGCCTTATTTGCCCAGGACGCGCCGCTCCTTCCCTACAGACGCCACAAGGTCACGCTCGCCGGGACTGCGTCGCGGGACAAGCGGCCCTTCACATCCATCACCACACCGATCGGTCCGCCTGTCGGTTCTTGGCGCAACATGCCGCTCAGCAGGGGCCAACCGCCATCCTTCAGGTAGTCCGCATGGGCAACGGCCAAGATCACCGCATCCAGCTCGGTTAAGGCCTCAGCCGAACAGAGAGTGACGCCATATTCTTCCAAGGCATCCTTGGGATCGGCCAAGGGGTCATGGACCAGCACCTCGGCGCCAAAGCTTTCCAGCTCGGCCAGGATATCCACCGAGCGGGTGTTGCGGACATCGGGCACGTTTTCCTTAAAGGACAGCCCCAGCAGCCCGATCTTAGCCCGATGGGTCAACCCGGCCTTGAGGAGTTTTTTCATGCATTTGCGGGCGACAAAGGCCCCCATGCCGTCATTGACCCGCCGTCCGGACAGGATCACTTGCGGGATATAGCCCGCCTGCTCGGCCCGGTGGGTCAGATAGAATGGGTCAACGCCAATGCAATGGCCGCCCACCAGCCCTGGCGAGAACGGCAGGAAGTTCCATTTGGTCCGTGCCGCAGCCAGCACATCGCCGGTGTCGATGCCGAGCTTGGAGAAAATCACCGCCAGCTCATTCATCAGGGCAATGTTGATGTCGCGCTGGGTGTTCTCGATCACCTTGGCCGCCTCAGCCACCGCAATGGTCGCCGCCCGATGCACCCCGGCCTGGACCACGGCCTCATAGACCATGGCGACCACCTCCAAGGTTGGGGCGTCCTGGCCTGCCACCACCTTCACAATGGTCTCAAACCGGTGTTCCTTATCGCCCGGATTGATCCGCTCCGGCGAATAGCCCACCGTGAAGTCGGGGCCACAGCGCAGACCGGACTCAGCCTCCAGCACCGGCACACAATCTTCCATGGTCGCCCCGGGATAAACCGTGCTCTCATACACGACGATGGAGCCCTCGGAGAGATGCTGGCCGACGGTGGCCGAAGCCGAAAGCAGCGGGCGCAGATCGGGCCGGTTGGTCTCAGTGATCGGGGTCGGCACGGTGACGATGTGGAAATCGGCCTCGCGCAGGGCCGCCGGATCGGTGGTGAAGGTGATGTCGGCCGCAGCCAGATCCGCATCGGGAACCTCGCCGGTGCGGTCATGCCCGGCGCTTAGCTCGGCAATGCGCTGCGGGTCCCGGTCCAGGCCAATCACCGTGCCCTGACCCAGGCGGCCAAAGGCGGCGGCCACGGGCAAGCCCACATAGCCCAGGCCGATCACCGAAATCTTCCGTCCATGCGCCATGGCGGATCCCCCTTGCTGCTTTTGCAGCCCTTCTACCCGAGCCGCCCCGGGAACACCAGCCCGCAAGGCTATAGCGGCGGTGACCCCGGCGGTGACCCTGGCGGCGCATGAACAGGTGTCGGATCAAACCGTTGGGCTTGCTTCGCCCCACCGGCGCGGGGTACCTGTTGGGGGCGCGAGGAGGGGATCAACGCATGTGCGGCATAGCGGGTCTGTGGCGACCGGGGGTGACGGAGCAACATCGGCTGGAGGCCGAGGCCGACGCCATGGCCAAAGCCCTGGCCCATCGCGGCCCCGACGACCAGGGCCTGTGGGTCGAGGGCGACAGCGACCGCGCTGCGGGCTATGCCTGCGCCCAACGCCGCCTGTCGATCATTGACCTCTCGCCCTTGGGCCACCAACCCATGACCTCGGCCTGCGGGCGCTATGTGCTGGTCTATAATGGCGAGATCTATAATCACGATGACCTGCGCGCCGATCTGGAGGCCCAAGGGGTGCGCTTCCGAGGCCGCAGCGACACCGAAGTCCTGCTCGAGGCTCTGGCCCGCTGGGGCGTGGCGGCGACCCTGCCACGCCTGATCGGCATGTTCGCCATCGCCCTATGGGACCGCGAGGCCCGGCGCTTGACCCTGGTCCGCGACCGCATGGGCATCAAGCCGCTTTATTGGCATCGCGGGGCCGATGGGCTGGTGCTGTTCGCTTCCGAGCTGAAAGCCCTGCGCGCGGTCTCCGGCTGGGTGCCCAAGCTCGACCCGCACGCGGTCGGACAGTATTTCGCCCTGGCCTATATCCCCGCGCCCCGGACCGTGTATCTGGGCGTGCAGAAGCTGCTGCCGGGCTCTTTGGTCACCATCGAGGCCGATGGCGCAGTCGCCGAGCAACGCTGGTGGGATCTGCGCGATGTGGTCCGCAATGGTCTTGCGGCCCGAGCCAGCGGCAGCAGCGGCAGCAGCGCGGCGGCGGATCTGGCACCCGAGGCGATCACCGACCGCCTAGAGGCCCTGGTGGCCGATGCCTGCCGCCTGCGGATGATCGCCGACCGGCCCTTGGGCGCGTTTCTGTCCGGCGGCATTGACAGTGCCACTGTGCTCGCCGCCATGGTCGCCCAATCCTCGGTCCCGGTGCGCAGCTTCACCATCGGCTTTACGGAGCCGAATTATGACGAAGCCCCCTATGCGGCGCAGATCGCCCGGCATCTGGGCAGCGACCATACGGAGATGACCGTCACGCCGCAGGATGCGCTGGATCTGATCCCCAGCTTGCCCGCGATGTATGACGAGCCCTTTGCCGACAGCTCCCAGATCCCGACCCATCTGCTGTCGAAGATGACCCAGCAGCATGTCACCGTGGCCCTGTCCGGCGATGGCGGCGACGAGGTCTTTGCCGGCTATAACCGCCATGTCTGGACCCAGGGGCAGGGGGCCAAGCTCCGCACCCTGCCCAGTTTTGTCCGCCACGCCATGTCCGGCGTCTTGAGGTCTTTGAGCCCCGAAGGCTGGGACCGGGTGCTCGGGGCCCTGCCGCAGCGTTACCGCCCGCCCCAGGCCGGAGAGAAGGTCCACAAGCTGGCCCTGGCGCTCGGGGCTCAGGATACTGCATCGCTCTATGCCCTGTTTGTCCGGCAATGGCAGGGCGAGCGGCTGGCCTCGCCGCTGATGGAGAACTGGACCACCGCGCTCTCCGAGGCCATAGGCGGAGGGGCTCCGGACGGTCTGGCGGATATGGAGGCCATGCGCCTGCTCGACATGCTGACCTTCTTGCCGGAGGATATCCTGACCAAGGTTGACCGGGCCTCCATGGCCACCGGCCTGGAAGCGCGGGTGCCCTTGCTTGACCACCGCATTGTCGAATATGCCTGGACTCTGCCGCCCGAGGCTTTGGTTCAGGGCGGCAAGGGCAAGCTGCCTTTGCGGCGGTTGCTGGCCCGGTCCGTGCCCGAGACCCTGTGGAACCGGCCAAAAATGGGCTTTGGCGTGCCGATCCATGCCTGGCTGCGCGGGCCGTTGCGGGATTGGGCCGAGGAACTGCTCCACCCCATGGCCCTGGCCGCCGATGGCATGCTTGATCCTGGGATTGTTCGGGCGGCCTGGGAGGATCACCTGAGCGGTCGCCGCAATGTGCAGCATGGCCTGTGGGTGGTGTTGATGTGGCGGGCTTGGCGGCAAAACTGGTCGCTGGAAGACCTCTAATTTGATTTGATGTGGACGCATTGGACGACGCGATGAGCACTATCCCGGTCCCGACGGCCCTGAAACTGGCCATGGCCCAAGCCAACCCGACCATGGGCGATGTGGCGGGCAATCTGGAACTGGCACGCAAAGCCCGGGCCGAGGCCGCTTTGGCTGGGGCCGATCTGGTGGTGTTTTCCGAGCTGTTCCTGTCGGGCTACCCGCCGGAGGATCTGGTTTATCGCGGTGGGTTCCTCGATCAGATCGACCAGGCTTTGGCTGCGCTGGCCCTAGATACGCTGGATGGCGGGCCGGGGCTGCTGATCGGCGCGCCGGTGCGCCAGGGCGAGAAGCGTTACAACGCCGCCGTGCTGATCGACGGCGGGGCGATCACCGGCCATGCCTTTAAGCATCATCTGCCGAACTACGATGTGTTTGACGAGCTGCGCACCTTTGATCGCGGTCCGCTGCCCGAACCGCTGCCCTTCCGAGGCGTCCGGCTTGGTGTGCCGGTTTGCGAGGATATGTGGCACCAGGATGTTTGTCGGCATCTGAAGGCGCTGGGGGCGGATTTGCTGATCGTGCCCAATGGCAGCCCGTTTGACGTCAACAAACAGGACGCTCGGCTGGAGCATGTCCGCGCCCGCACCGCCGAGACCGGCCTGTCCCTGGTCTATGTCAATCAGCTGGGCGGGCAGGACGAGCTGGTGTTCGATGGCGGCGGCTTTGTCTGTGACCCGGCGGGCGAGATCCTGCTCTCCCAGCCCCATTGGCAGGATGCCCTGACCCTGACCAGCTGGACCCGGGTCGACGACGCCCTGATCTGCGCGCCTGGCGACCGCCATGACCGGCCCGAGACCGATAAGGCGATCTATCAGGCCATGATGCTGGGCCTGCGGGATTATGTGAACAAGACCGGCTTCCCCGGCGTCATTCTCGGCCTGTCCGGTGGCATTGACAGCGCGCTCTCCGCTGCGGTGGCGGTGGATGCCCTGGGGCCGGACCGGGTCTGGTGCGTGATGATGCCCTCGCCCTATACCTCCCAGGAAAGCCTGGAGGATGCGGAGGCGGTGGCCAAGGCGCTGGGCACCCGGCTGGACAGCATCAATATCGGCCCGGCCATGGCGGCCTTTGATGAGATGCTTGGGCCGTATTTTGCCGAGCGGACGCCGGATCTGACCGAAGAGAACATCCAGAGCCGGACCCGGGGCTTAACCCTGATGGGGCTATCGAACAAATTCGGCCCCATGCTGCTGACCACCGGCAATAAGTCGGAAATGAGTGTCGGCTATGCCACCCTCTATGGCGATATGTGCGGCGGTTATTCGGTGCTGAAGGATGTCTATAAGCTGACGGTGTTTGAACAATGCCGCCTGCGCAATGGCTGGAAGCCGGAGGGGGCCTTGGGGCCGGAGGGCGCGGTGATGCCCGAGCGGGTGATCACCAAGCCGCCCTCGGCGGAGCTGCGCCCGGACCAGAAGGACGAGGACAGCCTGCCGCCCTATGAGCGGCTCGACCGGATCCTGCATGGGCTGGTGGAGGAGCGCCTGAGCATTGACGAGACGGCGCAGGCCAAAGATTGCGATCGGGACGAGGTGGCCAAGGTGTTCAAACTGTTGATGCGCGCGGAATATAAGCGCCGCCAGGCCCCGCCGGGGGTGAAGATCACTTCGTTGTCCTTTGGCCGTGACCGCCGCTATCCGATTGTGAACGGCTATGGTGGTTAACCCAAAATCCCGCTGCCCTTGACTCCATCGAGCATGAATTGCGCGCCGAGGGCGACGAGCAGGATCCCCATCATCCGGGCGATGACATGGCCGCCGGTGACGCCGATGAATTTGGACAGCGGCCCGGCGATCCGCATCAGCAAATAGGCGATCACCAGGTTCAGCAGGATCGCCGCGATCACCAAAGCCAGGTGCAGCTCATCGCCGGAGGCTTCGGCGGAGAGCAGAATGGTTGCGCCCATGGCCCCCGGTCCGGCCAGCAAGGGGGTGGCCAGCGGGAAAATGGCAATGTCTTCCCGGGCCACGGCCTCCGCCGTTTCCTCTTCCGTGGTGCCGGTGCCGCCGGAAATCCGGGCAAACACCATCTCGATGCCGATCAAAAGCAACAAGATCCCGCCGCCAATGCGGAAGGCGGCCAAGGAAATACCAAAGCGGTGCAGCAGCGCCTCGCCGACAAAGACAAACACCAGCAGGATCAGGGCGGCCACCAGACAGCCGCGCAAAGCCTGCCGGTTGCGCTCCGCCGGCGGGTGGTTCTGGGTCATAACAAGGAACACCGCCGCCACATCCAGCGGCCCGATCAGGGCGAAGAAGGTGGCAAAGGCGGTCAGGAAGACATCAAACATCGGGTCCCCACCAAAAAGCAGCCCTGCATATGGGCGTTCTTGGGCTCTGAGCAACGGGATTCCACGTCTCCGGGTGCAATGCGCCATTGAGTGGGCGGGCCGGACGGGGTAAGACCGCCTTTCCCCCGCAGCACAACGCGCTTTTCCCTCTTGTTAGCCCCGAGGACCTTCATGTCCGTCACCGTCCGTTTCGCCCCCAGCCCCACCGGCTATCTGCATCTTGGCAATGCCCGCATGGCCGTCCTCAACGCCCTGTTCGCCCTGCAGCAGGGTGGCCAATTTGTGCTGCGCATTGATGACACCGACCAGGCCCGCAGCACGCCGGAATACGAGGACGCCATCCGCGAGGATCTGAGCTGGCTCGGCATCACCTGGCAGAGACAGGAAAAGCAATCGGACCGCACGGCGCGCTATGAGCAGGCGGTTGCGGCCCTGAAAGAGGCCCGGCGGCTCTATGCCTGCTGGGAAACCGCCGAGGAGCTGGATTATAAGCGCCGCCGCCAGCGCGCCCGGGGCCTGCCGCCGGTCTATGACCGCGCCGGTCTGGAGGTGACTGCGGAGCAAAAAGCGCAATATGAGGCCGAGGGCCGGACGCCGCATTGGCGTTTCAAGCTCGATGCCCAGACCGAAAGCTGGGACGACGTCGCCCATGGGGCGGTGAAGATCGATTGCGGTTCGGTGTCCGACCCGGTGCTGGTCCGGGCTGATGGCACTTTGCTCTACACCCTGCCCAGCGTGATGGACGACATCGATATGGGCATCACCCATGTGGTGCGCGGCGAGGACCATCTGACCAACTCCGCCGCCCAATGCCAGATCGCCCGCGCCATGCTGGCCGCCGGGTTGGGACCTGAGGGCAGCGATCCCACCGTGGTGCCCTTCGCCTTTGCCCATTTGCCCCTGGTGGCCGGTCCCGATGGCGGACCGCTGTCCAAACGCGATGGCTCCCTGGCCCTGCGCGATTTGCGCGCCGAGGGCGTTGAGCCCATGGCGATCAGTGCCCTGTTGAGTGCGCTCGGCACCCCCCATGCGGCGGATCCGACCGGCGAGGCTCTGGCGGATCTGGTTGAGGGTTTCGACTTGGGCGGCTATGGCAAGGCCCCGCCGCGCTTGGATCCGGAGGATCTGAACCGCCTAAGCGCCCGGCGTTTGCATGGGCTGCCCTATGCGGAGGCCCAAGCCCGTTTGCAGGCCCTGGACGCCGATGGCGGCGAGGCGTTTTGGGAGGCGGTGAAACCCAATCTGACCCGCTTTGCCGATGTGGCGGACTGGTATCAAGTCGTCGAAGGCCCGGTCCCGGTGCCCGAGGATCTCTCGGACGAGGATCTGGCCTATGCCATCGGCGCGGTCTCGGCCCTGCCGCCGGAGCCCTGGGATGGCGAGAGCTGGGGGGTGTGGACCAAGGCCTTAAAGGCGGAGACTGGACGCAAGGGCAAGGGGCTGTTTCTGCCCTTGCGCAAGGCGTTGACCGGCATGGGCCACGGCCCGGATCTGGGCGTCCTGTTGCCCCTGATCGGACGGGAGCGCACGGAAGCCCGGCTCGCGGCGCTGAAGTCGGCCTGATCCTCCCCCTGACCAAGGCGCGGACAGGGCTGCGTGCCGTTTGAATGCTCTTGCACTGCCGCAAGGTGGTTGGACTTTTCCAGGAAATCTCAGCGATGCCGGATCTGAAGCTTTTCGACACCATGACCCGGGCCAAGCAGGTCTTTGAGCCGGTCGATCCGGCCAATGTGCGGATGTATGTCTGCGGCCCGACGGTCTATGACCGCGCCCATGTCGGCAATGCCCGCCCGGTGATCGTGTTCGATGTGCTCTATCGCCTGCTCAAGCGGCTTTATCCCGGCGTCACCTATGTCCGCAACATCACCGACGTCGATGACAAGATCAATGCGCGGGCCAAGGAGAGTGGCGAGCCGATCGCGGCGATCACGGCGCGAACCACGGCGCTGTATCACGAGGATATGGATGCCCTAAACGCCCTGCGCCCGGACCAGGAACCCCGGGCCACCGACCATATCGCCGAAATGATCACCATGATTGAACGGCTGATCGCCAAGGGCCATGCCTATGCCGCCGAGGGCCATGTGCTGTTCGACGTGCCCTCGCTGGACAGCTATGGTGCTTTGTCCCGACGGTCCCGCGATGAACAGGTCGATGGGGCGCGGGTCGAGGTTGCGCCCTATAAACGCGATGCGGCGGATTTTGTCCTCTGGAAGCCCTCCAGCGACGATCTGCCGGGATGGGACAGCCCCTGGGGCCGGGGTCGTCCGGGCTGGCATATTGAATGCTCGGCGATGTCCTCGCGTTATCTCGGCGAAAGCTTCGATCTGCATGGCGGCGGCCAGGATCTGGTTTTCCCCCACCATGAAAACGAGATCGCCCAATCCACCGGTTGCTATGGTGTGGGCACCTTTGCCCGCTACTGGATGCATAATGGCCATGTGATGGTCGAAGGCGAGAAGATGTCCAAATCCCTGGGCAACTTCTTCACCGTGCGCGATTTGCTCGATGATGCGCCGGGCGAGGCGATCCGGCTCTGCATGCTTTCAACCCATTACCACCAACCGCTGGATTGGACCGCCACCGGGCTGGAGCAGGCCCGCAAGGCGCTGGACAAATTCCAGGGTGCCCTGCGCCGGGCCGAGGTCGCCGCTGTTGTCGTGCCCGAAGCGGGCGCGCGGGCGGTGCCGCAGGCGATCACCGATGCGCTTTGCGATGATTTGAACACGCCCAAGGCGGTCTCGGAAATGCATGAGATCGCCTCTGACCTGAACAAGGCCAGTGCTGCGGCTGAGATCGCTCGGCTGAAAGAAGCCTTGCTGGGGGCCGGGGATGCGCTGGGCCTGCTGGTGGTGGACCCGGAACACTGGTTCCAGGGGGCTGGCAGCGGCGCAGGCGAGGGCGGGGATGGCCCGACCTCTGACGAAATCGAGGCCCTGATTGCCGCGCGCAAGCAAGCCCGCAAGGATAAGGATTTCGCCAAGGCCGATGGCATCCGCGATGATCTGAAGGCCCAGGGCATCATCCTGGAGGACGGCCCCGGGGGCACGACCTGGAAGCGGGGCTAGGCCAGGATTGGCTCGACGAGGCTAGGCTGGGCTGGCCAATCCGTCCGTCGCAATCTACTTGAGCCCGGATGCGGATTCGGGCATGGTCCCCGATCCTGAAAAAAACACCGCAGTGGGCCGGTCGGGTTTGTCCGATCCTGGCAAAACCCCGCTGCCCCTATGACCCGAGTGCCTGCTATGACCGCCGCCAATACCAAAGACCGCGTCTATCTCTATGACAGCACCCTGCGCGATGGGGCGCAGACCCAAGGGGTGGATTTTTCCGCCTCCGACAAGGCGGCGATTGCCTCGGCTCTGGACAGCATTGGCATTGATTATGTCGAAGGCGGCTGGCCCGGGGCCAATCCGACCGATGATGCGTTTTTTGACGCCCCGCCGCGCATGACCCGGGCGCGCCTGACCGCCTTTGGCATGACCCGGCGTGCCGGGCGCAGTGCGGACAATGATCCCGGCCTGCAGGCCTTGCTGGGCACCAAGGCCCGGATCGCCACCATGGTTGGCAAGACTTGGGACCTGCACTGCACCTTGGCCCTGGGGGTCGAGCTGGATGAAAATGTCCGCATGATCCGCGACAGCATCGCCATGGCCGCCGGGCGGATGGAAGAGGCGATGTTCGACGCCGAGCATTTCTTCGATGGCTATAAGGCCAACCGGGATTTCGCCCTTGAATGCGTCAGCGCCGCCGCCGAGGCCGGGGCGCGCTGGGTGGTGCTTTGTGACACCAATGGCGGCACCCTGCCCGATGAGCTGGAAGAGATCATCGCCGATGTCACCCGCTATGTGCCCGGCGACCGGCTTGGCATCCATTGCCATGACGATACCGGCAATGCGGTGGCCAACTCCTTGGCTGCGGTGCGCGCCGGGGTGCGCCAGATCCAAGGCACCTTGAACGGCCTGGGCGAGCGCTGCGGCAATGCCAATCTGATCTCCATCATCCCCAGTCTGATGCTGAAAATGGGCTACGATACCGGCCTGAGCGAGGCCGATCTGCGCGGCCTGAAATCCGCATCCCGGGTGTTGGACGAGCGGCTGAACCGCGCCCCGGACCGCCAAGCGCCCTATGTCGGCGAAAGCGCCTTTGCCCATAAGGGCGGGCTGCATGTGTCCGCCGTGGCCAAGGATCCGCGCTGCTATGAACATGTGACCCCGGAAAGCGTCGGCAATCGTCGCCAGATCTTGGTCTCCAACCAGGCCGGGCGCTCCAATGTGATGGCCCGCTTTGAGGAAATCGGTCTGGAGGTCAAGGCCGATACCAATCAGGTCGCCAGCTTGCTCGACAAGGTCAAGGATCTGGAGGCCCAGGGCTTCACCTATGATGGGGCCGATGCCAGCTTTGAATTGCTTGCCCGGCGCGAGCTTGGCTCTGTGCCCGATTACTTCAAGCTTGATGCCTTCCGAGTCATTGACGAGCGGCGCTATAACGCCAAAGGCGAGCTGACGGTGCTGTCCGAAGCGACCATTAAGATCGAGGTCGAAGGCGAAAAATACATGACCGTGGCCGAGGGCACCGGTCCGATCAATGCGCTCGACAATGCCCTGCGCAAGGTGCTGATCCCGATCTACCCGCAATTGGCCGGGGTCAAGCTGGTGGACTATAAGGTCCGCATCCTCTCGCCCGATGCGGCCACAGCGGCCATCACCCGGGTGATGATTGAAAGCACCGATGAGACCGGCAGCAGCTGGACCACGGTGGGAGCCTCGGGCAATGTCATTGAGGCCTCCTATAACGCGCTCTATGACAGCTTGACCTATAAGCTGTTCAAAGAGGCGTCGAACCGGGCGGCGGCCTGATCGCGGGGCGGGGCTCCATGGCTGGCACGGATAGGTCCTTAACTCTGGAGGAGGAGGGCGCGGGCTTCGGTCCCGGGCCTCGGATCATCCTCTGTCGTCCGCAATTGGCTGAGAATGTCGGCATGGTCGCCCGGGCCATGCTGAATTGTGGCCTGACCGAGCTGTGGCTGGTCTCGCCGCGCGAAGACTGGCTGTCCGACAAGGCCATTGCCGCGTCCTCTGGGGCGACTGCGGTGTTGCGCCATGCGGTGGCGGTGGACAGCCTGGATGCGGCTATTGGGGATCTACACCGAGTTTATGCCACCACCGCCCGGCGTCGGGATATGGTCAAGCCGGTGATCGCGCCCAGGATCGCCACCCGGCAATTGCGCACAGAAATCGGCGCGGGCAAGCGCTGTGGGATTTTGTTCGGCCCGGAGCGGACCGGCCTGGAAAATGATGAGGTCTCGCCCTGTGATGCGGTGGTCGAGGTGCCGCTGAACCCGGCCTATTGCTCGCTCAATCTGGCCCAGGCGGTGTTGTTGATGGGCTATGAGTGGTTCCAGGAGGGCTTGGATACGCCGCCGATGACGCCGCCCGCCCCGGAAGAGGAGCTGGCGGATCGCAAGGCGATGGAAGGCTTTGTCGCCCATTTGGAGCGCGAGCTGGTCGCCTGCGGCTTTTTGCGGCTAGAGGAGAAACGCCCGACCATGATGCGCAATTTGCGCAATCTGTTTGTCCGGGCGCAGATGACCCAGCAGGAGGTGCGGACCCTGCATGGGGTGATTGCCGAGTTGCGTTGGGGCGGCCGGGCTGATAGACCCCGGCGCAATGCGGCGGGCAACCGTCAGGATTGGTCCCCGCCTGAGGGTGCGGGGATGGAACCGAGCGATGGAGACCAGGGATGAAGGCGCTTCGGGTGGTCGTGTTGGCGGGCGTGCTGGGCCTTGTGGCCGGCTGCAGCAATTACCAATGGGATCCCTGGGACACCGTGGGACGCTCTGTGGCCGGGCTGGCGAAGTCGGCCTGCGCCTCCTCGCCCGGCACTTGCGGGGTGTCCTGCCCCAATGGCAGCAGCGGCGGCATTGACTGTCGAAACTAAGACAGAAAACCGGACTGTTCGCATTTTGACTGTGTCAAAATGCTTTAAACCGGCATCACCACGTCAACCGGTTCCGGCGCAATGCTGATGGTCACCGGCAAATGGGCCATGGTGTCGCCATCGCCCTGCAGCGGCAGGGCACCAGGGCCGGACAGGCGGACATGCGTCGCCTTTTGGATGGTCACATCGGGGAATTTGTTAAATCGACCGGTGACCAAGCCCCAGCCATAGCGCAAAGCGTTCAGGATCCCCTTGCGCTGCATGATTACGACCTGGAAGGACGGATCGAGGATATCGGCGTCCGGTGCCCCCAGGAACGGGCCGCCATAATGGGCACCTTTGCAGACCACCACGGTGGCTCCGGTTTGTGGCGGGCCGCCATCAACCTCAACGGTGATCGGCGGGAAGTCATATTTGAACGCTTTGTGCAGGGTGCCCCAGACATAGGCGAAGGCCCCGGTGCGGCGCTTCAGGGCCAGATCCACGGTGTCGACCACATGGGCGTCGAAGCCCGCCCCGGCCATCATGACAAAGCGGCGTGGTCCGCCCATGGGGCTGGCGGCTTCCGAGGCCACTTGTCCGGTATAGACCGTCACCGGGTTGCCGGTGGCGATGACCTCGGCGGCTTTTTCCGGCGAGCGGGAAATACCGGTTTCAATGGCCATCACATTGGCCGTGCCCAGCGGCAGGATCCCCAGCGCGATCGGACGCCCGGCCAGGCCATTGGCGACTTCGTTGATGGTGCCATCCCCGCCAGCGGCCACCACCACATCAAACTCTGCCGGATTGGCGTTCCGGGCAATGGCCTCGCCATCCCCAGGGAAGGCGGTTTCGCGCAAAGCCACCGTGCAGCCTAGGCGTTCCAGCTGCAAAATGGTCCGGTTGACCTTCTTTTGCTTCAAGGTGCCCGCCGCCGGATTGGCGATGACCAAAACCCGCCTGCGGGTGGTTTGCAGGCGAGAAGACGGGCGTTGGGCACTGGACAGGGCTTGGGAGCGGGAAGACCACAGGGGCATTGGGGGAACCTTCAGGCGGTGAGGGCGCGGGGTGGGGAAACAGAATCGTCACATATCGCAACAGGAATACTGCGGATATTTCAGGCGAAATAAGGCAAAACTGTAACCGATTTGTCAAAATTGAACAATATGCGAAACGGATGGGGCTTAAGTGTTGTGCGGTGCAATATTAAGGTTTCATGTCATCGAGTCTGAATGGTGTACAAGGGCCTCAGCCTTTGTCACAAACGGCGCTGCAACAGTCCGGTTTCTGATGGTGGGGACTTAGGCTGTGGACTTTTAAACGGAACGTTTATGAGACCACGGCCTAGAAAGAGACCAGGGCGCCCTTCGTGATAGAAACGACGGATGTAAGGGCATGTCAGAACCGGCGGTTACCCGATATCGCACAATTTTTATTTCGGATATCCATTTGGGGACCCGTGGCTGTAAGGCTGCGTTCTTATTGGATTTCCTGAAATATAATGAAGCCGACACCTTGTATCTGGTTGGCGATATTATTGATGGCTGGCGCTTGAAAAAGCACTGGTACTGGCCGCAGGCCCATAATGATGTGATCCAGAAGCTGCTGCGCAAAGCGCGGAAGGGCACCAAGGTCTATTTCATCCCCGGCAATCATGATGAATTTGCCCGGGGTTATTGCGATGCCGAGTTTGGCGATATCTCCGTGATCCGTGAAGCGATTCATGAGACCCCCGATGGCAAACGCTATTTGATCATCCATGGCGATGAATTTGATGGCGTGGTCAAATATGCCAAATGGTTGGCCAAGCTGGGCGACTTTGCCTATGTCTGGCTGCTGGAAACCAATCACTGGTTCAACCGCGCCCGCCATCGGCTGGGCATGCCCTATTGGTCCCTGTCCCGCTATCTGAAATACAAAGTCAAAAACGCGGTAAAGTTCATCGCCGACTTTGAGACCTCCATGGCCGAAGTCGCCAAAATGCGTGAGCTGGATGGCATCATCTGTGGCCATATCCACCATGCGGAAATGCGCGATGTTGATGGCATCGCCTATTTCAATGATGGCGATTGGGTCGAAAGCTGCACCGCCTTGGTGGAACATATGGATGGGCGGATGGAAATTTTGCCCTGGGCGGAAATGCGTGGGCTGAATGTCCAGGCGGCCTATGGCAAAGCCGCCCAGGCGGAAAGCGGCCCGATTGATCTGGAAACCGCCGCTGCCACGGTCAAAGAGCTGCAAAACGCCTCGCGCGTGCCGGTCCCGGCGGACAGCAAGGGATGACGGTCGTAGCTCCTGGGGAACCTTCCGTGCAGTCCTCCAACAGTGATCAACCCGCCCCTCCGGATGCCATCGCTCTGGACGCCCTGGATGGCGTGAACCTGGTTTTGGTCACCGATGCCTGGTTGCCCCAGGTCAATGGGGTGGTTCGGACCTTGAGCACCCTAAAGGAGCGCTTGGAAGGTCGTGGCTTTGCGGTCCACACCATCACGCCCGATCTGTTCAAGACCATTCCCTGCCCGACCTATCCGGAAATTCGCCTCGCCTTGTCCCCCGGGCGCAAAGTGCGGCAGATCATCGAATCCACTCGGCCGAATATTGTCCACATCGCCACCGAGGGCCCCTTGGGCTTGGCGGCGCGGAATTATTGTGTCCGGCGCAATATTCCGTTCACGACGGCCTTTCACACCAAATTCCCCGAATATGTCCATGCCCGGCTGAAACTGCCGGTGTCCTGGGGCTATGCCATGGAGCGCTGGTTCCACAAATCCTCCAAGGGCATCATGGTGGCGACCAAGGGCATTGAGCGGGAGCTGACCGGCTGGGGCCTTTCGCCGGTGAAAACCTGGACCCGGGGTGTCGATACGGAGCTGTTCCGCCCCCGCGATAAGACCCTGCTGGACGGGGTGATCACCGGGCCGCGTCCATGGTTCGTCAATGTGGGCCGGGTGGCGGTGGAAAAGAACATCGAGGCCTTTTTGGACCTCGACCTGCCCGGCACCAAGATTATGGTTGGCGGTGGGCCGCAGCTGGACAGCCTAAAGGCCAAATATCCCGATGTGCATTTTGCCGGGATGAAGCAGGGTGAAGAGCTGGCGACCTATTTTTCCGTCGCCGATTGTTTTGTCTTCCCTAGCCTGACCGACACCTTTGGCCTGGTGATGCTCGAAGCCATGGCCAGCGGCCTGCCGGTGGCGGCCTATCCGGTGCCCGGTCCGCTGGATGTGGTCGCCGATCACCCGGTCGGGGTGCTGGATCAGGATCTGAAGACGGCCTGCCTGAAGGCGCTGGAGGTCTCCCCCGAGGCTTGTCGCACTCATGCCTTGGCCAATTCCTGGGATGCCTGTGTTGATCAGTTCCTGGCCAATGTCTATCCCTTCGACCCGAAACGCTTTTTTTGACCTCCCGGTGATCCGCTGATGCATCGGGTGTTTGACCGGGTCCGGGAGCGTGCTACACGGGCAGCCGCTGATCCTTAAGTCGAGCTGTGCCCCATTCCATGGACCCCTATCCGCTCTATCGCCTGGTGACTGCCCTAAGCGGTCCTGCGCTCCGGCTGTTGCTGATCAAGCGGCAGCGGCGCGGTAAGGAAGATGCTGCCCGGCTGGGCGAGCGGCGCGGCGAAGACGACACGCCCCGGCCAGAGGGCCCCCTGCTGTGGTGTCACGGGGCCAGCGTCGGGGAATGCTTAGCCCTGTTGCCCTTGGTGGAACGGTTGCGCCGGGACCAGCCCCAAGTCACCATCCTGTTGACCAGCGGTACGGTCACCTCAGCGGATCTGATGGCCCACCGCCTGCCCGAGGGTGCCTTGCATCGCTACATTCCCCTCGACCATCCGGCCTGGGTGGCCCGGTTCTTAGATCACTGGCGGCCCCAGGCGGCCTTATTCGCGGAATCCGATCTCTGGCCCAATCTGGTTGAAGCGGCTGCAAAACGGGCTATTCCGCTGGGTCTGGTCAATGCGCGGTTGTCGGACCGCTCCCACAAACGCTGGCAATCCTATCCCCATTTGATCCGCCGCTTGGCAGGGCGGTTTTCCGTAACCCTGGTGCAAACGGAACAGGATGCCAGCCGGTTTGCCGGGTTGGGCTTTGATCCGGTGCAGGTTACCGGCAATATCAAATTCGCCGTCCCAGCCCCCAGCACGGATGCGCAGGAGGTGGCCCAGGCCCAAGCTGCCCTGAAGGGCCGTCCGGTCTGGTTGGCGGCCAGCACCCATGCGGGGGAGGAGGCCATGGCGGCCCGCTTGCATGCCGGGCTGAAAGCCGACTTTCCAGGCCTGTTGACGGTGATTGTGCCGCGCCATGTTTACCGCTGCGAGGCGGTGGAACAGGAGATTGCGCCCTTGGGGCTGCGGTTGCAGCGCCGCTCCGACGGGGAGTGGCCAGGGCCAGAAACCGACCTCTTTTTGGGCGACAGCATGGGGGAGATGGGGCTCTATTGCAGTCTTGCGCCCGTGGTGATGATGGGCAAAAGCTTTGCTAAGGGCGGCGGCCAGAACCCCATAGAACCGGCGCGGCTGGAGAGTGCGCTGCTCTGGGGGCCGTCCATGTCCAATTTCGCCGACATCGCCCGGCGCATGGAAGCCGCCGGTGCGGCGCGACAGGTCAGCGATGAGGCCGGTTTGGGATCCGCCCTGCGCCAATTGTTGGCCGACCCGGCGCACCGGAGTGCCATGGCCCAGGCCGGGATTGCTTTTGCCAAAGGCGAGGAGGCGGTTCTGGATCGGGTCTTCGCAGCGCTGGATCCGTGGTGGCAAGGTCCCTTGGGCCTTGGCGCGGAGTAGGCCATGCAAGCGCCGGAGTTTTGGTGGACCGATGGGGCCTTGGGGCGGATGCTTGATCCGCTCGGGGCCTTTTACGCCCTGGCGACTAAACGCCGCGTTGCCCGCCCACCAAGCTTTTCCCCGCCGGTGCCGGTCTTAAGCATCGGCAATCTGGTCGCGGGCGGGGCCGGGAAAACCCCCTTGGCCTTGGCGGCGGCGGCTTGGCTCAAGGAGCAGGGCGCACAGCCGATTTTTCTCTCCCGAGGCTATGGCGGATCGGAGGTCGGACCGCTGCGTGTCGCGCCGTCCGACCACGAGCCGGAACAGGTGGGCGATGAGCCCTTGTTGCTGGCCCGTATTGCGCCGACCTGGATTGGCCGGGATCGGGCTGCGGCAGCGCAGGCGGCTTTGGCGGAGCCCAGCGGTGAGAACCGGGTGCTTGTTCTGGATGATGCCCATCAAAACCCGGCCTTGCGCAAAGATGTGTCCCTGGTGGTGGTCGATGGCGCGCGGGGCTTTGGCAATCTGCGTTGTATTCCGGCGGGACCGCTGCGCGAGCCGGTCGGGGCTGGTCTGCGCCGCGCCGCTGGGGTGGTTGTGCTGGGGGCCGAGCGGGAAAGCTTGAAGCGCTTCCTGTCGAAATCCCTGCCAGTGGTGCGCGGTGATTTGGTGCCCGATGCGGCCACCCAGGCCTTGGCTGGGCGCAAGGTGGTGGCCTTTGCTGGGATTGGTCGGCCGGAAAAAGTGCTGGAGACCCTGCGCCAGGTTGGGGCGCGGGTGTTGGCCTTTCATCCTTTTGCCGATCACTTCCCCTATCGCGAAGCCGACATTCAGCCGATTTTGGATGAGGCCTATGATTTGGGCGCGATTGCTGTGACCACCGAGAAGGATGCGGTGCGACTGCCCCCGGACCAGCGCCCGCAGGTGGACATCCTGCGGGTCTCGGTCGGGTGGCGCTCAGAAGAGGATGCCGATGGCTTTGCCGATCTTTTGACCCCGTTGCTGAAATGACTAAGCCAGTCCTTTTCTCTGGAACCAGTGGGTTTTCTGCTGCCAGAGTGGTCAACCGCTGATCCATATCAAAGCGGGATTGGGCGAATCCGCGCAGTCAGGGCCGTCCTTGTTAACCCAAACAAGATCCTCTTTCGTATAAGCTTCGCATTCTGCTCCCCATAACAGGCCCCTTATGATCTTGGACCCCGGATTCCTGCTGGCACAAGTGCTGGGCGGTATGGCTTCGGCCTCCGCCCTGTTTTTGGTTGCCGTCGGGCTGTCGATCATTTTTGGCGTCACCCGGGTGGTGAATTTCGCCCATGGCACCTTGTTCATGTTTGGGGCCTATTTGGCCTATACCGCTGCGGTGACCTGGGGGTTGGGCTTCTGGCCTGCCATTCTGGTCGCCACCCTCGGCACGGCCCTGATCGGCGCGGTGGTCGAAATCGGCCTGTTGCGCCGGATCTATCCCGCCCCGGAACTGTTCCAGTTGGTTGCCACCTTCGCGCTGGTGCTGATTGGCGAGGAGCTGGTGCTGATGATCTGGGGGCCGGAGGACCTGCTCGGCCCCCGCGCCCCGGGCCTGACCGGCGCGGTGGCGCTGCTGGGTCAGCGGATCCCAAGCTACGACCTGTTCCTGATCGCCATGGGACCGGTGGTGTTGCTGCTGCTCTGGGCTCTGTTCACCAAAACCCGCTGGGGCCTGCTGGTCCGGGCGGCGACCCAGGACCGCAGCATGGTGGCCGCTCTGGGCTGTGACCAACGGCTGTTGTTCACCGGGGTGTTCATGCTCGGAGCCGCCCTGGCCGGATTTGGTGGCGCGTTGCAGATCCCGCGGGAGGCGGTCCATCACGGCCTGCATATTCAGATCATTGTCGAGGCCTTTGTGGTCGTCGTGGTCGGCGGCATGGGCAGTGTGCCCGGAGCTTATCTGGCTGCCTTGCTGGTGGGTTTGGTCCAGGCCTTTGGCATTCTGATCTTCCCCCAAGGCACCATGGTCATGGTGGTCGGCACCATGGCGGCGGTTCTGGCGGTGCGGCCCATGGGCCTGTTGGGGCGGCTGGAGCCCGGCGGCGAGCATAGCGCTGTTGGCTTGGGCCTGCCGTTGTTCCCGTCCAATCGGCTGCAACGCACCGGCTGGGCGGTCTTGTTGGCCCTGGCCGGTTTGGCTCCGTTCTTTTTGGGTCCCTATGGCCTGACGGTGCTCTCAGAAATCCTGGTCTTGGCCCTGTTCGCGGCGGCCCTGCAATTGGTGATGGGGCCGGGTGGCTTGGTCAGCTTTGGCCATGCGGCCTATTTTGGTTTGGGGGCCTATGGCACCGCCCTGGCCATCACCTATTTGGGGCTGAGCCTCGAGGCCGCCCTGATCTTTGCCCCGCTTGCCGGAGGGGTTGGCGGGCTGCTCTGCGGCTTGGTGCTGACCCGGCTGTCCGGGGTCTATTTCGCCATGCTGACTTTGGCCTTTGCGGAGTTCATCCATGCCACCACCTTCCAATGGGTCTCCGTCACCGGCGGCGATAATGGCATGATCGGCTTGTGGCCGTCAGACTGGGTCAGCGGGCCAACGGTGGTCTATGGCGTGATCTTAGTGCTGGTGGTGCCCCTGTTGTGGGCCATTCGATGGCTGGTGCGCTCCCCCTTTGGGGCGCAATTGCGGGCCGCCCGCGATGCGCCGGATCGAGCGGCGGCCAGCGGCATCCCCGTGGTGCGGGTGCAAATCCTGGCCTTTGCCCTGTCAGGCAGCCTAGCCGGACTGGCGGGCGGATTGCTGGTGTTCTTGAAGGGCAGTGTGTTTCCGACCTATGCCAGCATCCCGGTGAGCGTGGATGCCCTGGTGATGGTGTTGCTCGGCGGCGTCCATGCCTTGGCCGGGCCACTGCTGGGGGCGGCGTCTTATACCCTGCTGGAGATTCTGGTTTCGGCCCAGACCGATCATTGGCGTTTGGTGGTGGGCCTGGTGATCCTGGCCCTGGTGCTGTTGTTCCCCGGCGGGTTGACCTCGGCGGTGGGACAGGCCGGGCAGCGGCTGTTTGGCTTGCTAAAATCCCAGCAGCGACCGGACGCAGCGTCATGAGTAATGCCTTGCTGGAGGCCGAAGGGCTGGTCCGCCGCTTTGGTGGTGTGCATGCGGTGGACCATGTCTCCTTCACCTTAACGAAGGGGGAGCGGGTTGCGCTGATCGGTCCCAATGGGGCGGGCAAGTCGACTTTGTTTTCCCTGCTGGGCGGCCAGGGTCGTCCAGATGCGGGCGCGCTCTATTTTGCTGGGGGCACCATCACCGGTCTCTCTCCCCAGCAGCGCCTGGAACGCGGCATCGCCCGGAGCTTTCAAACCGCAGCGGTGTTCGGCTCCATGACCCCGCGCGAGGGGCTGCGCACGGTGTTGCGCAAAGACCCAAGCCAAGATCCGGAACAGCAGCTGCGAAGCCTGTTTGAGGAATGTGGCTTGGCCCATCTGGCCGATCCGGCCCATCGAGCCCCGGCCCGGGATCTGGCCTATGGGGATGTGAAACGCCTGGAGCTGGCCATGGCCTTGGCCAGCCGACCCCGGCTGTTGTTGCTCGATGAGCCGACAGCGGGCTGCGCCCCGGCGGAACGGCGGGCAATGATGGCGGCGGTGGATCGCGCCGCTGCGCAATCGGGATTGACGGTGCTGTTCACCGAACACGATATGGATGTGGTGTTCGGTCACGCCCAGCGGATCTTGGTACTCGATCGCGGCCGCTTGATTGCCGATGGCACGCCCCAAGCCGTTCGGGCCGATCCCCAGGTCAAGGCGATCTATTTGGGCGGCTGATCTCCCAGGGCCTGTCAAAGGCTGCGCATGGCTTCCATGGGCTTCCATGTGTTTCCAAGGGCTGCCATGGGCTTCCGGGGGGCTCCCATCGCTGGGAACTGCCGCAAAAATCGGTAGCCTGCTTCTTGACAGAGCGGCTTTTAGTCCGTAGATGGTTGGCACTCATCGAACGGGAGTGCTAACGACGTGCTCTTAGAGCCGTTCGATCTTCTCAAAAAGTAAGTGTATCAACCCTTTGCTGGATATCACGGAGGCATCCATGACTTTCCGCCCTCTGCACGACCGCGTGCTGGTGAAGCGTCTCGAGCAGGAAGAAAAAACCGCTGGGGGCATCATCATCCCCGACACCGCCAAAGAGAAGCCGATGGAAGGCGAAGTTGTCGCCGTTGGGTCCGGCGCGCGCGGTGACGATGGCAAGGTGATCCCGATGGACGTCAAAGCCGGGGACAAGATCCTGTTCGGCAAGTGGTCCGGCACCGAAGTCAAGATGGATGGGGCCGAATACCTCATCATGAAAGAATCCGACATCATGGGAATCATCGACTAAGGCTCTGCCCTGGTTGATTTTTTCCCACTGATCGCAGTTACAGACCAACATATTAGGAGACTGTGCACATGGCCGCTAAGGACGTTAAGTTTTCCTCCGACGCCCGCGACCGTCTGCTCGCCGGTGTAGACACCCTTGCCAACGCCGTGAAGGTGACCCTGGGCCCGAAAGGCCGCAATGTGGTCATCGATAAGAGCTTTGGCGCCCCCCGGATCACCAAGGACGGTGTGTCCGTGGCCAAGGAAATCGAACTGAAAGACAAGTTCGAAAATATGGGCGCCCAAATGGTCAAGGAAGTTGCTTCCAAGACCGCCGATATTGCCGGTGACGGCACCACCACCGCCACCGTGCTGGCCCAAGCCATCGTTCGCGAAGGCGTGCGCTCCGTGGCCGCTGGCATGAACCCGATGGATCTGAAGCGCGGCATTGATCTGGCCGTCAGCGCTGTTGTTGCCGACGTTCAAAGCCGTTCCACCCCGATCAAGACCTCTGCGGAAGTCGCCCAGGTCGGCACCATCTCCTCCAATGGCGACGAAGAAGTCGGCAAGATCATTGCCGAAGCCATGGAGAAGGTCGGCAATGAGGGTGTGATCACCGTCGAAGAAGCCAAGGGTCTGGACACCGAGCTGGACGTCGTCGAAGGCATGCAGTTCGACCGGGGTTACCTGTCCCCGTATTTCGTCACCAATGCCGACAAGATGATCGCCGATCTGGAAAACCCGTTCATCCTGATCCACGAAAAGAAGCTGTCCAGCCTGCAGCCGCTGCTGCCGGTTCTGGAAGCCGTGGTCCAGTCCGGTCGCCCGATGCTGATCGTGGCCGAGGATGTTGAAGGCGAAGCCCTGGCCACCTTGGTGGTCAACAAGCTGCGCGGCGGCCTGAAGATTGCTGCTGTGAAGGCTCCGGGCTTTGGTGACCGTCGGAAGGCTATGCTGGAAGACATCGCCATCCTGACCAAGGGTCAAGTGATCAGCGAAGATCTGGGCATCAAGCTGGAGAACGTCTCCATCGACATGCTCGGCTCCGCCAAGAAGGTCACCATCACCAAGGAAGACACCACGATCGTCGACGGCATCGGGGAAAAGGCGGAAATCGAAGCCCGCTGCACCCAAATCCGCGCCCAGATCGAGGAAACCTCCAGCGACTATGACCGTGAGAAGCTGCAAGAGCGTCTGGCCAAGCTGGCTGGCGGTGTTGCCGTGATCAAGGTCGGTGGCGCCACCGAGGTTGAGGTGAAGGAAAAGAAGGACCGCGTCGACGACGCCATGCACGCCACCCGCGCTGCGGTGGAAGAAGGCATCGTTCCGGGTGGCGGCACCGCGCTGCTCTATGCCATTAAGGCCCTGGACGGTCTGGAAGGTGCCAATGACGACCAGAAGGTCGGCATTGAAATCGTCCGTCGCGCCCTGTCCTATCCGGTCAAGCAAATCGCCGAAAACGCTGGCACCGACGGTGCTGTCGTGGCTGGCAAGCTGCTGGAAGGCACCGACACCAAGCTGGGCTTCAATGCTCAAACCGGTGTTTATGAAGATCTGGTTGCTGCTGGTATCGTCGACCCGACCAAGGTCGTGCGCGCTGCTCTGCAGGATGCCGCCTCCATCGCCGGTCTGCTGGTGACCACCGAAGCTATGGTTGCCGAGATCCCGGAAAAGAAAGACGCCGCCCCGATGCCGGGTGGTGACATGGGCGGCATGGGCGGCATGGGCTTCTAAGCCTGTCCCCCAAAGGACCCTACAGATATGGAAGGGCCGGTCCGATGGGAC
>JBMYTN010000054.1:0-24551 GCA_049604415.1 Rhodospirillaceae bacterium | reverse complement strand
CCGCAGGGCGTGATGTCCGACCAGGAGGCCCGCGTGGCCAATGTGGGCGGCGAAGTGCTCTGTCGGGTGTTCTGATCCAACGGGACCTTTAGGAGAACCAGGAAAAATGTCGCGCGTAGGCAAATATCCGGTGTCGGTCCCGCAGGGCGTTACCGTCACCGTGGAAGACAACGTCATCACGGCCAAGGGCAAGCTGGGCCAGATGGTTTACACCGCTGTTAGCGATGTGGAAACCAAGCTGGAAGACGGCAAGATTGTCGTCACCCCGCTGTCTGAGACCAAGCAAGGTCGGATGCATTGGGGCACAACCCGTGCCCGGATTGCCAATCTGATCAGTGGCGTGTCTGAGGGCTTCACCAAAAAGCTGGAACTGATCGGTGTGGGTTATAAGGCCGCAGCCCAGGGCAAAGTCCTGAAGCTGTCCTTGGGCTATTCCCATGACATCGATTTTCCGATCCCCGATGATCTGAAAATCACCACGCCGGCGCCAACCCAGATCGAGATCCATGGCATGGACAAACAGCGTGTCGGTCAGACCGCTGCCGTGATCCGCGGCTATCGTCCGCCCGAGCCCTATAAGGGCAAGGGTGTGAAATATGCCGACGAATGGATCTTGCGCAAGGAAGGCAAGAAGAAGTAGGGACCCGGCAGATGAGCACGAGCAACAACGATCTATTCACCCGCCGGAAAACCCGCAATCGCTATGCGTTGCGGCAAAAGAGTGGCGGACGCCCACGCCTGTCGGTGTTCCGTTCCGGCAAGCATATTTACGCCCAGGTGATCGACGATGCGCAAGGGGTGACCCTGGCCGCTGCGTCCAGCCTGGACAAGGACCTGAAGGCCTCTTTGAAGACCGGTGCCGATAAGGCCGCCGCTGTCGAGGTGGGCAAGCTTGTTGCCCAGCGCGCGGTGGAAGCGGGCGTCAAAGAAGTGGTGTTCGACCGCGGGGGCTACATTTTCCATGGGCGTGTGAAAGCCCTGGCAGATGCGGCCCGCGAAGGCGGTCTTTCGTTTTAAGGATAGAGCAGCATGGCACGTACACCGAATTCCGACCGTCGCGGTGAGCGCGGCGAACGTGGCGAACGCGGTCGCGGCGGCAATCGCGACGAACGCGAAGACGAGCTGCTCGACAAGCTGGTCCACATCAACCGTGTGGCCAAGGTGGTCAAGGGCGGGCGTCGCTTTGCCTTCGCCGCTTTGGTCGTCGTCGGCGATGGCAAGGGCCGGGTTGGCTATGGCACCGGGAAAGCCCGGGAAGTGCCCGAAGCGATCCGCAAGGCCACGGATCAGGCCAAGCGCACCATGATCAAGGTGCCGCTGCGGGACGGTCGCACCCTGCACCATGACGTCAAGGGCCATTTCGGCGCTGGGCGGGTGCTGCTGCGCTCCGCTCCGTCGGGGACGGGCATCATCTCCGGTGGTCCGATGCGCGCTGTCTTCGAAACCATGGGCGTTCAGGATCTGGTTGGGAAGTGCACCGGCACCACCAACCCCTACAACATGGTCAAGGCAACCTTTGAAGCCCTGAAGGCCTGCCAGGCACCGCGCATGGTCGCGGCCCGTCGGGGTCGTAAGGTTGGCGATATTGTCGGTCGTCGGGACGGGTCCTCCGCCCAGGCCGCTGCCGCGACTGAATAAGGGAGCCTTAGACGATGAGCGAAGGCAAAACGGTTAAGGTCAAGCAGGTTGGGTCTCCGATCGGTTGTCCGGGCGATCAGCGGGCCACTCTGATCGGCCTGGGTTTGAACAAGATTGGCCGCACCAGCGAGCTGGAGGACACTCCGGCGGTGCGCGGCATGATCAGCAAAGTTGCCCATCTGGTGGAGGAGGTCGAAGGCTAACCATGCCATCGGCCTGGACCGGGGCTTGGGCTGTTTCCGTGGGGACAGGATCATGGTCCGGCAACCGACATCCGAGTTGAGGGATGAGAAGAGATGAAACTGAATGAGTTGCGCGACAATCCGGGCGCTACCAAAAAGCGGATGCGGGTCGGTCGCGGCATGGGCTCCGGCAAGGGCAAGACCGCCGGTCGCGGTGTGAAGGGTCAGACCTCGCGTACAGGTGTGGCCATCAACGGCTTTGAAGGCGGTCAAATGCCGCTCTATCGCCGCCTGCCGAAACGGGGCTTCAACAAGCCGTTCCGCAAGGAATTTGCCGAGGTCAATCTCGGTCGTCTGCAAGCGGCCATTGATGCAGGCAAGGTCAATGCCGGTGCGCCGATCACCGAACAGGTTCTGTGCGATGCGGGTGTTGTCCGCCGCATTCTGGATGGTGTCCGGATCCTGGGCGAAGGCAGCTTGAGCCAAGCGGTGACCTTGGAAGTCACCGGAATCACCACCGGTGCGCGCAGCGCCGTGGAACAAGCCGGTGGCAGCGTCAGCCTGGTCGCCAAGGTTCCAGCAAAGACTGAGGGCTCCGGCGACGCTTGATGCGGTGCCTTATGAGACCTCACAGCGAAAAACGTGTGTGATTGAAGCCGCTTCCGGAAACGGGGGCGGCTTCTCCATGCCGGGCAGTCTGTTCCCATTTGCGGGAGCGAGGGTCAACATCTCGGGAAACGTCTTGCCGGGACCCTGTAAAACCGCTAAATCCTCCGGCAAAAGACCTTTCATCAATTGTGTGTCTGCACGGTGAAGTAGGGTAACGTCCGGTCAGAGATGACTGACCGTTGCAAGGACCCGGACCGGGTGGATCATAAACCAGGGCTGGCGTTACAGAGCCGGTGCTTGGAAGCTTTGGGAGTAACGGGATGGCCTCCGCCGCCGAACAACTCGCCGCGAATATGAATTTCAGCGTCTTTAACAAGGCCACGGAGCTGAAAAAGCGCCTGTGGTTTACCCTTGGCGCGCTGATTGTCTATCGCTTGGGCACCTATATCCCGATCCCCGGCATTGATCCGCAGGTCATGGCGGACATTATGGCCCAGCAGCAGGGCGGCATTTTGGGCATGTTCAACATGTTCTCCGGTGGCGCGTTGTCGCGGATGACCATCTTCGCCTTGAACATCATGCCCTATATTTCCGCCTCCATTATTATGCAGCTGATGACCGCCATCAGCCCGCAAATGGAAGCGTTGAAAAAAGAGGGTGAGACCGGGCGGAAAAAGATCAATCAATATACCCGCTATCTCACGGTGCTGATTGCCACCATGCAGGCCTATGGCATCGCCATTGGACTGGAGGGCATGCAAAGCTCCATGGGTGGGGCGGTCTATGACCCAGGCTGGTTCTTCCGTTTCACTGCTGTTGTGACTTTGGTTGGCGGCACCTTGTTCCTGATGTGGTTGGGTGAACAGATCACCGCACGCGGGGTCGGCAATGGGATCTCGTTGATCATCTTTGCCGGGATTGTGGCGGAGTTGCCTAGGGCCTTGGCCGGAACCTTGGATTTGGGCCGCACCGGTGCCCTGTCCCCGGCCATCATCATCGGTGTTCTGGTCATGGCCATCGCCGTGATCGCCTTCATCGTCTTCATTGAGCGGGCGCAGCGTAGGATTCTGATCCAGTATCCAAAACGCCAGCAGGGCAACAAAATGTTCGGTGGCGAAAGCACCCATATGCCGCTGAAGATCAACACCCCGGGTGTGATCCCGCCGATCTTTGCCAGCTCGATCCTGTTGCTGCCGATCACCATCGCGCAATTCTCGTCGGGCCAAGGGCCGGAATGGCTCACCACGGTCACAGCCATGCTCGGCCATGGGCAGCCCTTGTTTATGGCGCTCTATGCGTTGTTCATTGGCTTCTTTGCCTTCTTCTACACTGCCGTTGTGTTCAATCCTGAGGACACGGCAGACAATCTGAAGAAATATGGCGGGTTTATTCCCGGAATCAGACCGGGGAAAAATACGGCGGAATATCTGGACTATGTGTTGACGCGATTGACCACGGTGGGCGCGCTCTACCTGATCTTTGTGTCGATCCTGCCGGAATTCCTCATCGCCAATGTGGGCGTGCCGTTTTACTTTGGGGGCACGAGTTTGCTGATCGTGGTCACGGTGACCATGGATACGGTCGCGCAGATTCAATCCCATCTCTTGGCCCACCAGTATGAGGGCCTGGTTAAAAAAGCGAAGTTAAAGGGGAAACGGGGATGAGTTCGAAGCGGATTATCTTTATGGGCCCGCCGGGGGGCGGCAAGGGCACCCAGGCGCAATTGCTGGAATCCAAATATGGCCTGAAGCAACTGTCCACCGGGGACATGCTGCGCGCCGCCGTGTCTGCGGGCACCGAGCTGGGCAAGCAAGCCAAGGCGATCATGGATGAAGGCAAGCTGGTTTCTGATGAAATCATGGTCGGCATGATTGCCGAGCGCATCACCCAGGATGATTGCGCCGGTGGGATTATTCTCGATGGCTTCCCGCGCACTGTGCCCCAGGCCGAAGCCCTGGATGCCATGCTGGCGGAAAAGAGCATGCAGCTGGATGCCGTGATCGAATTGCGAGTGGAAGACTCCATCCTGTTTGATCGGATCAAGACCCGTGCTGCCCAAGCTGGCGAAGGCAATGTCCGCGCCGATGACAATGAAGAAACCCTGCGCAAGCGCCTGGAAGTTTACCATGCGCAAACCGCGCCGATTCTGCCCTATTACGAGAAAAAGGGCCTGCTGCATGTGATCGATGGGTCCCAAGCCATCGACACCGTGACCGCAGAATTGGAAAGCATTGTCGGCAGTTAAGGCTGCGTGATGGCAGCCTGAGCACATAAGGGGTGAGGAAGGCGCTTTATTGGCGCTTTCCTGGCCTCAAGCCCTTGACTCAAGGGGATGTACTTTTATAATCCCGCGCCTTGGTCCCAGGATCGGCGGTCTACCCACTGGATCACTTTGTGATGCAGTTGGTAGACGTGACTCGGCCCTGATCGACACATCAGAGTGCGTTCACGTCGGGAACCCCCCTCTGCGGCGCGTTTCGACCCAATCGATGGCCATCCTTTGGCGCGGTTGAGGTGGCGACGCCGTCGCAGAATGGTTCCAAACCGATCCCACTCTTGGTGTCGAGCTTTGGGGCAACGAGCTTTGGGTTTGCACGGTCCGCCCGGGACCGCGCGCCCGTTTTGTTTATGGTGACCGGGCAGAAACAGGTTGAGGAGTTTGGGCTTTGGCGCGTATTGCTGGTGTCAATATCCCGTCCAACAAGCGGACGCATATTGCGTTGACCTATATCTACGGGATTGGCCGCACGAAGGCGCAGGAGATCTGCGAGCGTTCCGGCATCGCCGAAAACCGCCGGGTCAACGAGTTGTCTGACGATGAAGTCGCCCGTATCCGCGAGCTGATCGACGCCGAATATAAGGTGGAAGGCGATCTGCGACGCGAAACGGCGATGAACATCAAGCGGCTGATGGATCTTGGGTGTTATCGCGGTCTGCGGCACCGGAAAGGTCTGCCGGTGCGGGGTCAGCGGACCCACACCAATGCCCGGACCCGTAAGGGCCCGGCCAAGCCGATCGCCGGTAAGAAGAAGTAAGCACTGGGTCCGGGCCTGTCCTGTTGTGGGACGCCCGGATCGACGGCCTGTTGGTGGCTCGGGATTTCAGTCCCAGTTCACGGCAGCCGCAACCATGGGACTAGACGGACGTAATGGCCAAACCCGCGCAAAAAATTCGCCGCAAGGAGCGGAAAAACATCACCTCTGGCATCGCCCATGTGAACGCTTCCTTCAACAACACCACCATCACCATCACCGATGTGCAAGGCAACACCATTTCTTGGTCCTCTGCCGGGTCACAGGGCTTTAAGGGGTCGCGGAAATCCACCCCCTATGCCGCTCAGGTGGCTGCTGAGGACGCCGGGCGCAAAGCCCAGGACCACGGCATGAAAACTCTGGACGTGATGGTGAAAGGCCCCGGGTCGGGTCGTGAATCCGCTTTGCGGGCTCTGCAGTCCGTCGGTTTCTCGGTCAATTCCATTAAGGATGTGACCCCGATCCCGCATAATGGCTGCCGTCCGCGCAAGCGTCGTCGGGTTTAAGTCTTTTCTGCGGGCTGCCCTTGGTCCCGCGCTGACGTCGCCTGAATGCCGCCACACTGTTGGCCTAAGCAGACGCAGACGGAAGAGACGGCCCTAAGCATCCCGCAGATTTTGGAAGGACGGACCCGTGCCGTCCTTTCCGCACGTCGAACACCCCGGTTCGGCTGATCCGCCTCCCCAGCGGGTGCCACCGGGATTTCTGGGCCATGCTCCCCCGGGTCTCCCCCCAAGAGACCGTAAGGACCAGCTGGTCCCAGACCGGTCAGGACATAGACGGTCTTGGCCTGTTTGCCACATCGCTGTCAGGAAGCCATTCATGTCGATCATTCAGAAAAATTGGCAAGAGTTGATCAAGCCGAGCAAGTTGGCCATTGAGCCCGTCGGCGGATCTGACCGCATCGCCACCGTTGTGGCCGAACCCCTGGAGCGTGGCTTCGGCATCACCCTGGGCAATGCCCTGCGCCGGGTGCTGCTGTCCTCCCTGCAAGGGGCTGCCGTCAGCGCCATCCAAATCGAAGGCGTCCTGCACGAGTTTTCCTCCATCCCCGGCGTCCGTGAAGACGTCACCGATGTGATCCTGAACATCAAGGAACTGGCCCTGCGCATGCATGTGGACGGTCCGCGCCGCATGTCCCTGCGCGCCGATGGTCCGGGCGAGGTGACCGCCGCGCAGATCGAAACCGGTGCCGATATCGAGATCATGAACCCGGATCTGGTGCTGTGCCATCTGGACGAAGGCGCGAGCCTGTCGATGGAATTCACCGTCAACACCGGCATGGGCTATATCCCGGCCAGCCAAAACCGTCCCGAAGATGCCCCGATTGGCTTTATCCCGGTCGACAGCATTTTCAGCCCGGTCCGCAAGGTGTCCTACAAGGTCGAGAACAGCCGTGTTGGTCAGGTCACCGACTATGACAAGCTGTCCATGGTTGTCGAAACCAACGGCTCCGTGACCCCGGAAGACGCCGTTGCCTTGGCCGCTCGGATCCTGCAAGACCAATTGCAGCTGTTCATCAACTTCGAAGAGCCGCAAGCGGTCTCCGAAGAGCGCAAAGATGACGAACTTCCGTTCAACAAGAACCTGCTGCGCAAGGTCGATGAGCTGGAATTGTCGGTCCGCTCTGCCAACTGCCTGAAGAACGACAACATCATCTATATCGGTGATCTGGTGCAGAAGACCGAGGCGGAAATGCTCCGCACCCCGAACTTTGGTCGGAAGTCTCTGAACGAGATCAAGGAAGTGCTCTCCACCATGGGCCTGCATTTGGGTATGGAAATCCCGAACTGGCCGCCGGAGAACATTGAAGATCTGGCCAAAAAGCTCGAAGAGCCTTACTAATACGGCCCTCAAGCGCCGGGCGGCCTCCGGCCTTGGCTTACGCGCCATAAGGCGCGGCGGGCAGTCGCCCTTGCCGAAGATCTGTGATCTTCGGTTTGGTGCCAACAGGTACCGGGTACAAACCTTAACCGGTCCACAAGGTGTGGGCCGTGATCGGTGTTCCTTCTCGATCCTTCCCAACTGCAAAAGGGGGGCGAGGGCGGCATCGGTCCAGCACAATCGGTTCCGTGCGCGGAGCCAGGAGAAGAAAGGACAAGATCCATGCGTCATGGTTACAAGGGGCGTCAGCTCAACCGCACCAGCTCTCACCGTAAGGCGATGTTTGCCAATATGGCCTGCGCACTGCTCAAGCATGAGCAAATTCGCACCACCCTGCCCAAGGCCAAGGATCTGCGTCCGATCGTCGAAAAGCTGATCACCCTGGGCAAAAAGGGTGGCCTGGCCAACCGGCGGAAGGCCTACACCATTGTCCGCGAAGACAAGGTGGTTCAGAAGCTCTTCTCCGACATTGCCGAGCGCTACAAAGACCGCTCCGGTGGCTACACCCGGGTGATCAAGGCGGGCTTCCGCTATGGCGACGCTGCCGACATGGCGATCATCGAACTGGTCGACCGTGACCCGGACGCCAAGGGCACTGATAGCGGCCCGACCGCCGAAGCCAACAATGACGATGACGAGGATTTAGGCTGACACCTCCCTCGCTTAACAAGTAAAAAAGGGTCTCCGGTTTCCGGGGACCCTTTTTTTTGACCATGCAGTTCGGTTGGAGCCTTTGTCCGTTTAAGCCCCAAAGCTCAAGCCAATCACCGAGACATCGTCGCGGCGGGTTTCGTCACCCTGATAGCGCTGCAGGCCCTCCAGAACCGCCTCTTTTTGGGCGGCCATGGCTTTGCCTTGTAGCTCTCCCAGCAAAGCCTTGAAGCGCTGTTTGCCAAAGGACCGCCGTCGGTCCCCGCCGACCTGATCCAGCAGGCCATCGGAAGACATGTAAAAGCTTCGGCCCGGCCGGATCTCGATCTCCAAGGCGGTATAGGTCTGCTCCATCGGGATCTTGCGGTAGCCGATGCCAGCTTTGGTGCCTTTCTCCTGGTGGACCTGATCCGCTTCGGTCCAGAACAGATCGAACCGGGCACCCACAAAGGTCAGCTCGGTCAAATCCGGGTTCACGAACAAGGCACCCAGTTCCAACCCATCATCGGACCCGCCATCTTTGCGGTGCTGGCCCAGGGTGATTTTGACATTTTGGTGCATCTTTTGGATCAGCTCGGCGACTTGGCCTTGCTGGACCTCATTGATGGCTCGCTCCAGGGCACCGGTGGCGATCAGGGACATAAAGGCCCCCGGCACCCCATGGCCGGTGCAATCACACAGGATCACCAACAGGCCTTCGCCCCACATTTTGCACCAATAGAAATCGCCGCCGACCACATCCCTGGGCTCCCAAATGACAAAATGATCGGAGGCTAGCGAGGTCAAAAGATCCTGGTCCGGCAGCACGGAGCGCTGGATATGGGCGGCATAGTCGATGCTGCCCCGAATGATGTCATGGGCATCCTGCAGCCGGTGCTCGGCCTCCTTGCGCTCGCTGATATCCCGGCACATGCCAATAAAGGCATGCTGATCGGAGGTCACCACCTCGCTTAAGGTCAGTTCGAGGGGAAACTGCTCGCCGTTCTTGCGCTGCGCCGTCAGTTCGCGGGCGGTGCCGATGGCGCTCGACTGTCCGGAGCGCAGATAGGCGTCCATATGGGTGGCATGGTTGGTGGCAAAGGCCTGCGGCATCAGCAGCGATACATTCTGGCCTAAGATTTCAGCTTCGGCATAGCCGAACATGGCCTGGGCGGAGGGACTGAAGGTCTGCACCACACCGGCTTGGTCGACCACGATGATCCCATCCGGAGCGGTTTCGATCAGCGAGGACAGTCGGCGCTCGCTGCGCTCCACCTGGGCCTTCTGCTTTTGCACAAAGCGCGCCCACAAAACCAACAAACCGATGATCAGGGCGGTGAGGATCGCCGCCGAACCGCCCCAGATCACGATGTCTCCGGTTTGGACACCGAAGCTGATCTGCACGGCGGTCCAGGTGTTGACGATCCCAGCGCGCTCCTTCTCCGAAATCGTCGCCAGTGCCTTGTTGATGATCGGCACCAATTCTTCCAGGCCCTTGCGCACGCCGATGGACAGGTCAAAGGCATATTGGGTCGGCGAGGCGATCTTGATGTTCTCAAAGTTTTGCTGGTCGATGGTGTGGGTGATGGTGACCAGATTGTCGACAAAGGCATGGAATTGCCCCGCTTCTAATTGCTCAAGGCCGTCCTGCACTGTCGCAACCGTGACCACGGTCAGGTTTGGGTGATGGGCCTCCAGGATCTCATGGGTCACATAGCCCTCGACCACCCCAACACGCTCGCCTTCCAGCCCCGCCAGGCTGTCGACAAAGGCGGCATCCTTGCGCGTGGCGATGACCATGGGGAAAGAGATATAGGGCTCTGTGAAGGTCAGAAATTCTTCACGCTCCGGGGTTTTGACCAGGGTTGGCAGAATGTCGATCTCCCCGGCCTTGGCTTTGGCAATGACCTCGGGCCAGCTCAGGTCCTTAATTGGGGTCATCTCGATTCCCAAGCGCTCCGAAACCGCGCGGACATAGTCCGAGCCGATGCCAGCATAATTGCCTTGGTCATCGAGAAATTCGAAGGGGGCCCAGGCTAGATCCACGCCCAGGGTCAAGTTCGGGTGGTTTCGCAACCAGGCCTGTTCGGCCAGGGACAAGGCCGGACCGATGCTGTTGTCCCCCAGCATGGAAAACGGGATCCATTGGGAGCGAATGGCCTGATGCTCTTCCCGGGTGAAGGAATCGTAGACCTTGGTGATGATGCTGGCCAACTCCGGCCAATCCTTGCGCACCCCGAAGCTATAGCCGATCGAATAATCCCGTCGGGCGGCGATCTTAATGTTGGAGACACTGTTTTCCTGTGCCAGATAGCCGATCACCGCCATATTGCCGATGGTTGCGTTGGCTTTTTCAGTGGAAACAGCCACCAATGCATCTAGGGCTGTGGGATAGTCTTCAACGAGGATGTCCGGATAGTCGTCGCGGACAAATTGAGTGACAGAATACCCTTCCGGCGAGGCGACCACGGACCCGGCCAGATCCTCCAAGCCATCAATCTCCGGCGCATTCTCATGGGTGACGATGACATTGGGGAATTCCAGATAGGGTTCGGTGAAGACCAGGAACTCCCGACGCTCGGCCCGATCCGTCACCACCGGCAGCAGATCGACGGTTCTGTCCTTGGCACCCTGGATCACCTCATCCCAGGTCAAATCCGGCACGACAGTAAAGCTGATCCCAATGCGCTTGCCGATTTCGGCCAGGTAATCTGCAGCAATGCCTTGATAAATCCCATTGGCGCTGACGAATTCAAACGGGGGATAGGCCCGATCAACCCCTAGACGGACCTCCGGATGTTGGGCGATCCATTGTCGCTCAGCCGGTGTCAGGGGGATGGTGCTCTGTTGTGTTGGCTCGAAAGTCAGCCAGCGCTGACGCAGGGCCGCCAGATCTTCCAAAGGGATGCTGTCCAAAGCCTCCTGGACAATGGAAAACAGCACCGGATTGTTCTTGTGAATCCCAATGCGCAAGGACCCGCCCTCGGATTGTCGACTGGCGGCAACCCGAAGGCCTGGCAGGTAGCGCTCTCGCTGGGCGTTGCTGTAGATGAACTGTGTGGTGACATGGGCATCCAGGTCACCGTCCAGCAGGGCGAATAGAGCGGCGGTTTCGGTCTCATACAGAACCAGGGACCCGCCGGAGAGATCTTGTTCCAGATCTTCGATAAAAGCATGGCCTCGGACTGCACCAACGGTCTTGCCTGCCACGTCTGCCATGGATTGGATGGCCTCATCGTCCTCCCGGGTGATGACGATGACCGGGTCATAGGCATAGGGTTGGGTATAAAACACATGTTCTTCCCGCTCCGGCGTGCGGGAAAAGCTAAAGGCGCCCTCGACAGTTCCAGCCAGCGTATCGCGGACCACATCCTCCCAGCGGCCATAATATTCCGGCACAATATTCAGGCTGGTTTTGCGGTTGATGATGTCGATCAGATCCGCATTGAGGCCGGTATACAGACCGCTGTCATCGATGATGTCGACCGGGGCAATGAAGTTGGTCACGGCAAGACTAACCGTTGGATTGTCCTTGATCCATTGGCTCTGTTCCGGGCTGAGCGTGATTTGGTCCGGGTCCTGGCGGTAAAACCGGTCCAGCGGAGTGGCCAGCCACAGTGCGTCCAAGGCAATTAATTGGTCTTGGGGTATGGCGGCGATGCCCGCATTGACGGTCTCCAGCAGGTCCGGATTGCCTTTTAGAATCCCGGCGTGGACGGTGTTGGACAGCAAAGTCTCTGGAGAGCGTTTTACGGCTCCGCGCAGTCCCAGGCGCGCTTTTTGGGCGTCTACAGCGGTGACCTCATTGACCAGGGCGTCGATCTCGCCGGTCAAAAGGGCCAGGAACAAAGACTCGCTGTCCTCATAGGCTTTGACGTCTAGGGCCGGATAGGTTTCGCGCAGAAAAGCTTCCTGAAAAAACCCACGGATCACCCCGACCGGACGGCCTGCCAATTTGGACAACTCCGGTGTGCCTGGATAATCGCTGCGGAAAAAGACTGAAGTCCGAATGGAATGGAAGGCAGTGGAAAAATCGAGCCATTCGGAGCGTGCTTCATTGATGAACAGGCCGAAATGAATATCGGCTGTCCCATCCCGGATCGCATCCAGGGTACCGACCCAATCGGTGGGTTCAAAAACGACTGGGCGTCCGGTGGCTTCACTCCATAGGCGCCAAAAGTCGACGAACAGGCCATAGGCTCGGCCATCAGGACCGATGATCGAATTGGGGGCATAATTGCCATCAATGGCGATGACCAGCGGGGGATTTTGGGTGGGTTGGTCGGACTGGGCATGTGCGTCCCACCGAGGTGTCGTCAGCACAGCGACAACCATGGCCAGGGCAAACACCCACTGGAACGAACCAAAAAATCTTCCCACCAGTCTCTCACTTTGTCGCAGGCTGGGCTTTGCGCTTCCTTCTTAGAAGGAAAGCGGGGCTGGATCAATCTATAGCCTTATGGGCCGTGCAGGATTAAGCCTAATGTTGGTGTTGGGCGTGGGAAACCTGCGGGATTTTGGTCAAAAAAACGGACCAGCTTGTGTGGAGCTGGCCCGTTTGCAAAGGCAGTGCTGTCTTGAAACGGCGTATGGATCTATCCGACAGGCATCTCCCATCAGAAAGCCAACAAAGGGTTAGCCCCTTAGTTGGTGTCCACCGGCTTGGGCGTTTGGGTCACGGTGACCGGACCTTGCGCAGTCTGCATCTCGGTGCTTTGAGCGGTCTTCCCGTAGGTGCAAGCCTGGGCGGCGGTCGCGCCGAACAGAGCAGCGGCAAAAACAACGGCGGCAATCCGCATAGAACGCACTCCTGTCTGTTTCACTGAGAACTCCAGAATACCTGAGTCGTTTCATTTGTCAATTTGACCCTTGCACCGGTCCTGGTGATGCGGGACAACTCTTGGACAACCATTCGGTAGGGCATTCTTTGATGTTGGCGGTACGAACACCTCTGTTTTTGTTATGTTTTTTGATCTTTGGCTTGGGTGGCTTGGTCCCGGCCCAGGCCCAAACCCCAGACAAGGTCACGCCCAATTCTCGGGCCGAGGTCACCCTGTCCTTTGCGCCTGTGGTCAAACGGGTGGCCCCGGCGGTGGTGAATATCTTCAGCCGCCGCGAAGTGGTGTCCCAGCAGCAAAGGGTCGGTCCATTTTCCGACCCCTTGTTTCGCAGGTTTTTTGGGGACCGTTTTGGCATGGGGGGCATGCCGCGCAAAAGATTGGAACAATCCCTGGGGTCCGGGGTGATTGTTGATCCTGCGGGGATCGTTGTGACCAATGCCCATGTGATTGGCAGTGCCGAGGCGGACATCACGGTGGTCCTGGCTGATCGGCGAGAATTTGATGCCATTGTTTTGGGTGTTGATGAGCGCACGGATCTGGCGGTGCTGCGCATAGAGGTCGGGGAAGATTTGCCCGCGCTCCCGCCACGCTCCATTGAGGATTTGGAGGTCGGCGATTTGGTGATCGCTTTGGGCAACCCGTTTGGTGTCGGACGGACCGTCACCATGGGCATTGTATCGGCCTTGGCCCGCACTACGGCTGGGGTCAGTGACTATCGGTTTTTTGTCCAAACCGATGCGGCGATCAATCCGGGCAATTCCGGCGGTGCCCTGGTTGATGGCCAAGGCCGCTTGGTTGGCATCAACACCGCGATTTACTCCAATAGCGGTGGGTCGGTGGGGATTGGTTTTGCCATCCCGTCTGAAATGGTGCGGGTGGTTTTGCAAGGGGTGCTGAACAGCGGCAAGGTGGTGCGTCCCTGGTTTGGTGCCGAAGGCCGAACCGTTACCGCTGATCTTGCCGATGCCATGGGCATGGACCGCCCAACTGGAGTGCTGGTGGAGACCGTTGATCCCCGTGGACCGGCGGCGGAGGCGGGCCTGCAGGTCGGTGATGTGGTGTTGTCGTTCAATGACCGTCTGACGGACGATGTGGACTCCCTGCGCTATATGATCGCGACCGGTGATTTGTCTGCCGGTCCGGCCCGTTTGTTGGTGCGCGAAGGCCGAGGCGGGGGACTGAAAACCCTGACCGTGCGCCTTGGCCCGCCCCCGGAAGATCCGCCGCGCCAGACCACCACCCTGTCCGGTCCCAATCCCTTGGCGGGGGCGACGGTGGCCAACCTCAATCCTGCCTTGGGTGAAGAGATCGGGCTGCAAAAACTGATCAATGGCGTGATCGTTTTGGATGTTCCCCAAGCCAGCATTGCCGCCCGGGCTGGGTTGGAGCAAGGCGACCTCGTTCGCGGCTTAAACGGTGTTGATATTCACAGCGTGGACGACCTGCTGCCTTTGTTGCGGGAAAGACTGCCACGTTGGGGCATTGTGCTGGAGCGTGAAGGCCGTCTGGTCCAATATCGGTATGGCGGCTGATGGCGGGCCTGTTTGACGACCTGCCACCCTCACAAGCCGCCTCTACTGCTGCGCCTCTGGCCGCTGAGACGGAGGCGTTGCGGGACAATCCGGACCGGCCTTTGGCAGATCGCCTGCGTCCCCGCAGCTTGACCGAAGTGGTCGGGCAGGATCACTTGACCGGCAATGATGCACCCTTGGGACGGATGGTGGCCTCGGGCCGCTTAACCTCCGTGGTGCTTTGGGGGCCGCCGGGATGTGGCAAAACCACCATCGCCCGGTTGTTGGCGGAGGGCTCGCGCTATGCCTTTGCGCCGCTCTCAGCGGTGTTTTCCGGCGTCGCCGATTTGCGCAAAACCTTTGCTGCCGCCCGGGATCGCCGCAAGGCCTCGGGGCAGGGCACATTGCTGTTTGTCGACGAGATCCACCGCTTCAACCGCTCACAACAGGACGGTTTTTTGCCCTATGTGGAAGACGGCACGGTGGTGTTGGTCGGGGCAACCACAGAAAATCCCTCCTTTGAACTCAATGCGGCGTTGCTGTCCCGTTGCCGAGTGCAGGTGTTGCAACGCCTTGATGATGCGGCCCTGGAAACCTTGTTAACCCGGGCCGAGGGCCTTTTGGCGCGTGCCCTGCCTTTGACGTCAGAGGGCCGGGCTAGCCTGAAAGCCATGGCCGATGGCGATGGCCGCTATTTGCTCAATTTGGTCGAAGACGTCGTCGCTCTGCCCGACGGCACGCCGGACTTGGATGGCGCAGCCCTTGCCGAGGCCGTGCGCCGCCGCGCCCCGATCTATGACAAGGATCGCGAAGGCCATTACGACCTGATCAGTGCTTTGCACAAGTCTCTCCGGGGCTCTGATCCGGACGCGGCGCTCTATTGGGCGGCGCGGATGCTGGCCGGTGGGGAGGATCCACTTTATTTGTTGCGCCGGTTAACCCGGTTTGCCGTTGAAGACATCGGTCTGGCTGATCCCGCCGCGTTAACCCAGGCCATCGCCGCCTGGGAAACCTATGAGCGGCTCGGCTCTCCGGAAGGGGATCTGGCGGTCACCGCCCTGGTGCTTTATCTCGGCACCGCGCCAAAATCCAACGCCATCTATGCGGCCCATAAGGCGGCCCACAAAGTTGCAAAACAAACCGGGTCCCTTGGACCGCCGCTGCATATCCGCAATGCGCCCACCAGCCTGATGAAGGACCTTGGCTATGGCGCTGGATATGCCTATGACCATGACGCGCCGGACGGGTTTTCCGGCCAAAACTATTTTCCCGAAGGCATGGCGCGTCAGACCTTTTATGATCCGCCGGATCGCGGCTTTGAGCGTGAAATCAACAAGCGCTTGGCCTATTGGCGACGGTTGCGCGACCGGCGCACCGAGACCGGTTTAACTGGGGACCCATCCGGGCACGCATCCGATGCCGACCCCGGCCAAGATCAGTGAAGAGGCTTTGAGTGGTATGGCACAAGCATGGATGTTGGCAGGCGCTGCGGCAGCCGGGGGCGCTATGGGCTCTGCAGCGCGCTGGGCCATGGTGGCCGCAGTGGGTCGGTTGATGGGGCCAGGATTTCCCTATGGCACCATGGTGGTCAACATACTGGGTAGTTTCCTGATGGGCATGTTGATCGACTATCTGGCCTTTCGCGGCCCGATCCCGGAGCCGGTCCGGGTGCTGTTGGTCACCGGGGTGTTGGGCGGCTTCACCACCTTTTCCACCTTTAGCCTGGACCTGGTTTTTCTGATCGAGCGCGGAGCCTGGGTGCCCGCCTTTGGCTATCTGTTTGGCAGTGTGCTGTTGGGGGTTGCGGGCCTGATGGCTGGGATGGCGCTCTGTCGCCAGATTCTGGCATGACCGAGGCAGAGGATCGCAACGGGTCTGGTGTGCCCCACCGACAGGTGGAGATGATCCAGGTCTCCGAGGATGACGCTGGCATGCGGTTGGACCGCTGGCTGCGCCGCCGTCGCCCCGGATTGACCCAGGGGCGGGCAGAGAAATTACTCCGCACCGGCCAGGTGCGGGTCGATGGCCGTCGGGCTAAGAGCGCCCAGCGCCTCGAAACCGGCCAGACGGTCCGCCTGCCGCCGGAAAGCGACGCGGAGGACGCTGTGGCCCAAGCCCGCAAGGCCGGACCGGGCCGGGCCCAAGCCTATCGGGCCGATCCCCGCGACGGCGCGGCCCTGCGGCAAATGATCTTGCATGAAGACGAGATGGTGTTGGCCTTGGCCAAGCCGATCGGTTTGGCGGTGCAGGGTGGCAGCGGCGTAAAACGTCATCTCGATGGCATGATCACCGCCCTTTATGGCGAGGATCCTGACCGTCGACCAAAACTGGTCCATCGCTTGGACCGAGACACCAGCGGGGTGCTGTTGCTGGCAAAGACCGGCAAAGCAGCCCGTCAACTTACGGCAGCCTTTAAAGGTCGGGAGGCACGCAAGGTTTATTGGGCCTTGGTGGTTGGTCAGCCGCCTGAAGTGGAAGGCCGGATCTCCGCCCCCCTGGCCAAAGTGCCCGGACCGAAGGGGGAGAGGATGGAGGTCAATCTGGATATTGGCGACCGGGCCGTGACCGATTTCCGCATGATCGACAAGGCCCTGGACCGGTTCACCTGGTTGGAGATGCGGCCCTTGACTGGCCGGACGCACCAATTGCGGGTCCATTGCCAGCAAATGGGCACACCGATATTGGGCGATGGCAAATATGGCGGCTTGGATGCGCTGGAGGAGGCCGGTGATTTAACCAAACGGCTTTACCTCCATGCCCGGGGCCTGGTGCTGCCGCATCCGGCCGGTGGCTGGTTGCGGGTGGCTGCGCCCGCACCCGCAGACTACCTCAAGACCTTAAAATATCTTGGCTTCGCCCCCGGTGATGCCCCGGATCCCTTTGAAGATTGGACCGCACTGCCATGACCGTTCGCTTCTCTCCCCACCTGCGCACCCTGTCTCTCGCTTTGGCCTTGGTGCTGGTTGGGCTGTTGTCGCTCCCGCAGACCGGTCAGGCCAATGAGGATAAGCGTCTGGCCGCAGCAGAAGCCTATGAGCAGGTGCTGTCTGTTCGGGCTTTGGTCGATCGGGTGATGGCGGAGTTGATGCAGATTTCTCCGCCGGAAAGCCGGGCAGCCTTGAAGGACTTCCTGGACCGGGACCTTGATGTGGGCAAGATCCGCATCCTCTATATCCACGCCTTGGCGGAAACCTTCACCGAGGCGGAGCTGAACGCCCTGACCGCCTTTTACCGCACCGCAGAAGGTCAAGCCGTCCTGGCCAAGATGCCGCGTTTTATGAGTGGCACCCTTCCCATGATCCAGGGCGAAGTGCTCAGGGGGCTTGAACGGTTCAAGCAACGCCTCCCACAATAGGAGGCGTTGACAACCTTGTCGATTAGGCCCGCAATTGGCGCAGGAAGTCCCGGGCGACATTGCCCAGGGTTTCGGCTTCTGACACCAAAACCCGGGCACCGCCCTCGACCTCTTCAGCGCCTTGGATGTTTTGTTCCGAAGAGTCCGCGATCCCGGAGATCGCCTGATCCACTTCAGAGGTCCCTTGGGCCGCCTGCTGCACATTGCCGCTGATTTCCGTGGTGGCCTCGGCCTGCTGTTCCACGGATTCCGCCACCAGATGGGCGATCTCGGTCAGATTGGTGATGGTTCCGGCAATTTCGGCAATCGCATCCACGCTCAGCTTGGTCTGATCCTGCATGGATTGGATTTGCTCTTGGATTTCATTGGTGGCCCGAGCGGTTTGGTTGGCGAGGTTTTTCACTTCCCCGGCCACCACCGCAAAGCCCTTGCCCGCATCCCCGGCCCGCGCGGCCTCGATGGTCGCATTCAGCGCCAATAGGTTGGTCTGATCGGCAATGTCGGTGATCAAATTGACCACTTCGCCGATCCGGCCCGCCGCTTCGTTCAACGCGGAAATGGTTTGGGTGGTATTGCCCGCCTGTTGATCGGCCATGCCAGCCATATCCCGGGCTTCATGGATCCGACGCCGGATCTCGTCGATGGAGGCGGTCAGCTCCTCGGTCGATGCGGCCACAGCGCCCACATTGGCGGAGGCCTCCGTGGAGGCGGCAGCAACCGCTGCGGCCAGGGAGTTGCCTTGCTTGGCCCGCTCGCTTAGGGCCGAGGCCTGTTCTTCCATCTGTTGAGCTTGACCCGCCACTTGGTCAGCAACGCCCAACACTTGGGATTCAAAGGTATCAGCGCGCTCGACTTCGTCGGTGATCCGATCCCAGGTCAAAAGCGGACCGACATAGGTTCCTTTGCGATCTAAGATCGCTGAGAGCCGCAGGCGCAGATGCTCATGGCCAATGGTGATGGTCGCCGAATGGGGCAGGTTTTCCGGGCGCTCCAGAATCCGCCGCACCCGCTCCGGATCCTTATGGAAAATATCAATGCTGCTGCCCAGCACCTCGTCCGGACCCACCGGCAGCACATCGGCAAGTTCGCGCATCATCTCCTGGCTGGCCGGGTTGGAATACTCAATTTCGAAGTCGGGCAGGGTGGCCATCATCACCCGCGCATCCATATGGTCGAGCATTTGGCGGCGCTTGAACCCTTCCTCGGCTTCATCACGCAAGGCGCTCAGGGCTTTGGCCAGGGCACCGATTTCATCGCTGCGATCTTGGCCTTTGATCTCCCGGCCGGTTTCGCCGCCAGCAATGGCTTCGGCGGTTTCGGCGGCTCCGGCAATGGGTTTGGAAATGGTCAGGGCCACCAAGGCCCCAACCACGCCGACCCCGACAATGATCAGAACGGAGACCAGGATCAGGCTGTCGATCAATTCATTGACCGAACGGCTGGTTTCTTCGACGTTGAAGCGCGCTATCAAAGCCCATCGATTGCCGAACACATCAATCGGCTCATAGGCCGCAAGGACTTCATTGCCATCGACCATCATGGTGGCGACGTCGGACATGTTGCCCAACGCGTCCCGAACCGCGACATTGTCTTCGCTGCGTTCTAGCAACGTGGTGCCGGAGGCCAAGCGCAAATTGCTGCGCAGCAATCGTTCTCCACCAACGGCATAGACCTCGCCGGTTTCGCCCAAACCGGTGGGATTGCTCAGCAGATTGTTGATCCGGTCCACCGGCATTTGGAAGGCCAGCACACCGACTTTTTCGCCGCGACCGTCATAGACCGGACGGGAAATGAAAGAGGCCGGGGCATCAAAAGAAGGCCCATAGGGGCTGAAATCGTCAAAATAGGGCGGATCGCTCTCGGTTAGCTCAGCCGCATTGCGGAACGCCCGACCCAGACCGGTGCCGCTCCACTCGCCATCGACCAGATTGGTGGCGTAATCCAGTTCTTTGAACACCGAATAAATCAGATTGCCATCCAAATCGAACAGGAACACATCGTAATATTCCCGGTCGACCTGCAGCTTATGGAAGAAGGGGTGGAACCGGTTATGGGCCTGATCATAAAAGGATCCGGTGCCCGCATCATAGAGCTTGTCTTTTTCGCCGGTGGGGTTCGGGTTAGAGGTGATGTAAAGGTCGCGCAGCTGCGCGGCTGGGTCTTCGCCCAATTCATCCCATCCCCGGCGGAACGCCTTGATGGCCGCCCCAGTGGACAGATTTTTCGCTGTTATATCCAGGTCTTCTGAAATGCTGGTGAGATAGCTTTTCAAAGCGACGGACCGGGCTTCTAGCACGGTGGTCAAAGCCCGCTCATTAGAGGCTGTTGAATAATCCTCCGATAAGGTGACGGCGCGCATGCCAATCAGCAATCCGGTGATGGCTGCAGCAGCGATGAACAATAGCGGAAGCTTGGCTGAAATTTTTAAAGTCATCACGCGGGATTCCGTTTTTCCGGTCCAGGGTCGACAGGCTCTTGGTCGTTCAGGGCCGATCCCTGGATTGTTCGATTTTGTTTCCGTTAGAACCAGATCGTCAGATTTGAGCGCCGGACCCCGATCAGGGACAAAGATGCAATCCCGGATCACGCAGGCCGCGCCGTCTCTCTACTGTATAGTACCCGCTTTGGGAATTTGCCACAGCGGAGGAGTAAACTTTTCCGTGATGATACAACGCTTTTTCGTAGATATGCTTGATCGGGCAGCTTGTTAAGCTGGAGTTCGTACGGCTCCTGACCATGAGCAGTTGTTGTGTCCCAGACTTTGGGGCGCTACAACACTGGCCATCAATCGGATGAATTGGGACGAGATGGCTGGTCATATGCGTTTGGTGGTTTTTGATGTGGATGGCACCATCGTCGACAGCCAGGCTGGCATTGTCGCAGCCATGTCCCACGCCTTCGTAACGGCTGGCTTGGACGTTCCCGACCCAAAAGCTGTGCGCGGGATCATTGGCCTATCGCTGGAAGAAGCGGTGGCGCGGTTGGCCCCGGAGCAGGGACCGGAGCGGATCCGGGATTTGGCGGAAGGCTATAAGGCGGCTTTCCTCGCCGGGTTGGACCAACCCCAAATGGTCGATCAATTGTTTCCCGGGGCTTTGGAAACCATCACCCGCATGGACGAGGCTGGCTGGCTGCTGGGCATGGCGACGGGTAAATCGCGTCGAGGCGTGGAACGTTTGCTAGCACGCTTCGGTCTGGAGCAGCGCTTTGTCGCGGTCCGAACCGCAGATGATGGTCCTGGAAAGCCCCATCCATATATGCTGCGTGCGGTGATGGCGGATGCGGGATGCACCCCGGAGCAGACCGTGATGATCGGGGACACCACCTATGACATGGAAATGGCCCAGCGCGCCGGAGCCCAGGGGCTGGGCGTCACCTGGGGCTACCACCCAGCCCACGCGTTGCTGGAGACCGGGGCGTCGGCCCTGGCGACCCATTTTGGCGAAGTGGAAGCGTTGGCCGAACGCTTGCTGGAAAAGCCTAAGTCGCAATCTGAGCCGACTTCTCCCTGATCCTGTCCCTATGCCACGAAAGACAACACCATGATCGATGCGCCTTCCGGGCAGGCGGATAAAAGCCTATCCATGCAGCGCCGCAAACGGATCTATAAAACGGTCGAGGTCGCCACAGTAGATGCGCCCGTCTCCGGTTTTGCGGTGATGCTTGATGGTCGGCCCGCGCGCACCCCAGGCAAGCGTCCGGTGATCTGCCCATCCGAGGCCCTGGCCAGCGCCGTGGCCAAGGAATGGGATGCCCAAGAGAAGGAAATTCATCCGGAGACCATGCCCCTTTCGGCCTTGGTCAACACCGCCTTGGACGGGGTGTCTGACCGTGCTGAAGAGGTGCGTGCGGAGCTGGTGCGCTATGGCGGATCTGATTTGCTCTGTTACCGGGCTGCGGATCCCGAAGATCTCGTCGCCCGTCAAGCCGCAGCCTGGCAACCGGTGCTCAATTGGTTTGAGGGCCGTTATGGCATCCCTCTGCAGGTGACGTCCGGTTTGATGCCGATCACCCAAGCACCCGAGGCTTTGGATGCCCTGGCGCGCGTTTTGGCGGCCATTGACCCCTGGCCCCTGACCACCCTCCAGGTGGTCACCGGTGCGGCGGGATCGGTGGTCTTGGCTTTGGCATTGTATGAAGGCCATCTTGGCGGGGCCGAGGTGACGGCCCTATCGATGCTCGATGAAACCTTCCAGGCGGAAAAATGGGGCGAGGATGCTGAGGCCATGGCCCGCCGGGCCAACGTGGCAGCCGATATTCTCTGTGCCGAACAGATGCTGGCGCTGATCAGGCAGCCCTAGAGCATTTTCAGCCGAAGTGGGTCCGGTTCGGCGGTTCGAAAATGCGATAAAACAAAAAGCTTAAGGCTGGTCGCCAATCTTGTTGGCGTCGGCTTCGGGTTGCGCGCCGGCTTTTGCCTTGGCGTCCGCTTCTGCGTCTGCTTTCGCTTGTTCTTCCGGCGTAGGCACCTGATGCTTCAGGATCAGGGGCAGTTGGGACAGGCTAAAGACCAGGGTTAAGGGCATGATCCCCCAGACCTTGAAAGCCACCCAAGTGTCCGAATCCCAATTGCGCCAGACGATTTCATTGAGCAGGGCGAGGAAGCAAAAAAAGATCGCCCATCGAACCGTCAGGATCCGCCAGCCAGCGTCATCCAGGGCCAGCGCACTTTCCAAAGCCAGTTTCAGGAAGTTGCGCCCGGTGACCAAACCAACCGCCAAAATGCTGGCAAACAGCAGATTGACAATGGTCGGTTTGATTTTGATGAACAGCTCGTCTTCCAGGAAATAGGTCAAGCCGCCAAACAGCAAGACGAAGAAGCCACCCACCAGCGGCATCACCGGCAATTTGCGGAAAATCATCCAAGAGGCGACCAACGCCACCATGGTGACGATGACAAAAATCCCCGTCGCCGTGATCAAATCTCCCGTCAGGCTGTTGACGGCAAAAAAGACCACAAGCGGACCGGCTTCCAGCAGAAGTTTCATCCCTTGTCCCATGGCCCGGGGTTATAGGCGAAGGGCGCGACACTGCAAGAATTTTCGTGTTGATCAGGCCTAGCCAAAAGCAGGTCTTGACGCGGTCCTTTCCAGGTAACTACCTGAGACATAGATGGTTTTTCTGATAGCCGGGGGTAAAACCGGCAAAAAACCATCAAAAAAAGAAAAATAAGGGGACATCTCGATGAACGGGCCATTTAATCTGGTGAAGGATGGCAGTGTAATGAGTCAGTCGGAGCAATCCGCTCTGGGGGAAAACCGGGTCGTGCGGGTGAGGGTTGAAGGTCGGGTGCAAGGGGTGTTTTACCGTGCCTGGACCGTCGAAACCGCCAAGGCCCTTGGCCTCTCCGGATGGGTGCGCAATCGCAGCGATGGCAGTGTCGAAGCCTTGTTCAGCGGGGCTGAACCTTCGGTCGAGCGCATGATCGCGGCTTGCCACCAAGGTCCTCCCTCCGCCGCCGTGCGCTCGGTATCCGCCGAGCCCGCATCGCTCAGTGTGGAAGACCTAAACGAGCCTGGGTTTATTCAGCGGGAGACGCTGTAACCGGTTCGCACTGGCCCAAAGGGGCCGGGCTGTCGAAGACCTCTGGCCAGACCCGCAACAAAGCGCTGTCGACTTCTTCCATCGTGACATGGATGCCCAGATCCCAAAGACTGGTGACCCCATGGTTGGAAATTCCACAAGGCACGATGCCGCCGAAATGGCTGAGATCCGGTTCCACATTGAGCGCGAGGCCGTGGAACGTGACCCAGCGCCGCACTCTAACCCCAATCGCCCCGATCTTGTCTTCTCTGCCGCCGCCCCGGGCGACCCAGATTCCAACGCGGCCCTCGCGCCGCTCCCCCTGCACGGAAAACTCCGCTAAGGTGCGGATCATCCATTCTTCCAAGCGATGCACGTGGCAGCGAATGTCCTTGCCCCGTTGGGCGAGGTCGAGCAGCACATAGGCAACCCGCTGTCCCGGCCCGTGATAGGTGTATTGCCCGCCGCGCCCGGCCTTGTAGACCGGGAAGCGCTCTGGGTCGAGCAGATCTGTGGGTTGGGCGCTGGTGCCCGATGTGTAGAGCGGGGGGTGCTCCAACAGCCACACCAGTTCCTCCGCACCTTCGGTTCGGATATCAGTGACCCGCTGTTCCATGGCGGCCAAGGAGTCGGGATAGGCCACCAGGCCGTCGGATATGCGCCATTCCATGGCTTGTGCCTCAAGGGTAGAACACCAAAAAAGAAAAAGCTGCGTCAGCGGTGATCGCGCTTGATCGCCCCTGAGGCTTTTGCTAGGACATCAGGCCCGCTGAGGCAAGGGTCGGTTTCGTGCCGACTTTTTCTTGTTTCGGTGCGTCATGATGCGGTCGTGGCGGAACTGGTAGACGCGCAGCGTTGAGGTCGCTGTGGCCGAAAGGCCGTGGAAGTTCGAGTCTTCTCGACCGCACCATTCAAACGCCGTTCAAACGAGCGGTCGTTTTGAAGTTTCAGGTCGCTCCGCTGGGGCGCACCAATCTAAAAAAGAAAACCCGCCCTGTTCGATCATCCGAACTTGGGCGGGTTTTCTTTTTTGTTCCCCTCGCTTTTCCATGTGGACTTCGCTATTGAGAGCCCATCACCGCGCCCCATATGGATGAGGACCGTGAAACCCATGGTAATCCATAGGTTTCAGGGGCGTTTGGTATGGAATGAACAGGAGCGTCTCCATCGCCCCTGTCGGTTGTCGAAGGGATACCGCCATGACAGGACCAGAAGAAGGCCGGACCCACGGAACCGTCGAAAACGCTGATGCGGAAGAAGTCTATGGCCTGTTGCACAGCTTCGTTCAGGAGGTTCGCGAGGCCCTGGACGAAGAGGATGAAGGGCGGGTCCGTTTGCTTGTGGAG
>JBMYTN010000053.1:0-27306 GCA_049604415.1 Rhodospirillaceae bacterium | reverse complement strand
AAGAGCCTGAAATCCTAAACGTTTCCAAACGCTTGGGAATTCTTCACAGGCGACTGAACCAAAGACCAGAAAAAGATCCTGACCAGTCCTGTTGCTGAACCGGTCAGGGTCCTAGGCCCTACTCCGCCAGTTCGGGGCGGTTGGCGAATTCGTCCAACGCTTCTGGGTTGGCCAGAGAGTGCATGTTCTTCACCGGACGGCCATGGACGATTTCGCGCACCGCCAGCTCGACAATCTTGTTCGATTTGGTGCGCGGAATGTCCTCCACCGCAATCACCTTGGCCGGGACATGGCGTGGGGTGCAGCCGGTGCGGATCTTGGTCTTGATGGTCTTGGTCAACTCTTCGGTCAGCTCAATGCCGTCCTTCAGCACCACAAACAGGATCACCCGGGTGTCACCCTCCCAGTCCTGGCCGATGACAATGGCCTCGCGGATTTCGTCCAAGGCCTCGACCTGGCGGTAAATCTCGGCGGTGCCAATGCGCACGCCGCCCGGGTTCAGGGTCGCATCGGAACGGCCATAGACGACAATGCCGCCATGGTCGGTCAGGGCAACATAATCGCCATGGGTCCAGATCCCGGGGAAGCGGGCGAAATAGGCGTTGTGGAACTTTTCGCCATCGGTGTCGCCCCAGAAGCCGATCGGGACCGAGGGGAAGGCCTTGGTACAGACCAGCTCGCCCTTTTCGCCGCGCACCGGCTTGCCCGCATCGTCAAACACCTCCACGGCCATGGCGAGGCCGCGACGCTGGATCTCTCCCCGGCGCACCGGATCCCAAGGCGAGCCGAGCATGAAGCAGGACAACAGATCGGTCCCGCCGGAGATCGAGGCCAGCTGGACGTCTTCCTTGATCGCCTCATAAACATAATCAAAGCTTTCCGGGACCAGCGGCGAACCGGTTGAGGCGATGATCCGCACCGTGGACAGGTTATGGGTGTCCTTGGGCCGCAAACCGGCCTTGGCGATGGCATCGATCCATTTTGCTGAGGTGCCCAGGAAGCTGCAGCCCTCCGCATCGGCAAAATCGAACAGGATGTTGCCCGACGGATAGGAAGGCGCGCCGTCATACAGCATCAGGGTACAGCGTGCGCCTAGGGCCGCAACCAGCCAGTTCCACATCATCCAGCCGCAGGTGGTGAAGTAGAACACCTTGTCCCCGGGCCGGGCATCGCTGTGCAGGATATGCTCCTTGAGCTGCTGGAGGAGCACGCCATGGCCATGGATGATGCATTTCGGCACCCCGGTGGTGCCCGAGGAGAACATCACATAAAGCGGGTGGTCCAAGGGCAGACGCTCAAAGGTCAAAGCTGGCGCGGGCGCATCGGCAGGGGCTCCCTTGGCCAGGAAGTCGGCCCAAGACAGGCCCTTGGTGACCTTGGCCGGATCGCCGGTGCCGCCCGCATAGGGGATGATCACCGTGGCGACCAGATCTTCGGGCAGGGATTTGGCCACCCCGGCGGCCTTGTCCAGGCAGTCATGGGTCTTGCCGTTATAGTGATAGCCATCGACCACCAACAGCACCTTGGGCGCGATCTGGCCGAAGCGGTCCAGCACCCCTTGGACGCCAAAATCGGGCGAGGCGGAGGACCAGATCGCCCCGATGCTGGCCGAGGCGAGCATGGCGATGATGGTTTCGGGCATGTTGGGCAAATAGCCCGCCACCCGGTCGCCTTTGGTCACCCCCAGCGCCAGCAGGGCGGCGCGGGCCCGGGCGACCTGATCACACAGCTCCCCGAGCGTGACCCGGCGCTTGACCTTGTCCTCGCCCCAAAACACCAGGGCATCCTTGGCCGCCTGGTCCTCGGTCGGGCTGCCGCCCTGCAGCATGATCTCTGCGGCGTTGATCGCGCCCTCGGGGAACCAGCGCGCGCCGGGCAGTTTGGTGACGTCATCGACCACCACCGAGCCCTTCTCGCCAATGATCCCGGCATAGTCCCAAAAGGTGCTCCAAAATTCTTCCGGCTCTGCGACGCTCCAGTCATAGAGCCCGCTATAATCGCCAAAGGCCAGGCCGACCTCGTTTTCGACGAATTTGGCGAAGGCCACCAGATTGCTGTCCAGAATGCGTTGGGAGGACGGGGACCAGAGAATATCCGAGGACAGGTCGCTCACGACAACAAGCTCCATGTGATGGGTTCGGCGGATCGGCGGTGGGCGAAAGGCAGGAGCGCTATAAAACTATTGGGCGGCCCCCCCATGCAAGAGGGCGATTAAAAAAACCGCATGCCCGGTTGCGACCAGACCCCTTGTCAGGGAAAAACCGCGCCGCTCCGCCGCTCCTCAAGATCCCGATCCCAATAGGGTGGTGTGCCAAAATGCTGGGCCAGGTGGTCGATAAAGACGTTGACCTTTTGCGAGCCCCGCCGGTTGGGTTGGTAGACCGCATGGATGGCACTGTCCGCTTGGCCATGGTCAATGTGCCAGTCGGCAAGCAGCGGGATTAGGCGCCCTGCTCGGATGTCCTCGCCGACCAGCCAGCTGGGCATCATGATTAAGCCGACGCCGGTGATTGCCGCTTGGCGCAGGACTTCGGAATTATCGGCCACCAGGGAGCCGGTGATCTGCAGCCGGTGGGTTTCATCGCCTCGCCGCAGCCGCCAGACCGTGTTCCCATCGGCGAAAGGGAAACACAGGCAGTTATGCTGGGCTAGGTCGTTGGGGTGGATCGGCATGCCCCGCTCTCCCAAATAATCCGGGCTGGCACAAAGCAAGCGGCGATGCGGGGCCAGTCGGCGGGCGATCAGACCCTCGGTGGTCAAGCTGCCAATGCGGATCGCCACATCGATCCGGTCCTCCACCAGATTGATGACCCGGTCGCTCAATCTAAAATCCAAAGTAATCTGGGGATAACTGCGCAAGAACAGCCCCATGGCAGGCGCAACATGCAGGGCGGCGAACACCACCGGCATGGAGACCCGAAGCTGGCCGCGCGGCGCACCGCCCGCTTCACTGACGCTGCGATTGGCCTCGTCTAGGGCCTCGAGCACCGGGGTGATTTTTTCCAGATACCGCACCCCCGCGTCGGTCAGGGTGACGCTTCGGGTCGAGCGGTTCAGCAGCCGGACGCCCAGCGCGTCTTCCAGGCCATTGACCTGACGGGTGAGGGAGGATGTCGCCTGACCCATTTGCCGGGCCGCCGGGGCAAACCCATCCTGCTCGACGACGGCGCGAAAGGCCTTCAGGGCGGCAAATTGATCCATGCCGATGTGCTCCGTTTCTGCGTCCTGCGGGCGCTGCCCGATACCGAAGGATGAAGGGTTCTTCATCGTTGCGCAATACGCAACGCTTATCGCCATTTTCATAGGATTAAATTCAGATATGGATGGGCTCATCTTTTCCTCAACAGCCAATGAGGAGAAAGCCATGAGCACCACTGCCCCTGAACAAGCCGCCACCACCGTCACGGTCACCATGACCTCGGACTACATTTGCCCCTGGTGCCGGATCGGTGAAAAACGCCTGATGGATGCCATTGCGCAGCTGCCCGAGGACATCGCCGTTGAGGTCCAGCTCAAGCCTTTTGAGTTGAACCCGGACATGCCGAAGGAGGGCATCCCGCGCCGGATGTACCGGACCATGAAGTTTGGCTCCTGGGAGCGCAGCCAGCAGTTGGATGCGGGCACCATTGCCGCCGGAGCCCCCGATGGCGTGACCTTCAATTACGACGCAATGGAACGCACACCCAACAGCTTTGCCGCCCATAAACTCACCCGATGGGCTGAGGGCCAAGGCCCGGCCCAAGTGCTCGACCTCGCCCATGGGCTGCTCAAAGCCTATTTCGTCGAAGGCCGCGACATTGGCGACCCGGCGGTCCTGGTGGCAGTCGCTGAAGAGACCGGGTTGGATGGGCAGGCGGCCAAGGCCTATCTGGACAATCCGGAGACCGATGGCGAAACGCGCAAGGCTCTGGCCGATGCGGCGCGCGCCGGCGTCAGCGGCGTGCCGCAATTCGACATTGGCGATCTGACGCTCCGGGGCGCGCAGCCTGCCCCCTATTTGCTGGATGCGATCCTGAGCGCAGCGCAGGCGCAGCAACAACCCTCGGAGGGTTGATCCATGGCGCAGCACAGCACGCCCCAGGGGCAGATCCACCTGGCAGAACGGCCGCGACCCAGCCTGTTTCAACTCCTGATGACCAGTGGTTTTGTTGAGGCCCTGCCCTCCGATCTGGCCACCACCGCGCTTTTTCAAACCGGTCCGGTGCCCGATCCGAGCAGACGCCGCCTCTCCCAAGGAGATGTGTCATGACCCAAAGGACCAAACACCGCGCCATCGTCATCGGTGGCTCTCTCGGCGGCCTGTTCGCAGGCACCATGCTGCAAAAAGCGGGCTGGGAGGTGGATATCTATGAACGCTCCGCCCATGACCTGGACAGCCGGGGCGGCGGGATTGTCCTGCAGCCCGATGTTGTGGATGTGTTCCGCGCCGCAGGGGTTGATCTCAGCCATATGCAGCTGGGTGTTTCGTCAAAAAACCGCATTGTCTATCACCGGGATGGCACCGTCCTGGACCATAGCCCTGCGCCGCAAATGCAAACCTCCTGGTCCCTAATTTACAACACCATGAAGGATGCCTTTGGCGAAGACCACTATCACCGGGGCCGTGTTTTGAGCGGAATAGAACAGGATACGGTGCGCAAAACCGTCACCGCCACCTTTGCCGACGGGTCCCAGGACACCGCCGATTTGGTGGTCGGGGCCGATGGCAATGGGTCGGCGGTGCGTCGGATCCTCTGGCCGGATGCGGAACCGAGTTATGCTGGATATCTGGCCTGGAGGGGATTGGTGCCCGAGGCGGCTCTGACACCCGCAGCCCGGGATGGCCTGGCCGGTGATTTTGGCTTTTCCAATACAAAGGGCTCGCACATCCTGGGCTATCTGGTGCCCGGCGAGGGCAATGCGACCGAACCCGGGGCACGGTTCTATAACTGGGTCTGGTACCGGGTTGCCGATGACGCCATGTTGCGCAGCATCATGACCGACCGGAATGACCAACAGCGCGGCTTTTCCATGCCCGAAGGCCTGCTGTCAGATGATTGGCGGGAGCATGTCTATCGCGAGGCGGATGCCCTGCTGCCCAAGCCCTTCCGCGAGGTGGTGCGCGCCACCAAAGATCCGTTTGCGCAAGCGATCCGGGATCTCGTGGTGCCCAGCATGGTGCGGGGGCGGGTGATTTTGCTGGGCGATGCGGCTTTTGTCCCCAGGCCGCATACGGCGGCCAGCACGGCGAAGGCGGCAGCCAATGCGCTGAGCCTGCGGGCGGCCCTCAGCCGGGAGCCCAGCGATGTGGACAAGGCCCTGGCGGCGTGGGAACCGCAGCAATTGATGCTGGGTCAGCGGCTGTTCCGCCAAGGCACCAGAGCCGGGGATCGCCTGTTGTTTGGGTGAAGGCCCCTTTCAAGCCTTCCCCTAAGATTAGAAAAGCAATGCTGGCCTGCCCGGGAAGAACCGGGCAGGATGCCCGCAGTGAGTGCAGGACCCCCCTTTATCCAACGGACATTATGGTGAACCAAGCACAGAGCAACACCCTGGGCGCGCTGTGGATGGTCGGCAGTGCGCTGGCCTTTACCGCCATGGGGCTGTTGATCAAGTTTTCCGGGGCGACGCTCAGCCCCTATCAGATCGCATTTTTTCGCTGCCTGTTTGGCTTGGTTGCGCTGTTGCCCTTTTTCGGTCAACTGCGCTGGAGCGCCTTTCGCACCAGCCGCCCGGATTTGCATATTCTGCGGCTCTGTGTCGGGGTCACGGCCATGTTCTGCATGTTCTATTCCCTGACCGCTTTGCCCTATGCCACGGCGATTTCGATTTCCTTCGCCCGGCCCCTGTTTCTGGTGCTGCTGGCGGTCCTGGTTTTGGGCGAAACCGTGGGCTGGCGGCGCGGCCTAGCCACCGTGACCGGCTTTGTCGGGGTGCTGGTGATCATGCGGCCGGGGGCGGAGGGCTGGAATTGGGACATGCTGGTCGCCTTGGCCGCAGCGCTATTAATTGCCGCCGCCATGGTGATCATCAAAAAGCTGTCCCGATCCGACCCGCCGATCACGATTTTGCTCTGGTTTTCCATCGCCACCACCATCGCGACCGCAGGCCCGGCTTATCTGGTCTGGATCTGGCCCGATCCCACCTTGCTGGCGGCCCTCGTCCTGGTCGGTGCCTTTGGCACCCTGGGGCAATATATGGGGGTGAAGGCTTTGGCGGCGGGCGATGCCTCGGCCATTGCGCCCTTTGAGTTCTCCCAGATCCTGTTCGCCTGCCTCGGCGGCCTGCTGTTTTTCAGCGAGGTGCCCGATCTGCCGACCATCCTGGGGGCGGCGATCATTATGGCCGCCGTGCTCTATATTCTTTGGCGCGAGACCCAGATCAAAAAAGCAGGCTCCTAAGGGCAGAACGCAAGAGCTCACCCAGCGGCGATTTTGTCCATCGCCTTTGCCAGTTTGATGTCCAGCTCCGACAGCCCGCCCGCGTCATGGGTGCTCAGGGTCACATCGACGGTGCGATAGACATTGAACCATTCTGGATGGTGGTTCATCTGCTCGGCGACCAGGGCGGCGCGGGTCATGAAGCCAAAGGCCTGATTAAAATCCTTAAAAACAAAACTTTTTTGGATCGCGTCCCGGCCTTCGACCTCGGTCCAGCCGTCCAATTTGGCGATGGCGGGGCCGCGCAGATCAGGGCTTAGCGTCTCAACCATGGGCGTGATATCCTTCCGAACAAATTGACAAAGGGTTGCAAGGCGGCGTTCCTCCCAGATGGGTCTGGTGCCCAAGCGTCTTCAAGCCATGCAACAGAACGGGGATGGTTTATGAGCCGGTTCGACACACCGCCGACCCTTGCGGAGATCGATGAGATCGCCCGGACCGCCATGGGCCAATTGCCTGCGGCGTTTCAGCAGCATCTGACCGATCTGGTGGTGGCGGTGGAGGAGTTTCCTGATGCGGACACCATGGCCGCCCTGGAATGCGACAGCCCGTTTGATCTGCTCGGCCTCTATCGCGGCGTGTCCCTGGACCGCAAAAGCGTGCTCGATTCCATGGCCGAGCCGGATATGGTGTTCCTCTATCGCTCTCCGATCCTGGATTATTGGATCTCCACCGGCGAGGATTTAACCCATCTGATCCGCCATGTGATGATCCATGAAATCGGGCATCATTTCGGCTTTTCCGATTCGGATATGGAGGAGCTGGAGGCGGCGGCCAGCTAGCCTTTAGGCGGTGAGTGCGGCCACCCTCTCTTGCAGCACCGGCAGGATTTCGGCCTCGAACCAGGGGTTCTTCTTCTGCCAAGCGGTGGTGCGCCAAGAGGGATGCGGGGTTGGCAGGAAGCGCGGGCCGTAGGACAGGGCAGCACGCACGGTCTCGGTCATGGTTTTCTGCCGCGTTTTGCCCAGGTGAAAGGCCTGGGCGTAGGATCCGACCAACAAAATGGTTTCGACCTGGGGCATGGCGGCCAGGAACCGGGCCTGCCAGAGCGGGGCGCATTCCGGGCGCGGTGGTGCATCGCCGCCCTTTTCCAGCCGCCCTGGATAGCAAAATCCGGTGGGCAGAATGCCGATTTTGCTGTGGTCATAGAAGGCATCCCGCGAGATCCCCATCCACAGCCGCAGCCGGTCGCCGCTGGGGTCGTTCCAGGGAATGCCGGTCTCATGGACTTTGGTGCCCGGGGCCTGGCCGACAATCAGCAGCCGGGCAGTGGTCGAAACCCGGAACACCGGGCGCGGCCCCAAAGGCAGATGCTCGGCACAGAGGGTGCAAGCGGCGGCCTCGGCAGACAGCGCCTCAAGATCCTCAGCACCCGGGGTTGGCTCTATCACGTCGCTCACGCCGGAATGCCGTCCTTGAGCAGCTGATCGACAAAGGCCGGGACCTTTTCTGTGGCGGTGCCATAGATCCGGTCGTCAAATAGGCTGGCCCCGTGCGAGGGCTCCAGATTGATCTCCACCGTATAGCCATGGCCGTGCTGGCCGACCTGCTGGACAAAGCCTGCCGCCGGATAAACCTGGCCGGAGGTGCCGATGGACAGGAACAGATCGCAATCGCTCAAGGCGCCAAAGATCCGTTCCATTTGCAGCGGCACTTCGCCAAACCAAACCACATGGGGCCGCATGCGGCCGATGCCGCCACAGGACGGGCAGGCATCGGACAGGCCCATATCCTGACGCCAGTCAAACAGGGCGTCAGTTCGCTCGCCGCCACTGCCGCCATCACAATAGCCGCAGCGGGCTTTCAGCAGCTCGCCATGCATATGGATCAGATTTTTGCTCCCGGCGCGCTCATGCAGATCATCAATGTTCTGGGTCACCAACAAGACCTCGTCGGACCATTCCTGCTCCAGGCGGACCAGCGCCTCATGGGCGGCATTGGGTTGCACATCCGCATCCAGCAGGCCCTGACGGCGGGCATTGTAGAAGGCATGGACATTGTCCGGATCGCGGGCATAGGCCTCGGGCGTGGCCACATCCTCCAGGCGGACCTTGGACCAGATGCCGTCCTTATCGCGGAAGGTGTCCAACCCGCTTTCTTTTGAGATCCCAGCCCCTGTCAGGATGACGATTTTGCCCATAAATAAGCCTCAGAGTTGGATGTGGTGCAGACAGGCCCGATCATGCCAGGATGCGCCGCAACAAGGAACGGGTCACTGTGAACAGGAGTGGGGTATTGTCTGATTTTGCGGTTCTGTTTGTCTGTACCGGCAATATTTGTCGCTCCCCCACCGCCGATGGGGTGTTCCGGGCCAAGCTGGCGGCGGAGGGCCTGACCGACCGGGTTCTGGTCGACAGTGCGGGCACCGGAGCCTGGCATGTGGGCGAAGCACCGGATCCGCGCACCCGCCAGGCCGCCAAAGGCCGGGGCTATGACCTGGACCCTTTGCGCGCCCGTCAGGTCACCCGCAGCGACTTTGACCGTTTCGATTTGCTGCTGGGCATGGACCGCTCCCATGTGGTGGCCATGGACCGCATGGCCGGATCCGTGGGGGATCGGGAAAAGGTCGCCTTGTTCATGAATTTTGCCGCCGAGGCCCCGGGCGGCAGCGGCACAGACGCCATCCCACAGCGCTGGATCGGGGCGGACATGCCCGATCCCTATTACGGCGGTGCCGATGGCTTTGGCTTGGTGCTCGATATGGTCGAGGCCGGATGTGACGGCCTGATCGAACATATCAAAACCGCCTTGAAGGCCCCTTAAATCCGCTCTGGCCCTATTTGTACAGGTCGGAAATCGGCAGAATTTCCGCCTTGTCATAGGGCTGCAGCACCACCGAGGCCACGGCCACCATGCTGAACAGCGCCACCGGATAGATCCAGACCCGGGTCAGCCAGGAGGTCTCCTGGGCTTCATAGAACGCCTTTTGCTCGACATCATCTTTGAACTCATAGAACGCGACCATGCGTTCAGCGGCTTGGTTGATCCGTTCGTCCGGATTGGGCTTTTCCGACAGGGTGAAATAGGCCATGCGGGCCTGACGCGGATGCAAGGAGTCGTAGCGCCGGATCCGGGTTTCAAAGAAATTGGCAAAGGTCACCATGTCCGGATCGGCGGCGGTGCGTTTCAGCCCGGCCCAGGCATCATAGGTCACCGGCCAATAGCCGAGGGATTGATCATAGAGCCCCTGCGCAGCGGCCTGATCCCCAGCCTGTTCCGCAGCCTTGGCGGCCTTGAGCAGATCCAGCGCGGCGTTCAGGTCATAGGAGCCAAAATCCGGTTCCGCCGGGGGCCGGGGCTCGAAGCGGGAACAGCCCGGCAGGCTGGCCAGCAGGCTGATCACCAACAGAAAGGACAGGACGGGGCGGTGGGTCCGCATCAACACGCTACTCTCCGGAAGCACTGGGCCTAAACCACGCCACGCCGAAGGATCGGCGCATTGGCGGAGCAGAGTACGCATAGCTCCGGAAGGGTTAAAGCGGTTTTTTGACTAGGCCGTGGACTCAAAAACGTTCCATTTGTGAGTTCACAGCCTAATCCTGCCTGGGAAAGTCCGGCTGCAAAAAGGCGCTGTAGAGCGGATAGTCGGCCAGGACCTCGTAATGCGGGCCCGAGCGGGTCAGCTTGGAGCGGAACAGGTGAAAACAGTCCTGCTCGATGGGGCCGATTTTCAGCAGATTGTTGCCGGCAATGAAGCGCTCCAAAGGCTCCGAGGGCATTTTGCGCATCCGGGCCAAAGTGACATGGGGTTTAAACTTGCGCCGGTCGAAGTCGATCCCGACCCGATCCAAGGCGCTGCATATCCGGCTTTGGAGCAAGATCAGTTCAGGAGTCGGCTCCACCCCAGCCCAGACCGCATGGACTTTGCCGCGCGAGCCAAAGGTACCGATGCCCTGCAGCATATGGGGGAAGGGCGGGGCGTCGACCTCGGACAGGGTTTGGTCAACCTCTGCGGCCAGCCCCTCATCAACCTCGCCAATAAACGCCAAGGTGATGTGATAATCCTCGGGCTCGACCCAATGGGCGTCGGGCAGGCCGCCGCGCAATTCCGCGAGCACGGCCCTTACGGACTCCGGCAAGGCCAAGCCAACAAATAAACGCATCATAACAGAGGGTTGATCCTTCAGCCCTGCGGCACCCGGGCCAGCAGTTCCTCCGCCTTGGGCAGGATGTTTTCAACAATAACGCCAATGCCCTCGGCGGTGGGGTGGATGCCGTCACTCAGGTTCAATTCCGGCACCCGGGCAACGCCTTCCAGGAAAAACGGGTAATAAACTGCGTCATGCTGCTCGGCCAGGACCGGGAACAGGCTGTTGAACGCCTCGCCAAATTCAGAGCCCAGATTGGGCGGGGCCAGCATGCCCGCCAGCAATACCGGCACGTCATTGGCGGCCATTTTTTCCAAAATGCCGTTCAGATTGGCCTTGGTGGAGGCCGGATCGATGCCACGCAGGCCGTCATTGGCCCCGAGCTCGACAATGGCCGCATCGGGGCGATCCCCCAGAAGCCAGTCAACCCGGGCCAAGCCGCCCGCCGTCGTATCCCCAGAGACCCCGGCATTGACCACCGTGACCCTATGGCCCTTGGCGCGCAGGGCGGCCTGCAGCTGATCGGCAAAGCTCTCCCCCGGGGCGAGGCCATAGCCCGCCGTCAGGCTGTCCCCAAGGGCGAGGATTTTGATCTCGGCCATGTCTGCAGCTCCGTCATTGGCAACAGAAGGGCCTGATTTGGCCACAATGAGAACACTTATCAGCGCTAGCCCAACCAGAGCCCCAAACACGGATCTGGAGAAAACCCAGACTCCGGTCCGGGGTTTATGCGGGGCCTTTGGTGAACCATATGCGCTAAAGAACCGTTTCATAAACAACTGCTCCACTCATGACCGGTCACATCCGGCCAGCCTTTTGCAAAGATGGGATCGCACAATGGATGGAACCAAGCGTGACTTGGCTGTTTCTCTCACCGACGTTCATTTCAAGGTGGAGGGGCCAGCCGGTGAGGTCAACATCCTGCGCGGTGTCGACATGGCCGTGCCTGCGGGCGAGACTTTGGGTGTGATCGGGCCGTCCGGGTCCGGCAAAACCACCCTGATGATGGTCATTGGCGGGCTGGAGCGCCCCACGGCGGGCCGAGTGGCCATTGCCGGGCGGGATTTGACCGGCCTGTCCGAAGATGATCTGGCGGTGTTCCGCCGCGAACGCATTGGCGTGGTGTTCCAAGCCTTTCATCTGATCCCGACCATGACGGCGCTGGAAAATGTTGCCATCCCCATGGAGCTGGCGGGTGATCGCGAGGCCTTTGAAAAGGCCCGCGCCCAGCTGGAGGCGGTCGGTCTGGGGGCCCGGATTGACCATTATCCGACCCAGCTGTCCGGGGGCGAGCAGCAACGCACCGCCCTGGCCCGGGCCTTTGCCATCCGGCCCGATCTGCTGCTGGCCGATGAGCCCACCGGCAATCTGGATCAGGACACCGGTGCCCACATCATGGAGCTGATGTTCGAGCTGAAAAAGACCCATGGCACGACCTTGGTTCTGGTGACCCATGACCGCTCCTTGGCGCAAAGCTGTGACCGGGTGGTCGGGGTCCGTGACGGCAAGGTCCATGATCTGGATTTGGGCAGCGGGAATGCCAGCGCGGGCGCAGACGCGCCGCCGATCTCTCTGGCTGATGCGCCGGACACTGCCGCGACCCTGGTTGGGGCAGCGTCCTAACATGAGCCGCTATACCGAAATCCTCCGCGCGCCCTCGCTGCCCCTCTCCCTGCGTCTGGCCTTGCGCGAGCTGCGCGGGGGCATTGGCGGCTTTCGCATTTTTGTCGCCTGTCTGGCCATTGGTGTGGCAGCCATCGCGGCGGCTGGCCTGCTGAACCGGTCGGTTCAGGAAGGCCTGCAGGCCGACGCCCAGGCGCTGCTGGGCGGGGATTTGGAAGTCCGCCTGCTCTATCGGGATGCCAATCCAGCCGAAAAGGCGCTGTTGGACGAGATTTCCACCGCCTCCCATTACATGGAACTGCGTAGCATGGCCCGCGCAGTGACCGAGGAGGCTCGCCGCACCCTGGTTGAGGTCAAAGCCGTCGACGGGCTGTATCCGCTTTATGGCGCGGTGGAGCTGGCCGGGGGCGGAACCCTGGCCGAGGCTTTGGCGCCCCGGGACGGGGTTCATGGTGCGGTGATTGCGCCGAATTTGCCCGAACGGCTGGACATTGCCATTGGCGATAAGCTGCGGATCGGCGACATCGATGTCGAGATTCGCGACATCTTGACCCGTGAGCCCGATGAGATCGCCGGGGTGTTTAATTTCGGCCCCCGGGTGATGGTCGCCGCCGAGACGGTTTATGACGCCGGGTTGGTGCTGCCCGGCTCCCTGGTCGAATATCACTATCTGCTGCGCGCTGACCAAGGCGTGGATGCCACCGGGATTCGCGCCCGCCTGAACGAGGCCTTCCCCGATGCCGGTTGGCGCATCCGGGGCACCGCCGATGCGGCGGCCAGCTTGAGCCAATTCCTCAACCAACTGTCGGTCTTTCTGGTGCTGGTCGGCCTGACCTCCCTCTTGGTTGGCGGCGTCGGCGTGGCCAATGCGGTCAAAGCCTATCTGGATGGCCGAATCCGCTCCATCGCCGTGCTCAAATGCCTCGGCGCGCCCGCAGGATTGGTGGCCCGGGTCTATGGCCTACAATTGGGCTTGCTGGCGAGCCTGGGCATTGTCATCGGTTTGCTGATTGGCTTGGCAATCCCGGCCATGATCACCGGTGTGCTGGAGGGCGTCCTGCCGGTGCGGGCGCGGTTCCTGCCTTATCCGGAGCCCCTGCTGCTTGCCGCCCTGTTCGGCTATTTGACTGCGCTGGTGTTCGCCCTCTGGCCCCTGGGTCAGGCGCGTCAGGTCCGCGCCACCGCCTTGTTCCGGGCTGCAACCCGTCCGCTGGAGGGCATGCCGCACCGGTCCTATTTGATCGGCACGGTGATCGGCGGTCTGGCCTTGGCCGGGGTTGCCATTTTCACCGCCGAAAATACCATGCTGGCCGCTTGGTTTGTCGGCGGGGCTGTGTTCGCCCTGCTGCTGTTCCGCCTGGCTGCCACCGGCGTCGCCCGGTTGGCCGCAGCGCTGCCGCATCCAGCGGGCTATCCCTCCCTGCGGTTGGCCATGACCAATCTGCACCGACCGGGCTCGGCCACCGCCAGCGTGATCCTCTCTTTGGGTCTCGGCCTCTCGGTGTTGGTTGCCGTGGCCCTGATCCAAGGCAATCTGAGCCGTCAGATCACCGAGACCATGCCGGACAATGCGCCGTCCTTCTTCTTTATCGACATCCAACCGGATCAGGTCGACCAATTCACCGATCTGGTGGACTCGGTTGAGGGCGTTCAAGCCTTGGAGACCGCCGATATGATCCGGGGCCGGATCGCAGCGCTGAAAGGCGTGCCCTCCGACGAAGCTGTGGTGCATCCGGATGCGCGCTGGGCTTTGCGCGGGGACCGTGGCTTCACCACTGCGGCGACCTTGCCGCCGAATTCCGAGCTGGTTTCCGGCGAATGGTGGGATCCGGACACCCCAAGCCCGACGCCCCTGTTCTCTGTGACTCATGATTTGGCCCAGGGTCTGGGGCTGGCCATTGGCGATGAGATCACCGTCAATATTCTGGGCCGCGACATTACCGGCACCCTGGCCAACACTCGCCGGGTGGAATGGCAGAGCCTGTCGATGAACTTCACCTTCGCCCTGTCCCCTGGATCCATGGCGGGCGCCCCCCGGACCTTCATCGCCACCGTCCGCGTGCCCGAGGAGGCCGAAGCGAGCCTGGAACGGGCCGTGACCGACGCGCTGCCCAATGTTTCAGTGATCGGGGTCCGCCAGGCCCTGGATCGGGTGACCGAGATCATGGGCCAGGCGGGCAATGCCATCCGAGCGGCTGCGGCGATCACTTTGGTCTCCGGGGCTGTGGTGCTGGCCGGAGCCTTTGCCGCCGGTCACCGCCGCCGGGTCTACGAATCGGTGGTGCTGAAGGTGCTCGGCGCGACCCGGGGCGGGGTGCTGAAGGCCTATCTGATTGAATATGGCATCATGGGCGCAGCCACTGGTTTGATCGCTGCAGTGGTTGGGGCCCTGGCGTCCTGGGCGGTGCTGACCTTCGTGATGCGCCAAACCAACTGGAGCCTGATGCCCGAAACCGTGCTCAGTGTGATCTTCGCCTGCGTCTTGTTGACCCTGCTGGCAGGCTTTGCGGGCACTTGGCGTGCATTGGGCGTGAAAGCGGCCCCTCAGTTGCGCAACGAATAGGGTTGCGCCGGGCGCGATCCGCAAGGAATAGGACTCCTTTTTCGGGATACCCTGATCCCGGAAATTGTTGATTTGCACCCGGTATCGCCTTATTTCGAGGGCAGTGTTAGTTTCACCATCCTTCAACGAGGAACGAGGACTTCAATGGCCTACGACACCCAGAGTCAAACGACCCCCCGTTATGGCGCGGGCACGCAAACGGCGGAGATCGATAAAGGTCTCCGGGCGTATATGCTCCGCGTTTACAACTACATGGCTTCCGGCCTGTTGTTGTCCGGCATCGTCGCGTTGGCGATTGTGAACACCGAACTGGAGAGTATTTTTTATGCCCAGTCAGCCCAGGGCATGGGCCTGACCACGATCGGCATGATCGCCATGTTCGCCCCGCTGGGCCTGCTGTTGATCGGCATGTTTGCCGGGGCTTCCATGAGCGCAACGGCCACCCAAGGCCTGTATTGGGCCTTCGTGACCCTGCAAGGCGTCAGCATTTCCATGCTGCTGCAGATCTATACCGGCGAAAGCGTCGTGCGGGTGTTCTTCATCACCGCAGCGGCCTTTGCCTCGCTGAGCCTGTATGGCTACACCACGAAGCGGGACCTGACCGGTTTGGGCAAGTTCATGTTCATGGGCCTGATCGGCATCGTGATCGCCGCCATCGTGAACATCTTCTTGGGCAGCTCCATGCTGCAATTCGTGATCTCCGGCATCGGTGTGATCGTGTTCTCTGGCCTGATCGCCTATGACACCCAGAACATCAAGCAGCGCTACTATGAAGGCGTTGGTCACGAAGAAGAGACCAAAATGGCCGTGTGGAGCGCCCTGGCTCTCTACCTGAACTTCATCAATCTGCTGCAGTTCCTGCTCTACTTCCTGGGCAATCGCGAGTAGTCCAAGGCTCTAGGAACGGCGGGCTCTAACCCGCCGCCCTCCACAGATACACCAGTTCAAAACCCCCGCTGGGCCTCCCAGCGGGGGTTTTTCCAGGCAGGGCCTGGACCCCCGATGCTTCCCAGCAGGGGGGCGTGGCGCAGATCAGCAATTGGAACCGCCGAACGCGAGCTGGTTTCCGAAAGGAATGCGGTCCCCAGGCAGGGCCTGGAGCCTTTATGCTTCCCAGCAGGGGGGCGTGGCGCAGGTCGGCAATTGGAACCGCCGAACGCGAGCTGGTTTCCGAACGGAATGCGGTCCCCAGGCAGGGCTTGGAGCCTTTATGCTTCCCAGCAGGGGGGCGTGGCGCAGGTCGGCAATTGGCGCGCCGCACGCAAGCGGGTTTCCGATCACAAAGTGGTCGCCGGGCAGGGCCTGGAGCCTTCATGCTTCCCAGCAGGGGGGCGTGGCGCATGTCGGCAATTGGAACGCCGCACGCAAGCCAGCCATACCTGCGGCAAGGGTGTGTGCGTCGTGTTCAAGAGCGGAGCTGGGCGCGCAGTTTTGAGCCTTATGAAACGCGTCGCATTGCCCCAATGATCTAAAGCCCTATTCGTTCGAACAGGGCTTTAGGGGCACTCCCCTTAAACGAGGTGCAACGCCTACCCCCTGCTGGGAAGCATTGAGGGTCCAGGCCCTGCCTGGCCCCGCTCGGGAAGCCGAGCGGGGGTTTATGAGGACAGGGGTTTCTATTCGGCGGCGGCTTGCTCTTCCGCCGGAGCGGCTTGCAGGGAGCGCGTGTACATTTTCCAGGTCACCGACCCGACGCTGCCGCAGGACTCGCACAATGCTTCCCAGGCGCTGTGCGACCGACCGCAATTCTCGCAATAGAGACCGCCGGTGTCCGGGGCGTCCAATGCCTTGCGCAGCCAATCCAGGGCGGCATCCTTGCCCGCGCCCTCCGGATCGCCTTCTTCCAACGCTGCCATCATTTTGCAGATCGCTTTGGTCGGATCTCCACCGGTGAACAGGGACAGATTGGTCCGGGCCACCGCCCAGTTTTGGGCATCAAGGGCGGCCTGGGCCACGACCTCTTTGCTCAAGGGATGGTCGGGATTGACTGCGGCCAGCTCTTCGGCTCGCTTGGCAACCTTTTGCGCATCCTCACCGGCAAACAGACCCAAATAGGCCGCGCCGATTGCCGGTTCCGGGTGACGACGCCATTGGGCTGCCAGAACCGGAACTGCCTTTTTCACCCGGCCCGCCATTTTGTGCAGACGGGCGATCAGCAAAGCGGCTTCGGTCAGGTCCGGATCGGCGTCAATGGCCTTCTGCGCTGCCTTCAGGGCTTGGCCCGTGTCGCCGGACGCGGCCAAGGCCTCGGCCTGTTTGACCAGCAGCGCGGCCCGCACCTTGGCGATGGGCTGGCCGCAATGCTTGGCAACAGCGGTCCAATGCTTGTTGGCCAAGGATTCGGCTTCTGCCCAATCTTCATTGGCGATTAAGCGGCTGAACACTGCTTCCACCGCCCAAGCGGCATCGACCCCGTTGGCCATGGCGTCTTTGGCGATTTTCAAGGCACCGGCCTCATCGCCTTCTGCCACTGCCATGCCCAGCAAGCCCCGACGGGCCGCAGCTTGGGCACGGGGATTGTCGAGCAGCGCCACATAGCCAAGGCGGGCTGCACGGGTATCCCCGGCCTGGATCGCCAGCTCGGCAGCGGCCTGATCAACACCAATGGCGCCGTTCAAAGCCTTGCGGGCATCGGACAGCAACGTCCGGGCCCGATCCGAATCGCCCCCATGCAGCGCGGCGGGCAGCTCGCTCATGGCCAGGGCACTGCGGCGCAGCAGTTTGTTGCTGCGATAGACGCCCCAGGCTTTGGGGATGCCGACAATCCAGCCCAGCACCCGGAAGCCGATGACCAAGGTCCCGACCAGAATGGCCAGCAACAGCAGCAGCACCGAGACGGTGGATTCCAGTTTCCAGCCCAGCCAGTCGACGACGAAGGTGCCCGGCTCTTCCGCCAACCAGACCCCAAGGGCCACCAAAAGGGCAACGACAATCAGAAGAAGGATTAAGCGCAGCATGGGCCTTATCCTTCATCCGCAGTGGAGGACATCTCCGCCCCGACCCGCGCCAGGGCGCGGGCGGTCATGTCAGACAGGGCAGCTTCGGCGATCAGGCGGGCCTTGGCCGCTGCGATCCACGGTCCAGCGGTTTCCAGCGCCGCGCCGTCCAGAGTTTCCAGGGTCGCAATGGCGGTGGCCAGATCATTGTCCAGAACAGCGGTTTCCGCTGCGGCGACGGTGGAGAACAGGCCGCTCTCGTCGGTCACCGCTTCGCCATCGGTGCGGCGCAGGGTCACCAAGCTGGTCACCGATTGCAGGGTGCGCGCCCACCATTCGCTGCCGCCCGGGGCCAGACCCAAGCGGGCGATCTGACGGGCCACATCCGGGAAGCTTTCCCGCAGGCTGCCACGCAGCATCACCCCACCGCCGGACAGCGGCGAGAGGGCTTCCCCGGAAGCGGCGATGACATCATCGCTGCCCGAGATCACCAAAACGCTTTCTAGCTCGTCGCCAAAGGCATCGCCGCTCAGAACCGCCTGACGCAATTGGCCGACGGAGAGCATCAGAGCCAAGGCCCGGTTGCGGGCATTGTTGGATTGCTTGGCCAGATCTTCCACATCGACCAACCGACCGGTCAGGGCCAGGACCTGGCTGGCGCTGGCCTTGTCCTCGTCGAGGCCTTCCAGCTCTTCGCCGACCGTTTCCAGGGATCCGGCCAGAGCGCTCAGCTCTTCACGGATCGTGCCCAGATCGGTTTTGGTGTTGTCCATGAAGCCCTTCAGCACATCGACTTCCCGATCCATCAGGCTGATGGCTTGCTGGGCTTCGGCCACAGCCGCAGCACTGGCTCCAGAGTTTGATGTGGCACCTGCGGCCCCACTCGGGGACGCTGACGGCGTTGCTGCCGCCGTGGCGGTCTCGCCCGCAGCGGTTCCGGCATCGGTATCGGTCGGGGTGAAGCTCGGCGCTTCGCCGCCCATGGGGGCAGCCGCTGCCGAGGCTTCGGCAGCCTCCATCACCTCGGTGATCTGGGTTTCCAGATCCGCCAGGCGACCGCTCAAGCTTTCCACACTGCCGCTGATGGCCGAGATTTGCTCGGCGGCTTCAGACCCGGCGTCACCGGCGGCCTGCAAAGTGGCGATCTCGCCTTCCACCGCGTCCAGACGCGCGGTCAGGGCGGCAACCGCTTGGGTTTCCGCAGATTGCGGCAGCGGCGGCAGCCAAGCCTTGTAGGCTTCAGGCATTTTGTCGCGCCACCAGGGGTAGGATCCGGCAGTTCCGGCCCCGATCAGGATCACCAGCAGGATGATCCACAAGCAGCCTTTGCCGCCGCCGGATTTGGCCGGAGTGCCGTCGCTGGCCCCGCCACCGGCGCCGTCATCGGCATCGGGGGTCAGATCCGTGCCGGTGTCGCTTTTGTCATCGGAGGACCGGCCATAGAGCGCGTCGCTTTCCTCGTCCCCTGCAGCGCTGTCGGTGCTGTCCTTTTTCGATCCCCAGGGCGATTCGGGTGTGCTGTCACTCGACGAATCGGTTGCGCTGCTATCCGTTTCAGCGCTCCCGCTCTCGGGCGCGCTGATTTCGGCCTCGCTGGCCTCGGGCGTGGTTCCGTCGGCCTTCGGTTCCGCGCTGTCCGCGTCGTTCTTGACCACATCATCCTTGGTTGAATCCGTCATGACCGGACTGTCCCCTCCTGGTTCCTTCAAAGACATGGCGCTATCCGGGCCTGTGGTGGCCGAATGCGCCTGACCGGGCGTTGCACCCGTTGGTCCCCCATTTTTGTCCTCGGGCGAAATGGACCCATTCCGCACAGGGACTTTGGTGGCCATGGTATCCGATCCAGATCCGCCTTGCACCCTACCGTTGGCCAGATCATCGGCCAAAAGCGACAATAAAGCGGTTTCCGTCGGCTCCGCAGCGGTCCGAACCGCCGAAAGGGGCAAACCTTTCAACGCGGCGGCCACGGCAGGACTCAGAGCATAGGCTGTAAGGGTTTTGCAAGCCCCTGTCAGATCCGCATTTTGGACCAATTCGGAAAACACGGCGGCCGTGCGGGGCGAATAGAGCACGACCAGATCAATATCTCCGGTCCCCAGCGCCTCTCGAGTCTCTTTCGACAGGGCCGTGGCGGCGCGGCTTTCATAGAGAATCGCCTTGCGCACATCATAGCCCTGTACCGCCAGGGTCCCGGCAAGATCCCCGGCCTGGGCTGAGCCAACCGCATGCAACAGCGGGCCAGCATTGGGGTCGACCTTCGCCTGCACCAGGGCTGCGAGGGCTTTGACATCGCCGCCAGCGGTCTCAACATGGCCATAGCCTAGGGACCGCGCTGTCCGGGCCGTGGTTTCGCCCACCGCATAAACCGGCAGATCCCGGCGGCTCGAGGCCGCTGCCATGGCACGGGCTCCATTAGCCGAGGTCAACAGCACACCGGCCAAGCCCTCGATCTCCGTTTGGGGACCGGCGACCGGCAGGATCACCAAAAGCGGCTCAATCAGGACCTCGAGTCCCTGGGCGCTCAGGGTTTCAGACAGCCTTGTGGCATCGGCAGCGGGTCGGGTGACCAGCGCCCGCATCGGCCTCAGGCTTCCGGGTCAGTGGCGATGGGGGTCCCGGACGGGGCAGCGGAGGCAGCCGATTTTTGCGGCAGGCTCAGGAAATCCGGTCCCATCCGCTCTAATAAGGCCTGTCCCACCGCTTGCCCTAAGGCGATGGGATCCGCCGCCGGTCCGGTTTGGCTGGTGCGGTGTGTCGCGCTGCCATCGGGCTTGATCACCAGGCCCTCCAGGCTCAGGGTTTGGCCATCTTCCGACAGGCTGGCCAATCCGCCAATGGGGGTCCGGCAGGAGCCATCCAAAGTGGCGAGCATGGCGCGCTCGGCCTGGACACAGAGCGTGGTCTCCGCGTGGTCCAAGGGGGCGAGCCGCGCCAGGATGTCGCTATCCTCGGTGCGGCAGGTGATGCCGACCGCGCCTTGGGCCACGGCGGGCAACATTTCGGTCGGCTCCAGGATCCCGGTGGCCTGGTCGGCCATATTCAGGCGGCGCAGGCCTGCCATGGCCAGCAAGGTGACATCGACTTCTTTGGCGGCCAGTTTGCGCAGGCGGCTTTGCACATTGCCCCGGAACGGGACCACGGTGACATCCGGGCGGCGGGCGAGGATCTGCGCGCCCCGGCGCAGGGAGGCGGTGCCGACCACCGCGCCTTCGGCCAGATCCTTCAAGCCGGTGATGCCCGGGCCGATCAGTGCGTCGCGCACATCCTCGCGCTCCAGCATACAGGGCAGCACAATGCCCTCGGGCAGCCAGGTCGGCACATCCTTCATAGAATGGACCGCCAGATCGATCCGCCCGTCTAGCAGGGCCTCATCAATCTCTTTGGTAAACAGGCCCTTGCCGCCAATATCCGCCAAGGGGCGGTCGAGGAACCGGTCGCCGGAGGTGGTGATCACCTCCAGGACAATCGCCTCATCTTGGCGCAAATCGGGATGGGCGGCTTGCAACAGGGCGCGCACCATCTCGGCCTGGGCGAGGGCGAGGGGGCTTCCCCGGGTACCAATACGGATCATGGGTGTGGCGGTCATGGCTAAGCTGTTGTAGAGGCTATGGGCGTGTAAGGAAAGGCACTTCTCCGTGCCAGCCTTCGCATCGCGGGTAAATTCACCTAAGGACTTATAGACCGCCCTGCCATGCTTGTTCTTGGAATTGAGACCAGTTGCGATGAAACCGCTGCGGCGATTGTCACCGATCAACGCAATGACGGCTCCTCTGTGGCGCAACCGGCGGCGGCGGATCCACGCTCGAAGCGGATCCTGTCCGAAGCCCTGCGCTCCCAAATCGACGATCACCAGATCTATGGCGGTGTGGTGCCGGAAATCGCTGCGCGCTCCCATGTCGATCATCTCGACCGCTTGGTGGCCTTGGCCTTGCAGCGGGCTGGCCTGCGCGCCGAGGCCTTGGATGCGGTGGCCGCGACCGCCGGTCCGGGCCTGATCGGCGGGGTGCTGGTCGGGGCGACCTTCGCCAAGGCTTTTGCCTGTGCGCTCGGCAAACCCTTTGTCGCCGTCAATCACTTGGCCGGACATGCCCTGTCGGCGCGCCTAGCAGGCCTTGGCGAGGCGCAGGGTGGGGCAGCTGACGGAGTGCTAAGGCCCGGAACGGAACAACCGTCATATCCCTTTTTGTTGCTGCTGGTCTCCGGCGGCCATTGTCAGATCCTGGAGGTTGCTGGTCCCGACAGCTTCCGGCGGCTCGGCACCACCATTGATGATGCCGCCGGGGAGGCCTTTGACAAATCCGCCAAGCTGTTGGGTTTGCCCTATCCCGGAGGTCCGGCGGTGGAACAGGCCGCCCGGTCCGGAGATCCGACGCGCTTTGCTTTGCCCCGGCCCATGGTTGGGCGTCCGGGCTGTGATTTCTCCTTCTCCGGCCTGAAGGCCGCAGTGCGCCGCGAGGCCGAGGCGCTGCGGGCCGCTGCCCCGGATGGCGAATTGGTCGATCAGGACGTTGCTGATCTGTGTGCGTCCTTTCAGGAAGCGGTCGCGGCCTGTCTTATCGACCGGTTGAAGCGCGCCGCCGCCGATTTTCTGGGGCGTCATCCCCAAGGGGGCGCCCTGGTGGTTGCCGGAGGGGTCGCGGCCAACCAAATGCTCCGTCAGAGGTTGCAGGCCTTTGCCGCCGGGGCCGGGCTGGCCTATGCCGCGCCGCCCTTGGGTTTGTGTACGGACAATGCGGCCATGATCGCCTGGGCGGGCTTGGAACGCCTGCGCAGCGGGGTTTGTCCGCCCGAGGGGGATTCCTTGGCGTTTAAGGCCCGCCCGCGCTGGCCCTTGGATGCCCAGGCCCCGAAACGTCCCTTTGCCGGAGTGAAGGCATGACCGAGTCCGCTCAGAACCCCACGCCTGACCCCTCAGATCCGCCGGGGTTTGACCATATCGGGGTTTTGGGGGCAGGCGCTTGGGGTACTGCCTTGGCCCAGACCGCAGCCCGGGCCGGGCGTCGGGTGACCCTGTGGGCCTTTGAAGCCCCGGTGGTCGAGGCGATCAATCGCGATCGCCTCAATCCGGATTATTTGCCGGGTTTGGCTTTGGACCCGGCGATCCGGGCCACGGCGGATATGGCCGAGATCCTGGCCTGTGATCTGGTGTTGGTGGTGTGTCCGGCGCAGTTTTTGCGCGCTGTGGTCGGCCAAGCCTCGCCACATTGGCCCGCAACCTTGCCTGCCGTGCTTTGTGCCAAGGGCTTGGAGCGGGGCACGGGTGCCTTGATGCATGAGGTTTTGGCTGAGGTGCTGCCGGGGCGGCCCTGGGGGGTTTTGACCGGCCCGACCTTTGCCGCTGAGGTCGCCCGGGGTCAGCCGACGGCAGTGACCCTGGCCGCCGAGGATCCGGCTTTGGCCTTGGGCATGGCCAAGGCGGTCGGCACCCGCAGTTTCCGGCCCTATCCGTCCGAGGATCCGGTGGGCTCCCAGGTCGGTGGTGCGGTCAAGAATGTCATGGCCATTGCGTGTGGCATCGTCGAGGGCCGGGGCATGGGCGATAATGCCGGGGCGGCCTTGCTGACCCGGGGCCTGGCGGAGATCGGTCGGCTGGCGGCCCGTTTGGGCGGGCGGGCGGAAACCGTGGCCGGATTATCTGGTTTGGGCGATCTCGCTCTTACGGCGTCCTCCATGCAATCGCGGAATTTCTCCCTTGGAGTCGCATTGGGCCAGGGCCAATCGGTTGCGGAGATTCTGGCCGGGCGCAAATCCGTGGCTGAAGGGGTTCAATCCGCCCCGGCGGTGTTGGAGCGGGCGGCCAAGGTCGGGGCTGATATGCCGATCACCCAAGCGGTGGCGGATATTTTGTCCGGGTCCTTGGCGGTGGATGCGGCCATTGAAGGCCTGTTGTCGCGGCCATTCCGCCCTGAATAATGCGGGTCGGGCGGTTGCGCGTAAGGGACGAAAGTTCCATTTGTAAAGCTCGCGAAACGCGGTATCAGCCCCCTTGATTCAGAACACCGATTAGCAGTGCAAATCGGGGAGGCTCGTGCTAGGGTCCGCCCCGGATGATCAGAGAGATGCTTTTGGCTGTATGGAAAGCGTTTCCGGGGTTGTCCGAAACACCAACCGCCCCTATCAAGGGACGGCACTAAAAAAAGGGAATGGCGATCAATCCGCATCAAGCGGAACCCGTCATCCAGCCACCCAAAAAAGAATCCCGAACAGGACTTTAGCAGGGGGAGACCACAATCATGTTGTTTGCGGTCCATTGTCTGGACAAGCCGGGCCATGCCCATATTCGGCAGGCCAACCGCCCGGATCATTTGGCCTATGCCAAAGCCAATGCCGACATGCTGGTGTTGATTGGCCCGATGACCACCGATGATGGCACCGGGATGGTGGGCAGCTTTATCCTGATCGAGGCCCCGGACCGTGCCGCCGTGGAAGCATTCTGCTCCGGCGACCCTTATGCCAAAGCGGGCCTGTTTGAATCCGTGATCATCCGACCCTTCAAGGCCGTGATGGGCCGGGCTGCGGACGCCGCTGCCGGTTCGGCGGTGGCTTGACCCCAGGGCAGTGACGGAGGCATCGGGTAGGATGGCGTTCTGGCTGGTCAAATCGGAACCAAACACCTGGTCCTGGGAGGATCAGGTGCGGGTTGGCGTGGAGCCGTGGGACGGCGTGCGCAACCACCAGGCCAGCAACAATATGAAAGCGATGGTGATTGGCGATAAGGCGTTCTTCTATCACTCGGTGAAGGAGAAGCGGGTTGTCGGCATCGTCGAGGTGGTTAAGACCTATTACCCCGATCCCAGTGATGCCAGCGGGCGCTTTGGCATGGTTGATTTTAAGGCGGTCGAGGCGGTGCCCAACCCGGTCTCCCTGGCCGATATCAAAGCCGAGCCGCGTCTGGCCGAGCTGCCGCTGATCAAACAATCTCGTCTGTCGGTGATGCCCATTGACCCAGCGTCTTGGGATCTGATTTGCGAAATGGGGGGGCTTGGAAGCGCATGACTTTCTCCGATCTGCCGCCCGAAATCGCCGCCGCTGCCGCCAAAGCCAATCCGAACAAGCCGACCCGATTGGAGCCCAGCGCGGACAACCCGGTGCTGTGCCGTCTGTCCGAGATCGCTGATCCCGGGGCCAAGGGCTTTGTTATTGCCGATGAAGATGGCTTCGACTTGAAGGTCTTTGTCGTCCGCCAGGGCCCTGCGGTCCATGGCTATATCAATTCCTGTCCGCATAATCGGATCCCGTTGGACTTCAAACCCAATGATTTTCTCGATTTGGACCGGAGCTTTATCCAATGCGCCACCCATGGGGCCCTGTTCCAGATCCGCGATGGTCTGTGTATCGAGGGGCCCTGTCTGGGCCGGTCGTTGGATCCGTATCCTGTCGTCTCTGATGGCGTGGAGGTGAGCGCAAAACAGTTTTTTGGTTGAGTAGGGGGGATGGTCGCGCAGCGTGCGAGAGCCTTTTTGACCCGTTGAATCGGTCTCCGGTTTGGCTGAGAGGGCTCTAGAGCGCGGTGCACCCAAACATGTTCTGGCCGCCTGCAGGGTGGCTGTGATCAAGGACTGCTGCCGGGGAGACACCCGGAGCGGACCCAATCTGAAGGGGAGAAGTGTTTATGTCTGAGCAAGTTTTTCCGGTTCCGGCTGCTGTGGCGTCCAGCGCCCATGTGGACAATGCCAAGTATCTGGAAATGTATGAGCGGTCCGTGAAGGACTCCGAGGGTTTCTGGGGCGAAATGGGCAAGTCCCTGGACTGGATTAAGCCCTATACCCAGGTCAAGGACGTGTCCTTTGACCCCCATGATGTGCACATCAAGTGGTTCCATGACGGCACCCTGAATGTCAGCGCCAACTGCCTGGACCGTCACCTGGAAACCCGGGGCGATCAAACCGCCATCATTTGGGAAGGCGATGATCCCTCCGACGATGCCCACATCACCTATAAGGATCTGCATGAGCGGGTCTGCCGCTTCGCCAATGCCATGAAGGCCAAGGGCGTCAAGAAGGGCGACCGGGTCTGCTTGTACCTGCCGATGATCCCCGAAGCCGCCGTGGCCATGCTGGCCTGCGCCCGGATCGGTGCGGTGCACTCGATCGTGTTTGGCGGTTTCTCTCCGGACAGCCTGGCCAACCGGATCCAAGACAGTGAATGCGTCGCCATCGTGACCTCTGATGAAGGTCTGCGCGGTGGTCGTAAGGTGCCGCTGAAAAAGAATGCCGACATTGCCCTGGCGGACTGCCCGTCCATCAAGGCGCAGTTTGTCGTCAAGCGCACTGGCGGTGACGTGGATTGGGTCGAAGGCCGTGATTACTGGTACGAAGACGTCTGCGCCGAAGCCTCCACCGACTGCCCGCCGGAAGAGATGAACGCCGAAGATCCGCTGTTCATCCTCTACACCTCCGGGTCCACCGGCAAGCCGAAGGGCGTGCAGCACTGCACCGGCGGCTATCTGCTGTATGCCGCCATGACCCACAAATATGTCTTCGACTATCAGGACGGCGACATTTACTGGTGCACCGCCGATGTGGGCTGGGTCACCGGCCACAGCTACATCGTCTATGGCCCGCTGGCCAATGGTGCCGTTTCCCTGATGTTTGAAGGCATCCCGAACTATCCGGGTGTCGACCGCTTCTGGGAAGTCTGCGAAAAGCACAAGGTCAACATCTTCTACACCGCGCCGACCGCCATCCGCTCCCTGATGCGCGAAGGCGAAGAGCCGGTGAACAAGCATGACCTGTCTTCTTTGCGCATCCTGGGCTCGGTGGGTGAGCCGATCAACCCGGAAGCCTGGAAGTGGTATTACGAGGTTGTTGGCAAGTCCAACTGCCCGATTGTTGATACTTGGTGGCAGACCGAAACCGGCGGCATTTTGATCACCCCGCTGCCGGGTGCGACCGATCTGAAGCCGGGCTCTGCGACCCGTCCGTTCTTCGGCGTTCAGCCGGTTCTGGTCGACGCCGCTGGCACCGAGCTGGAAGGGGCCACCGAAGGCAATCTCTGCATCGCCGATGCTTGGCCGGGCATGATGCGCACCGTTTATGGCGACCATGAGCGGTTCGTGCAGACCTACTTCTCGGCTTACAAGGGCTACTACTTCTCCGGCGACGGCTGCCGCCGGGATGAAGATGGCTATTACTGGATCACCGGTCGGGTCGATGACGTGATCAACGTCTCCGGTCACCGGATGGGCACGGCGGAAGTGGAATCCGCTCTTGTGGCCCACCCGAAAGTGTCCGAAGCCGCTGTGGTTGGCTTCCCGCACGACATCAAGGGCCAGGGCATTTATGTCTATGTCACCTTGAAGGCGGGCGAAGTGGAATCCGAAGAGCTGCGCAAAGAGCTGGTCAAGTGGGTCCGCGCGGAAATCGGTCCGATTGCTGCGCCGGACGTGATCCAGTGGGCTCCGGGTCTGCCGAAAACCCGTTCCGGGAAGATCATGCGTCGGATCCTGCGCAAGATCGCCGAGAACGAGTTCGGTGCCTTGGGTGACACCTCCACCCTGGCCGATCCGTCCGTGGTTGACGATCTGATCGCCAATCGCCCGAAATAAGAGGGCTCACATCCTCTGACGAAGAAGGCCGGTCCTACGGGACCGGCCTTGTTCTTAATGCCTCACCAATATTGGCTAAGGGTGCCTGTGATGTGACGGTAATAACCTGACAGTTTACGCCACACCTTCCCCC